>CAZKCI010000049.1:0-35027 GCA_964551475.1 uncultured bacterium | reverse complement strand
GGACAGCGGGCGGCGCAGGTGAGGCAGGAGGCGCAGAGCCAGATCGCCTGGAAATCGAGGACCTCCTCCGCCCCCAGCTGGGCCAGGCGGATCGCCTGGTTGGGGAGGATGTCCATCGCGGAGACCAGCGGGCAACCCGCGGAGCACTTCCCGCACTGGTAGCAGGCGGAAAGCTTCTCCCCGCTGATCTCCTCAACCCTTCTGATAAATTCTTTGTCCCTCTTCATAGAGGTCACGCCCGGAGATGTCGTTGACCACGATCGCCGGGAAGTCTTTCACGGTCAGGCGGTTGATCGCCTCCGTCCCGAGTTCGGGATAGGCCACGATCTCGGCCGCGCGGATCGAGCGGGCCAAAAGCGCCGCCGCCCCCCCCACCGCGGCGAAATAGACCGCCCGGTACTTTTTCATCGCCTCGACCACCTCGCGAGAACGTTTCCCTTTCCCGATCATCCCCCGGAGGCCGTGTTCGATGAGGAGCGGCGCGTAGGGGTCCATCCGGTAGGAGGTGGTGGGGCCGGCCGGGCCGATCGGCTTGCCGGGTCGGGCCGGGGCGGGGCCGACGTAATAGATGATCTGTCCCGCAAGATCGAAGGGGAGAGGCTGATTCTTCCGGATGAGATCGGTGAGAAGCGCGTGGGCGGCGTCGCGGGCGGTGTAGAGCGTCCCGGTGATGAGGACGTTGTCGCCGATGGAGAGCGAGGCCACGGCGGCGGCGGAGAGAGGGGTGGTCAGATGTATTGGATCGCTCATCGGTATGTCATATGCAAAAGTTACGAACGGTTACGAGCAGTTACTAACGGTTACGAACAGTTGCGGCCGGCCCGGCATTCGCGAGCGCGTTGGGAACAACGCGCAGGCGTGATGCAACCGATAGTAACCGTTAGTAACCAATCGTAACTGCTAGTAACCCTTTTATGAGTGTCCCCGTGAAATGACCGTATCCTTCCGGAAATGTTCATCGTCTCTCTTCGGATAATCCAGGCTGTAGTGGAGCCCCCGGCTTTCCTTCCTCTTCGCGGCCGAATGGATGATCAGCTCGGCCACCGTGGCGATGTTGCGGAGCTCGATCAGGTCGGCGGTGACCAGGAAGTTCCAGTAGTATTCCGTGATCTCGTTCTGCAAATTCCGGATCCGCCGCCGGGCGCGGTCCAGGCGCTTGTTGGAGCGGACGATCCCGACGTAGTTCCACATCAGCCGCCGGATCTCGTCCCAGTTGTGGGCGACCATGATCGCCTCGGAGCTGTCCACCGCGTTTCCCGTCTTCCAGGGGGGGATGAAGGGGAAGGGGATCTCCCGCGAGAGCCCCGCCCCGGCCGCCTTCTGCGCCCGGTCGGCGAAGACCATCGCCTCCAGGAGCGAGTTGGAGGCGAGGCGGTTCGCCCCGTGCAGGCCGGTGCAGGCGGCCTCGCCGATCGCCCAGAGGCCGGGTATCGAGGTCCGCCCCCAGGTATCGGTCGCCGCGCCTCCGCAGGAGTAGTGGGCGGCCGGAACGACGGGAATGGGGACCTTGGTCATGTCGATCCCGAAAGACCGGCATCGGGAGTAGATGTAGGGGAAACGCCTCCGGATGAAGGCCGCAGGTTGGTGGGTGATATCCAGGAGGACGTAGTCGTTCCCGGTTTTTTTCATCTCGGTGTCGATGGCGCGGGCGACCGTGTCCCGGGGCGCCAGGTCCTTCATCCGGTGGTAGCGTTCCATGAAGGGGCGCCCGTCCACGGTCTTGAGCACGCCGCCCTCCCCCCGGACCGCCTCGGAGATGAGAAAGGATTTGGCCTGGGGGTGGTAAAGGCAGGTGGGGTGGAACTGGATGAACTCCATGTTGGCGATCCTCGCCCCCGCCCGGTAGGCCATGGCCACCCCGTCGCCGGTGGCGACGTCGGGGTTCGAGGTGTAGAGGTAAACCTTGCCCGATCCGCCGGTGGCGAGAACGGTTTCGCGGGCGAGGAAGGTGATCACCTTTTTCCGGTTGGTGTCGAGCAGGTAGGCGCCCCAGCAGCGTCCGTCCTTGCCGATGATCAGGTTGATGGCGATGACATGCTCGAGCACGCGGATGCGGGGTTCGCCCGTCACCGCCCCCACCAGCTTCTTCTCGATTTCGAGGCCGGTCTGATCGGCGGCATGGAGAACCCGGCGGCGGGAGTGGCCGCCTTCCATCCCCAGGGCGAACTCCTTGCGGTTCTTCTCGGAGCGGGTGAAATCTACGCCGAGGGCGATCAAGTCGTTGATCGCCGCCGGGGCGCTCTCCACCACGAGTGCCACCACTTCCTTGCGGCAGAGGCCGTCGCCGGCCTTGAGTGTGTCATCGACATGGCTGGCGAAGGAGTCTCGGTCGGCCACCACGGCGGCCACCCCGCCTTGGGCGTTGGCGGTGGAGGACTCGGCGATCTCCTTCTTGGTCACGACCACGACCGATCCGAAGCGGGCGGCCTTGAGGGCGAAGGAGAGCCCGGCGAGGCCGGATCCGATCACGAGAAAATCACATTTATGTCGGGTGTTTTCCCCCATGGCGGCGTTCAGCTCCTAGTAAAATTCGAAATCCGAATATCGAAATCCCTGCCTGCCGGCAGGCAGGCGAAACAAATTCGACACCTGCAAATTCTCAATAGCCCGCCCGCGATCCGGGCTGATGCGGATCGGGGCAAGAATGCCCCTCCCACAGTTGCGATTTGGGCGCGATCGTTAGTCTGTGCCGTGGGAGCGACATTCCTGTCGCGATCCGGGCTGATGCGGATCGGGGCCCCGATTTTTATATACAACTTATAGTCATCGGGGCAGGCAAGAATGCCCCTCCCACAGGTTCGCCTCCGCTGGTCTCCTTTTACAGAGTGACGCTTGCATGCCTCGCCGCGTGACAGTTCAAATTAACGGCCACCGGGAGAGAGGCGATGTGGCAGGGATAGACCTCGATCTGGACGCCGAGGCCGGTGACCCGCCCGCCCAGTCCTTGCGGTCCCACGCCCAGGTCGTTGATCTTCCCCTTCAGTTCATCCTCCAGGCGGGCATAGAAGGGATCGGGATGGGACGACCCGAGCGGACGGAGGAGGGCTTTTTTCGCCAGGAGGGCCACCCCCTCGAATGTACCGCCGATCCCTACGCCGACCACCACTGGGGGACAGGGGTTGGCGCCGGCGCTGCGCACCCACTCGATCACGAAACTCTTTATCCCCTCCTCGCCGGCGGCCGGAGCGAGCATCTTCACCGCCGACATGTTCTCCGACCCTCCGCCTTTCGGCGCGACCGTGATGACGAGACGGTCGCCGGGGACGATGGAAACGTGGATCATCGCCGGGGTGTTGTCGGAGGTGTTCTTCCGGCGCAGGGGATCGGCGACGATGGACTTGCGGAGATATCCTTCGGCATAGCCCTCCCGGACGCCCGCATTGACCGCTTCCGTGAGATCGCCTCCCGCGATCCGGACCCCCTGTCCGATCTCGAGGAAGATCACCGCGAATCCGGTGTCCTGGCAGAGGGGGACCTTCTCCTCCCGCGCGATCCGGGCGTTCTCCAGGCACTGGCGGAGGATCTCCTTTCCCGTCGGCGACTCCTCCCGCTCGACGGCCTCCCGCATGGCGGCGAGGACGTCGTCCGGGAGGCGGAAGTTCGCCTCCTGGCAGAGGCGCCGGACGGCGGAGGTGATGGAGGATGAAGCGATTTCGCGCATAAGTTCTAGCCGGGTGAGCCGAGTTGTTGGATAAGAGAGCACATGGGAGTGGTGGAGTAGTGGAGTATTGGAGTATTGGAGTACTGGGATCAACGGCCGGGCTGTTTCCCCAATACTCCATCACTCCAGTACTCCGATTCTTTTTCTACTCCAACACTCCATTACTCCTTGTTTTAGTCGCTCGGCGGGATGAAGCCTTTCTGCATCAGCATCCCCGTCATCTTCCGCGACCGCTTGATCAGCGTTTCCGCGGTCCGCAAGAGCTCCTCGCGGGTCGCTTTCTTCCGGGCCACCCCCTGCTCGATCGCCTTCATCCCTACCGCCGCCGCCACCCGGGGATAGACCTCCCACTCGTCCATGGTGGGGATCAGGTAGTCCTCCCGTAAACCCCTATCCTCGGCGCAGCGGGCTAGCTCCCGGGCGGCGGCGATGCACATCTCGTCGGTGATGGTGGCGGCGCGCACGTCCAATGTCCCCCGGAAGATCCCGGGGAAGCCGAGCGAGTTGTTGACCTGGTTCGGGAAATCGCTTCGTCCGGTGGCGACGATCCTCGCCCCCGCCTCCTTGGCCTCCCAGGGCCAGATCTCGGGGATGGGGTTGGCGCAGACGAAGACCACGGCGTTCTTCGCCATCCGGGAGACCCATTCCTTCTTGATCGTGTCCGGGCCGGGGCGCGAGAGGGCGATCAGGACGTCGGCGCCGGCCATCGCCTCCGGAACGTCCCCTTTCAGGCCCGCCCGGTTGGTCTTTCGGCACATCTCCCATTTCTCCTTGTGGCTCTCCGGGAGCTCCGTCCGGCCCGCGTGCAGCGTCCCCTTGGTGTCGCACATCACGATGTTGCCGGCGTCGACGCCCGCCGCGATGACCATCCGGGCGATGCAAATGTTGGCGGCGCCCGCCCCCACCATGGCGATCCGGACCTGGCCCATCTCCTTGCCCACGATCTTGAGCGCGTTGATCAGGCCGGCCAGCGTCACCGCCGCCGTCCCCTGCTGGTCGTCATGCCAGACCGGGATCTCGCACTCCCGGCGGAGGCGGTCGAGGATCTCGAAGCACTTGGGCTGGGAGATGTCCTCGAGATTGATCCCCCCGAAGGAGGGCTGGAGGATCTTCACCGTCCGGATGATCTCCTCGGTGTCCTTGGTCTTGAGACAGAGGGGGAAGGCGTCGACGCCCCCCAGGTATTTGAAGAGGAGGGCCTTGCCCTCCATCACCGGCAACCCCGCCTCGGGGCCGATGTCGCCCAAACCCAGCACCCGGGTGCCGTCGGAGACCACGGCCACCGTGTTCCATTTGCAGGTGTATTCGTAGACGAGCTCGGGATGTTTCTGGATCTCCTGGCAGGGCGCGGCCACTCCCGGGGTGTACCAGATGGCGAAGTCGTCGACCGACTTGACCCGGCAGCGGGGCGCGATCTCGATCTTTCCCCGATAGAAGGGATGGAGGCGCAGGGCATCGGCGGCGGGCTTGACGGCTTTGGCGAGAAGTTCTTCTTTGGTCGGCATGGCGTGTCTCCTAGTCTGTAGGCCGGGTCTGTGACCCGGCGTTTTGATGCGCCGCGTGGGGGCACGCGGCCCACATGTCCGTTACCCCTTCTGACACAACTCGATCAACACCCCCTGGGCGGCGGAGGGATGAACGAAGGCGATCTTTTTTCCCCCGGCGCCGATCCGCGGTTTCTCGTCGATGAGACGGAAACCGATCTCCTTCACGTGCGCGAGGGCTTCCTCGATGTTGTCCACCGCGAGGGCGATATGATGGATCCCCGGCCCCCGCTTCTCGATGAAAACGGCCACCGGGCTGTCGGGGGCGGTCGGCTCCAGGAGTTCCAGGGCGCTCTGGCCCACCAGGAACGAGGCCACTTTTACTTTCTGGGAGGGCACCTCCTCCCGGTGAATCTCGGCGATCCCCAACCCGTCGCGGTAGAAGCGCATCATCTCGTCGATGCTTTTGACCGCGATCCCGATGTGGTCGATGATGATCGTGTCGCCGGACATAGTGACCGCCTTGCTATGGGTTTAAAGGAAGGATAGAGTCTCTGGTTCCTTATGAGAAGGAGTGATGGAGTATTGGAGTATTGGAGTAATGGAGAACCGGAGGACTGGAGTATTGGAGTAATGGGGTTGGCGGCCAGCTGCTTTTTCCAATACTCCATCACTCCCTTTTTATTTACTCCATCACTCCACTACTCCTTTTTTGTCTGTTTGCTCCCCGATCTCCGAAATCAGCTCTTCCACTCCCGTTCCCTCGGTGGCTACGCTGACCACCACCGGGCGATGGAAGTGAGACCGGAGGTTTTCCGCCAGAGTCTCCGCCCGCCCCTGGTCGGCCTTGTTCACGACGAAGATGTCGGCGATCTCGAAGACGCCGGCTTTGAGCATCTGGATGTCGTCGCCGGAGAGGGGGGTGAGGACCACGGCCACGACGTCGGCCAGTTCCATGATCTCGGTCTCGCTCTGTCCCACGCCCACCGTTTCAATGATGACCGGGTCCGCCCCCCAGGCCGCCATCACCCGGGCCGCTCCCGCCGTCGCCCGGGAGAGTCCGCCCAGGTGGCCGCGGGTGGCCATCGAGCGGATGAAGACGCTCTGATCGGCGGCATGGACCTGCATCCGCACCCGGTCGCCCAACAGCGCCCCGCCGCTCAGGGGCGAGGTGGGGTCGACCGCGAGCACTCCCACTTGATGCCCCCGCTTCCGGTATTCGTCGATCAGCCGGGCGATCAGCGTGGACTTCCCGACACCCGGAGCGCCGGTGATCCCGATCAGGGGGATCGCTTTTTGGGGAAGCCCGGCGAGAATGGCTTCGGCTTCCTCGGGGCGGCTCTCGATCCGGGTGATGAGTTCCGCCGCCTCTAACGTTTTCATCTCCGACGCAACCAAATGAGATTTAACCATGGATTACACGGAACGTATTGATGCCGATTGTAGGCCCGCTCTGCGAGCGGGCGGCCAGGGCGCCGGTTCACAGAACCGGCCTACAAACTTCCGCCTCGCGCCGGCAACGCTCCCCGATGAAGGCGGCGATCTCGCCGGTCGCCGTCGCCGGCGGGAAGACGCGGGCGAAGCCGAGTTCGCGCAGGGCGGCATGGTCCCCGTCCGGGATGATCCCGCCGATGATCAGGAGGACGTCATTTTTGCCCGTGTCCCGGAGAAGTCCGGCGATCCTCCGGCAGAGGGGGAGGTGGGCGCCGGAGAGGACGCTCAGACCCAGAACGTCCGCGTCCTCCTGGACGACGGTGGCGGCGATCGCCTCCGGCGTCTGCCGGATGCCGGTGTAGATCACTTCCATTCCGGCGTCGCGCAGAGCCTGGCAGATCACCTTCGCTCCCCGGTCGTGGCCGTCGAGGCCGGGTTTGGCGATGACTACTCGAATCTTGCGAGACTGGGTCATGGACATTCCGATCGATTTGAGGAAACCATGTGCATGGGTCAGGGTTAGGAAGTGGGTCTGGTATATGGGTCAGGTGATGGGTGAACCATCAACCTCACCCATCGACCAGACCCACTTCTTCTCCCTGACCCATCAGCTAGTTGTTTCTCGGAACTCCCCGAATTCCTCCCGGAGCACGGCGCAGATCTCTCCCACGGTGGCATAGGCCTTGACCGCCGCCAGAATCGCGGGGATAAGATTTTCCTTCGTCTGCGCAGTCGCGCGGACAGCATCCAGCGTTTTCCGGACGCGCCCGCCGTCGCGGGACGCCTTCAGGCGCCTCAGCTTCTCCTTCTGCCGCTCTTCGACGCCGCTCTCGACGGCGGGGGAGGGCGGCGGAGGCGGCTCCTCCTCCCGTCTCACGTTCACACCCACCACCGCCTCCTCCCCGCTCTCCACCCTCTGCTGGTGGCGGTAGGCGGATTTCCGGATCTCGTCCTGGACGAAGCCGGACTCGATCGCGTTGAGCATACCTCCCATCCCGTCGATTCGGGCGAGGTATTTCCCCGCCTCCTCCTCGATCCGGTCGGTCAGGCTTTCCAGGTGATAGGACCCTCCCAGCGGATCGACCGCGTCCGCGACGCCGGACTCGCGGGCGATGATCTCCTGCGTGCGCAAGGCGATCTTCACCGCCTCTTCGCTGGGGAGCGAGATTGCTTCGTCCCAGGAGTTGGTGTGAAGCGACTGCGTCCCGCCCAGGACCGCGGCCAGGGCCTGGAGGGCGACCCGGATGACGTTGTTCCTCGGCTGCTGATAGGTGAGCGTGACCCCGCCGGTCTGGGCGTGGAAGCGCAAGGCCATCGACTTCTGGTCCCGGGCGCCGAAACGTTCCTTCATGATCCGCGCCCACATCCGCCGCGCTGCCCGGAACTTGGCGATCTCCTCGAAAAAGTTGTTGTGAACGGCGAAGAAGAAGGAGAGGCGGGGAGCGAAGGAGTCGATCGCGAGCCCGCGCTGGAGGACGTTCTCCACGTAGGCGATGCCGTCGGCCAGTGTGAAAGCGGCCTCCTGGACGGCGGTCGCACCCGCCTCGCGGATGTGATAGCCCGAGATGGAGATCGGGTTCCACTGGGGAAGGTTCTTCGCGCAGTATTCGATCAGGTCGACCGCCAGGCGCAGGGAGGGGAGAGGGGGGAAGATGTAGGTCCCCCGGGCTACATACTCCTTGAGAATGTCGTTCTGGACGGTCCCGCCCAGGCTGGCCGCATTCGCTCCGTTCTTTTCCGCCACCGCCTGATACATGGCCAGCAGGATCGCCGCCGGGGAGTTGATCGTCATCGAGGTGGTGACCCGGTCGAGGGGGATCCCCTGGAAGAGCCTTTCCATATCTTCCAGGGAGTCGATCGCCACTCCCACCCGGCCGACCTCGCCCAGGGCGAGCGGATGGTCCGAGTCGTAGCCGATTTGGGTGGGGAGGTCGAAGGCGCAGGAGAGGCCGGTCTGCCCCTGCTCCAGAAGGTAGCGATAACGCCGGTTGGACTCCTCGGCGTCTCCCATCCCCGCGTACTGGCGCATCGTCCAGAGCCGCCCGCGATACATGGTCGGCTGGACGCCGCGGGTGAAGGGATACTCGCCGGGAAAACCGAGCCGTTCCCGGTAATCGAGCGGAGAGGGGAGGGAGAGATGGCCGATCTCGATCCCGGAGGAGGTCGGAAAGGATTTCCGTCGGAGGGGGCCCTTGGCCAGGACTTTGCCGAGGACCTTCTCCTCCCAGCGCCGCTGTTCGTCGTGGATATCGGTCATGGGCATTGACGTCGCGCAGTTGCTTCCGTAGGCGCGGGCCTTCCAGGCCCGCGGGCGAGGACCTGAAGGTCCTCGCCTACGATCGTCCCCCGCGGCTGAGCGGCGATCAAATCTCCTTGCTCTTCCGCATCGCCTCGATCGCTTCCGGTGTGTAGCCGAGCGAGGCGAGGACTTCGTCGGTGTGCTGGCCGAGGAGCGGCGGCGCGGTAGTGATCTTCCCGGGGCTCTCCGAGAGCTTGACCGGGATCCCGGCGAGTTTGAGCTTCCCGACCGCGGGGTGGTCGACCTCCACCACCATCTCCCGGGCCAGGACCTGGGGATGGTTGAGGACCTGGTCGAGGGAGAGGATCGGCCCGGCCGGTATCTCGGAGAGCTCGAGCGCCGCGAGCCACTCCGCCGTCGACCGGGTCTTGATGATCTCGTTCAGGATGGGGAAAAGGATGTCGTGGTTCTCCACCCGTTTCGGGTTGGTCTGGAAGCGGGGATCGTCCCGGAGCTCCGGCCGCCCGATCAGGTTGCAGAATCCCTGCCAGAGCTTGTCGTTGCCGACGGCGATGTTGACGTAGCCGTCGGAAGCGGTGAAGGTCTCGTAGGGGCAGATGGAGGGGTGGCGGTTCCCCCGCCGGGTCGGCGACCGGCCGGTGGCAAAGTAGTTCTGGGCCTGGTGGGTGAGGACGGAGATCACGCCGTCCAGCATCGAGACGTCGATCCGCTGGCCCCTCCCCGTTTTCTCCCGGTGGAAGAGGGCGAGGAGGATCCCCTGGAAGGCGTAGATTCCGGCCAGGATGTCGGAGATGGAGGCGCCCACCTTGCAGGGCATGGCGCCCGCGGGACCGGTGATCGACATCAAGCCGCCCATCCCCTGGATCATCAGATCGTAGCCGGGCTTCAGGCGGTCGGGGCCGGTCGCCCCGAATCCGGAGACGGAGGCGTAGACGGCGCGGGGATTGAAGGTTGAGACCGCTTCGTAGCCGATCCCGAGCTTGTCGGCCACGCCGGGGCGGAAGTTCTCCAGGATCACGTCGGCCTTCTCGGCCAGGCGGCGGATGATCTCCTTCCCCTTCTCGGACTTCATGTCCACCGTCACCGATTTCTTCCCCCGGTTGATGGAGAGGAAGTAAGCGCTCTCGCCTTTGACGAAGGGGGGGCCGAAGGCCCGAGTGTCGTCGCCCTTCCCCGGCTGCTCGATCTTGACCACCTCGGCGCCGTGGTCGGCGAGGAGCATCGAGCAGTAAGGGCCGGCCAGAACGCGGGAAAGATCGAGGACCTTAATGCCGGCGAGGGACGCGGTCATGGACGTTTCCTGATAGCAATGTGTAGCGTCGCCACTCCCGTGGCGACGCTACAGCTTGGGCTGGTACTTCCGCCACTTCTCTTCCAACTTCGGATTCTGCAATGTCTCCATCAGATAATCGGAGATTTCCGTAGCCGTCGCCCCCCCGGGCCGTCCGGTGATGGCGATCTTCTTCTCGAACTGGCCGCAGACGTCGAGAGCCATCTCGAGCTGGTTCGCCCGCTCGCCCATCCCGACCTGCTTCAGGAGGAGGGCCCCGGCCCGGATCATGCTGAAGGGGTCGGCGTATTCGGCCCGCCCCTCCTTGACCATCCGGGGAGCGCTGCCGTGGATCGCTTCGAACATGGCGTAGGACCAGCCGATGTTGGCGCTGCCCGCCGTTCCCACGCCGCCCTGGAACTGGGCCGCCTCGTCGGTCAGGATGTCGCCGTAGAGGTTGGGGAGGACGACGACCTTGAAATCTTGGCGCCGGGCGGGATCGATCAGCTTCGCGGTCATGATATCGATATACCAATCGTCGCACTGGATTTCGGGATACTCGGTGGCGGTCTTGTAGAAGACGTCGAGGAAGAGGCCGTCGGTGGCCTTGATCACGTTGGCCTTGGTCACCGCGGTCACCCGGCCGATCCCGTTCTTCTTCGCGTACTCGAAGGCGAGCCTGATGATCCGCTCGCAGCCCGGGCGGGTGGCGACGGTGAAGTCGAAGGCGAGCTCCTCGTTCGGCTTGAAGCCCGACGAGCCGAGGATGTAGGCTCCCTCGGTGTTCTCCCGGAAGAAGGTCCAGTCGATCCCCTCGGCGGGGACGCGGACCGGGCGGACGTTGGCGAAGAGGTCGAGGGCGCGGCGCATCGCCACGTTGGCCGACTCGATGTTCGGCCAGCCGTCCCCCTCCCGGGGAGTGGTGGTGGGCCCCTTCAGGATGATCGGGCAGGCGGCAATTTCCCGGAGGACGTCGTCAGGGATCGCCTGTTTGGTGCGGGCGCGGTTCTCGATGGTCAGCCCTTCGATCGTCTTGAAGACGAACGCGCCCCGGTCGATCTCCGCTTTGAGGAGGAACTCCAGCACCCGCCGGGCCTCCCGGGAGATCACCGGCCCGATCCCGTCGCCGCCGACCACGGCTACGACCAGGGGTTTGATCTTCGCGTAGTCGATCCACTTCCCTCCCAAACGGAGATGGGCCGCCCGGACGAGCTGTCCCTCGACGATTTTCTCGAAATGGCGTCCGGCCTGGCGGACCGCGGGCGACTCAGCTTTCATATTTCAGGTCCTGGTTTTCGAGCTTGGCCGCGTCTTCGAAGCGGATGTCCGCTCCCAGGACGCCGACGATCTCGTCCCGGGTGTTGCGGATGGGGACGGCGGCGGTGATGCAGAGGGAGCCGTCGATCCGGGAGATGTAGAAGTCGGTCAGGTGGGCCTGGCCGTCCTTCATCGGCTTGGTGAACCAGGAGCGGTCGGAGAAGTCCTGGTGGAGGTCGAAAGCCTGGTCGTATTTGGCCTTCTCGTAGGGATGGGCGACGTTGCGGGTGATCTTCTTCCCCGCGGTGTCCACCACGTAGAGGTATTTCAGGAAGGGATCCTTGACGATGTATTTCTCCAGGACCGGCTCCTGGCGGATGGGCTCCATCGACCGGATCTCGCGGTGGTCGACCATCTTGCGCACCAGGCCGAGGGCGATCTTCTCCACCCGGTCCTTGATCAGGTCGAAGTCGGACTTGAAGAGGTGGGGGAGGTGCTTGCGGACCTGGTACAGCATCTCCTCCGAGGAGATGGAGGTGGTCCGGCCGGCCTGGAACTGCTCCTCCACCCAGTCGCGGATGTTGACCACGCCGGGGTGGTTCTTGTCCAGCTCGCCGGTCTTGAGCTCGGTCTGGGTCTGCAGCCAGTAGAGGATGCCGGCGATCCCGGACTTGTCGGTGACCGAGATCGAGGGCGGCCGCTTCAGGATCGTCTTGGTGTCGAAGATGTTGTAGATCTCCTCGTTCTTGATCGCCCCGTCGGCGTGGATCCCGGCGCTGGTGATGTTGAAGTCGCGCCCGACGAAGGGGGTGCAGGGGGGGATCTTGTGGTGGATCTCCTTCTGGAAATAGTCGGCCAGCTCCGTGATCGCCGCTAGGTTCATCCCGTTGGGCGTCCCGGTGAGCTCGGTATAGGCGATACAGGCCCCCTCGATCGGGGGGTTGCCGGTCCGCTCGCCGAAGCCCAGGACGGTGGAGTTCAAGGCCGCGCAGCCGTAGAGCCAGGCGGCGATCCCGTTGGCGGTGACCAGGTGGAAGTCGTTGTGGCCATGCCACTCCAGGCAGTCCTTGGGGACACCCGCTTCCTTGGTCAGCGCCCGCACCAGCTTGGGGACGGAACGGGGAAGCGCCGCCTCGGCCCAGGGGATGCCGTAGCCCATGGTGTCGCAGAGGCGGATCTTGATCCTGGCTTTGGCCTCCTGGGAGAGGCTCATCAGGGCTTGGGCGAAGGGGACGATGAAGCCGTAGATGTCGGCCCGGGTGATGTCCTCGAGATGGCAGCGGGGTGTGATCCCGGCTTCCAGAGCGGTCTTGACCAGTGCCAGGTATTTCTCCAACGCTTGCTCCCGGGTCAGATTGAGCTTAAGGAAGATATGGTAGTCGGAGGCCGAGGTCAGTATCCCCGTCTCCTTCAGTCCCATATCCTTGACCAGCTGGAAATCCTTGGCCACCGCCCGGATCCAGCCGGTGACCTCGGGGAAAGCGTAACCCCGCTCCCGGCAGAGGCGGACCGCCTCTTTATCCCGATCGGTGTAGAGGAAGAACTCGCACTGGCGGATGATCCCGTTGGGACCGCCGAGTTTGTGGAGGAGATCGTAGATGGCGACGATCTGCTCCGGGGTGTAGGGCGGGCGAGCTTGCTGGCCGTCCCGGAAGGTGGTGCAGGTGATGAAGATCTCAGACGGGGGGTCGGTGGGGACGGCTACGCCGTCAAAGGGGACGCGGGGGATTTCGGTGTAGGGGAAGATGTCCCGGAAGAGGTCCGGATTGTCCACGTGCTCGACCGCGGCCTGCTTCCCCGTCGGCTCCCGCCAGACGTCGGAGGCGGGGGGGATGAACTGGAATTTTGGGGCTTTTTTTATTGTCTTTTCCCGGGCGGATAGGCGGCGTTCGCCGCCTATCCGCCCGGGAAAAGACGGGGATACTGCGGGTCATCGCCATCGCTTTTGATTGAGTAGAAACAATAACATACACGGCGGGAAAAGTAAAACGCGGAAGGCAAAGAGAGCGGGGTAATGCCGCAGTCGCGCGGGGGGATTCCCGGCCGGTCTATCTCGGCGTGTTGTAGGCCGCCTCTGCGCAGCGGCGTTTCCCCGGCCGCCCGCTTTCGGCTGACCGTCGTTCCCGCCTACGACTACACCTGTGCGCTGACCGGCTACCGGTGTGTCACCGTGGCTGCCGGCAGCATCGTGGACGCCGCCCACATCCACCAGTTTGCCAACAGCCGCAACAATCATCCGCAGAACGGGATCGCCCTCTGCAAGAATGCCCACTGGATGTTCGATGCCGGCTTGTGGTCGCTCGACGACAATTATCGGGTGATCGTCGCCCCTGACCGTTTCAACGAAGCTGGCGCCGTCGCGTACCTGCTCAATCGCATGGCGGGCCGCAGGAAGCTCCTTTTGTATCGAGCCAGAGAAAAAGGAGAGATCCTGCGGCTGAAGCCCGGATTGTATTGCCTGGCCCCCGATTACCGCAAATCCCACCCGCATCCTTTCGTAATTGCCGCGGCTCTTCACTCCCCTTCGCACGTCAGCCTGGAGTCGGCGCTCTGGTATCATTCTCTTATTCCGGAAGCCGTCGTTCCGGTATCCAGTGTCACGGCGCGTCGCAGCCGGTCTTTCCAGACACCCCTGGGCGTATTCGCGTTCTATCGGGTCCCGGCTGACAATCCAAGAGCCGGGGTGAAAGCCGAGAAGATCGATGACCGGGCGTGGGCTTTTGTGGCCTCCCCGCTTCGCGCTATCGCCGATCTTATCTATCTGCGCAAGAGGGTCGCCTGGGCCACGGATGGGCTTCGATTCCTGACCGATTCGATGAGAATTGAAGAGGAAGACCTGCGCCGTCTTTCCCTGAAGGGTTTCGACGAGGTTTACCGGAGTATTCGGAACCGCCGGACGCGAACCTACCTCGCCGGCCTCCGAAAGGAGATCAAACAATGATCATCCGATCGGACAGGCCTTGACGCAGAGGCCGCAGATGTGGTGGGGGATGTTGAACTTGTTCTTGAAGAGCTTGAGCTGTTCGTAGCACTTTACGTGGTCGAAATCCTCCCGCCGTTCCTTGATCGCCCCCGCTGGACAGGCCGCGAGGCATTTCCCGCATTTCCCGCAATCATCGGGCAAGGGGGAACCCGCTTCCAACGGGAGATCCGTAAGGACGGTGACCAACCTCACCCGGGCGCCGAACTGGGGAGTCACCAGTAGATTGCTCCTCCCGATCCAGCCCAGTCCCGCCCTTCGCGCTATCTCTTTGTGGGAGAGATGGCCTTGCTGTTTCTTCCAGTCGACAAGCTGGGAAGCGGCGATCGGGAGGGCTTTCCGCCCCATCTCCTGGATGCGCCGGGCGATCTCGAAGGCCCCCCGGTCCAGGAAGGCGTTGGCCTGGCGGTAGTGGTGGAGGTAGAGGGGCGTGGGATGGTCGACAATGTCGTCGACCACGGCCTCGGAGAGTCGGACGGCGAGAGAGATCGCGCGGTCAAATCGCGCTAGGGTCTCCGGCGCCAGCTCTAGGAATGACCCCTTGATCTCCCGGATGTCCGCAACGCCGAATAGGCAGAAACCGATCTCTGATGCCAATTCGGCGATTTGACCGATGTATTTGTTGTCCATAATATACTATATTATACGATATTTATCATTAGGCCTGAGCGGTTGTTCTGCGATAATGCCATCATAACACTTTCATTCCGATCGGAATGAAAGTGTTTCCGATTTCATTGATCGCAAGGCGCTGTTCCTCAGTGAGTTATAAAATCATGCCTTGCGCAAGCATACCATGAGAATCGATATGGCCGCCGGTGTGATGCCGGAGATGCGGGAGGCCTGGCCGAGAGAGACCGGCTGAAATTCGGCGAGCTTCTCCTGAACCTCGCGGGAGAGACCGGGGAGACCGCGATAGCAAAACGTCGGGGGGATGCGGATCCGCTCGATCTCCCTGAACCTTTCCACGTCTTCCCGCTGGCGTTTCAGGAAACCCTCGTATTTCACCTGGATTTCCGCCTCCTCCACGACAGAGCATTCAAGATCCGGCCGCTCCCGATCGAAAACAGCGAGACGGCCCCAGGAGAGCTCGGGACGGCGGAGGAGCTCCTTCAAACTGGTGGTTTTCTTGATTTCGCCCGATTTCATCCGCTTGAGCTTCCGCTTGATCGCGGCGGTGGGCTGAATCCGGATCGCCTCCAGCCGTTTTATCTCCCCTGCCACCGCCTTCATCTTCGCCCGAGTTTTAAGCCATTCGCTCCTTTCCGCCAAACCGAGGCGGTAGCCGCGCTCGCGCAGCCGCGCGTCGGCGTTATCCTCACGGAGGAGAAGGCGGTATTCGGCGCGCGAGGTGAACATCCGGTAGGGCTCGTTCGTCCCTTTGGTCACCAGGTCATCGATGAGGACGCCGATATAGGCCTCGGAACGATCGAGTGTGAAGGGCGCCTCGCCCCGCGCCGCCAGGGCGGCGTTGATCCCGGCGATCAAACCCTGGGCGGCCGCTTCCTCGTAGCCGGTCGTTCCGTTGATCTGTCCGGCGAGGTAGAGGCCCCTGATGCGTTTGGTCTCCAGCGTAGGCCTGAGCTCGGTGGGATCGACATAGTCGTGCTCGATGCCGTAGCCGGGGCGGATGATCTCCGTCTCCTCCAGCCCCGCGATGCTTCTCACCATCTTCTTCTGAATGTCCAGCGGGAGACTGGTCGAAATGCCGTTCGGGTAATATTCGACGGTATGCCTTCCCTCCGGCTCCAGGAAGATATGATGGCGTTCCTTGTCGGAGAATTTGACCACCTTGTCTTCGATCGAGGGGCAGTAGCGGACTCCCCGCCCCTTGATCACGCCGGAGTAGAGGGGCGAGCGGTCGAGACCCGAACGGATGATGCGGTGGGTCCGGGCGTTGGTGTAGGTGATGTGGCAGGGGATCTGTTTCCGCTCCCAGGCGGGCGAGGAGAAGGAGAAAGGGACGGGGTTCGGCTCGCCGGGCTGTACTTCCAATCGGGAGAAATCGATCGTTCTCCCGTCCAGGCGCGGGCAGGTCCCGGTCTTGAAACGGCCCATCCGGAAGCCTAGTTTCCGGAGAGCGCGGGAGAGAGCGACCGAGGGAAAATCTCCCAGGCGTCCGCCCGGGAAGTGATCAAGCCCGATGTGGATAAGCCCGTTGAGAAAAGTTCCCGGCGTGATGACGACGCGGCGGGCGGAGATAAAGCGGCCGATGTCGGTCTCCACGCCGGCGAGTTTTTTGCCCTGGAAAACCAGGCGGGCGGCCGAACCCTGTTCCAGATGCAGGTTTACGCAGGATTCGACCCGCTCCTTCATCGCCAGTCGATACTCCTGCCGGTCGACCTGGGCCCGGCTGGCCTGGACGGCGGGGCCCTTGCGGGTGTTGAGACGGCGGAACTGGATCGCGGAGACGTCGGCGGCCTTCCCCATTTCCCCGCCCAGGGCGTCGATCTCCTTGACCAGCTGGCCCTTGGCCAGACCGCCGATCGCCGGGTTGCAGGACATGAAGCCCACGGTGTCGAGGTTCATGGTGAGGAGGAGCGTCCGGCAGCCCATCCGAGCGGCGGAGAGGGCCGCCTCGCAGCCGGCGTGGCCGGCGCCGATGACGATGATTTCGTAGTCGTCGCGCGTTTTCATGGATGGATCGCCGGGCCATTATATCTTCTGCGGGGGCTCTCTCGCACGAGGATACTCAGGTGCCGTCTGGCAAGTAACTTGCATAAGCGTGTCCTGGCGAGGAGGCCCGAAGGGACGACGAAGCAATCTCTTGCGGAGTGCAACCGATTGAGATTGCTTCGCTCTCGCTCGCAATGACCAATCCGGACAAGGTATTTCCGGAACACCACACTGGGGATTAACCCGACTTTCGCAACTGGGACCTGCTTCGTGTCGTAACCCCTGGGAAATCAGCAAAACCTTCCCCAAGGTCTGTACTACATCTCGACCGCTCTTTTTGCAGTGATCCGCGGCGGCGGCATGTTCCGGGAGCGTCCCTCCCAGCTGGGCGAGCAGCAGCTGCTGCTCCTTCTCCGGCTGCGTGTAGCGGGTGAAGATCAGCTCCCTCCCGTCGCTGGTCGGGAAATGCACGTCCAGCATCTGCATGGCCCCCAGGGTGTCCAATAGCTGCCGCACCGTCAGGCCGGGGGCTTTCTGCCGCAATGTCTCCCGGAGCGTGGCATGCAGGCAGTAGGCCAGAAAGGCGACAAAGATATGGGCCGCGATCCGGGCCTGCGGATCCGCCGGTCTCGCCTGTACCCTACCCTCTATCCTCTACCCTACCCTCTATCCTCTACCCGCTACCCCCTATCCTCTACTCTCTACCCTCCGGATTTCTCAGTCCCCGAAGCTCGTCCCCACCGAGCGGGCGGCGGCGATCAGGGGGAGTCCGGGGGGGATCGTCCGGCAGCCGCCGGCCGCCGCTTTCAGGGGGGCGCTCATGACCCGGCTCCCCTGGGCGATCGCCATCCGCCCGAAGCGTCCGGCGGCGATCAAGCCGACCGCCTCCACCCCGAAGCGGGTGGCGAGCACGCGGTCGAAGGACGTCGGCGGCCCGCCCCGCTGGAGGTGGCCCAGGACCACCACCCGGGTGTCGAGTGATGTGATCTTCTTGATTTCCGCGGCCAGGACGAAGCCGATCCCTCCCAGTCGGGCCGGGTCCTGGCTCTCCTTGACCATCTCGCGGACCACTTCCCCGCCCCCTTGGGGATGGGCCCCCTCCGCCACCACCACGATGCTGAACTTTTTGCCCACCCGGCTGCGCTTGAGGAGTGTCCGGGCCACGGAGGCGACGTCGAAGGGGATCTCGGGGAGGAGGATGACGTCCCCTCCGCCCGCGATCCCCGCGAAGAGGGCGATCCAGCCGGTCCGGTGGCCCATCACCTCGAGGATGATCACCCGGTGCAGGGATTCGGCGGTGGCGTGGAGGTTGTCGATGGCGTCGGTGGCGATCCGCACCGCCGAGTAGAAGCCGACGGTGACGTCCGTCCCCTTGAGGTCGTTGTCGATGGTTTTGGGGACGCCCACCACCGGGAGGCCGTCCTCGTTGAGGTGGTTGGCGATGCCGAGCGTCCCGTCGCCGCCGACCACGATCAGGGCGTCAAGCTTTTGGCGGCGGACGTTGGCGATCGCCCGCCGGGAGAGATCGCGGAAGATAATCTTTTCTCCCTGCCGGATCGCATAGTGATAGGGATTGACGGTCTTGGATGTGCCCAGGACCGTTCCCCCCTCGGTCAATATCCCGGAGACGTCGCTGTAATCGAGCTTCCGCGTGCGGTTGTTGACCAGGCCATGGAAGCCGTCGAGGAATCCGGTCACCTCCCAGCCGTGCTCGGTGATGGCCTTCTTGGTCACCGCCCGGATGACGGCGTTCAGGCCGGGGCAGTCGCCCCCGCCGGTGAGTATGCCGATCTTGCGGATCTTCGCGGTCATGGTCAGATCTCCTTATAGGGCATAGAGCATAGCGCATAGAGCCGCTTAGCCGGGCTCCATGCGCTATGCTCTTTGCTCTATGCTTTTTGTGGTTTACAGCTCCTTGCAGTAGATCGTCTTGGCGTCGCCTTTGGCGTAGAAGTCGTCGAGGAGGGCGGCCAGGCGATAGCCGCCGGACTCGTAGAAAGCCCGGGTCTCGGCGTAGTGGGGGCGGTTGGAGGTGTCGATGTAGATCCGCGTCCCCCCCAGCGCCCGGATTCTCCGTTCCGTCTCCTTGAGGAGGTCGCGCCCCCAGCCCTTCCCCTGGGAGTCGGGGTGGACGGCGATCCAGTAGAGGTCGAAGGACCCGACGGTCCCGTCGATCGGCCCATAGCAGGAGTAGCCGATCGTCGACTCCCGGTAGTCGGCGAAGACGAAATGGTAGCCGCTGGCCGGCCCCTGGGCGAGGCGGTCGTCGGCGAGCTCCACCGCCATCTCGATCTCGGCCGGGTTGAAGACCGCGGTCGCCTCCACGATCTCGCGGATCCGGCTGCGGTCCTCCGTCCGGACCTCGTAGCGGAAGGAAAGCCGGTCCTCCCCCCTCCGCTCGAAGCGCCGGGAGAGGAGGGAGGAGTCGGGGCGGGAGAGGAGACCGGCGAAGAAAGCGCGGGCGTTCTTACCGAGAAGGCGACCGCCCTTCCCTCCTTCCTGCGTGACCAGGACGGGCACGCCCATTTCGGCGATCATCTCCCCGCGGGCGAAATATTCCCCGGGCGGGAAAGGCCGCCGGCCGGCCGGCCCTTCGAAGCCGAGAGCGACGATCAGGAAACCCGGTTTGAAGTCGAGGATCGCCCGGAGCCCCCGCTCCAGCGCCCGCCGATAGGCTTTCCCGTCGGTTTGCGGTCCCAGGGGCAGGTTCAGGTTGAAACCCTCGCCCGGCCCCTCGCCCCGCTCGTCCTCGAACCCGGAGAAATACGGGTAGGCGCATCGGGGATGAGCGTGCAGGGAGACGGTGAGGACGTCGGCGCGGCGGTAAAAGATCTCCTGGAGCCCGTTGCCGTGTCGTCCGTCGAGGTCGAGGATGGCCACCTTCCCGAAAGCGCTCAGATAGTGTCCGGCGACGGCGGCGTTGTTGAAATAGCAGCCGCCGGCGCAGCGTTCGCGCTCGGCGTGGTGTCCGGGCGGGCGGACCAGCGCGTAGGCGGCTTTCTCCCCTTCGGTCAGGGCCCGGGCGGCGGTGAGCGAACCGTCCGTGGCGGAACGGGCGGCGCGGTACACTCCCCGCCACAAGGGGGTCAGCGTGTCCGGGCAATAACGTCCGGATCGGGCGAGGTAGGCGCGGGGGAGGCGTTCGGAGACGGGACCGGGGAAGACGAAGGGGACGGGCGATTGATCGCGCTTGATCTCTCGCCCGGCCTGGCGGAGATGGGCGATCAGCTCCGGCGCATGGACGGCGGACAGGTGTTTCTCCGGGAAGGACTGAGCCGCCCGCCGGCGGAAAAGCCGTTTTGAGCCGGTGGTGGAGAGGAGAACGTGCAGGGCGTCCGCCGCGTTTCCCCGGCGCGTCCCGGGGCCGGGAAGGGGGAGAGCGGGGTCGCTCACCACCAGGACGGCCGGTTCGCTGGCGGGGGGGTCGACCCGCCGCAGCTCCGCCGGCCCGTCGCCGTAGCGGTAGGGGCGGAGGCGGACCGGATCGTCGGCAAACGACTCTACCGTGGAGGAGATCCGTTCCGTCGGAAAACGGTGTGCCGACCGGCGCTTCAGGATGGCGCGTACCGCGCGCCGGACAAAGTCGAGTTCGAGTCCCGCTCTTCGGCCGAGATCGTCCGCGACCAGATAGGGCAAGGCGATGTCGGGCGGATCGCGCGGCGCGCCGTAGCGGGTGTTGACGATCGGCCGGGCGCCGAACGACTCGAAGAAGCGCAGGGCGGCCCGATTCTTTCGCCATGCCGCCTGGTCCGGGCAGAGGGCTTTCTCATCGGGAAGGCATTCCAGAAAAAGGCCCCGGGCGCTCAGGGCCGAGGCTTCCTGTCGCGCCCGGCGGTAGAGCGCCCGCTCCGCCGCCGCCGCCGCGAACCCCTTTTCCGAGGAAAGGTAGTCGAGGAAACAGAAGTCGGCGACGGGATCGTGATAGAGGAGGGCGAAGCCGGCGCAGCGGCCGGGTGCCGTCTCGGCCGCGAACAGAACGGAGCGGAAGCGCTGCTGGAAGGGGCTGCGGAGCTTCTCCCCCAGCCGTTCGATCTCGTCCTCGGGGACGGAGGAGAAGTGGGCGCGCAGGATCTCCTGCGCCCGGCGGACCGCGGCGCGGTTCACCGGCAGGTTTTCATCGTCTACTCGGCGAATGCGGATGGTTTTCACCGGGGATAGTATACCAAACCACGACGCTCGTAGGCGCGGACCTTTATGGTCCGCGGCTACGAGACCGTCCTCGATCCCGCACATCCCCCGTTGACAGGGGTCCGATCCTGGCCTAGCATAACCATCCGGAGAAACGGCATGAAGCTCATCGTACAGATTCCCTGCCTGAACGAGGAAAAGACGATTTCCGAGACCATCCGGGACATCCCCCGGAAGATCCCGGGGATCGACCGGGTGGAGGTCCTGATCGTCGACGACGGATCGACCGACCGGACGATCGAGGCGGCGAAGCAGGCGGGGGCCGACCACGTCATCTCCTTCACCGAGCGCAAGGGTCTCGCCCGCGCCTTTATGGCCGGGATCGACGAGTCGCTCCGCCTGGGGGCGGACGTCATCGTCAACACCGACGCCGACAACCAGTACTGCGGCGCGGACATCGCCAAGCTGATCGGGCCGATCGTCCGGGACGAGGCCGACATCGTGGTGGGGAACCGCGATGTGGAGAAGATCGCCCACTTCTCGCCCCTGAAGAAGGCGCTCCAGAAGCTCGGCTCCTGGGCGGTCCGCAAGCTCTCCCAGACCACCGTCCCCGACGCCGCCAGCGGCTTTCGCGCCTACGACCGGGAGGCGGCCTTCAGCCTGAACGTCGTCTCCAACTTCTCCTACACGCTGGAGACGCTGATCCAGGCGGGGAAGGGGTCCCTTGCGGTCAGGCACGTCCCCATCCGGACCAATCCTCAGACCCGCCCCTCCCGCCTCTTCACCGGGACCTGGTCCTACGTCAAGCAGTCGCTGGCCACGCTGATCCGCATCTACACGATGTACGAGCCGCTCAAGGTCTTCAGCCTGATCGGGGGATTCCTCATCCTCCTTGGTTCCCTTCTGTCGGGGCGCTTTCTCTACTATGTCCTCGGCGGCGCCGGGAAAGGCCACATCCAGTCCCTGATCTTCGCCGCGGTCTTCCTGATCGTGGGCTTTCAGATCCTGGTCATCGGTCTTCTCGCCGACACCATCGCCGCCGTCCGCAAGATCGGCGAGAACACGCTCTCCCGGGTGAAGAAGCTGGAAATGGGGGAGACGGGAAAACATAAGGAGTAATGGAGTATGGGAGCAGTGGAGTACTGGAAAAACCGCCGAGCCGGCATTACTCCATTACTCCGATACTCCATTACTCCTGCTTTCTCTTCGCCAACCAATCCCGAGACCCCGAGCAACCGTGACCGCCGCCCCCTCCCGCCCCCGCCTCGCTTACGTGGTGAAGTATTATCACCCGATGCCGCGGATCTCCGGGATCCTCCGCTTCGCCTACGAGCTCATCGAGGCGCTGGCGAAGGATTTTACCGTCTCCGTCTTCACCTACCGCTACGCCACCGAGGCCGCGGCGCGGGAGGTCCACCGGGGTTACGAGATCGTCCGCCTGGGGAAACCCTTCGCCTATCTCGCCGGTACGTCGGCCCGGGCCTTCCGTCCGGACGCGGTCATCTTCGGCTCCGGCTTCTGGCAGCCCTGGCTCCTTCTCCCCTACTGGGAGATCTTCCGTGCGGGCCTGGGGCGCTTCCGGGGTCCGGTGATCCTCACCCAGTACACCACCATGTCCGCAAAATTTTCCCAACTGCTCCGCGGTCTCACGCCGCCTCCCGCCCGCGTTATTGGCACTACCGCAACGATCACGGAAGAACTGGGAAAAATTTTCGGAGATAAAACCTTGTGCATCCCCCCCGGGCTCAACCGTATCCCGATCATCGGGGCGACTCCCGCGCCGAAGAAGAAGGAGGTCCGCGTCGGATACTTCGGCCATTTCCAGCCCCACAAGGGGCCGGACATCCTTCTCCGGGTCTTCCAGGATCTGAACCCCCCGAACGCCGAGCTCCTCATCCAGGGCGAGGGCGAGATGGAGAACTCCCTGCGGGCGGAGGCCTCGGGATGGGAGAACATCACCATCCAGGGCTATCTCCTCGAGATCGATTCCTGGATCCGCTCCTGCGACGCGATCGTCCTCCCCTACCGCTCCGCCGTCTCCGTCCTCGGCTACTCGCGGGTGGCGCTGGAGGCGCTGGCCGCGGGCGTGCCGCTCCTCACCATGGTGAACCCCGCCGTGGCGCCGCTCGTCCGGCAGGGGCTGAATGGTTTTGTCTGCCGGGATGAGAAAGATCTGAAGGCGCGGCTGGGGGAGGTTTGCCGCGACCAGAGACTGCGGGAGAGTCTTTCCCGGGGGGCGAAGGCCTCCGCGGACGAGTTCGACATCGGCGCCGTGGCCGCGAAATACCGCGACCTGAT
This sequence comes from uncultured bacterium, assembly GCA_964551475.1. GTDB lineage: Bacteria > Auribacterota > Erginobacteria > Erginobacterales > CAZKCI01 > CAZKCI01. The sequence continues at coordinate 11,639 of CAZKCI010000049.1, read as the reverse complement.
CCAATCCCTGATCCGCCCGGTCGGTAACCGATAGCCGCGGATTTCGCGCCTGCCTGCCGGCAGGCAGGGATTGCACGGATTATAAACCGCGGAACCGCTGAAATTTCTTCGGGGAGGGGAAAATTCCCCCTCCCTCGGTCGAATAAAAATTTCCGCAGGAAAATTTTATGAGAATGGGCCGCGGGACATTCCACCTGATGGTCGCCGAAGGGATCTTCGTCCTCTCCGGCTGGGCGATCCACGTCGGGGCGGGGCGGATCCTGGGCGAGTCCCAGTACGGGATCTTCGTCCTCCTCCTCTCGCTCCTCACCCATTACCGTATCTTTCTCGCCACCGGTGTCAACCGGGCGGTCTCCAAGTACGTCTCCGAGGATCCCTCCCGCCTCCGGTCGGTGGAGCGGGGGGCCCTGAAGCTCCAGTTTACGCTCGGCTGGGCCCTCTGCGGTCTCGTCGCCCTTCTCGCCCCCGCCCTCTCCCGTCTCTGGCAGAGACCGGAGCTCACGGGCTACATCCGCCTGACCGGACTCTTCTTCCCGGCCTTCGGCCTCTACTCGGTCTACCGGGGATCGCTCAACGGCTTGAAGCTCTTCGGCCGGGAAGCCCTGGTCGAGAACGTCTATTCGCTCCTCAAGGCGGCCGGCTTCTTCGCCCTGATCTTCCTCTTCCGCGACCGGTTGGCGGGAGCGGTCGTCGGCTATCTCGTCGCCATCGTCGGGGCGATCGTCATGGCCCGCCTGAGCCTCCCGGATCGGGGATCGTCATCGGCCCTTCCCTTCCCCGTGCTGAAGATCGTCGCCTTCGCCTTCCCCGTCGTTCTCCTCTCCTTCGGGAACTCCCTTCTCCAGTCGCTCGACCTCTACTTTCTTCAAGCCCTCCTCCCCGCCGAGCGCCTCGCCGCGGCGTCGAGCTACTACGGCTGCGCCCAGCAGTTCGCCAAGATCCCCTATCTGCTTCTCTACGCCCTCTCCCTCACACTCTTCCCCAATATCTCGGAGGTCACCGCCGCGGGCAAGAGCGCGGAAGCCGCCCGGACGATCGGGAAGGCCCTCCGGGCGGGACTTTTCCTCTCTCTCCCGCTCGCCTGTTTGATCTCGGCCCTCGCTCCGGGTTTGATCCGCCTGGTCTACGGAGAAAATTTTGTCGGGGGCGCGCATGCGCTGAGCCTTCTCATCTTCGGCCAGATCTTCCTCTCTTTCCTGATCGTCCTCTCCACCATCATCACCGCCGGCGGTTACCCCTGGATCTCCTTTTCCCTGGTGGCGGCGACGGCCGCCCTCTCCGCCGTCGCCAACTATTTTCTCGTCCCGGGCCACGGAATCATGGGAGCGGCGGGGGCGACCACGCTCGCCGGCGCGATCGGGATGGCCGCGGCGGCGCTTGTCGTCCAGGCCCGTTTCGGCGCCTTGCTCCGTCCCCTCTCCGTTCTCCGGATCGTTCTCGCCTCCGCTCTCCTCTATGCGGCCGGCCGCCTCCTTTCTCCCTCCGGCTGGATCGTCCTTCCGGCGGCCGCCGGTCTTTTCATCCTCTATCTCCTCCTCCTGGTCCTCCTGCGCGAGATTGACGGTGACGACCGAAAGATGGTACTGTCGCTTCTCCGCGGTTAATCGCCGACCAGGAAAAGGAAACGCATGAAGCTGTCCGTGGTCATACCCGTTTACAACGAGAAGAACACGGTTCTCCCCCTGCTCGAGAAGGTTCGTTCCCAGCCCATCGACAAGGAGATCATACTGGTCGACGACGGTTCGACCGACGGCACGCGGGAGATCCTGAAAAAGCTCTCCTACCCCGAGGTGAAGGTCGTCCTCCACGAGCGGAATCAGGGGAAGGGGGCGGCCCTCCGGACCGGCTTCCAGCACGCCCGGGGTGACATCGTTCTCGTCCAGGACGCCGACCTGGAGTACGACCCCAACGAGTACCCCCGCCTGATCCAGCCGATCGCCGACGACGTCGCCGACGTGGTCTACGGCGCGCGCTTCCTGGGCGGCCCCCACCGCGTCCTCTACTTCTGGCACTACGTCGCGAACAAGCTCCTCACTCTGGTCACCAACGTCCTCTACAACGTCAACCTGAACGACATGGAGACCTGCTACAAGGTCTTCCGCCGCACGGCCCTGCGGGATATTCCGCTCCGCTCCGACCGCTTCGGCTTTGAGCCGGAGATCACGGCCAAGGTGGCCAAGCGGAAGCTAAGGATCTACGAGGTCCCCATCTCCTACTTCGGGCGGACCTACGAGGAGGGGAAGAAGATCGGGGCCGCTGACGCCTTCTCCGCCCTCGCCATCCTGATCAAGTACCGCTTCACGGAGTGAGTGCCGTGCCCATGCTTTACGAGCGGGTCTTTCGCAATCTGTCCGAGGGCAAGGTCAGATATCTGATCGGCGGGGGGATCGCGGTCAACCTCCACGGATTTTTCCGGGCTACCGGGGATCTCGATCTCCTGGTGGCTTTTGATCCGGATAACCTCTCCCGGTTCCTGCAGGCGATAAAATCCCTGGGGTTCCGTCCCAAGATACCGGTGGCTTTCGAGCAGATCGCTGCTCCCGGAGCTATCCAAGCCTGGCGCAAAAAAAAGGGCATGAAGGTGCTCTCCTTCTTTAACCCGAAACAATCGATCGAACAGGTGGATGTCCTGGTCGACGTCTGCGTCGATTTTGACCGGGCGTGGGAGAACCGGGAAACCGTTTTGGCGGCGGGGATGGCGTTGCCCCTGATTTCCATCGACGACCTCATCCTGCTCAAACGTGCGGCCGGCCGCGAGCGTGACCGCATCGATATCGAGGCTCTGCTTGAAATTAAAAAAATCAAGAACGGTCAAAAAAGCGGCGGACGCTGACCGGTATCGGCGCGAATACCTGGCCCGGTTCATGGCTTTGCCGGCCGAGCGTAAGCTGGCTCACCTGGCGGACCTCAATATCCTTCTCCGGTCGGCGACGCCCCCCGCCACTCGGGAAATCTGGGAGGAATTGAAAACGCGGGGTTGGTGACCTTCCCGGTCTCGTGCTGACACCGGAGTGGTTTTCCGGAAGGCGATCCGCTCTTCGATTCACATTGACTGTCCCCGGCTGGCGGCGAATAACAATTCCGAAGAGTCGCCGTATGAAAACCTGGCGAGAATGGGTTGTGGCGTTGTGATCCCAGCACGGATAGCGCTATCCGGCCGGGTCTTCTCTTTCCGGAAACCAACAGGAGGATGACCATGAAAAAGACGCTGTCGGTGATACTGGCGCTTATGGCCTGCGGCCTGATCTTCGGTCCGCCGTCCCCGGCGGATGGCAAAACCGGGGAAGGGGATTTCGAGATCCGCTCGGACGGGACGGTCCGGGCGGGCGTCGAGGAGTTCCGGGATCTTTCCGAATACGTCAACTCGGATTACTTCCGGGCCACGGGGAAGCGATGCCTGGTCAAGGTGCGGAATCGGGACAGCCTTTTTTCCGCCGAGACCTCCGACTGCTCGCTCACCCAGACCGTCATCCGGGACGAATACCATCCCGCCCGGGTTATCACCATCCCCACCGTCTTCCACGTCATCTCCATGGCCGACGGCACCGGCAACATCTCCGACCAGAAGATCTACGACCAGATGGCCGCTCTGAACGAGGATTATCGGGCGCTGGCCGGAACGCTCGGCGAGCAGGGGTTCGACTCCATGGTCCAGTTCGAGCTCGTCGCCATCACCCGGACCGTCAACGACACCTGGTTCGCCGACGGCGACGCGGCGGAAAGCGCATACAAGACGGCCCTGGGCCGGGATCAGGACCGCTACTTCAACGTCTACTCGACCTCCGCGATGGGCTACCTGGGCTACTCCTATCTTCCGCAGGACGAGGCAGGCAGCGTCTATGACGGGGTCGTCCTCCTCTACGAGTCGGTCGGGGGGAGGGACAACGGCTACACGCCCTACGACCAGGGGCGCACGCTGGTCCACGAGACCGGCCACTACCTCGGCCTCTACCACACCTTCGAGGGCGGCTGCGTCAACGGTTACCTGGCGGGCGACCTGATCGTGGACACACCTCCCGAAGCGGCGGAGCACTATGGCTGCGAGGAGACCTTCAGCTGCGGCACCGCCGACCCCATCCATAACTACATGGATTACACCGACGACACCTGCATGCACGAGTTCACGCCGGAGCAGTCGAATCGCGTCGTCTGCAGCCTTCTCAACTACCGCCCCCAGCTCGGCGGCTGGAAGCTCCCCGCCGTCGATTCCGGCGATTACAATGGCGATGGGACCTGCGAGCCCGCGGTCTTCCGGGCGGCTTCCGGCATGTGGTCAATCCGGAACCTGACCCGGTTGTATCTCGGCTCCACCACCGACGGGCTGGTCTCCGCCGACTACGACGGCGACGGGACGAGCGACATCGCGATTTTCCGGGCTTACTCCGGTCTCTGGACGGTGCGGGGCCTTTCCCGCTTCTATCTGGGATCAGCCGGCGACCGCCCCGTGCCGGGGGACTACGACGGTGACGGAGAGGCGGAAGCGGGGATATTCCGCCCCTCCTCGTCCGTGTGGTCCATTCGTGATGTCACCAGGATCTATCTCGGCGCCGCGGACGACACCGCCATCCCCGGTTATTACGACAATGACGCAATCAAGGACATCGCCGTCTTCCGGGGATCTTCCGGGATGTGGTCGGTGCGGAACGTCACCCGCTTCTATTTCGGTTCTTCGACCGACGGCCTTGTCCCGGGAGACTACAACGGAGCGGGGAGATGGGCGGCGGGCGTATTCCGTCCCGCCTCGTCCATGTGGTCCATCCGTAATGTTACCCGGATCTACCTGGGGTCCTCGAACGACTGGGCTCTCCCGGGAGACTACGACGGCAACGGCGCCGATGACGCCGCCATCTTCCGCGATTCGTCCGGTATGTGGTCGGTCCGTGACCTGACGCGTGCATACTTCGGGGCGGCGGGCGATATTCCGGTGACAAGATAGGGGATAGGGGATGGAGGGTAGAGGATAGCGGCTCGTCGCTACAACCGGCTTTTTCGCGCCTTTTGAGCTTTTTCGCGGCTAAATCTTATTCACCCGCCGGGGAACCGGGCTGCAGGCGGTTGAGGAGATGCCCGGCCTTGAGCTCGGCCAGGGCTTTTTCCACCAGCGGACGGTTGCGGGGGTTCTTGTGCTGGATGAGAGCCCTCTGCATCTTCCGCTCCTGGAATGACCGCGGAACATGGACCTTCTCGCCGGTGAAAGGCTGGACGCCGGTGTGGTAGAGGCAGGAGGAGAGTGTCATGGGGAGGGGGATGAAATCCTGGACCTGTTCCGGGTGAATCCCCCATTTCTCCAGGTTGAGCGCCAGCCCAAGCGCCTCGCGGAGTGAAGAACCGGGATGGGCGCTCAGGAAATAGTGCACGAGGTAGGCGCGCCCCTTCCGCCCCCGATTGATCTCCTCGAATTTGTTCCGGAACGACTCGTAAACGGTAAAAGCCGGCTTGTTCATCAGCCGCAACACCCCATCCTCGCTGTGCTCGGGCGCCACTTTCATCAGGCCGCTGATATGGCTGTGGCAGATCTCCCGCAGATACTCTTCTCCTTCCCGTCCCTCGAAGAGGTCGCAGCGGAAACCGCTCCCGATGAAGACGTGCTTCAGGCCGGGGAGTTTCCCGATCCGCCCGTAGAGATCGATCGCTTCGCGATATCCCAGACGCAGGTTGGGGCAGGGTTGGGGAGTGAGACACGATCGGTGATCGCATGTCCCCTTTTGCGCCCAGCGGCCGCAGGATGACCGGAACAGGTTCGCCGTCGGACCGCCCACATCGGTGATCGTCCCCTTGAAACCGGTCTCGCGGGAGATCGTCTCCGCCTCCCGAAGGATCGATGCGGGCGAGCGGCTCTGCACGATCCTCCCCTGGTGGAAGGAGAGGGAGCAGAAGGAGCATTCCCCGCAGCAGCCCCGGTGGGAGACGATCGACCAGCGGACGGTCTCCAGCGCGGCGACGCCCTTCTGGCCATCGTAGGACGGGTGCCCGGCGCGGGCGTAGGGGAGCTCGTAGATCCGATCGAGGACTTCTTCGCTCGGGGGGAGCGGGGGCGGATACTGGATGACCACGCGGTTGGCATGGGGCTGGACGACCGGCCTCCCGCGGAAGGGGTCCTGTTCGCGGGCGAAGAGGGCGAAGGCGCGGTTGAAGGCCTCCGGGCTCTCCGCGGCCTCCTCGGCGGAGGGGGCGACGACCGATTCGGGAAGCGAGGAGGCGTCGTCGCGGACGACGGCCGTCCCGCGGATGGCGTCCAGCGAGTCCGCCGTCTCGCCCGCTTTCAGGCGCCGGGCGATCTCCCGTATCGGCGTCTCTCCCATGCCGTAGACCAGGACATCGGCGCGGGAGTCGAGAAGGATGGAGCGGCGGACGCGGTCGTCCCAGTAGTCGTAGTGGGCGAGACGGCGCAGGGAGGCTTCGATCCCCCCGATCACGATCGGTATCTTCCCGAAGGCTTCCCGGACGCGGTTCGAGTAGACGATGACCGCCCGGTCGGGGCGTCGCCCCGCCTCTCCCCCCGGCGAGTAGTCGTCGGAGGAGCGGTGACGCTTGTTCGCCGTGTAGTTGGCGACCAGGGAGTCGACGTTGCCGGAGGTGATGCCGACGAAGAGACGGGGGCGGCCGAGACGGCGGAAGTCGTCGATGGTTTTCCAGTCCGGCTGGGCGACGATGCCGACGCGACAACCCTCCGCCTCCAGGACCCGGCCGATGACGGCGGCGCCGAAGGAGGGGTGGTCGACGTAGGCGTCGCCGGTGATCAGGAGGACGTCGAGCTCGTCCCAGCCGCGGTCGGCCATTTCGGCTTTGGTCGTCGGGAGAAAGTCTGTTTTCATGGTGCTCGATAAGGAATGTATCACACGGAAGGGGCGGGAAGTTACTGATCACTGATGACTGATGACTGATCACTTCTGTTAGAATCGCCCCTATGAACATTCGCATTGAAAAGATCGTCTACCCCGGCCGATCGCTCGCGCGAGAGGGCGGGAAGGTGATCTTCACCGACGAGGGCCTCCCCGGAGAACTGGTCGAGGCCGAGCTTATCCGCGAGAAGCCCCGCTACGCCGAGGCCACGACGCTCCGTGTCCTCGAACCTTCTCCCTCCCGCGTTCCTCCGCGCTGTTCACACTACCGCGCCTGCTCGCCCTACCAGTGCATCGATTACCCCGTGCAGGTTCAGATCAAGACCGCCCAGATTCGCGAGATGCTCTCCCACCATCTGAAATATCCCGCCGATGACCTGATCGTTATTCCTTCGCCGAAGGTCTGGTCCTACCGGAACAAGGCCCGTCTTCATCTCCTCCGGAAAGCAGGCGAGTTCTCCTGGGCCTACCACGCGCCGGGCGAGGGCGACGCCTACGTCCCCGTCGATTCCTGCCATCTTCTCTCCGACATGATGAACGCGATCTTTTCCGCCCTCCTCGCCGTCATCCGCGAACAGAAGATCGGCTGGATAGCGGAGGCGACCGTCCGCGAGAGCCTCTCTTCCGGCCGACTCCTTCTCCTCCTCGCCGGCTCGCCCCCTCACGACGCTTCTTTACTGCGCGCCGCGCTGGAGGGAAAAGCGGAGGCGCTCAACCTGGCAGGCGTCGCTCTGGACGGGAACGGGCGAAGGATCCAACTCTTCGGATCCGATTCACTGGTCGAGAAGGTGGAAAACGTCGAGTACTCCTACGGCCCTTCCTCCTTCTTCCAGGTAAACGTGGATATGCTGGCCTTGACGCTCCGGGACATCAAGGAGTCCCTCCGTCTCAACGGGGAAGAAACCGTCGCCGACCTCTACTGCGGCGTGGGGACATTCGGCCTGGCCCTCGCCTCCTCTGTTCAGGAGGTGATCGGCGTGGAATCGTCGCGCGACTCCATCCCCTTCCTCGAGCGGAACATCGAGCGCAACCGATCGGGAAACTTCGCGGCGATCGAAGGGGAAAGCGAGCGGGAGGCGGTGCGCGTCCTGGGACGGGGGATCGGCGTTCTGGTCGTCGATCCCCCCCGCCGGGGCCTCGACGACCGCCTGCGGCGGGCGATCCTGTCCCGACCGCCTCCCCGGATCGCCTATCTCTCCTGCGACCTCGCCACGCTGATCCGGGACCTCAAAGACCTCGCCCGTTCCTACCGACTCGCCCGCGTTTTCGCCTACGATTACTTCCCCCACACGCCCCACATCGAGACGCTCGCCGTCCTGGAACGGAGCGAGTCGTAGCGTCGCCCCCGCCCTCCCGCCTGCCCCGTTGATCCGAAGGATCAGCACGGGGTGGCGACGCCGACCGGCCGTCGCGTCAGTCGTTATCCTCTTATTAGCCAGACCCCCGAAGGAGTCGATCCATCTCGCGCTTAACCGTGGCGGGATATTTCTTCAGGCGGGCCTGAAGCAGGCCTGGATCCAAGCGATGCAGATTTCGGAACGTGACAATATCAGACGGGGAAACTCCACGTTTTCGGCACAGATGAACAAAATCACTTACGGCTTGTTCCGGGGAAACGATGACATTTCCCTGCGGATATGAATAGGTCGAACCGGTGACACATACAAAGACAATCCGCCCCAGGGGGGTAACCCGCACTCTTGATCGATTATGCCTGTGATTGGTAAAACACGAGATCTCTGTCGGCGCCTGAGTAATCAACTGATGCTGGTAAAGAGCATACATTCCCGTGACATACGCCGCGGGATCAATAGAGGGGACCAGTTCTTCAATCCTGACCGCTCCGGCCATACCATATCGGCCTTTGGTATAATGCTGTATGATCCCGCGCTCTACTAATCGCGAAAGCGACACTTGGAGAGATTTCGCGTCCAGCGAAGAAAGGTTAGACAGCTCGGTTACTGCAAAAACGACTTTACCGTATTTGTCACGCTGTTCTTGCAGAGTTTTCTGCCAATCAATCGCTTTCATTCGCCTTCTCCAATCCGATATACCGATTCAGTATGCTCATAACTTTATCGAGAACCATTCCTCCGCCGCCGCTATCATTGAGTTGAGCGGCTGCTTCGGGATCGAGTTGCGTGTCAATCACTTCCTGCGTGGCCTGGGCGTGATAATCCGAGTGTTCCTGGAGGTCACGCATCTTTTTCTGGATATCATTATCATGCAGCTTCAACGCGTGTAGCTTTGATTTCAGCCTTTGAGCTGAATCTGAGCGAAAGCGGTCCTGAAAAAGGAATACATCTATAATGTCACGGTGCCTCAACGCTATTCTGTCAAGAATGGCGATAACTTTACTCTCGATCATGTCTCCTTCTGAAGCTGTCGCATATATCGTTCCTCCCGCGGTACGAACTTCCACTGGATCCGCACAGGCAATCCGTGTCACTTCAACGGGTATTTCTATGCGGCTGTATGGCACATCATCCTTCCAAAAGGAGAGGTCTACAACTCGCACAACCGGAGAATCGGCATCCGGCCCGGTCCGCGCATCGACTCTTCCGGAATAGCCGAAAAGCCTTGATACTTCGGAGAGCAAACCACGACGGAAAGAATCTATGAGTCCTCTCTGCTTTTCCTCCAGGTCTCCGGCCCAGTGATAATCAATGTCGTCTGAAGTGCGTGCGCTGGCATCCAGGAAGCGATACCTGAATCCACCGATGAGAGCCAGATTGCGTCCCACGGGATGAGTCGCTACATGCCGGGCGACGACCCTTTGGATGGCCTCTACTTCTTTCTTTTTCTCGGCTGTCATTCGTTATTCCTCAAGCACTTTCCCTGTACCCAACGGACAGAGTGCCAGTCTTGGTAACAAATAGCAACATATATGTTAACATTTGTTACTGTATATGCGGAGCATAGACCATTACCTGGAATGTTATGGTGGCTATGTGTGAGGTCCCCGGTCCCGATGAGCAGAAGTACTCTATCGGGGACGACATGAAGGTAGTCGATAATTCACCGGCGGCGGAAAATCCGGGAGAGGAGATAGACCGCCGCCGAGAGGAGGACCACCGTCGCGCCGGAGGGGAGGTCGAGGAGGTAGGAGAGGACGAGGCCCCCGACGATCAGGACCAGCGAGGCCGCCGTGGCCGCGGCCATCATCCCCTTGAGGGTCTTGACGAAGGGGGAGACGATCGCGGCGGGGAAGGTGAGGAGCGCGATGACCAGTATGATCCCCACCACCTTCATCAGGACCACCACCGAGAGGGCGGCCAGGACCAGGACGAAGAGGTAGAGGGGATAGGTGGGCACCCCCCGGACGCGCAGGAACTCCTCGTCGAAGCAGAGGGCGAGTATCTCCTTGTAAAAGATGAGGAGCGAGGCGACGACGACGGCGTCGAGGAGAAGGAGCCAGAGGAGATCCGCCCGCGTGACGGCGAGAATGTTTCCGAAGAGGTAGGTGAGGAGGTCCGGCGCGTAGCCCCGGGAGAGGCCGATGAAGACGATCCCCAGGCTCATCCCCACCGACCAAAAGATCGCGATCGAGGTGTCCTCCGCCCCCCGGGCCCGCCGGGAAGCCGCCCCGATCCCGAGACCGGAGAGAAGAGCGAAGATGAGCGCGCCCCAGGACGGGTTGAAGCGGAGGAGGTAGCCGAGACCCACGCCGCCGAAGCAGGCGTGGGCGATCCCCCCGCAGATCGAGGCGAGCCTTCGGCTCACCACGATCGATCCCATCGTCCCGCAGGCGATCGAGGCGAGCAGGCCCGCGAGGAGGGCGTTCCGGAAGAATTCGTGCTCAAGCATGGCCGTGCTCCCCGAAGACCCGGTGGGGGACGCCGTGGGCGATGATGTCCACCGGGCAGCCGTAGACCTTGTCCAGGCTTTTCAGCGCTTCCGCCTTGTCGTCGTGGTAGTAGAGGCGCCGGTTCAGACAGGCGATCCGGTCCACCGCCCGGGCCACGACGCCGACGTCGTGGGAGATCAGTATGATCGCCATCGAACGCCGGAGGCCCAGGAGCAGGTCGTAAAACCCCTCCTCCAGGCCGATGTCCACGCCGGAGAGAGGCTCGTCGAGGATGAGGAGCCGGGGCGAGGCGGCGAGAGCCCGGGCGAGGAGGACCCGCTGCCGCTGACCCGCCGAGAGCTCGCCGATCCGCCGGCGCTCCAGGCCGGACAACCCCGCCTGCTTCAGGGCGGCGAGAGACGCCGCGTCATCCGAATCATCGAAACGGCGGCCGATCCTTTCCCGCGAGAGGCGTCCCATCCTGACCACCTCAAGGACGGTGGCCGGGAAAGCCGGGTCGAAAGCCGTGCGCTGGGGGACATAGCCGACCAGGCCGCCCGCAGCCCCGGGCGGCTTTCCCAGCACCCGGATCTCACCTTTGTCCGGGCGGAGCAAACCCGTGATCAGCTTGATCAGCGTGGTCTTCCCCGCCCCATTGGGACCGATGATCCCGAGGAGGAGATGGTCCGGGAGCATCAGGCTAACATTCTCCAGGACCGTTTCCCTCCCGTAGGAGAAGGAGACGCCCTCAATCTCAACGGCGGGATTATTGGCGGTAGCACTCATGATGTTAACTGGCGCGGACTCATCGTCTGATTTGATTCATTGAGTTAGGCCGGCATTCGCGTGAATTTGCGCTTTATTCGCGGTTATAAGTCAGTCCAGAATAATATAGACATGTCATTGCGAGGAGCGGAGCGACGAAGCAATCCCAACTCCATGAGCGGCAAGAGATTGCTTCGCTTCGCTCGCAATGACAACCATAGTCGATGTCTGGACTACAACGGTCG
>CAZKCI010000048.1:0-7863 GCA_964551475.1 uncultured bacterium | reverse complement strand
ACCGCGTCCATCAGCTCCTGGGCCGAAGCGAATCCGCCGGAGGAAAGATCCCGGAGGACGCGCTGCCGGGTGGCGATGAATTTGTCTTCGGCCATGCGCAGGGCCGCCCCGGGACGCCCCCCGGTGGCGCAGTGAAGCGCCTGGGACTCCTCCTTCCCGATCCCCGCCCGCTCCTTGAGAAAGGGAACCATAAGATCGATAGGCCACGTGTGAAAGCGGACCACCTGGCAACGAGAGCGCACCGTGGTCATGATGCGGTCCGGATGGGCTGAGAGCAGAACAAACATCGTCCGGGGCGGGGGCTCCTCCAGTGTCTTCAGGAAGGCGTTGGCGGGAGCGTCGTCCATCGTCTCCGCGCCGTCGATGATGATCACCTTCCATCCGTCCATCTGAGGGGCCAGCCAGGATAGGTGGTCGACCTGCCGTATCTGCCCGATGACAATTCCTCCCTTGACGCCTCGGGGAACGAATATGTGGACATCGGGGTGGCTAGCGCGCTCCATCGCCCGGCAGGACGGGCATTCGCCGCAGGCGTCGCCGTCCTGACGACGGCAGTTGAGGGCCTGGGCGAGGACATGTGCGCAGAGCCCCTTCCCCACCCCGTCCGGACCCGCGAAGAGGTAGGCATGGACCGTCCGCCCCTTCTTCAGGGACTGGCGGAGAAACTCCACCGCGGAAGACTGGCCCTGGACCCGATCCCAGATCACCGGTCAACCCCGCCGGAGGAATTCCCGCGCGGCGGCGGCCACCTGCTTGTGGGTGGCCTCCATCTCGGCCTGGACCGGGATGACCCGGAAGCGCTGAGGCTCCGCCGCGGCCAGCTTCAGGAAACCCTCGCGCAGGCGGCGGTGGAAATCCATCTCCTCCTGCTCGAAACGATCGCCCGCCTGGCCGCGCGCTTCCGCCTTCTGCAAAGCCTTCGCCCGCTCCAGCCCCAGCTCCACCGGGAGATCGAGGAGGATGGTGAGGTCGGGGAAGATCCCGCCGGTGGCGATGGAGTTGAGCGAGCGGAGAAGCTTCAGGTCGAATTTCCGCCCGTAGCCCTGGTAGGCGAGAGTGGAATCGGTGAAGCGGTCGCAGACCACGACGCAGCCTCTCTCCAGGGCCGGCTTGACCCGCTGGCGGACGTTCTGGGCCCGGGAGGCGGCGAGGAGGAGCAGCTCGGTCACGCCGTCCATCTCTTGCAGCTCCGGGTTAAGAAGGATGGCCCGGATGGCGTCGCCGATCGCCGTCCCTCCCGGCTCCCGGGTGACGACGACCTCCCGCCCGTCGTTTTTCAGGTCCTGGACCAGGAGGCGGGCCTGCGTGGACTTGCCCGACCCTTCCGGTCCCTCGAAGGTGATAAACTTGCCGCGCATAGCGGTTTTCTTTTGATCGGTCATATCTTGTCCCTCCGTTGATTCGTGTGACGTGCTGCGTGCAAGGTTTCACGGGCAACGGGCAAAGAACCGATGACCGGCTGTCTTCTCCGTTACACGTTCAGTTCCTCTTCCCTACTCCCCACTCCCCTTTTGTTTTTCGGAATACACCAGCGAGAACGTCCCGTCCGGACGATCCCGGATCGCCACACCGGCTTCCAGAAGCTTCTTCCGGATCTCGTCCGCTTCCACCCACTTCTTCTCCTTGCGCAGATCCGCCCGTTTTTGGGCCAGGGCGACGATTCCCTCGTCCGCCGTGCGCTCGTCGCCGATCGGCAGTCCCAGGATTTCCCCGATGGCCAGGAGAGCCGCCACCTTGGCCCGGGACTCGGCCGCACCGGGCGCCGAAAAGAAGGCGTTGGCCAGCGAATGCATGATCCCGATCGCGGCGGCGGTGTTGAAGTCGTCGTCCATCGCGGCGGAGAACGCCGCCATCGCCGCCGGGTCGGCGGACGAGGAGGCCAGAGCCCCCCCGGCCTCTTCGGCCGTCCGCCGGCAGTTGTCGAGGCGGGTGAGCGCGCTCCGGGCGCCGGAGAGCCCCTCGGAGCTGAAATCGATGGGGGAGCGATAGTGGGTGCCGAGAAGAAAGTGCCTGAGCACGCGCGGGGAGAAGGCGTTGAAAAGCTCGCGCAGGTTGGCGACGTTCCCCAGCGACTTCGACATCTTCTCCTGGTTGATCGTGATAAAGCCGTTGTGGAGCCAGTAACGGACGAAAGGCTTTCCGGTGAAGGCCTCCGACTGGGCCTTCTCGTTCTCGTGGTGCGGGAAGATCAGGTCCTGGCCGCCGCCATGGATGTCGAAACTCGGCCCCAGGAGGTTCATCGACATCGCCGAGCATTCGATGTGCCAGCCGGGCCGCCCCGGCCCCCAGGGGGACTCCCAGGAGGGCTCGTCCGGCGCGGCGGCCTTCCAGAGGGCGAAGTCGAGCGGATTCTTCTTCTCCTCGTTGACCTTGACCCGCGCCCCGGCCTGCATATCTTCGAGGTTCCGGCGGGAAAGCTCCCCGTAGGCGGGGAAAGCGTCGACGGAGAAAAAGACGCCGGCCGCCGTTTTATAGGCGATCCCTTTCTCCATCAGGCCGGCGATGATGGCCTGCATCCCGGGGATGTTCTCGGTCGCTTTCGGATAAGAGTCGGCGGGCAGGACGCTCAGGCGGGACATGTCCTCGGCGTAGGCCGCGGCGAACCGCTCCGCCGTCGCCCGCACCCGCTCCTTGATCTCGCCCGCCCCCCCCTCCCGGCGCGCCCGGGCGATGATCTTGTCGTCGATGTCGGTGATGTTCTGGATGTAGGTCACCGCGTAGCCGCGATGCTGGAGATAGCGGCGGATGGCGTCGAAAGCGACATAGCAGCGGGCATGGCCGAGATGGCAGTAGTCGTAGACCGTGACCCCGCAGACGTACATCTTCACCGCGCCGGGCGAGGAAGGCTGGAATGCCTCCTTCCTCCGGCTCAGCGTGTTGTAAACCCTGAGTTCGTTCATTCTTCCGCCTTCACCCTGTTTTATTCTTGCTTACCCGCAGCCTTCTCTTGACCAGCGCGGCCGGGATCAGGTGGACAAACTCCAGGAGTTCCGGCCCCTCCGATCTTCCGGCCAAGGCGGCGCGCAGGCCGAGAGAGATTTCCTTTCTTTCCCGCTCCGGTCTCTCCCGCAAACGCGACAGCGTCTCCCTCCAGAACGTTTCGGGAGAAAGCTTGCTGCGGGCGAACTCTTTCCCCAGCCCGGCGAGATAGAGGGCGACCTTCGGCGCCGCGAGCGCCCGGGCCGCTCTGCTGTCGGCGGGCGCGATCGGCCGTCCGGAAAAGATCGGCGCGTAGAGGGCGATCTCGGAAAGGCAGCCGAGGTGATTCCGAAAGACCGCCGCCAGCTTCACCATCCGGGAGTAGGTCTCCTCCGACACCGTGTCGGGGAGCACTCCCGAAGCCTTGAGGAAGGGAATGGCCAGATCGGCCAGATGTTCCGGCTCCGTCCGGCGGATGTGCTCCGCTCCCACCCGGCGCAGCGCCTCCTGGTCGAATATCGCCGGCGCTGGGGAAAAATCCGAGAAGGAGAAAGCGTCGATCATCGCCCGCCGGTCCATGATCTCCTTTCCCGGGAGAGAGCGCCGTCCGAGCAGGAAAAGATAGTTGGCCGCGGCGTCCGCCAGATAGCCCTTCTCCCGCCAGCTTCGGAGCGAAGAGGTCTGGTCGTCCTCTTCGAGCGGCCGGCGAGCGGGCCCGAGCAGAAGGGGGAAATGGGCGTAGAGGGGAACCGGGAACCCCAGCGCTTCGAAAAGCAAACTCTCCCGGGCGATGCCGGCCAGACCCTCCTCGCCGCGGAGGACATGGGTGATCTCCATCAGGGCGTCATCCAGGACATTGGCGAACTCGGGCGTGGGGGTGCCGTCCGGGCGCAGGATCACAAAATCGGAGAGCCGGGAGATGTCCGGGGAAATCGCCCCCCGGATGAGATCGCGGATCGATCCGCCGGCGGAAGGGACGCGGAAGCGGATTGAAGGCCGCCGTCCCTCCAGTTCCATCCGGGATCTCTCTTCCGGCGACAGATCCCGGCAGACGTTGTCATAGGCCTCCATCCGGCCGCGGCGGCGGGAGGCTTCCCGCCGTTTTTCCTTCTCCGCGGGGAGGCAGTAGCAGGGATAGGCCGCTCCGTTCCGAACCAGGTCCTTCGCGTAGCGTTGGTACAGCTTGAGCCGCAGGGACTGCCGGTAGGGCCCGAATGACCCCCCGATGTCCGGCCCCTCCGTCCACTCCAGCTTGAGCCAGCGCAGGTCTCCCAAGAGATTTTCCTCTCCCTTCTCCGCGGCGGGCGGCAGTTCGATATCCTCGAAGCGAAGGACAAAGGCACCGCCTTCCTTCCGGGCGAAAAGCCAGTTGTAGAGAGCGATCCGTCCCCGGGAGGCGGAGAGCGGACAGGCGGGTACGACGGAAAACCTGACTCTGATCTTTTTCATGCTTGCCCGTTGACAGTTGCTTCCTGACCAATGAGATAGGGTAAATGCCCGCGCCCGGTCAGCGGTCGCCGCGGATTTTGAGCGGAACAATCGCTGCAATCGCGATGGCGGCGATCGCCTCTCCCCTCCCCACTGCGTCCAGCCCTTCGTTCGTACCCGCCTTGACATTGATCGCCTCCACCGCAACGCCGAGCGCCGCCGCGATCTTTTCCCGCATCTCCCCGATGCGGGGCGCCAGGCGCGGCGCTTCGGCGCTTACCGTCGCGTCGATATTGGCGACCGACCACCCCTTCTCCGCAAGAAGTCTCCCTACCGCGGAGAGGATTTTCAGGCTGGAGATCCCCTTCCAGGCCGGGTCGGTGTCGGGGAAATGCCGCCCGATGTCCCCTTCCCCGGCCGCACCCAGCAGGGCGTCTCCGATGGCGTGCAGGAGAACGTCGGCGTCGGAGTGGCCGAGAAGACCGCGGGGGAAGTCGAACTCCGCCCCGCCCAGGACAAGCTTCCTCCCTTCGACCAGGCGGTGGATGTCGGAGCCGATGCCGATGCGATGGATGGCGCTATGAGTCATGCGAATCTTCTCCCCGAGGTTACGTGAAGATACGTGACGTTACGAATGGTTACGAGGGGTTACTATCGGTTACGAATAGTTACAAAACCCCAGCCGGCAACCGCTCGTAACTATTCGTAACCGTTAGTAACCGTTCGTAACCTTTAGTAACTTTTCTATGATCGTCTCCACCGCCCCGTTCTGGGCGTCGACGACGTACAAGAATCCCTCCTGGTCGATCAGATAAAAATCCGGCCGGCCGTTCACCTGATAATCGGCGGCGGTCGCCCCTTTCCCGTCCACGGCCACCGGGAAGGCGACCTCAGAGCGTGTGATCGCCTCCTTTAGCCCCCGCGTGCCGTCGGAGGCGCAGATGCCCACTATCTCCACTCCCCTCTCCTTCCACCGGCGGTGGACGGCCGCCAGATGGGGCAGGATCGCCCGCGACGGGTCGCTCTCCATGGAAAAAAAGAAAAGGACGACCACCTTCCCCTGGAGCATCCCCAGGTTGAGCGGAGGGCTGTTGATCCAGTCCTCCGCCTCCAACTCCGGCGGGCGGCGGTGGGATTCGAGGTCCGTGAGTCTCCGCCTCTCCAGCCGATCGCCCTCCAGCCATTCATCGGGGACGACCACCACCCGCGGCTTTTCGATCTGAACGATCGGCGTCGGCCGGGCCGGCCCCTCATCCCCCTCCTCCTGCCCCCGTATCGGCGCGGCGACGCAGAGCGAGAGAACGGCCAGGACAACTGGGATGAGCGCGGCGGCAAATGGATCAGCCGGACGAACGGGGAAGACGGGACTGGATGAGACAGGCCAGGTCATAATCCTCCGGCGTGGCAACTTTGATGTTGTCATAATCGGATTCGACGATCGTGACCCGGCCGCCGCATCTTTCCACGATCTCGGCGTCATCGGTGACGTTCCAGCCTTCGGCCCGGGCGCGTTCATGGCCGGCCAGGATATCCTTCAGGGGAAAACCCTGGGGTGTCTGGGCGAGCCAGAGCCTCTTTCTCAGGAGCGTCTTCTCCACCGCCATCCCCTCCCCCTGAAGCTTCACCGTGTCCTTGGCCCGAACGGCGGCCAGCGCTCCCCCGGCCGCGGAGGCGGCGAGGACGGCGCGGATCAACTTCCCGGTGACGAAAGGACGGTCGCCGTCGTGGATGAGGACGATCTCCACCGCATCGGACAGCGCCCGGAGGCCATTATACACCGAATCCTGCCTCCGTTGTCCGCCCGGCGCTATCCGGACGGCTTTGCTGATCTTCCCCGGTTTGAGGATGTCGGCCTGAAACCGCCGGGCGATTTCGGCGTTGGCCGCCAAAACGATCTCCGCGATCTCCGGGCATTCCTGAAAAGGGATGAGTGTTCGGGCCAGGATGGGGATGCCTCCCAGGGGGAGGAGGAGCTTCTCCTCCCCGCCACCCATGCGGAGGCCTTTCCCGCCCGCCACGATGACCGCTCCGGCCCTCATCTTTCCCTCTCCCTTGTTTCCCTCATTCTCTCTGCAGAGCGGCGCTGATCGCCTCCGAGATCTTCCGCACCGCCACGATCTCCATCCCCTGGATCTTCCCCACTTCCTCGGCGCAGTGCTGGGGGATGACCGCCCGGGCGAAGCCGAGCTTGGCCGCCTCCTTGAGCCTCTGCTCCGGCTGGCGGATCGCCCGCACCTCCCCGCCCAGGCCCACCTCCCCCAGGACCACCGTCCTCTGGTCGACCGGGACGTTCTTCATGGTGGAGGCGACCGCGACGGCCACGCCCAGGTCGGCGGCGGGCTCGGAGACCTTCACCCCCCCCGCCACGTTGATGAAGACGTCTTTGTCCTGGAGACGGAGGTTCAGCCGTCGTTCGAGAACCGCGAGGATCATCAGGACCCGGTTCAGGTCGAGTCCGGTGGCCCGGCGGCGGGGCATGGCGAGACCCGTGTGGGAGACCAGCGCCTGGATCTCGACCAGGAGCGGCCGCTTCCCCTCCAGGCAGGGGACGATCACCGAGCCGGGGAGATCGGCCTCTCTCTGGGAGAGGAAGATCTCGGAGGGGTTCTTCACCTCCATCAGCCCCGCTTCGCCCATCTGGAAGATCCCGATCTCGTCGGTGGAGCCGAAGCGGTTCTTCACCGCCCTGAGGATCCGGTAGGCGTGGTGGCGGTCCCCCTCGAAGTAGAGGACCGTGTCCACCATGTGTTCGAGCACCCTCGGCCCGGCGATCGCGCCGGTCTTGGTCACGTGGCCGACCAGTATGATCGACACCTCGCCCGACTTGGCGGAGATGAGGAGCCTCGCGCCGCATTCCCGGACCTGGGAGATCGAGCCCGGCGCCGAGGCGAGGTCGGGTTGGAAGACGGTCTGGATCGAGTCGATGATGACCAGCGCGGGCTTGGTCTCCTCGATGTAGCCGAGTATGAGGTCGAGGTTGGTCTCCGAGACGAGGAGGAGCCCCGGGGAGGCGGCGCCCAACCGCTCGGCCCGGAGCTTGGTCTGCTGGACCGACTCCTCGCCGCTGACGTAGAGGACGGTCTTATTCTGGAGGCTCAGCGCGTTGCAGACCTGGAGGAGGAGAGTCGATTTCCCGATCCCCGGCTCACCCCCCACCAGCACCAGCGATCCGGCGACAATGCCTCCCCCCAGTATCCGGTCGAACTCGGCGATCCCTCCCGCCGTCCGTATCCCCGCGGCGGGCTTGACCTCGGTGATCGGCTGGGGCTTGTTCTTCTCCCAGCGGGGGTGGCGGGCCGTCTTCTTCTCCTCCTCGATCGTCTCCTCGACCATCGTGTTCCAGGCTTCGCAGCCCGGACACTTCCCCACCCACTTGGGAGTCTTGTAGCCGCATTCCTGACAGAAAAAGGCCGTTTTCATGGCATTTTGAGGGGGAACAACCTCCCGCACGTTATCACAGGAGGGGAGGAAAGGCAAATCTCAGTCAAGGTACCAGTCGAGGATACCGCCGGGGTC
>CAZKCI010000047.1:0-14685 GCA_964551475.1 uncultured bacterium | reverse complement strand
CCAGAAATACCTTGTCCGGATTTGTCATTGCGAGCGAGAGCGAAGCAATCTCAATTGCTTGCGCCCCAAGAGATTGCTTCGTCGCTTCGCTCCTCGCAATGACAGTATTATTGTAAAGCAGTGTTAGTGACACCACACTAGGCCGGTCTAAAATTCAACAGACGATCGAATAGGATTGAATAGGATGAGCCGGCCATCCTGATCCTATTCCATCCCATTCAATCGTCTGTTAAAAATGCCGAGCCACCGCCGGGCCGGCGCGGCTTCGGTTCTGTTCTCATGACCGCCCCGTTCGACTTCGCCTCCCCCCGCTACATCGCCTTCGGAGAGGGATCCCTCTCCCGCCTCTCCGAGATCGCCGCTCCCTACCCTTCCCCCGCCCTCCTGGTCGTCGGCGGCGGTTCCCTGAAAAAATCCGGAGCGCTGGACACGATCCTCGCCCTGCTCAAAAAAGCGGGGAAGGACGCCGTCATCTTCTCCGGCGTTGAAGCCGACCCTTCTATCCAGACCGTGGACCGGGGAACGGCGCTCTGCCGAAAATACGGTTGCCGTTTCGTCGTGGGCGTCGGGGGCGGATCGGTCATCGACTGCGCCAAGGCGATCTCGGGTATGGCGGCCGGGGAGGGTTCGGTCCGGGATTATCTCGAGGGGAAGAAGGCGATCGAGCGGACCGCCCTCCCCTCTATCGCCGTCGCCACCACCGCCGGAACCGGCGCCGAGGCGACGCGCAACGCCGTGATCACCAATCGCGAGCAGGGATACAAGCGCTCTCTCCGCCACCGTTTTCTGGTCCCGGAGGCGGCGATCGTCGATCCCGAGCTCACTCTCGCCCTCCCCCCCGCTCTGACCGCCTCCTGCGGGCTCGACGCGCTGGCCCAGCTCATCGAGCCCTTCGTCTCCCTTAAGGCCAATCCGATCGCCGACGCTCTCGCCCTGCGGGGAATGGAGTCGGTCGGGCGTTGCCTCGCCCGCGCCGTCAGGGACGGGAACGACCGGGAAGCCCGCGCGGGGATGAGCCTCTCGAGCCTCCTCTCCGGGATGGCTCTGGCCAACGCCGGGCTGGGTCTCGCCCACGCCCTCTCCCACCCCCTGGGGGCGCGCTTCGGCGTCCCCCACGGCGTGGCCTGCGCCATCCTCCTCCCCCGCGTCATGGAGTTCAATCTTCCCGCCGCGCCGGAGCGCCTCGCCCGGGCGGCGGCGGCCCTGGGCGTGAAGACCGCCGGGAGGAACGCGGAGGAAGACGCCCGGCGCGGGGTGGAATGGGTGTCCTCACTCACCCGTGAGATCGGCATCCCGGAACGTCTCTCTCCCTGGGGAGTGAAGGAGGCCGACCTCGCGGGGCTGGCCCAGGAGTCGCAGGGTTCCAGCCGCTCCGGCAACCCCCGCTCCGCCTCCGACGAGGAGTGCGTGGCCCTCCTCCGGCTTGTCCTCTGACCGACCGGCGGCTTTTCCACGAATTTTCACGAATTCACACGAATGAAAAACGCGGCTACGGCTGCACGCTGTCGTCCCCCACTGTTCGTAGGCGCGGACATTCATGTCCGCGCGCCCGCCGCCCATCAGCCTCCCGGCTTGATGCGCTGGCCCCGTCCCGCGGACCTGAAGGTCCGCGGCTACTGAATCGCCGAACCTTTTCTCCGGGATCTCAGCGCAGGTAGCTGGCGGGGGCCTTGATCACGCCGAGAAGGACCAGGGCGACGACCAGAAGCGTGTAGGCGAGGGCGATGAGAATCTGTCTCGGGAGGCTGATCTGCGCTCCGCGGAAAAAGAGGCCCCGGCCGCCCTGGTGAAGAAGGATAAGTCCGGCCAGGTTGGTGATCCAGTAGCCGCAGAGGAACGCGGGAAGGAAGAGCCCCTCGCTGATCATCGTGAAGGGGAGGGAGAATAGATAGGCGAGGGGAAGGTTGACGAAGGCGTCGTTCCACCAGGAGAGCGGCGAGAGGAGATAGCCGACCGCCATCATCAATCCGCTGAGAGCCTTCCTCGGCACAAACTTCCTCCGATCAGCGAAAAATAAAGTAGACCGCCCCCAGGAGGCAGAGACCGGCCCAGAGGAAATCCAATTTCAGGGGCTGGCGCATGTAGACCAGGGAAAAGGGGACGAAGACCGAGAGGGTGATGACCTCCTGGAGGATCTTGAGCTGGGGGAGGGAAAAGGAGGTGTAGCCGATCCGGTTGGCCGGGACCTGGAAGAGGTACTCGAAAAGGGCGATCGACCAGCTCAAGACCGCGGCAATGTACCAGGGGCGATCCGCGAGGTT
The DNA here is from genome assembly GCA_964551475.1 of uncultured bacterium. Lineage (GTDB taxonomy): Bacteria > Auribacterota > Erginobacteria > Erginobacterales > CAZKCI01 > CAZKCI01. Next base: position 12,424 of record CAZKCI010000047.1, on the reverse strand, counting down.
CTTCAGATGACCGTACCAGGCGTAGATCATGAAGACGTTGGAGCAGATGAGCAGCAGGACGGTTTTCCAGAGGACGGACAAGACGGCACCCCATTCTAGAATCAGCTCCGAATTGCACGTATTGCGCGAAGAAATCGCCCAGAGCATAGGGCAGAGAGCCCTTGGCTCGGCGATCGGTTCCTTTGCCCTATGCCCTATGCTTGCTCACCCGCGAGCGGCGCGAAAAGATCGTGAGCAGCAGGATCTTGATGTCGAAGAAGATCGACCAGTTCTCCAGGTAATACATGTCGTATTCCAGGCGGGCCTTGACCGAGGTGTCGCCGCGGAGGCCGTTGACCTGGGCCCAGCCGGTCACCCCGGACTTGACCAGGTGGCGCGACATGTAGCGGGGGATGTCCTCCTTGAACTGCTCGACGAAGACCTGGCGCTCGGGACGGGGGCCGACCAGGGACATGTCCCCCTTGAGCACGTTCCAGAACTGGGGAAGCTCGTCGAGCCCGAGCAGTCGCAGGGCCCGGCCGACCTGCGTGGCCCGCGGGTCGTCGGCGGACGACCAGACCGGGCCGGTCGCCTTCTCCGCGTCCATCGGCATGGTCCGCAGTTTATAGAGCGGGAAGAGCTTGCCGTTCTCCCCCATCCGCTCCTGGCGATAGAAGACCGATCCCCGGGAGGTGAGCTTGCTCAGGAGAGCGCAGAAGAGAAGGACCGGGGCGGAGAGGACGAGGCCCAGGGCCGCGCCGGCCAGGTCGAACGACCTCTTCACAAAACGGTTCCAGGCGGAATGCAGCGGGAGCATCTTGAAGCCCAGGAGCGGGATGCCGTCCAGGTTGGTCACCCAGACCCGGCTGGACATCAGGGAGAAGACGTCGGGGACGAGCTTGAAATCGATCAGGCTCTTCTCGCATTCGGCGATCAGGGAGATGATCCGCGGATGGGGCAGGCTCAGGCTGGTGAGAATGACTTCGGAAACGGGATGGCTGGCGACGACCCTCTCGAAGTCGTCGACATGGCCGAGGAGCGGGAGGCCGGGGAAATCTTCCGCCCGGGGCTTCCGGTCGATCCAGAGAAGCCCCGCCGCCTCCCCCGCCCAGCGCGGGTTGGCCTCCAGGTTGGCCCGCAGGCGGCGGGCGACCGGCCCCTCGCCGATGAGGAGGATCTGGCGCGGGCGGAGGTATTTCTCCCACCACCAGATCTCGATCTTCCCGATCAGGCGGCGGGACGCGGTCAGGCCGACGATGCTGAAGACCCAGAACCAGCCGACCAGACGGCGCGAGTAGGTGAAGTCCTGGCGATAGAGAAAGGTCGCCGCCATCAGGGAGAAGATCGCCACGGTCACCGCCTGGGCGATGGTGAAGAAGTTCCAGGAGGGGGAGAAGGTCATCCGGCGGCGGTAGAGGTTGAAGCCCTTGAAGACGATCCAGAAGACGATCAGGATGACCGGGAAGGCCTTGAAATATTCGGTGAGCGGAGGAACCCCCTTGGTGATCGGGAAAAGATCGGTCAGAAAGGAGCGAAAGCTCAGCCAGAAGGCGAAAGCCACCGCCCCCAGGAGGACCAGGCTGTCGACCATGAGGGTGAAGAGGGTGAAAAAAACTGCGCGCTGTCGGATATTTTCCATAAAAAATGCCCTGCCCTCCGGAAGGGAAACTGTCAGCGATTGCGGAAACTGCGCTCCAACGCCTCCTGCACATTCTTCTTGAACCCCCCCCGGTCGAAGGCGAGCGCCCGGGAGCGGATCGCGCCGGGGTCGAACTCCCGCTCATGATCCAGAAAATATTTCACCGCCGCCGCCAGCGACTCCTCGCTCCGGTCGTAAAAAAAGACCCCGCTGGCTCCGGTTCGATCTTCCTCGCGGTGAGGCTTGACCGTTTCCAGGAGCCCGCCCGCCCCCAGGCCGATCACCGGCCGACCGCAGGCCATGGCTTCCAGGGGAACGATCCCAAAATCCTCCTCCCCCGGGAAGATCAGCGCCCGACAGCCCTGGTAGCAGGAGCGCAGGGACGCGCCGTCGAGCCAGCCCAGGAACTCGGTCTCCGGCCCGGCACTCGCCTGGAGCTTCTTCTCCTGCGGCCCGGCGCCGACGATCTTGAGCGGCAGCCCCAGGCGCCGGAAGGCCCCCAGGGCAAGATCGATCCGCTTGTAGGGGACCAGGGCGGAGACGATCAGAAAATATCCCCCCTCTTCCCCGCCGGGATGGAAGTATTCCGCGTCGACCGGCGGATAGATCACCGAGGACGGGCGATTGTAGACGCGTTCGATCCGCCCGGCAACATATTTTGAGATGGCGAAAAATTCGTTCACCCGCTTTGAATTCGCGACGTCCCACCTTTTCAGCGAGGCGAAGAAAGGGGAAAGCGCCGCCTGCTTCAGGGGGTTGCTTCCGAAATACTCCTCGCGCAGGAACCAGAGGTAACGCATCGGGGTGAGACAGTAGCAGACATGCCAGGCGCCCGGCGCGGGACGGCAGCCCTTGGCCGCCGCGTGGCTGATGCTGATCACGAGATCGCAGCCGGAGAGGTCGAAGGACTCCGCCGCCCGGGGAAAGAGCGGGAGGTAGGAGCGGTATCTCGTCCGCGACAGGGGGAGGCGATCAAGAAAGGAAGCGCGGACATCCATGGCGCGGATGACCGGAGAGACCTTTTCCGGCTGGTAAAAGAGCGTGAAGACGCGGGCGCGGGGGTAGATCTCGCAGAGGACCTCGAGGATCTTCTCCCCTCCCCGCATCCCGTTGAGCCAGTCGTGGACGAGCGCTACCTTCATATTTTATAGGCTTTGGTAAACGGCCAGATGCTCCCGCGCCGTCTTCTCCCAGGAGAACTGGGCCGCCCGCCGGAGCCCCTTTCCCCTCAGGTCCGAACGGAGCTTCTCATCCCGCCAGATTCTTTTCAGCGCGGCGGCCAGGGCTTCGGGAACCGGCGCGGCGATCAAAGCCGCCTCTCCCACCACCTCCGGCAGCGCGCCGCGGTCGGAGCAGATCACCGCCGCCCCGCAGGCCATGGCTTCCAGCGGAGGCAGGCCGAAACCTTCATAGAGCGAGGGGAGGACCACCGCTCGGGCGGAGGCGTAGAGGGCGATGATCTCCTCCTCGCTGATCCCGTCCAGGAAAACGATCCGATCCGAGCAGCCGGAGGCGCCGATCTCCGCGAATACCTCCGGATAGCGCGCATCGCGATGGCTGGCGAGCACCAGGCGTCCGTCTTCTCCGGTCTCCCGGAGAAAAATGGCGAAGGCGCGGACCAGGGCGGCGGCGTTCTTGTAGGGATCGAGACGGCCGACGAAAAGGGCGAAGGGAACGGAGGGATCGACCGCGGAGGGAAGGCGGCGGCGGGCGGCGGCGGGATCGAGGGGGCGGTATTTTTCGTCGACGCCGTTGTAAACGACGGCGACTTTGGGCTCCGGGACTCCCAGCCGGCTCAGGATGTCGTTTTTAGTGCAGCGGGACGGGGCGATCACCCGGTCCGCGCGCCTCACGCAGCGCCGGATCACCCAGCGGAAGAAGAAGTGGAACCGGGTCTTCTTCGCCCGAGGCGTGAACTCGGGGAACATCAGGGGGATGAGGTCGTGGATGGTGATGACCGCCTTCGGCCCCCGGAGCGAGAGCGGGATAAAATAGTTGGTGGAGTGGAAGACATCGGCCCCCGCCCGGCGGAGAAACGGAGCGAGTCCGATCTGCCCGAGAGGAGAGAAGATGGACCAGGGGATCAGTGTCGTCTCGAGGTTGGGATGGCCTTTCCAGGTCTCGCCGTAGCGAGCCCGCAGGGAGTCATCGTTGAAGAGAACCAGGTAGCGGTTCTCCCGATCGATCCGGCCCAGGTGGGTGATCAGATTCTCGGTCACCCTCCCGATCCCGGACATCCTCGGGAAGATCCAGCGGGCGTCGATGGCGATCTTCATAAACTACGAATTACGCGAATTATCATGAATTACGCGCTTGCGCGCCGTAGCGCTACAGCGCGCAGGCGCGAATTGGGCTCGGCGGGCGCGCCGTACTATTGACCTGACCTATCGACCAGACCCGCTTCTTTACCCTAACCCATCAACAAGATCCGAGACGGAGAGAAAACAACCAATCGTTCGCGGGAGGAATGAGCTTCGATCACTCGCATCCACAAGCCTCCCGGTACACCTTCAGTGTCTCCTCGGCCGTCCGTCTCCAGGTGAAGGGGGCCACCTGCCTCGGCCCTTCCGTCTTGAGGCGGGAGCGGAGTTTTTCGTCGGTAAGCCCCAGGAGGATCGCCCGGGCGATGTCGTCGGGGCTCGCGGGATCGAAGTAGACGGCCGCCTCCCCCAGCACCTCGGGCAGAGAGGCGGCGGCAGCGGCGGCGACCGGGACGCCGGAGGCCAGCGCTTCCAGGGGGGGCAGTCCCTGCCCTTCGTAGAAGGAGGGAAAGACAAAAAGGCTCGCCGCCCGATAGAGAGCGGGCAGCTCCGCGCGGGGGACATAGCCCAACGTCTTCACCCCCTTGAGCGTCTGAGCCCGGAACTGGCGCTCGATCCGGTCGTAGAGCCATCCCTTCATCCCGACCAGGAGAAGCTTGTAGTCCGCGAGCAAACCCTCCTCCTTGAGTCCGCTCCAGGCCTTGAGGAGTCCGCTCAGGTTCTTGCGCGGCTCCCAGGTGGCGACGGTGAGGACGAACTTGTCGGGAAGGTTGTAACGGTATTTCACCTTCTGCACCAGAGCGGGGGAGCAGGGACGGCGGAATTCGTCATCCACGCCGCCGTAGACCACCGAGATCCTCTCCTCCGGCACGGGGTAAAAACGCCTCAGCTCGGTCTTGGTGAACTCGGAGATGACGATCACCCGATCGGCCCGGGCCAGCGTGCGGGGGAGACTGCGCTCCAGATACTTGAGATTACGGGGCTCGGTGTATTCGGGATGGACCCGGAAGGAGAGATCGTAGACGGTGGCGACCACCGGCTTCTTCCCCGCCGGACGGGCGACAAAATCGGGAAAGTGATAGACATCCATCCCCCGGACCAGCCAGGAGACCGGAGGGAAACCGAGCGTCTTCCAGCCCAGGCTCAAAAGCCTTCCCGGGATCCGATGGCCCGAGACCTGGAGCTGGCGGTAGACGGACGAGGGGAGATCGACGCCGCCGCCCCGGCTGAAATAAAAGGGGACGATCCGGTCCGTGAGCGGTAGGGAAGCGAGCCCCTTGAGCAGGCCGAGGACATAATAGCCCACGCCGGTCAGGGGACGGGTGAGGCACTGGATATCGATGGCGACTTTCATCTCTGCCCCTAAGCTGGCCCGCCTCGGCGGGACCCGAAGGCGCCCAGAAAAGACAATTTGCGCAGACCGCCCGCCGCGCTATGTTCTACACTGTCTCCATCAGGTTGACGCGCAGTTCGAGATCATAGCATGAGGACAACGGACCCGAGGAGCAAATTCCGGAAACGGCCGGAGACGGAGACGACGGTCCCCCGGCGAGCGCTGCGTCTCTCCCGTCTCGCTCTCTCCCTCATGGTCATCCTGGTCTACGGACAGACGCTCTTCTTCTCCTTCCACTTCGACGACCGCGCGACCATCCTCAACCATCCCGCTCTCAACGCCTCCCCGGTCAGCCTCGTTGAACTCTACCGTTCGTGGCCGACCCGATTCATCCCCACCCTGAGCTTTCTCCTCAATCGCGAACGGGGAGGGGCGCGCCCGCTGGGCTTTCATCTTCTCAACCTCCTCATCCATCTCGCCAACACCTGGCTCGTCTTCTCGCTGCTCCTGGGCTCCTCGCGGCGAAACGAATGTCCCCTTCCCATCCCGAGGCGCTGGTCAACCTGGCGATCGCCCGGAAAAACCTCGGCGACCTGAGCCCAGCGGAAGAGCTCTGCCGAAAGGCGCTGGAGATCGACCCGGCCCTGCCCGAGCGGGCGGCGGTGGAGAAGGCGCTGAAACGGTAAGAGGAGAAAGGGCTCCCGCACTCAAACGCTCAATGGTTCCAGGGATCAAATACCGCGGCCGCGGGAGAGGAGACGGCGGCCAGCCACTTCTGGAACCGGCCGCCCCCTGATCCTTCCCGGCGATCGATCTCCGCGCCCAGTTCCCGGAACAGCCCCTTCATTCCGTCGACCGGCCTTCTCTCCGCGCCAAGGCGCAGATAGACCTCATCGCGACCGACGGTCACCGCCTGAAATGCCCGGCAGCCGATAACCCGGCCGGTCTGATCGCTCTCGCAAGCCAGGAGCCATCGGAAATAAGCAAGCCACCGGTCGGGAAAACGGTACCCATCGTAATCGGTTCGAATGACGCGATAGCCCGGGTCGACGTATTCCACGGGGACGAAGAGACACCGGTCGCGATAAGCGGAGACGCGCGGCGGCAGTGGTTTCGACTGATAAAAAGCGAGAAGCGGATCCCTCATATTGAGCGTCAGATCCCGTTTACAGAAATAGAGGAGGCAGGTGGAGCCGGTGATGTCGGTCCCGATAGCGCAATCCCCGGGGATCAGGGCGTCGAGCCGCCGCGCCCGGTCAGCATCTAAGTCCGGTTGCCGATGCTGGGGGAGAAAGGAACGGGTGAAATTGTATTCCGCCAGAATCCCGACGGCGACGGCCGCCGACAGGAGAACAGCCCGCCGAAACCAAGGATAGCGCGGGGCCAGCGAGAGCACGTCGCTCAAGAACAATCCCCCGAGGAGAAGAAGGGGAAGCAGGGGGATGATGAAGAATTCCTTTTCCACGGGGAGCCACCAGAGGAAGAAGGCGTAGTAGACAAGCACCCAGAGCAGAAGGGAGACCCGGAGCGGCCGGTCGGGAGGGCGACAAAGGGCAATCGCGAAGTTCCAGACCGTGACCAGGGCCAGCAATATACCCCCGAAGGCGGCCGCGCGGGGAGCGGATAACGAGGGGAATTCGGCCAGGTTCCACAGCTGGCTCTGGATAAGACGCCGCAGCCCCTCCGGGCTGACGTTCGCCCAGCTTCCCCAATCCGGGTCGGGGGCATAGGCGTACACCAGACAGTAGCGCAGGAAACCCGCCGGCGTGGCCGGACGGCCGCTGTACAGGAAAACGGCGAGATATCCCGATAGGATCAGCAGCCCGACAGAGAGAACGACCGTGGCGGCCGCCCGGCCGCCGGCCTTCCCCCGCGAAGCGACCAGATAGTAGCACAGGGGGATGCAGAAGAGCGCGTTGGTCTGATGATAACAGATCGCCAGCGCCAGAAAGGTCGCAATGGCGAGGAGCGAGGGCAGGGAGAGGCGCGAAGGCGGAGAGGCGGTCAGGGCAACCAGCAAACAGGCGAGGGCCGAGAGCGCCGGCACGTAGACTTCGAACTGCGTGGCGTACAGCCAGAATCCCTGGCTGAAGAGAAGACCGAATGAGACGATCCAAGCGATCGGCGGAGAGGGGAAGAGGCGGCGGGAGAGGACGAAGACCGCGGCGACGGCCGCGGCCGCCCAGATAATGTTGTGGACCTGGCCGGAAGCGATAACATCGTAAGAGAAAACCGGGCGGAGAAAATAACGATGGAGGAGCCAAACGGCGGGGACGAAGAGGAGGTGGTGGGGATGAAACATCTTCTCCCCGGTCGCGGCCTTGGAGGCGTACCAGAGACTGTCGGAGGTCTGGACCGACACCCGGAAGGAAACCAACAGTCCGGCAGCCATGATCGCGATCAGGCCGGCCGCGAGTGCGTTGCGCGTTCCCCTATTCATGCGGCCTCTGCGGATCGGAACCGATCGGCAGGAAGGATTCGATGCGCGCCCGGATCACGTCCGCGGCCAGACGGTTTCCCGGGATGTTCCAACGCACGTCTCGGGAGCGGTTAGGGGTAGGTTTCGACATAGACTGGGCTGGGCACAATCGGGATCATGATCACGCCCGGAGTCACGTCATAGTCTCCCGGCCCATTGTCCTCGATAACCCAGGCCGTCCCCAGCTTGTCCGCCACCCGAATCCGGGGGTTGTCAAACCGCATCCCGACGGTCTTGGTGGCCCACAGGACCTTTTTGACCTTGCCGCTCGCTCGGGATACGAAGGCGTAGCCTTCGATGAGCTCCGACCCGGTCTCATCGACACCCAGAGTCCAACCGAAAATGTGGCCGGCGAGTTCGCGGGTGAGAGCGGAAAATGCGGTAAAAGACGGCTTGGGGGCGAGGGTTTCCTCAACGAGGCCCATGTGGGAGCTCTGGGGATTGGTGTAATCGTCGACTAAAAGAAACCAGATCACCTTTTCCAGTCCGAAGGCGATACCCCGGACGTTGACCTGAACGACATATGATGCCTGCCGGTCCAGATCAGGCGCGTTGTCATATCCCCAGAGGGCGGTCTCGCTGCAGATCAGGGGCTTGCTGACCCCGTGCGATTCGAGCACGCTTTGGAGATAGGCGGCCTTGCCCATGATGTCGCGGCCGTAGGGGCTCCACTGATCCACGAAATAGTAGTAGTAGTGGAAGTTCATGATATCGAAGTAATCCCCTCCCCCGTGCTCGAGAACGTCGACGATAAAATCCCGATAGAAGATGCCCCCCGCGTCGGTAAACCAGTCGTACGCCAGGCCGCCCAGAACAACCCGGGAATCGGGATCGGCGGACGTGATCGCAGGATAGGCGGTTTTCAGCATCTCGGCATACTGGTCCCCGTGATACCCCCAACAGTTGATCGTGGCGCCATACTTCTCGCTCGTCCCGTCCGGCTCGTTGAACAGTTCCCAGTGTTTGATGTTGAAGGGAGGGAAAGCGTAGCGGCGGACCGCGGCGGCAAGGAAGTCGGCAAAATCCGGAAGGAATGCGGCGGGGATGGGGCCACAGCGGGTGGATGAAACCCAATCGGGGAGGTCGGAGATGATCAGGACCGGCTTCAGCCCGTTCTCCGCTATCGCGCGGAGCGCGGCATCGTAGACCTCCCAGTAATACGAGGCAGGATTCAGGCGAACCGGTTCCACTCGCCTCCAGCTCATATGATTCTTGCGGGTCCAGGTCGCCCCGGCGGACGCCACCAGCCCCAGGTAATACGAATCTTCATGCGGCCGTACGGTCTCGATCCCGAAGGGGGGATCGGGGGCGACCGGCAGGAAATACGGAGCGGAGACCGGGATATCCCCCGACTTCCCCAGATAAGCCCGGGTCAGGCCCTGGACCACCCACAGGCCCGTCGACGGACGGAAAATCCCCGACGCCGCGGGCCCGCCGCCGGAGAAATCTCCCGGCTGGGGCAGGTCGGACGAACCGCCCAGATAAATGCGGGTCAGATCCTTCACCGCCCAGAGACCGGAAGAGGGTCGGTAGACGCCCCCCTCCTCCGCTCCATCGGCGTCGAAATCGTCCAGAATGAGATAATCTCCGGGGGCACCGAAGACGAATCGGGTGTATCCCGCCACCGCCCAAAATCCGGTCTCGGGACGATAGATCGCCCTCTCCGCGGCCCCATCGCCGTTGTAATCGCCCGCAATGGGGAAGTCGTACGGAGAGCCGAAGCGCATCTGTCCCATCCCCCGGACCGCCCAGAGCGTGGAGGAACGGCGGAAGACCGCCCCTTCCTCCGTCCCGTCGCCGTTGTAATCGCCGGGGATCGCCAGATCGCCGGCGCGACCGAGATAGAAACGGGTGGCATTCCTGACCGCCCAGCGTCCCGAGGCGGGGCGGAAGACGGCGATGTCGCCGGTCCCGTCTCCGTTGTAATCGGCCGCCGTCGGGAGGTCTCCCCCCGTCCCCAGATAAGCGCGGGTCAGCTCCCGGACCGCCCAGAAACCGGAGGCGGGGCGGAAGACGGCGATGTCGGTCGAGCCATCGCCGTCGAAGTCGGCGGCCGGCGCGAACGCAGGGAGCAGAACGGCCGCCGCCAGAGCAAGTGCCAGCGCTGTCCGGTGATGCGTCAAGAAGGGAATCCTCTGTTATCTTCGATGAGAAGAATACCGCCCATGAAGATTTGCGATCTCAAATTTGCGATCTCAAATACGCTTTGAACGCCTCGTAGTTATTCTCCATCTTCACCGGCTCGCCCGCGCGCTCATCGATCCCCAGGAGGCTCGGGCAGGGCGGGGGCTTGATCCCGAGCAGGGATTCGATCTCCTCCGGGAACTTGGCCGGATGGGCGGTCTCGATCGAGATGGCCGGTCCGCCGTCGCCTTCCCTCTCGCGGTAGGCCATCAACCCCCGCCAGCCGACCGCGCCGTGCGGTTCGAGAAGAAGACCGTGGCGCCGCCAGGCCTCGACAATCGTGGAGCGGGTTTCTTCATCGCTCACCGCGATCGAGAATATTCGACGGCGCATGAGGTCCCGGTCGGGAACCCGGTGGACCTTCCCCTCCTTGTCCACCATCCCCCCATAGAGGTCGAAAAAGCGCGCCAGGTTGGACGGATGGCCCACGTTCATGGCGTTGGAGAGGCATTTCCGGGAGGGCGAGATCCGGCGGTAAGCCCCGCCGGCGAGGAAGGACGGGAACTCGTCGTTCCCGTTGGTCGGCATGAGAAGCCTTTTCAGGGGGAGACCCATCCGGCCGGCGATCTCGCAGCCGCAGGCGTTGCCGAAGTTGCCGGAGGGAACGGAGACCACCGCTTCCTCGTCCGGCTCCGCGACCTGGGCGTATCCCCAGAGATAATAGACGCACTGAGGAAGGACCCGGCCGATGTTGATCGAGTTGGCCGAGGTAAGATTGCCGCGGGAGAGGTCGGGATCGAGGAAAGCCTTCTTCACCATGTCCTGGCAGTCGTCGAACTTCCCGTCCACCATCAGGCTCGTCACGTTCCCCCCGATGGTGTCGAGCTGTTTCTTCTGGCGGGGGCTGACCTCCCGGGCCGGATAGAGGATGCGCACGTCGATCCCGTCCACCCCCCGGAAAGCGTCGCCGATCGCACTCCCGGTGTCGCCCGAGGTGGCGACCAGAACGTTCAGGCGGCGGGAGGGGTCGCGCAGGCGGCTCATCAGGCGGGACATCAGGCGGGCGGCGAAATCCTTGAAGGAGGCGGTCGGCCCCCGGTCGAGCCGCATCACGTGGGTCCGTCCGAAGACCCGCTCCAGGGGGACCTCGAAGTTGTAGGCCTCCCGGACGATCGACTCCAGTTCGTCGGGCGGGATGAGATCGCCGAGATAGGACCGGACCACGGCGAGCGCGGCCTCCCAGTAGGGACGGGACCGGAAGCCGCGGATCGCCTCCGGGGGAAGCGTCGGTATCCGCTCCGGCATGAAGAGACCCCCGTCGGGGGCCTGGCCCATCATCAGCGCCTCGCGGAAGGAGACGAGTTCGGTGAAGGGCCGGAATCCGGGCCGGGAGAGCCGGCGGTTGGTGCTGTAGTAACGGATCGGTTCCACGGGGGGAATATAGCAGAAAAAAGCCGGAAGTCAGAGGGCGGAAGTCGGAAATAGACCGAGGGCTGAAGGAGGAAAGGGCATGAAGCAAGCAGCCCCGCGCCACGGGCAACGTGTCGCGGGTAACGGCTGTCTAGGTCAACCCTAGAACCATTGAACCGTTGAACCTGGAACCATTTTCCTACTCCGTCGCTCCCCCCAGCGGCTGATCGGCGGCGGTCCCGAAGAGGATCGCGGTCAGGCGGTGGAGATACCAGCGCCCTTCGGAAGGACGGTAGAGTCCTCTCTCCGCCGTCCCGTCTCCGTCGTAATCGAGGGGGAACGGGATGTCGCCGCTCAGGCCGAAGTTGACGGAGGTGACTCCCGGGATCTGCCAGAGGCCGGTGGACGGCCGGAAAAGAGCGATCTCGCAGGTTCCATTCCCGTCGTAATCCCCGGGAACCGGGCAATCGCCCGCGGAACCGATCGTGATCCGGGTCAGGCTGCGAACCAGCCACTCCCCGCTCCGCCAGACGGACGCTTCCGCCCGGCCGTCGCCGTCGTAATCTCCGGGCGCGGGGGCGTCTCCGCTCGCGCCAAAATAGAACGAACTCAGGGAGCGGATGAACCACTGGCCGGAGGACGGGCGGAAGAGGGCGGTGTCGGTGGCAAAATCGCCGTCGTAGTCGGCGGGGACGGGGATGTCACCTCGGCGGCCGTAGACGGCGGACCAGAGGCTCCCCCCGGCGGGGTTCCGGAGCCACCATTTGCCCTCCGCGGGACGGAAGACGGCGATGTCGGCGCGGCCGTCGGCGTCATAGTCGCCGGGGACCGGGATATCGGTGGAGACCCCGTAGAAGACGGAGGTTGTCTCGCACACCCGCCATCCCCCGTCGGCGGGGCGGAAGAGGGCGAGATCGTCCGCCCCGTCGCCGTCGTAGTCGTCCGCGCCGACGATGATCCGCCAGGGCGTCGGCGACGGGGGAGCGGCTGGGCTGGGAGAGGACGTGGGCCGGGGCGAAGGCGTCGGCGGCACGGGGGTGCAGGAGGAAGGGGGCGGCGTCGGCGGCGGGGTGGGGAGAAGGTTGAGATAGGCGGGCTGGGAAAGGGCGGAGTCCCAGTAGGCGTTGCCGTCGATATCGTAATAGACCGTCGCCACCCCGTGCTGATCCTTGCGGGCAGAGAGATCGCTTCCCCCGGGG
>CAZKCI010000046.1:0-172279 GCA_964551475.1 uncultured bacterium | reverse complement strand
CAGAAATACCTTGTCCGGATTTGTCATTGCGAGCGAGAGCGAAGCAATCTCAATTGCTTGCGCCCCAAGAGATTGCTTCGTCGCTTCGCTCCTCGCAATGACAGTATTATTGTAAAGCAGTGTTAGTGACACCACACTAGCAGCTACTATCGGTTACGAACGGTTGCGAAAAATGACCTTCGGCAACCTTATTTCTTGGAGTTCAAAATTTTGATGGCTTCGATCGCGGTCTCGATCGCCTTTTCCGGGCCGATGCCGTGGACCACCGGTTTGCCCGCCCAGGTCTGCCCGATGATGGCGAGAATGGAGCCGACCCGGACCCGGCGCAGGGATCCCACCACGAAGAGGGCCGACTCCTCCATCGACGTGGCGATCACGTTTCCCCTCATCCAGGTCTTCCAGAGATCCTGGTTGTGCTCGGTCTGGGCGCTGTAGCCCTCCTCCTCGGAGTAGAAGGCGTCCTTGCAGTGGGTGATTCCCAGGTGATAGGGGTGGCCGAGCTTCTGGGCGGCCTCGCGCAGAGCGAAGACCACGTCGGGATGGGCGACGGCGGGATACTGGAGGGGAACATACTGGCGGCTGGTTCCCTCCTCCCGGACCGCGGCGGTGGCGATGGCGAGGTGGCCGAGATCGACTTCCTTCTGGAGGGAGCCGGCCGTGCCCACGCGGATGAAGGTGCGCGCTCCCACCCGGACGAGCTCCTCGATCGCGATCGCGGCCGAGGGGCAGCCGATCCCGGTGGAGGTGACCGAGACCTTGACCCCGTTCACTGTCCCGGTGAAGGTCCTAAACTCCCGATTGAAGGCGATCTCCTTCGGTTTTTCGAAGTGCTGGGCGATCATCTCGGTGCGCTTGGGATCGCCGGGGAGGAGGACATATTCGCCCACCTCGCCCTTGGCCACGCCGATATGGTATTCCTTGCCGCTCATGGGGATCTCCTCCGTGGTTGAGTCAAATAGGTGGTAGTTGATGCTTCTTCTTGCATTATGGCACAGGCCCGTGGCCGCGAGCAATCGCCAAAGGATATCCTTTATTTCCCCGCGTCCGCTCTACGCGAACGTGGGGAAAATAAAGCCGAAGACGGCGACGGCGTCGAGGAGGGCCAGCAGGCCGACGAGAGAGCTGTAGAGCGGGTTTCTCCATCCCCGGGGGGCCAGCTCTCTCCAGCCCAGGACGAAGAGGACAGCCCAGGCGGAAAGGGCCGGGAAGAGATGGCGTCCCTGGACGGTGGAGGTCCGGGAGGCGAGCCCCCAGGAGAGGTAGTAGGCGAGGAGGGCGCAGAAACAGGAGAAAAGGAGGAGGCAGACTGTACTCTTTTCCGCGCGCTCGCCACGATCCGGGTGGATGACGCCTGGCCCGGAGACCCCGCCGGTCCGTCGGATCAAAAAAAGGACGACGCCTCCGGCAGCAATCAGTGAGACGGCCGCCGTAATCGCGTAATACCAGGAGGGGAGGGAGAAACGCGCCCAACCGAACTTGACCCAGAAGGAGCGGAAGAGTTCCCGGTGGAAACGGGGATAGACCAGGGCGGCCGCCGGCGCGTCGCCTCCGCGCCATTCGCGGAAGGTCTTGGCCAGGCCGGAGAGGCGGGCCATGACCACGCCCACCGCCTCCGGCGCCGCCCAGATCAGGGCGGAGTAGAGGAGGACGAGGAGCAGGAGGGCGAAGATCGCGGCCGTCCAGCGTCTTCCCGCCCTCCGGCGGAAAGTGCCCCAGACGATCCCCGCCAGGAGGGGCGGGACGGCCATCAGGGATTTATAGGTGGTGAGGACGGCGAGAAGGGCGACGGCGACGCCCGCGAGGAGACGGGCCGATGAGATGCCCCGGATGGCGAACGCCGCGGCCAGGAAGACGGCGCCGGCGCAGAAGAGATTGGCCAGGGGATCGGGGCCGACCGAGGTTCCCGCGAGGATGAACTGGGGAATCAGAGAAGCGGCCGCGGCCGCCGTGAAGGGGAAGAACGGGTCGGCCGGGAGGAGGAGACGCGCGGTCGCATAGACGACCGCGACGGTCAACAGGGCGAAGAGCAAGGAGAGGGAGCGGAGGCAGTAGAGGCGGAAAACCAGCGAGCTGGCGTCGGCCAGGCGGAGGGGGAAGGAGGCGAGAAGATAGTACAGGAAGGGCTTGCGTCCGATCTGCGTGGGGACCTCCTTCAACAAGGGGGTCCGGGAGAAGGAAGAGGGCAGAGGCTCGGGCCGCGGCAGTCCCTGGAACTCCCAGAAGCGATGCCGGTCGAGCGAGAGGATGATCTCCCGCTGGAGGGCGGGATCCCCGCGGGGAACTCCCCACGAACCGCCCTTGGCCAGGAGAGCGGCGTACTCGAAGTGGGTCGGCTCGTCGGGATTCATCCAGGGGGGGACGGCGGCGATGTAGACCGCCCCGCGCAAGGAGGTGAGGAGGAGGAGGAAGAGGAGCGGACGAAGGGAGAACGGATTCAGAATAGCCATGGCTGGAGATGATCCCGGAGTATATCTCCCACCGGCAGACTCTTGAACGCCGCCAGTCTCTCCCGCTGCTTCTTCACCACCGCCTCTCTGAGCTCCCGGTTGTCGCAGAGCTCGGCGGCCATTTCGGCGGTCTCGGGATAGTTCTTCTCCCGGATGAGGACGCCGGCGGAGCCGAGCGTGTCGGGTATGGCCGCCGCCGCGTAGGCCATCACCGGCAGACCGAAATGCATCGCTTCCAGCAGGGGGAGGCAAAAGCCTTCGTGCTCGCTCAGGCAGAGGAAAACCTTTCCCAGGCGATAGTAGGAGAGCCATTCCCGATGGGAGATGTGGCCGGTGAAGACCACGTCCGGTAGCTCCAGCTCCCGGATGACGGAGCGGAGATACTCGGCATAGGCCTCCTGGCCGGTCTCCTTCCCGACCAGGAAGAGGGAGGCCGCGGGCTTGATCAGCTTGTAGTGGTGGAAGGTCTTGAGCAGATCCTCGATCTTTTTGTTGGGGACGAGCCGCCCCACGAAGATCAGGCTGTCGCGGGCGGCCCGGTATTTCAGGAGGAGGGAGCGGCTGGGAGACCCGTCGAGAGAGGACCAGTCGAGCGTGAGGGGAATGATCCCGGTGCTGGAGAACCCCGCCGCCTCCAGTTCCCGCCGGTTGTATTCGGAGACGGCCAGCGCGAGCGGGGTCGCGCCCCGGAGCTCCTCCATCTCCCGCCGCCCGGCGGCGAGCAGAGCGCCGAACTCGGGATTGAGGACCGAGAAGAAGCGGTCGGGTGTGATGTTGTGGTAAATCATGATCCGGGCGTCAGGAGCGACGGCGTAGTAGGCGGAAGCGACCGAGCCGATCGAGAAATGGTAGATCAGGATGTTCCCCTTGCCGCCGACGGCGGCGTGCTCGGTGTGGGGGCGGCAGAGGTGGCGGACCTTGGGCTCGATCGCGGGGGCGGGGGCGAAGATCTCCGAGGGATGCCCCCAGGAGCGGATGATTCTTTGCAGCTCCCGGGCATAGTTGGAGATGGCGTCGCCGAACGTAAAGCCGGCCAACAGCTGGTGTATTCCGATCATTAAAATTTCCCTTCGGAAAATATTAAATATTCCGTGCCCGACGCTCTTTACTAGTCAAAAGTCCGTTTTCTAACCGATCCAGCACTTTTTCCCAGGAGAAGTTAGTCTTCACATGCTCTCTCCCGTTCGATCCCATCCGGTTCGCCTCGGCCGGATGATCGAGGAGATAAAGAACGCATTCCTCGAACTCGTAGTAGTCCCGGAAGAAGATCCCCCCGTTCGATCGGAGGCAGTGGTCGACGGTCACCGGGCAGAAAGCGTTGACCAGGCCCGGCCGCCCGGCCAGCCACGATTCCAGGAGCACGATCGAGAAGGACTCGTTGGTCGACGGTTGGCAGAAAGCGAGGGAGGCGGCGTAGCCGTTCCACTTGTCCTCCTCGGCGAGATAGCCGAGGTCGAGGAGGCGCGATTTCTCCTCCCGCCGGATCCCCACTTCGCCGGTCCCCATTAAAACGAGGCCGAGGTCGCGGGTTTGGTAGCGACGGAAGTGGCGGAAGTATTCGATCAAGAGCGGCGTGGACTTCCCCCCCTCCCGCCGCCCGGCATAGAGGAGATAGGGGAAATCGATCCGGTGCCGGGCTCGGAATTCCTCCGGCGCGATTTTCGCCGGCGCGGCGATCCCCATCCCGACCACCCGCGCCTGGCCTTCGTCGAGGGGCATGATTTTCCGGGCCAGCGCCATCTCCGCGTCGGTGTTGAAAAAAACGGCGGAGGCGGAGAGAAAGAGGTCGCGGATGATCTTCAGGTAGGCGTAGGGCTCGTCGTGGAGGCAGGGAACGAGGACCGCCTTCTCCGGGACCAGCCGCAGGCCGTTATAGGTGACGCCGAAGAGATAGGGGGCGAAAACGAAGAAGTCGAAATCGTCAGCGTGTTCGCGGAGGTGGGCGCAGAGGCGGTCGCTCTGGGCGCCGGAGTCGATCCACGCTTCCTCCTCCCCGCGGGTGAGCTCCTTCCCGGCGTTGATCCGGTCCTGGAGGGCGGCCTGGAGGGGTTGATCGCGGCGGTCGATCGGGAACCTGCGGACCGTGATGCCGTTGATCGTTTCCGCGCCCTCCGGGTAGTCGTTGCTCCAGGCGATGTGGTCGCGGGCGCAGGTGGTCAGGACCTCGGAATAGTGTCCCCGTCCGGCCATCCTCTCCGCCCAGGATTGGATGAGGACCTCCGCCCCTCCCGCCGATTTCGGCGTGTAGCGGGGGCAGACGTAGGCGATGCGGAGAGGGGGGGCGGGGGTCTTCATAGGGCTAAGAGGTTTCAGCGAGGCCATCGGTTGTCGGCACATCGGGGGCGAGTAATCAGTGATCAGTAATCAGTGATCAGAGGCGGCGGCGCCTGGCGGTTACTGATCACTGGTGACTGCTTACTGATCACTTTTTTTGCAGGGCTTCGATCTTCCCCTCCAGCGCCGAGATCCTGCGCTCGAACTTGCGGTTCAGGCCGTCGACGATCCTGGCCAGCTTGAGGTTGTAGTCCTTCTGCTGGGAAAAGAGGCGGTAGGTGTAGAACTTGAGGAGCTTCCAGATGATCTTCTTGAGCCAGACCACCGGCTCGCCTACCAGGTAGGTTTTGGAGACGATGGGGAAATCGCCGAGGTCGATGTCGGCGGCCCGCACGATGTTGCTCAGATAGTAGTCGAGATAGGCCTCCCCGTCCTGCAGGTTCTCCAGCTCCATCGCCCGCAGTCCGGAAAGCTGGTAGCGGTCATAGAGTCCGCGGGCCCGTTTCTCGCCGACCCGCTGGCGGATCTCCGCGATCACTTTTTTAACGTCGACGCCGGGCGTATTGATCTCGAACGTAGCGCTCATCCTTCAACCCTCAGTCTTCAGTCTGTTGGTTTTTAATTCCCAGGTCACGGGGATGCCGGCGATGCCGACACCGCGCTGGGACGAGAGCACGGTGAACGAGTAGAAGTATTCCTGCCGGTGGTAGTTGATCGCATGATCCTGCGAATGCAGGGAGAGGGAGAGAAAATAGCGCCCGGGGAGGAGCGGAATGTTCTGGAAGCGCAGGGCGATCGTTCCCGTTCCCTCGATGAAGGGGATGGAGACGTCCGCCATCTGCGTGTTCGACCCCAGCACCAAGGTGTAGTCTTCGCTGTGGATGGCGAAGCCGAAGACCGGATCTTCGATTTTGGCGGGAGCGCGATAGGCGATGGAGACCACCGCTCCTTCGTTCGAGCGGAAGGAGGTCGTTTCCTGTCCCGCCGCGTTGGTCAGGGCGACCCCGGCCAGGGTCGCTTCCCGGCTTCCCCACTCCCGGCGGATGCCGGGGGCGGCGGCGGCGGACTGGGCGGCCTGCACCCGCTCCACATAGTCGTTCACCACCTCTCCCGCCGGCCCTGCTTTCGCGATCCTGCCCTGCTCGAGATGGATCGCCCGCCGGCAGAACCGGCGGATGGTGTTCATGTCGTGGGAAACGAAAACGATGGTTTTGGCCGCCTCCTTGAACTCCTGGATCCGGCGCGCGCTTTTCTTCTGGAAGGCTTCGTCGCCGACCGCCAGGACTTCATCGACGATCAGGATGTCCGGGTTCACCTCCACCGCGACCGAAAAGCCCAGGCGGACGATCATCCCCGAGGAGTAGAACTTGATCGGGGTCTCGATGAAGCGGCCGAGCCCGGAGAAGTCCACGATGGAATCGAACTTCTTCTCCACCGCCGCCCGGGGGATGCCCATGATCGAGGCGTTCAGGAAGATGTTCTCTCGCCCGGTGAGGTCCGGATGGAAGCCCGCTCCCAGCTCGAGGAGGCTGGCGACCGCTCCCTGGACCCGGATGGTTCCGGTGGTGGGGACCATGGTCCGGGCGAGGATGGAGAGGAGGGTGGTCTTCCCGGAGCCGTTGGGTCCGATGACCCCGAGGACGTCGCCCTTTTCCACGGCGAAGGAAACATCCTGGAGGGCCCAGAAATCCTCCCGGCTCTCCCGCCCCAGGACCCGGTCGATGACCGTGGCCTTGAGGGTCTGGCCCCGGACGTGACGGAGCTGGAACTTCTTGCCTAGTTTGTCGACTTCAATGGCTTTCATCGCAGCGGTTGCCACTTTCGATTGTCTTGATCGTTTGTGGGAGCGACATTCTTGTCGCGATCCTAGCCAAACCGGATCGGGGCCCCGATTTTTATATGCAACTCATTGTCATCGGGACAGGCAGGAATGCCCCTCCCACAACTAGCCCACGTCTGTCCTACATTTCGTCGGCGAAGTAGGGCTCCTTTTTCAGGAACACGGCCGTCCCCAGGACCAGGATGACCGGGCAGAGGATGAGAGAGAGGTAGAAAGCTGGGTTCGAGGGAAGGGGATTGCCCAAAAAGAGGCGCCGGTAGAGTGTGACCAGGGCCGACATCGGGTTCAGAAGATAGAGGTTGAAAAGGGCAGGGCTGACCCTCGTCTCGACCATCTCGATCGTATACATGACCGGGGTGAGGAAGAACCAGGCGAGCAGGGCCACCGACATGATGTGCTCGATGTCGCGGAAGTAGACGTTGAGGGCGGAGAAAAAGCAGGAGAGACCCAGGATCAGGCAGATCTGGAGGGCGACGGCCAGGGGGAGGAGGACGATCGTCCAATCGATCGGCAGCGGATAGGAGCGGTTGAAGATTCCGACATAGAGGGCCAGGAAAACCGCCAGCACCACCAGGGAGAGGAGGAAGTTGACGAGGTTGGCGAGGACCATGGAAACGGGGAAGGTGAGCTTGGGGAAGGAGGTCCGCTTGATCAGGGAGGGGTAGCCGGTGATGGCGTTGATCGAGTCGTTGATGCACATCACGAAAAACTGCCAGACCAGGATGCCGGCCAGGAGCTGGGGGAGGTCGATCCCGGTCCGCAGGAGCGTGACGAAGATGAAGTAGATGAGCATCATCAGGAGCGGGTTGAGCATCGTCCAGACGAAGCCCAGGGTGGACCCCTGGTAGCGGATCCTCAGGTTCCGGAGCACCAGGTTCCGGATCAGGTCCTTCCACTGGAAAATCGAGAGCAGGCGTTGGAGCATGGGGATTGTTCTCCCGGATCGGCGGATTATACAATAGTTTAGGCCTCGTCATGAGAATCTTCGATCGGTTGGTGCCTTTACTCCGCCGCTGCGGTATAATTGACGGCATGAAGCGTCGGACCGCTGCGCGAGTGATGACCAGCAGAATCATCCGTCCCGGGACGCGCGTTCCTGATGATCGACCGGACGGGCGATCATCCCCCGAGGAACGCATCAACGCAGTTTGGGAACTGACGCGGCTCTGCCTGGCCTGGAACCGGGAGGGCGAGGATGAACCAAGACTTCAGAGATCTGTTGTCCGAGTTCAACGCCCGCGGCGTTAGATACCTGGTCGTGGGCGCGCACGCGCTGGCTGCCCATGGGCATGTGCGCGCGACCAAGGATCTTGACCTCTGGGTTCAGCCGACGCCTCCGAATGCCCGTGCGGTTCTCGAAGCGCTCCGGGCCTTCGGTGCTCCCCTCCACGACCTGAGCGAAAAGGATTTATCGGAGGCCGGCCTCATTTTCCAGATCGGAATCGCCCCGGTTCGCATCGACATTCTCACGGCTCTGCCGGGAGTGGAGTTTTCAGAAGCCTGGTCCGATTGCTTGAAGACGCGTTTTGAAGATCAGGAGGTCTCGGTCCTTTCCCGCCGGTGCCTGATCAGGAACAAGCAAGCGGTCGCCCGGAAACAGGATCTCGCGGATGTCGAGTGGCTGGAAACCCACCCGCCCCCCCATGAATGACTGCCGGTGCCTGCGTCCGCCCTTTGCTCAGCGCGACTTCGATTCCGTTATGGTCGGGGTGGATGAAGGGAGAGGCCGTTTCGGCGAGGTCTCCGTCGAAACCTGCCGAATCTGTTCCCGCCGGTGGCTTCGTTATTTCGTCGAGTACGAGGCCTTCCCGAACTCCGGACGCTGGTATCGGGGGCTGGTGACCGACGCGGCCGCCCGGGCGGTCAGGCCGGCGACGGCACTCCAGGCGCTGGAGAAACTGGAGTGGCGTTTCGCCGGCGGGAGTTACTTCGATTCGACGGGTTTTCGGACCTCGGAACCCGTCCGGGTCGATCCGTAGCCGGAGTCACCACGGCTGTCTGTCGTCGCCATGGCCTTCGCCGTCCGCATAACCGGCCAACCGAAAGATCCCGGCGCTCCGGTCTTCCGGATGGAGCCGCCCTGGTGGCCGGCGCGGGAACTCCGCGAAGATCCCCGTTTCCGAGAAGCGGAAAACGGCGGCTATCTCGATTACCAGGCCGACCTTTCCCTTCCGGAAGCCCGCGCTCTCCATGAACGTTTCCGGCCCCTCGCCGGCCGGGGGGCGTTCGCGGACGCGGACTGGCAGAAGATCATCCGGCCCCTGCTCGAAGAGCTCGTTCTCGTTTTCGGTCCGCGGGCGGAGGAGTTCTCGTATTTCCGCGTCGCTGTCTTCGAATGGGAATCGGGAATGTGAATCGCCTTAATTCGCTTCGCTTCTCCTCGTGTCTTGGTGCCTTTGTGGCATAATCAGTCCGCGGGCAGTCGCCCGCCTTGTTTGTAGACGATATCCGCCCAACGCAGGAGGTTTCGCATGAGGTTTCCGCGCAGTTCGGGGATTCTGCTCCACATCACCTCTCTCCCCGGTCCCGGCCCGATCGGGGATCTGGGCGAGGAGGGCTACCGCTTCGTCGATTTTATCGAAGACGCCGGCCAGGCCCTTTGGGAGATCCTCCCCTTGAGCCCGCTCGGCTACGGAAATTCGCCCTACTCCAGCCCCTCGGCTTTCGCCGTCAACCCGCTCCTCCTGTCCATGGAGACGTTGGAGAAGGACGGCTGGCTCTCCCTGAAGGACCTCCCGCCGCGCGGCGGGCCGTCCTCCGCCGTCGACTTCGCCTCCGCCCACGCCATCGCCCGAACGGCGGTCGATCTCGCCTGGAAGACCTTCCAGTCCCGCCGGTCCCCAGACGGCGCCGCCTTCGAGAAGTTCCGCCGCCGCCACGCCTACTGGCTCGAAGACTACGCCCTCTTCGTTGCCCTCAAGGAGAACTTCAAGGGTCTTCCCTGGTACAAGTGGCCGCCTGAGCTCGTCGCCCGGGAGGACGGCGCCTTGAAGAGGTGGGAGGGGACGCTCGCCGACGCCATGGGCAAAATCGCCTTCGGCCAGTTTCTTTTCTTCCAGCAGTGGGAGAGGCTTAGGAAGCACGCCAACCTGAAGGGGATCAAGATCGTGGGCGACATCCCCATCTTCGTCAACCACGACAGCGCCGACGCCTGGGCCTACCGCGACTATTTCTATCTCGACAAGAAGGACGGGTCGCGCCTGGCCCTCTCCGGCGTTCCCCCCGACCAGTTCTCCAGCGCCAGCCAGATCTGGGGCAACCCCCTCTACCACTGGGAGGCGCAGGCCAAAGACGGATTCTCCTGGTGGACCCGCCGGTTAGCCGCCATGCTCGACCTGGTGGACGTGATCCGCGTCGACCACTTCACCGGATTCCGCGCCTGCTGGCACGTCCCGCTCGGGGCCAAGACCTCGGCCGAGGGGAAGTGGGTGGACGGACCGGGGAAAAGACTCTTCGCCGCCGCGGCCGAGGAGCTGGGAGAGCTTCCGATCATCGCCGAGGACCTGGGGCCGATCCCCCACCTGGTCGATCCGCTTCTCCTGGAGACCGGTTTCCCCTGCACCCGGGTCATCCACTACGCCTTCGACAGCGACGACAAGAACCCACATCTTCCCGAAAACTACCCGGCCAACTGCGCCGCCTACACCGGGACCCACGACAACGACACCACCCTCGGCTGGTTCAAAAATTCGCCGCAGTGGAAGCGGGACAAGCTTCTGAGCTATCTCAAGAGCGACGGGGCGGAGATCAACTGGAAGCTGCTGCGGGTCGTCTCCTCCTCGGTCGCCGACCTCGCGATTATTCCCCTCCAGGACCCGCTGGGGCTCTCGAGCGAGGCGCGGATGAACCAGCCGGGCGTCTCCGGCCGCCAGTGGGGCTGGCGCTACGAAAAGGGGATGCTGACGGGGAAGATCGCGAAGAGGCTGGCCGAGCTGACCGCGTCCTGCGGCCGCTGACCGGCATCGGCCCGGCGGAATCAACTACCAATTCCGCGAATTACACGAATTATCTCGGCTCGGCTTTGGCTCGACAATAATGTCCACGGATTAGCACGAATTTTCACGAGGGGGGGACGAGGCAACGTATGCCGTCTCTGCGATCCTGTGGGAGGGGCGTCTCGCCCCGATCCAGGTCGGCCCGGATCGCGGCCCCGATTCTCATCTGAATGGAATCGTAATCGGGGCAGGCGAGGAGGACGCTCCCACAAGGAAAACGTAGCCGGCTACGGGCACCCAGTCCTCCTTCGTGCAAATTCGTGCCTGCGCGCTGAAGCGCTACGGCGCGCAAGCGTGTCAATTCGTGGACTTCATCCGCCGGGCCAAGCCCAATTCGCGAAATTCGTAGTTAATGGTCATTGCGGGAAAACGATGATGTTCGGCGTCCAGGCGGCCACTCGGACCGGCATCCCCGCCCGGAGACCCAGGCGCAGGCGGATGTAGGCGGGGAAACGGAGTTCCAGGTCGTGGCGGCGGCGGCTCCCCGCGATTCGAAAGAGCATGACGCAGGACTCCGGTGTCTGCAAAAGCGCGACCGCCTCTCCGGAAAAGACGTTGGGCCGGAGCGCGTCGCCGATCGGTGCATCTTCCCGGATGACCTTCAGGTCCTGGGGGCGGATGCATAGAGTGATATTTTCCCCCGGAGCGACCGCCTGGGGCAGGGTTATCCGGAAATTGCCCAGGTCGACCTCGGTTTTCCCCTCGCTCTCCTCCGCGCGCCCCGAAAAAATGTTGGTGTAGTTCAGGAAGCGGGCCACCGCCTCCGACGCCGGCCGCTCGAAAATCTCCTCCCGTCTACCGCTCTGAATCAACGCTCCGTCGATGAGGACGCTGAGCCTCTCTCCCAGCGTGTAGGCCTCCTCCAGGTGGTGGGTGACGTGGAGGACGGTCACGCCCAACTCCGCCAGCGCCTGTTCGATTTCCAGCCAGAGGAAGCGCCGGGAGGATTCGTCGATGGCGGAAAACGGCTCGTCGAGGAGAACGACCCGGGGAGAGACCGCGAGCGTCCGGGCCAGCGCCACCTTCTGTTTCTCTCCCCCGGAGAGGGTCCGGACCGCCCGCCGACGCAGATGATCGATGTTCAAGATCCCGCAGAGGCGCTCCACCGTCCGGTCGGCCTCCTTCCGGTCGCGCCCCTTTAGGCCGAAACGGATGTTCTTCTCGGCGTCGAGATGGGGAAAGAGGGCGTAGTTCTGGGGGAGATAGCCGATCCCCCTCCGCTCGGGGGGGAGTCCGCCGATCTTCTCCCCGTCGAGCAGGATTGTTCCCCCCGTAGGGCGGTAGAGGCCGAGGAGGCATTTGATCAGAGTGGATTTGCCCGAGCCGGTGGGTCCGAGGAGGAGATGGTATTCGCCGGCGCGGGCCTGGAGATCGATCCCGCGCAGGCGGAAGTCTCCGATCGGGAAGTCTAACCCCCTTACGTCGAGAAGATGCGGATCATTCATGCCCGGACTGGCCGATCCGCCTGACGGCGAAGAGGATTCCCAGTGAGACGGCGACCAGGATGAGGATGAAAACCAGGGCGCTCGAGATGTCGGCGGCGCCGAAGGAGAGGGAGATCGCCACCGGGATCGTTTCAGTCCTGAATGGGGTAGCCCCGGCCAGGGTCACCGTCGCCCCGAACTCCCCGATCGCCCGCCCCCACGTGAGAAGGGCGGCGGCGAGGATTCCCTTCCGGGCCATGGGCACGACCACCCGGAGGAAGACCTGCAGGCGGTTGCATCCCAGAGTGCGGGCCAGGTGTTCATATTCGGGGTCGATCCCCTCGAAGGCATTTTTCAGCAGGCGCAGAGAGAGCCCGACCACGACGCAGAACTGGGCGAGGACGATCCCGCGGGCGGTGAAGACGAAGGGGCCGAAACGGGCATCGAGCGCCCGTCCCGGAGCGGTGTTGAAAAAGATGAGGAGCATCGCCCCCAGGGCGATCGGGGAGAGGACGAGGGGGAGGTCGAGAAGCGTGTCGAGCAAGGCCTTGCCGGCAAACTCGAATCGGGCGAGGAGGTAGGCGACGGGAAGCGAGACCAAGAGGGCGAGGAGGGAGGCGACGGTGGCGGTGAAGAGGGAGAGCTTGAGGGCGAATACGATCTCCTCGCCGTCCGGGGGTGTGACCGGACCTCCCGCCAGAAGCTCCTCCACCGTGAAGAAGAGAAGAGCCAGGAAGAAGATCCCCAGGGCGGCCGCCCCGGCGGAGAGGGCAACGGTAAAGAGCCGGTTCATGAAACCCTATTTCTTGCGGATCAGGTCGAAATATTTTTCCGGAAGGCGATACTCCCCTCCGATCCCCGCTTGGGGAGCAAAGCGAAGCGCCTCCTCCCGCGCCGTGATGTACCCGTAACCGCGAAAAGCGTCCAGCCCCGGCGGGGAAAGGAGATAGTCGATGAACCGCCGCGAGCGAGCCGGGTCCCGGGCGAAGACCGGCAGAGAGACGGGGACATAGGAGAGTCGCGGGATCCGTTCCGGGGGGATGAGAATCCGCTCGATCCGTTCCGGGTTCCAGTCCTGGAAAACCGACCAACCGATGACCGCGTCCACCTGTTTCAGGGCGGCGAGGTTGGCGGTCTTCTCGCAGGATTCGGCGCAGGTGACCACGTTGGGCAGGACTTTTTCCAGCAGGCCGTTTTTGTCCAACAGCTCGACGGCATAGAGACCAAGACAGACGGTCTCCGGATTGCCGATCCCTACCCGTACCCCCGGCCGAGCCAGGTCTTCCAAGCTGCGGATCCCGGCGGGATTTCCCCGGGGGACGATGATGGCGGGAACGAGATAGACCACGATCCGGTCGCTGGCCGGGACCAGGAGTTCTTTCCTCTCCCCGATGATGATGTAGTCCGGGGATCCGGGGAGGTAGATGTCTCCTTTCCGGGAGAGCTCCATCTGAGACAGGAGGGTTCCCGATCCGTGGATGATCAGCCGGACGGGGACGCCGTACTCCTTCTCGAAATCCCGGGCGATCTTTTCCATCGGCGGCTTGTTCGCCGCTCCGCAGAAGACGAGGAGCCCGTTGTCATCACCGCGGGGAGAACAGGACAGGGGCAGCAACAGGCATCCCCAGGCCAGGAGGCGCGTCCAGCCGGGAAGCGATCCATTCCGGCGACGACTCGCGCGGGGTGTATTCATCGGATTATCCCTTTGTTTGAGAGCGGTAGTAAAGGCGGTCGCCGAGGAGTGTCACCGGGGGGACCATCGCCGCCAGATACGTCCCCTGGGCGGCGTGCTGGGACAGCTTCAGCCCCAGCACCCGGCAGGGGATGACGAAGAAGCCTCCCGCCAGTCCCACCAGACCGCTGACCACGCCCGCGGCCAATCCGAAGAGCAGCAGGATCATTGCGTTCATGGGCGCCGCGGCCGGTCAGAACGCCAGCTTGAGCGAGGTGACCAGGACGTTGGCGAATGACCAGGAGCCGGTGGTCGCCGATTTTTTACCCACGTTCCGGTAGGCCACGATGACCGAGGCCGGTCCGGCGACCGCGACCTCCGCCCCCGCGGTGGCCCGGTTCTCCGAGTAGGTGGAGCGGTCGTCGGCATAGTCGAAGGCCAGGAAGAACTCGTTGTCCAGGAAGAGCCTCACCGGGTCGAGCCCCGCCCATTGGAGCGGGAACTCGGCGACCGGCTTCAGGCGGAGGAGAAACCGGTCGAGGCTGAAGTCGAACTCCAGGCGGTTGTTCTCCTTGAGGATGACCCAGGAGTCCGGGGAATACTTGAAGTTCACGCGGGCGACGGCGACATCGGCGTCCGCCCATGCGTCCGGCAGGGACTTGCGGGACTCCTTGTACCAGTAGTGTCCGCCCGCCTCCATCCAGGAGGTCAGCGTGTAGTAACCCCCGACCAGGAAGGACCGGTAGTAGAAGTCCTCCATGTCGTTTTTAAAGCGGAAGAGTCCGGTAACGTCGGCCTTGAGATTCGGCGTGAGCTTCACGCTCACCGGGGTCTCGATCCACCACTCCCAATCGTCGTCCGCCGCCGCCCGCCCGGCCGGCCAAGCCGCCGCGGCCGCCAGCAGCGCCATCAACAAAACCTTTTGTCTCATCCTTCCCTCCTGGTGGTTGGCACGGTTGTCAATTTTCTAAATTCCTTCTCTGCGAAGTCCGCGACCCGCTCATGCATGCGCTCGTATTCGGCGAGGAAGCTTAGGGCAAAAGGGGTGAGGGACGCCCCCCCGCGCTCCTTTCCGCCCCGCGTCCGGGTCAGGAGGGGTCGGCCGAGCTTCCGCTCCAGGTGGTTCAAGATCTTCAGGGCCTTGGGGTAGGAGAGGCCCATCTTCTCCGCCGCCCGGCGGATGGACCCCCGCCGCTCCACGCCCCGGAGGAGCCAGAGGAGGCCGATGCCCATGAAGCTTTTTCCCCGGCGGTCGGCGATGGCCAGGCGGACCTTGACTTTCATAAGCCGATATTAAAGCGAAAGTATATCGGCGGGGTCAAGAGAGAAATGGACGGTAGGGACGGAATGGACACGCGGGACGGCAGGGATGCTAGGGACGGGATGGACTAGGCAAGGGATCAGCGGCCCCGGCTCCCGGGCGCTGTGTCCATGTCGTCCAGATAGTCCATAACGTCCATCTCGTCCTCTCGGCCGGGCCGAGCCGGCTGCGAAGATCCCCGGGGATTCGCGGTTAAGCTTTCCGGCGGCGGCCGATGGCCTTCACCGCCTCCATCGCCCAGAAGGGGAAAGAGGAGACGGCGACGACCAGGAGCCACTCGGAAAGGCTCAGGGGGACGGTTTTGAAGACCCGCTGGAGGAAGGGGAGGTAGATGACGATGAGGAGGAGGAGGAAGGAGATCAGGTCGGCGGCGATCAGCTTCGCGTTGGTGAAGACGCCGAGTCGGAAGAGGGAGAGGGACTGGGAGCGGCAGTTCAGGGCGTGGAAGAGCTGGGCGGTGGAGAGGACGACGAAGGCCGCTGTCCGGGCCCGGGCGAGTTTCTCCGGGCTGCGGATCCCTTCCTCGACGAAGTAGACGAATCCGAAGGCGAGGAGGCTGCAGAGGGCGATGAAGGCGCCCTGGAGGAGGATCTGTCTGGCCCTCCGCCCCGTGATCACCGGCTCTTGGGGGTCGCGGGGCGGCTCCAGCATCACCCGCTTGTCCACCGGGTCCATCCCCAGGGCCAGGGCGGGCAACCCGTCGGTGACCAGGTTGACCCAGAGGATCTGGATGGGCAGGAGGGGGACCGGAAATCCCATGAGCGAGGAGACGAACATGGTCAGGATCTCCCCGGCGTTGCAGGAAAGGAGGTAATGGATGAACTTGCGGATGTTGGCGTAGATCCCCCGCCCCTCCTCGACCGCGGCCACGATGGAGGCGAAGTTGTCGTCGGTGACCACCATGTCCGAGACCTCCTTGGTCACGTCGGTCCCGGTGATCCCCATGGCCACGCCGATGTCCGCCTCCTTGATCGCCGGGGCGTCGTTCACGCCGTCGCCGGTCATCGCCACCACGTCCCCTCGTTTCCTCCAGGCCCGGACGATCCGGAGCTTGTGCTCGGGCGATACCCGGGCGTAGACGGGAATGGAGGCCACCTCCTCACGGAATTTGTCCTCGACGATTCCATCCAGCTCCTCGCCCGTGATCGCCCGCGATCCCTCGGGGAAGAAGCCCAGCTCCCGGGCGATCGCCGCCGCCGTCTTCTTGTGGTCGCCGGTGATCATCACCGTGTGGATCCCCGCCGAGCGGCACTCCGCGATCGCCGCCTTCACCTCCTCCCGGGGCGGGTCGATCATCGCCAGCAACCCCAGGAAGGTGAGATTGTTCTCGACGCTCGCCGAGTCGTAGTCGGCGGGCGGGCGGTCGAAGGATCGGCGAGCCACCGCCAGCACCCGGAGCGCCCTCTCCGCCAGCCGGTCGTTGACGGCGAGGATTTCCGCCCGCTTCTCGGCGGAGAGGGGGAGGATGCCGTCGGGGGTGAGTTGGGAGGAACAGCGGGAGAGGAGAACGTCGGGCGCGCCCTTGGTGAAGGCGACCACCCCGCCGCCCGCTTTTTCGCGGACCACGGTCATCATCTTCCGCTCGGAGTCGAAGGGGATCTCGCCCCGGAAGGCGTTGGTCTTCTCCAGGTCGTGTTTCCACAGGCCGGCCTTGGCCGCCGCGGTGAGGAGCGCTCCCTCGGTGGGATCGCCGAAGATCCGCCAGGTCTCCTCCTCCTTGGCCAGGCGCGCCCCGTTGCAGAGAACCGAGGCGGTGAGGGCGTCGATCAGGGCACTCTCGCGCGCCGGTTCGGCCCGCTTTCCCGCGAGCGTGAAGTCCCCGGAAGGCGCGTAGCCGGCCCCCCCGACCTCGAAGGTCCGCCCGCCCGCCAGGACCGCCCGGACGGTCATCTCGTTGCGGGTGAGCGTGCCGGTCTTGTCCGAGCAGATCACCGTGGCGCAGCCCAACGTCTCCACGGAGGGGAGCTTGCGGATCAGGGCGTGGCGCTTGACCATCCGCTGGACGCCGAGCGCGAGAGCGATGGTGACCACCGCCGGGAGCCCCTCCGGGATCGCCGCCACCGCCAGGCTGACCGAGGTGAGGAACATGTCGAGGAGTTTGCCGCCCCGGAGCCAGGAGACGAGGAAGACCATCCCGACCAGGGCGAAGCAGAGGTAGACGATCCACTTCCCGAACTCCTCGAGCTTCTTCTGGAGCGGCGTCTGCTCCCGCCCGATCTCCTGGATCATCCCCGCGATTTTGCCCAGCTCCGTCTCCATCCCGGTCGCGGTCACGATCGCCCGCCCCCGCCCGGAGGCGACGGAGGTTCCGGAGAAGACCAGGTTCGCCCGATCGGCCAGGGGAAGGGATTTTTCAGGGAGGACGGCCGTCTTTTTGCCCACCGGGTTCGACTCGCCGGTCAGGCTGGCCTCGTCGACCGTGAAGTTGGCGGTGAGCCAGACGAGCCGGGCGTCGGCGGGAACGCGGTCGCCCGCCTCCAGCTCGATCAGGTCGCCCCGGACGAGCTCCTCGGTGTTGACGACGGCGGGTTCGCCGCCCCGGATCACCTTGGCCGACTGGGTGGAAAGCTGGCGGAGCGCCTCCAGCGATTTTTCCGCCCGGTATTCCTGCAGGAAGCCCAGGACGGCGTTGACGATGACGATGGCGACGATGGCCAGGGCGTCGACCCACTCCTGGAGAAAGCCCGAGACCAGGGCGGCCCCGGTGAGGACCCAGATCATGAAGTCCTTGAACTGGTCGAAGAAGATCGACCAGGGGGAGACCGCCTTCTTCTCCTGGAGGCGGTTGGGGCCCTGGCTGCTCAGGCGCCCCGCCGCCTCCGCAGCGGGAAGGCCCCGGGCCAGGTCGGAGGCCAGCTCCGCGGCGGCCTGCTCGGTACTGAGGAGCCACCAGGATGATGCCGGCGTTGTCATTTGGTTAATAGGACCTATAGTTTTTGGTAGCCGGGGTCCAGCTAAACTATTATCATAAAAGAAATGAGCGCGGAAAGCGACATCACGATCGTCAAGGGCAACATCCTCCTCTTCTTTTGCTACGAGGTCGCTTATTCCATCCGGATGGAGAAGCTGGAGGCGGACCTGAAACAGCAGGAAACCGCGGGGGCGATCTCTCTCCAGCGTTCCAAGAGCCACTATCTCCGCTTCGAGAACATGCCCCTCCTGGTCAAGCTGGGCTCCGCCCCGGTGGTCCTGGGGGAGAAGGAGACGGCGGTCGGCGTCCAGGCCCGGGTTTTCGACTTCGGCGTGGTCAGCCTCTGCTTGAAACTCCCCTTCTCCGGATCCTTCCCGGAGCTGGTCCGTCAGTCCGCCCTGCTTTCCCGGACCGACGCCTTCTTCGAGCTTTCCCGGAGCTATCTCGGGAAGATCGGGGAGCTGATCGCCCCCGCCTTGAACAACCCGACCGACAGCTCCCTGGTCGAGGATTATTTCATCTTCCAGGTCTCCGAGCTCTCCCGTCCCTGGAGCGGCGAGGAGCTGTTGAAGGAGCGTGGCCGGGAGATCGCGATGATCCTCAGGGCCGAGGAGCAGCCTTTGAGCGCCCAGGAGATCCAGCGGACGCTGGCCCCCGACATCTCCTACTATCCTTCCGACATCCTGGTGATCGACTGGGACCGGGCTTTTCTCTACGACAAGGAGGAGAACACCGACCACATCGACATCATCGAGTTCGCCAACACCCAGCTCCTCGACATGCGCTACTTCGACGGCTGGCTCGACCGCGAGCTGGAAAGGCTCTACCTAGAGATGAAGGCGGAGCGGTTCGCGCCCCCCCTCCTTCGGGTGGCCCGCTTCCGGCGCCTGTCCAAGCGGGTGTTGCTCCTGATGACCGACGTGATGTTTCTGACCGACCAGATCGACAACTCGCTCCGGGCGATCGACACCCTCTACGCCGCCCGCGTCCACCGGGCCATCGCCCAGAAGCTTTACCTCGACGAATGGAAGAGCGGCCTGAACAAGAAGCTCACCGCCCTGCGCGACATCTCAAGCAACCTGAACATGCAGATCTATAACCTCCGCTCGATGCTACTCGAGGCCACCATCGTCGTGCTCATCGTCCTGGAGATCATCCTGGGTCTGATCCGCCATTGACCGGCGGACAGCCGATGCCACTAAGACACCAAGGCACGAAGGGGGCACGAAAGACTTTTGTATTTGTTGTGGGAGGGCCGTCCTCGGCCCGATCTTGTCCGACTCTTATCGCGGCGGGACGCCGCTCCCACACTTGGCTCTAACGGTATTCTCGCTGCTAAAGGAGTGGACATGCTTGCCGCGCTGATCGTCGCTCTTTGCCTCCTGTCTTCCCCCCCTCCGTCCCCTCCGCCGGGAGAGACCGCCGCGGCTCTCTACCGGGATGTCTCCGGCCTTACCGCGGAAGGGGACCTGCGGAGGGGGAGGGGAGACGTCAAGGTCTTCGAGGAAAAATACCGCCTGGCCGCCTATCTGCTCGAAAAAATCGCCCAGGATTTCCCGGACTGGAACCGACAGACGGTGGCCGCGGAGCTGAGCCGGTTGCGGTCGGCGCTCGCCTCTCCGCCCCCCCTGGCCACCCCGCCGCCCGGCTCCCCGGTCGAATGTTTCTGGCGGGAGATCGCTCCCGGCGCCAAATTCGAGCCTGAGCCCGGAGCGGCCTTCGCGATCTCGCTGGAGGGGGGTCGCCCCTCCTCCCTGGTCCTCTCCTATCGGAACGCGGAGAAATATGCCGGCGATGCGCGGATCTGCGTTCAGCTTTGCAACACCCCCCGTCCGGTGGTTCTCCAGGACACGCTCCGTTCCGGCCTGTTCGCGGGGGAGGGGGGGAAGTTTCCGCTTGCTCTCTATGTTCCGTCCGGCTCCCTGCTCTATCTCGGCGAATTCACCGAAAATATCTCGGCCCCGCTGCGCGTTCTGAGCAACATCGTCACCCTTCCTTAAACCTTTCTTGGTCCCGAATGGCAGCGTCGCCTCTTCCGCCTTCGCTCCCGCTCCGGCGGCCGAGCCCGAGGCGGCGCCGGGCGATTGCATGTTGACATGCCCATGGACAGGTGATATAGTGATCTCGTTTATATATTGAATGCGCCGGGATCTGCCCCGGGGACGGAAATACCATGACGACGCGGCGGGCGAGAGTGGGCGAGAAGAGGGACGGGGCTTACTACCGCCGCCCCCTCTTCCCGATCAGCGTTATCGCCGGACTCCTCCAGGTCACCCAGACCACGCTGCGCCTCTGGGAGAAAAAGGGGTTGATCCGCCCCCGCCGGCTGGGGAAGAACCGTTTCTATTCCTACGCGGATTATGATCGTCTCCGGGAGATCGCCTATCTTCTTCGCAAGAAAGGGATGAATATCGCCGGGGTCAGAGACTGGCTGAAATCGCGCTGCTGGGAGATCAAACAGTGCGGTTCCCGGAGATACCGCTGTCCGGTCTTCGAGACCCGCGCCCCGAAAATTTCATACCCGGCGGCCGATCTCCCCGCCCTGAATCCAGAGAGGTGACCATGCCAGCCAACGTGCTCGAACTGGTCGGGAAAACCCCCGCGGTCAGGCTGAACCGGTTGGTCGGCCGCTCTGACGCCGAGGTCTACGTCAAGCTCGAGTATTTCAACCCGATGGGGTCGGTCAAGGACCGGATCGCGCGGGCGATGGTGGAGGCGGCGGAAAAGAGCGGCGAGATCAAGCCGGGAGGGACGATCGTGGAGCCGACCAGCGGCAACACCGGGATCGGCCTGGCCCTGGTCGCCGCCGCGAGAGGCTACCGCCTGATCCTGACCATGCCCGAGACCATGACCCAGGAGCGCAGGCTCCTCCTCTCCGCGCTCGGCGCCCGGCTCGTGCTCACTCCCGGAGAAGAGGGGATGACGGGGGCGGTCAAGGCGGCGGAAAAGATCCTGGCCGAGAATCCGGGCTATTATATGCCCCAGCAGTTCAAGAACCCGGCCAACCCCGAGGCGCACCGGAGGACGACCGGGCCGGAGATCGTGGAGCAGATCCCGGGCCCGATCGACGCCTTCGTGGCCGGCGTGGGAACGGGGGGAACGCTCACCGGCGCGGGCGAGGTCATCAAATCCCGCTATCCGGAAGCGCGGATCGTGGCGGTGGAGCCGAAAGACTCGCCGGTCCTTTCCGGAGGAGGACCGGGCAAGCATAAAATTCAGGGGATCGGCGCGGGTTTCGTCCCCGCCGTCCTCAACCGCAAGATGATTGACGAGATCGTCCTGGTGAGCTATGAAGATGCCCGGTGCGTCGCCCGGGGGCTGGCGCGGGAGGAAGGGATTTTCGCCGGCGTCAGCTCCGGCGCGAACGTCTGGGCGGCCCTCCGGATCGCCTCCCGCCTGGGGCGGGGGAAAAAGGTGGTGACGATCGCCTGCGACACGGGCGAGCGTTATCTTTCTACGGACCTGTTCAGAGACTGAAGCATGAAAAGAAACATTGCCGAGATCAACGAGAAGATCAAAAAAGGCCAGGCGGTGGTGATGACCGCCGAGGAATTGATCGCCCTGGTCAAGGAGAAGGGCGTCTCCAAAGCGGCCCGGGAGGTGGACGTGGTCACCACCGGCACCTTCGGGCCGATGTGCTCTTCCGGCGCCTACTTCAACCTCGGCCACAGCGCGCCCAAGATCAAGATCGGCGGCGGGTCCGCCTCCCTGAACGGCGTCCCGCTCTACACCGGTTTCGCCGCGGTCGACGTGTTCCTGGGGGCGACCGCCCTTCCCGACGACGATCCCCGCAACCAGGTCTATCCCGGCCAGTTCAAGTACGGCGGGGCGCACGTGATCGAGGAGCTGGCGGCGGGCCGGGACGTGCGGCTCATCGCCAACGCCTATGGGACCGACTGCTATCCCCGCAAGCGCCTGGAAACCTGGATCAGCCTCAAGGACGTGAACGAGGCGGTCCTCTTCAACCCCCGCAACGCCTACCAGAACTACAACGTGGGGGTGAACCTCTCCGAACGGATGATCTACACCTACATGGGGATACTGAAGCCCCATCTGGGCAACGCCAACTACTGCAGCGCCGGCCAGCTCTCTCCCCTGCTCAAGGATCCGCTCTACCGGACGATCGGGATCGGGACGCGGATCTTCCTGGGCGGCGGTGTGGGCTATGTCGCCTGGTGGGGGACCCAGCACAACCCCGGAGTCAAGCGGAGCGACCAGGGCGCCCCGCTTTTCCCCGCCGGGACGCTGGCCCTGATCGGGGATCTGAAGGGGATGAACGCCGAGTGGCTGAGGGGGACGAGCTTTGTCGGCTACGGGGTGACGCTCACGGTCGGCGTGGGGATCCCCATCCCGATCATCGACGAGGAGGCCTGCGTCCAGGCCGCCCTTACCGACGACGAGCTTTTCGCCCAGGTGGTGGACTACGGGTTGGCCTATCCCCAGGGGAGGAAGGAATCGCTGGGCATGGTCTCCTACGCCCAGCTCAAGAGCGGCTCGATCGAGGTGAGGGGCAAGAAGGTTCCCGCCTCGTCCCTCTCCAGCTATTTCAAGGCGCGCGAGATCGCTTCCGTTCTCAAGAGCTGGATCGGGAGCGGGAAGTTCCTCCTCTCCGAGCCGGTCTCCGCACTCCCCGGTCCGGAGAGCGGTTACGCCTGCCGCCCGATGAACGAGCGGACGCTGTCCTGATGTGGTGCTGAAAATGACCTTAGGAATCCAGGAACCCAGGAGAATTCAAGGCGCATCTGATCGGTTATCCTGGTTTCCTGGCTTCCTGAGAGATACCGATCACTAAGAGGTAAGACGATGATCACGCGAAGAGTCGTTCTGCATTTTCCCTCCCGTCTGGTCGAGCAACCGATCATCAGCCGGCTCACGCGGGAATTCCATCTGGATTTTAACATCCTCAAGGCTTCGGTCACGCCCAAGGAAGAAGGCCTGCTGATCCTGGAGATCTCCGGCGAAGACAAGGACTACAAGAACGCCGTCGATTACCTGAAAAAGCATGGTGTGAAGATCCAGCCCCTGGACCAGGACGTCACGCGAAACGAGAAGCGCTGCACCCACTGCGGGGCCTGCGTCACCATCTGCCCGGCCGGGGCCCTGGTCGTCCGGCCGGAAACCCGGGAGATCGTCTTTCTCAACGAGAAGTGTATCGCCTGCGAGCTCTGCATCCCGGCTTGCCCCCTGGGCGCGATGGAGGTGCATTATTGACCGACGGAGATCTGGGGGCCGTTGGGCATATGATCCGTGACGAACGTTTGCGGTTATCAGGTTCACGGTTCAGGGGTTCACGGTTGTCGTTTCTTTTCCAACCGTTGAACCTTTGAACCTGGGTTGTATTTCTCCCATGACTCCGGAAGAAAAACTGCTCCGGGAGAGCAAGGTCATCGCGGTGGTGGGGATTTCCCCCAAGCCGGATCGTCCCAGTTCGCAGGTGGCGAGCTACCTCCGGGAGAAGGGGTATAAGATCATCCCGGTCAACCCCGGGTTCTCCGAGATTCGGGGGGAGAAGTGCTATCCCTCGCTCTCCGCGGTGCCGGAGCCGGTGGACATTGTCGATGTCTTCCGCGCCTCCGACTATGTCGGGCCGATCGTGGAGGAGGCGATCGCGAAGAAGGTTCGTGCGGTCTGGCTGCAGTTGGGTGTGGTCAACGAGCAGGCCGCCGCCCGCGCCGCCTCCGCGGGTCTCCAGGTGGTGATGGACAAGTGCCTGATGATGGAGCACAGGAGGGTCTTCGGCGGAGAGAGAGAATCTTGAGCAGCCGGTTTTTTCTCCCTGATCGCTGTCACTATGGCCCCAGAGGCCGCATGATCAACCAAGTTATCCTCGCGGAGCAGAATAGATGAAGAGAGTGTATTTCGACCATAACGCCACCACCCCCGTCCGCCCGGAGGTGCTGGAGGCGATGCTTCCCTTTTACCGGGAGACCTTCGGCAACCCCTCCAGCGTCCACCATTTCGGCCGGGAGGCCCACCGCCATCTGGAAGCGGGCCGATCCCAGGTGGCCGCGGCGATACATGCCAAACCGGAAGAGATCGTCTTTACGGGGGGCGGCACGGAGGCCGACAATCTGGCCATCCAGGGCGTGGTGGCGGCCAACGCGAAGAAGGGGAAACACATCGTCACCTCCCGGATCGAGCACCACGCCGTCTTGCGCTCCTGCCAGTTTCTGGAAAAGCAGGGATATCCCGTCACCTATCTCCCCGTGGGCAAGGACGGCCGGGTCAGTCTGGAAGAGGTGGCCAAGGCGATCCGCCCGGAAACAGTCCTGATCACGGTCATGGCCGCCAATAACGAGACCGGCGTGCTGCAGCCGATCCGCGAGATCGGCGGATTGGCCCGGGAACGGGGGATTCTCTTTCATACCGACGCCGTCCAGGCTCTGGGCAAGATCCCGATCTCGGTCGAAAACCTTCCCGCCGATCTGATCTCTCTCTCCGCCCACAAGATCTATGGGCCGAAGGGAGTGGGAGCCCTCTACATCCGCAAGGGGACGCGCGTCCAGCCCCTCCTCCACGGCGGCCACCATGAGCACGGCAAGCGCGCGGGCACCGAGAACGTGGCCGGGATTGTCGGATTCGGGAAGGCCTGCGAATTCGCCGTCTCGGAACTGGCCGAAGAGTCGGCCCGCCTCGCCCTTCTGCGCAACCGCCTCTGCAGCGACATCGGGGAGAAGATCGAATCGGTCTTCCTGAACGGCCATCCGGCCGAGCGTCTCCCCAACACGCTCAACATGAGCTTCGCCTACGTGGAAGGGGAGGCGATCGTCCTGGGGCTGGACATGAAAGGGGTGGCGGTCGCCACCGGCTCGGCCTGCACCTCGGGCACGCTGGAGCCGTCGCACGTGCTCACCGCGATGGGCGTCGAAGCGGCTCTGGCCCAGGGCTCGATCCGTTTTTCATTGGGGCGCGATAATACCCTTGAGGATGTGGCGACCGCAGTCCCCGCTTTGGCCGAGGTGGTCGCCCGCCTGCGGGCGATGTCCCCCTTTGCCCCGCCGCCGCGGAAATGAGGATAGTCACTCGAACTGAAGTGATCAGTGATCGCGGTCTCGGATCGCGACCACGATAGTCCCGCACTTCTGCCGGGACTATCGGGGCAGGCAGGAATGTCGCTCCCACAGCATGCGCAGAGGATGGTTTCTTCGGCATTCGTGTCAATTTGTGGACCTCAGTCGCCGGGAAAGGACACAGCCATGAGCGAGACATCCCAGTACAGTGACAAGGTGATGGATCATTTCCACAACCCCCGTAATGTGGGGGCGATTCCGGACGCCGACGGGGTAGGGACGGTGGGGAACCCGGTTTGCGGCGACGTGATGAAGCTCTACATCAAGGTCGCGGACGGAAAGATCGCGGACGCCAAGTTCCAGACCTTCGGCTGCGGAGCGGCGATCGCCACCAGCTCCATGGTCACGGAGATGGTCAAGGGCAAGACCGTTGAGGAAGCTCTGAAGCTTTCCAATAAGAAGGTGGCCGAGGCGCTGGACGGCCTGCCCCCGGTCAAGATGCACTGCTCGATGCTCGCCGAGGACGCCCTCAAGGCGGCGGTCAACGACTATCTCAAGAAGCAGGGTCTTCCCACGGTCGATGGTCCCCGCCGCGACGAACACGGTCACTGATAATCCACGATGCCCTGTGTTTATGTAGGCCGGGTCTGTGACCCGGCGCGCTCTGACGCCGATTCATAGAATCGGCCTACAGCATGAATGACACCGCTTTAGCGGACAAAATTCGCGATCTCGCCCGGCATCTTCGCGCCGTCATTCTCGTCCACAACTACCAGCGGGACGAGGTCCAGGAGATCGCGGATTTCCTGGGCGACTCCCTCGACCTCTCCCGGAAGGCCGCCGGGACCGACGCCGAAATCATCGTCTTCTGCGGCGTTCACTTCATGGCCGAGACCGCGGCCATCCTGGCCCCCGACCGGCTCGTCCTTCTCCCTGACCGTGACGCCGGCTGTCCGATGGCGGACATGATCACGGCGCCGGATGTGCGCGAGCTGCGCGCCCGCCATCCCGGCGCGATCGTGGCCGCCTACGTCAACACCCCGGCCGCGGTCAAGGCCGAGTCCGACGTCTGCGTCACCTCCGCCAACGCCGCCGAGATCGTCTCCCGTCTTCCCGCGGACCGCCCGCTTATTTTCATCCCCGACCAGCACCTCGCCGCCTGGGTTTCCAGGAAGACCGGCCGGAAAATGATTGTCTGGCCGGGCTACTGCCCCACCCACGTCGGGATCCTCCCCGAGGACATGGAGCGGGAGAAGCGCCTCCATCCCGAGGCCGTGGTCATGGTCCATCCCGAGTGCCCGGCGGCGGTCAGCCCTTCGGGAGGAGAGGTCCTCTCCACCTCCGGCATGGTGAAATTCGCCCGCGAGTCTCCCTCCCGGGAGTTCATCGTGGGGACGGAAGTCGGCCTGGTCTCGCGTTTGCGCCGGGAAAACCCCGGCAAGGTCTTCTACCCGGCGGTCGAGCGCGCTGTCTGCCCGAACATGAAGAGGATCACGCTGGAGAAGGTCCTCTGGTCTCTCGAGGACCGCCAGTTCGCCGTCACCGTCCCCGAGGAGATCCGCGTCAAAGCGAAGCGCGCCGTCGACGCGATGCTGGCCTGATCACCAGCCTCCGCCGCCGCCCCCGCCGCCCCCTCCACCCGACGAACCGCCGCCGCCGCCTCCGGAAGAGGAGCCGGGAGCGGTCGAGGAAGAGGCGATCGCCCCGGAAAGCGAGGCCCCCAGTGCCGAGGGGAATGACGCGGCCGCGGCGGCTGACCAGGCAGCCCCCGCATACCAGGCGGGATGATAAGCGGACGTTCCTCCCTCGCCCGCCCGGGCGAGGACGTCCGCGAACTTCTCGGCCCATTTCTGCTCGACGTCAAGGGCGAGCGCGTAGGGAAGAAACTTCTCGAAGAGTTCCGGGGTTTTCTCCGGAGGCTGGGCGAGATCGAGCCAGTCCCTCTCCGAGACGGAGAGGAAAAGGCGGAAGCCTTCGATCCCGTCCAGGATTTTCCGTCCCGCCAGTGTCGGAGCCTTGAGAAGCTGGTGAAAGGTCCAGTTGACGACGGCCACGGCCAAAATGGCGAAGAGCACGATCGGCGATCCCTTGAGGACGAAGACCGCTCCCACGAAGATCTCGGCGGCGACGAAGGGGAGGGCGAAGAGGGTCCAGAAGAGGGCGCCGGCCGGCCCGGCGAATGTCCCGCCCTTTCCGAGAAGAGCGCCTTCCAGGCCAGCACGGCCTGCTTGAGGAGGAAGACCACTCCGAGCGTCCAGAAGGAGAGCCAGACGCCCAGGAAGATGGATTCGGTGCGGGAGGACTGGAGGACGAGGTTCAGGACGAGGATCGCGATCGAGGCGAGCAGCCCCCCGGCGAAGTAGCCGGCGTTGGTCACGAAGTAGACCTTCTCGTAGCTCAGGCGCAGCGAGCTCTGAATCGCCTGCAGTGCGGACTGGATCGTCCGGTAGTTGGACCGTTCCAGCTCGGTGGTCCCGCCCGATCCCAGGAGAGCCTTGTCGACCGCTTGCTCGTCGGGGGAAAGAGGTATCTGGGATCCCTCGATCCGATTGAGCGTCCAGGAACCCTTCTTCTCCTTGATCTCCAGATGGCCCTTGACCGCCATGTCGATCACCGCCGCGGCCATGGCCTGGTTGTCGAAGCCCATCTGGCGGATGAAGCGGACGGCGGCGGGGGAGAGGTTCTCCGGGGGGGAGTAGAGGGGGATGATCGTCCCCGCGGCCGGGTCCCTCCCCACCGCGATCCAGACGGCGAGGTAGTAGACGACGAGAAGGAGGATGGCGAGGAGTCCGATCGCCGGCCCGGTGTTGCTCTTGATCATCGCCCGGGTTTTTTCCGCCCGCGTCGGTTCGCGGATTATCCCTTTTCCCCAGGAGACGAGTATGGTGAGCCCTTCCTCCGGGTCGAGCGTCCGGGTGGAGGCGAACTCGACCGTCCCGTCGGGGTTTCGGCGCGAGGTGAAGTCCTTCCCCTGCGCCCTTTCCGGCCCGGTGTAGGCGTCGACCTCGCTGATCCCCTCCGCCGCCCCCGGCGGGAGTTCGACCGCCGCTGAGGCGCGGAGGATGGGGAAGGTCCAGTCGTTTCCGGTGACGTTCCAGTAGAGCTCGTCGTGATCGGGGAAGAAGCCGATCTGGCTGTCGGTTTCGTAGAGGAGTGTGTAGGTATACTCGCCGGGGGAGAGGGAGACGTCGGATTTCCCGATGTAGACCCGCACGCCGTTGCTCTGGCGCTCCTGGTGGTAGGGCTCCGGTTGCCCGTCTTTCAAAACCTCGCGGACCTGGAAGCCGACACGGATCCGCAAGCCCTGCCGATTGAGGTAGTCGGTGGGGAAATCGCGGTAGATCCCGCGCTTGATGTTCTGTCCTTCGCAGACTACCCGGATCGTCTCGCGGACGGTCAGAGTGGAGTCCTCGTGGACGGTGATCCGGCTCTGGAAATCGAGGATCCTTTCCTCCGCTCGCACGGCGGAAAGGGATACGCAGAAGAGTGCGACGCTGAGCGCGAGGAATCGCTGCATTCTGTGCGGGAGAGAGTTCAAGGGATCAAAGGCTCCAGGGTTCAACGGTCCACGCGCGGGTTCTCTCTCTCCACCGCCGACTCCAACTCGAAAAACTCCGCCGTCCGGAAGCCGAAAATGCGCGCCGCGATCAGGCTGGGGAAGGACTCGATCCGGATGTTGAAGTCGCGTACCGTCCCGTTGTAGTAGCGCCGGGCATACTGGATCTGGTCCTCGACCTCGACCAGGTTCTTCTGGAGTTCGAGATACTGGCGGTTGGCCTGCAGGTCCGGGTAGTTTTCGGCGACGGCGAAGATCCGCCGCAGACCGGCGCTCAGCGATCCCTCCGCCGCGGCCCTTTGTCCGACCCCGGCGCCCGCCGCCGCCGCGGACCGGGAACGGGCGACTTCTTCGAGGAGCGTCCGTTCGTAGCGGCTGTAGCCCTTGACGACCTCGATCAGGTTGGGGACGAGTTCGGCCCGCCGCTTGAGCTGGACGTCGATTCCGCTCCAGGCTTCGCGGACCATGTTCCGCGCCCGGACCAGGCGGTTATAAGCGATGGCCAGCCAGAGAAGAAACAAGGCGGCGAGGATGAGCACGGCCGGAATCATGGGGATTCGATCATACGCGAAATTAGGGAGGGTTCAAGCGTTGATGCTGATCCGACCGTTCTTGTTCGGATATTGGTGATTGCTGTCATTGCGAGCCTCAGCGAAGCAATCTCAGGTCGGCCCTGGAGAATTGCGTTATCCCTTATGCCTTGTTCACGTCACCTTTTCAACCCGATCCAACCGACCATCCGGTTTCTTTTCTCCCCCTCCCGGTACGAGTAGAAAAGCTCCGGATGGCATCCCGTGCCGGCGCGGCAGGGGATGATGCTGGCGAGTCCCCCCTGGATCGAACTGAAATCTTCTTGTCCTGTCTCCCGGGGCGTGACACACTAAACCGGAGGTGGTCGTGAGAAATCCCAGCTTTCTGCTTCTCCTTCTCTTCTTCATGGCGTTGGCCGCGCCGCTGGCGGCGGAGGAGAACACTTCCGATGTCCAGGCGGTTTTCCTGCACAACGGGGAGGAGTATTCCCCGGCGCTCCTCGCCGATCTCGAGGAGGCCGGCGCTCTCCCGGAGGATCTGTCCCTTCCGATCGATTCCGGCGACACGCTGGGCTGGCGACGGTTCGAAGAGGGCAAGCTCAAGGAAAAGGTCATCGGGACGGTGGCGAAAGACGGCCGGGTCGCTCTCTCCAACGGCATTGAGTTCTCGGCTGCGGAGAGGACCGTCTTTCAGTGCCTGCTGAAGCTCCGGTCGATCTACTATACCTTTCATTCCGCCGACTTCGGCTATCCCGAGTCGCCCCCCCCCGCCCGGGATAAGTAGCCGCAGGCTTCAGCCTGCGATTGCAGGGATGCAGATTGCCGTACAACCTTCGGCGGGTCCATTGCGCCGAGCCGGCCAGATATGAAAATCATCGTCTCCCTCGCCCAAATCGATATCGCCTTCGCCGATCCCTCGGAGAATCTCCGGAGGGGAGAGCGCCGGATCATCGAGGCCGTTCGGAGGAAAAGTTCTCTGATCTGCTTCCCGGAGATGTGGACGACCGCCTTCGATCTCGAGGGCGATGTCGCGGCGAAAGCCCGCGCGCACGAGGCGGTCGTCGCCCGCATCGCCGCTCTGGCGGAAAAGTATTCCCTCTGGATCGGGGGCTCTGTTCTCGCCCTCTCCGAATCGGGGAAGGCATGCAACGCCTACCTCCTTTTCTCCCCTTCCGGGGAGAAAAGGGGGGTCTATCCTAAGGCCCACCTCTTCCCGCCGATCCGGGAAGACGAGCATTTCTCCCCCGGAGATCGCCTCGCCGTGGTCGATGCCCCCTGGGGGAAGACCGGCCTCGCCATCTGCTACGACCTCCGCTTCCCCGAGCTCTTCCGGTCCTACGCCCTGAAGGGAGTGAAGGTCCAGCTGCTCTCCGCCGCCTTTCCCCGTCCCCGCGAGGACCACTGGGGAGTTCTGGTCCGGGCGCGGGCGATCGAAGACCAGATGTTCATGCTTGCCGTCAACCGGGTGGGCGCCCAGGAGTTTCCCCGGACGGGGAGAGTGGAATATTTCGGCCGCTCGCTGATCGTCGATCCCGGGGGGAAGGTTCTCGCGGAAGGGAGCGACGGTAAGGAGGAGCTTCTTACCGCCGAGATCGACCTCTCCCTGGTCGAACGCCTCCGCCGGAAGCTGCCGGTGCTCCAAGACCGCCGCCCCGAGGTCTATGGCCTCGGCTAACTGTTTGTTGCAGCGTCACCGCTCCCGGGGCGACGCCGTGCCGGCCGGAAGACCATCTCCTCCACCCACGCGCACTGCGGATCCCCTCTGTCTTCTGCCCGGTTTCCCCGCCGGGTTTGGCCGTGTGGACCGTGTGGGGCTGGTCGGCCGTCTCTCCGCGCTTCCTTGCCCGCAGACATGGTTTAGACAACTGCATTCCGATCGGAAAAAGTTGTTTCAGGTTTTTCCCGGTACAACGCGCTGCGGGCGATAGAGTTATGGCAACGATTCGCAAAACGTCTGGCGGCGAAGCCGATCCAGTCCGCCGGGAGCAATGCGGAGGGGAGTTGCGGATCCTGAGCTAGGATGGTCTGGTAATCCCACATCAGGTTGTTGATGATCCGTGTTCGCAGAATCAACGTGTCCTCCGCCGCGGCCGGCATTCGTTCCATTTCCCTCGAGTAGAGTTGAATCAAGGCCTGGTATCGGTCATGCAGGCCGCGGATATCCCAAAATGACCGAGCCAACTCCCGTTCGTTGAGTCCGCTGAATCTTTCGACCGTGAGCTGAAATATGCACGGAGATATATCCAGCTTGCGGGAGAATTCCCTGACCTGCTTTTCGAAATCATGCGGCGAAATCCACACGCTTTTCTGCACTTTCCCGAATCCGAGCGTTTTCAAGAAAGACCGGAGATAGAGCCGGATATCCCCCCGCTTTTCGGGGACATCGAATATCACCACTCGCCAACGATGGTCCCAGGCCGGGAAGGATTCGCGCCGGCAGGCGCGATGTTGTTTCAGGAGCAGTTTGCCCTGGTCCGTGAGACGGAGAAATATTTTCCGCTCCCGCTTTTCTTTTCGAACCAATCCGGCCCCTACCAGGCGATGGATGGTTGTATAAAGGCTTGACCAATCGTAGGGAAGGCCGACAGGGAAAAGAGTGCGGGGGCGAAGCAGGTATATCACCCCTTCGGCGAGCATCATCAGGACCTCTTCTTTCAGGGTTGGCATATCCGCGCCTCCCATTTTGCCGAGCAGCTCATTGCGAATGCAATAATGTCTCCCACTATAAGGACTCTTGTCGGGGGGATTTTCTTGCATATATTTTTAGTTGGGAGGGGTGCCCCTTCCCAAATTTGTCTCTGACACTTCCATTCCGATCGGAACGAAAGTGATAGAATGAGCGGATGATTCCTTAAATGGCCCTGCCCTCAAGTGGCGGCGAACATCGGAAATATGCCGGATCGCCTTGATGTATATGGGGATGGAATACGGTTCGCCGGCGGGGTCTCTCGGGAACCGGTTTTAGACACTTTTTTCCGATCGGAATAAAGTTGTTATAGAAAAAGGTGGTTGATAGGAAGGGAGGGGAAAGAAAGGGTGGATCAAAAGTTACAGGCTGTGGGAAAATCCGATACGGGTGAAAGCGAAAGGTTGGAGTATGAATATCGATTCGAAAAGCTTTACCGATCCGAGGTCGGAGCTTCCGGCGAAGTTCTCTCCGTTTTACCGCACCGACATCCTAAAGTATCAGAACCCCGAACTCCGCCGGTCCCGGAAAGGGCGGCTTTATGCGATCCCGTCGAACAAGAGCATGCTTCTGCTCATCGACAACCGATTGAGCGATCTCGTGGCCTACGAGGCCCAGCGCTTTGCCTATGACCTGGAGGACGACGGGTGGTACGTGGTCGCCAAAGTCTATGACGGCGGCGACATCTGGGCGGTCCGAGACGAGATCGCGGCGATGGCCAATGACTCGGCTCTCCCCCCCCTGGACGGCGTGGAGCTGATCGGCCAGATACCCGTGCCGCGCTATTTATCGCGCGGGCCGGGAGAGCCGAACTGGAACGGCTACCTGGTCTACCCG
The DNA here is from genome assembly GCA_964551475.1 of uncultured bacterium. Classification (GTDB taxonomy): domain Bacteria; phylum Auribacterota; class Erginobacteria; order Erginobacterales; family CAZKCI01; genus CAZKCI01. The sequence continues at coordinate 139,776 of CAZKCI010000046.1, read as the reverse complement.
AACGACGGCTGGCCCGTTCCGCCCTCCCTCTGCATGTATTTCTACGGGAACGTCAAAGCCGAGCACGGCTATACCCGGAACGGGACCGACCTCGTCTACCACGTCAAAACCGCCGGGAAGGACAACTGGACGCCGGACATCTGGGTGTCGGTCATCCGGGGGCACTGGCTGCCGGTGCTGGGGGGAGGAATGGGGACGAACGGCAACCCGGACGTGGAGGCGGGAATAATCCGGAAGTATTTGGACAAGAATCACAGCGTGCGGACGGGAGAGATCCCCGAATACCGGACCGGGATCGTAGCCTGCGCGGACAATGTCGGCCAGGCGGACGACTTCCAGAAGTGTCTGCAGGCGATCATCGGCGGAGAGGTCGAGAAATATTTCGGCGGGACACTGCCGGAGGCGGTCTGGCGGGGCCACTACGACTGGGCCTGTTTTTCCAGCCATGGCGGGCCGCACGGCTTCCTGAACGTCCACGCCGATGCCTTCTACAACAACCCCTGCGACATCAAGTTCGCCGACGTCTTCGCCTGCAAGACCGGGAATTTCGACTTGGGCAGATACGAGGCGGCCGACTGCGTTTCCCAGTCCATGGCGATGTCGCCGAGGAACAGCATCGTGACGGTCTTCTCCGGCTCCGACTACAATGCCGGGATGGGAGACTTGAGGGAGTATGTGGAGCCGATCAAAAAGGGCAACACGGTGGGGAAGGCGTACAGCGACCGGGAGAGAATCAAGTGGTTCGCGGGTTGGGACAAGCACCAGTGCGACGGGGAGAGGGGAATCAAGTGGCCGATCGAGCCGTTCGGAGCGGTGATATTCGGAGACGGGTCGTTTTGCTATCGTCAGGCGGAATCGGAATAGAGAGACGGGGATGCTGAAGGAGAGCCAGATACATCTGCGGGAGCTGGAGCGGCAGCGGCACTCCCATGACTTCGCCGGCGACTCCGCCCAAGCGGAGAAGAGCACGACCATGGTCGCCATTCTCTCGGCGGCGATGATGGCGGTGGAGGTGGCCGCGGGCTGGTCCTTCGGTTCGCTCGCCCTGCTCGCCGACGGCTGGCACATGGCGACTCACGTCGCGGCGTTCGGGATCGCTCTCTTCGCCTACCGCTACGCCCGCCGCCACGCGAAGAGCCCTCGGTTCACATTCGGGACCGGCAAGGTCAGCGTCCTGGGCGGCTTCGCCAGCGCCGTGGCGCTCGCCGTGGTGGCCCTGATCGTGGCCCAGGAGGCGGTCCTGCGGATGTTCAAGCCGCAGGCCATCCGCTTCAACGAGGCGCTCCTGGTCGCCGTCATCGGTTTGCTCGTCAATCTGGTCAGCGGCCTGATGCTCCGGGAGCGTCCGGAGGCCGGTGCAGAGCGCGGGCATCGTCATCACGATCATAATTTGCGTTCCGCCTACTTCCACGTGCTGGCCGACGCCCTCACCTCCGTCCTGGCCATCGTCGCCCTCTCCGCCGGGAAATATCTCGGATGGGTGATGCTCGATCCGGCGATGGGCCTGGTCGGCGCGGGCATGATCGTCTGGTGGTCGTACGGACTGATCCGGGACAGCGGCAGCATACTGATGGACAGCGGTGTCGACGAGCGGATCCGGGTCGCGATCAGGGAAGCGATCGAGCGCGACGCCGACAACCGGCTCGCGGATCTGCACGTGTGGCACGTCGGATCGAGCCACTATTCGGCCGGGGTGTCCGTCGTCACGCACCGTCCCCGGGAGCCGGAGCACTACAAGCGGCTCCTCAAGGATATCCCGCACCTGGCGCATGTCCTCGTCGAGGTCAATCGGTGCGAGGACAAGAGCTGCCACGCCGGCTAAAGCCTGCGGCTACCGATCGGGATCGCGACCCCGACCTTTGTATACAACTGTTGGTAATCGGGGCAGGCAGGAATGTCGCTCCCACGGCAATCAGTGGCGTGCTTTGCCGGTTAACCATTCCCCATTCCCCATTCACTATCTGGTCACCGGGATATCGTCGGTTGATCCGAAGTAGATCCGGCTGACGCCGCGGATCGACCAGAGGCTTGCGCTCCCCCGGAAGACGCCGCTGTCGTCCGCGCCGTCGCCGTCGTAATCGGCCGGCCGCGGCCAGTCGAAGCAGTTTCCGAAGTAGAAGCGGGTCAAGCCGCGGATCGCCCAGAGACCCGAGCAGGGGCGGAAGACGGCGATCCTGCGCGCGCCCTCACCGGCATAGTCTCCCGCCACCGGCCAGTCGTCCGATCCTCCCAGATAGGAACGGGTGAAGTCACGGACGGCCCAGAGCGCGGAAGCGGGACGGAAGACGGCCGGTTCGTCGGTCCCGTCTCCACCGTAATCTCCGTTGATCGGCCAGTCGCCCGAAGCTCCGAAGGTGATCTGGGTCAGGCCGTTCACAGCCCACCGGCCCGTCCCGTCGCGGAAGACGGCGATGTCTCCCGTCCCGTCGCCGTCGAAGTCGCCGGGTGCGGGGAGGTCGCCGGTCTGTCCGAGATAGAGACGGGTAAGACCGGCGACCGCCCAGAGGCCGTCAGCTTCCCGGAAGACGGCGGCTTCGCTCGTCCCGTCGCCGTCGAAGTCTCCCGCCGTCGCCGCGTCGCCCGATCCTCCCAGGTAGAAACGGCTGATTCCGCGGACGGACCAGAGACCGGAGGCGGGTCGGAAGACCGCGCAATCGCTCCTCCCGTCGCCGTCGAAGTCTCCGGAGGCGATCGCGGCCTTATCCGGCGCCGCGGACGGTCCGCAGGAAGGCGTGGGGGAGGGCGAGGGGGCGGGAGACGGCGTCGGGATCGGCGTGGCTGTCTTCTCGGGCGTCAACGTCGGTATCGGTGTCAGTGTCGCCGTCGGCGTCGGTGTGGGCGAGGGTGTGGGAGTTTTATAGCCCTCGGGCGTCAGTGTGGGCGCGGGGGTGGGCGTGGTGTAGTAGGCGGACCAGTTCAGTCGGGAGACGATGATGTCCTGTCCTCCCGCCAGGCTTGATTGATAAGGATTGGCGGTGGGGAAATCCGCGCCGACAGTAATCCCGAAGAGGACCGCGCCGCCCGCCGAATCGAACCCGGCAGCGCGGAACTGGTCGTTATCCGAGCTTCCCAGGTAGGATGAGTAGACGAGGCCGCCCCCCGACGGGAGGATGGCGGAGAAGAAGCAGTCATAGTCGCCCCCCGCGTGGGAGGACTGATAGGGGTGGAGGAGGGGGAAATCGGACGAGGAGGTCATGCCCCCGATGAGGTTTCTCCCGGACGAGTCGATCGCCGCGGCATAGGCGATGTCGTCTCCCTCTCCGCCCAGGTAGGAGGAGAAGATGAGGGCGTTGTCCGACGAAAATCCGGCGGCGTAGGCATCCACCAGGCCGCCGGCGAAGGTCCCCTGCCAGGAGGCGAGCGTGGGGAAGTCGGACGAGTAGGTGTAGCCGCCGATCAGGGCCGTCCCGTCGGATCCGAGCGCCAGGGCGGCCCCCTCTTCGCTCCCCTCGCCCCCGAAGTAGGTGGAGAAGAGAAGGGCCGAACCCGAGGAGGCGAGTTTGGCCAGTACCGCGTCGTAGCTGACACGGGAGAGGGAGGGCTGATAGGAATCGACGGTGGGGAAGTCCATGGAGGTCGTCCTCCCCAAAAGGCAGGGGGCGTCTCCGCCGGTCGCGACGGCGATCCGGTTGAGGTAATCCTCGCCCCCTCCACCCAAATAGGTGGAATAGATGAGCGAACCGGTCGAGGAGAACGAGGCGACCAGTCCGTCGCAAGTGCCTCCGCCATGGCCGGGTTGGAGGGGGTCCTGGAGCGGGAGGTCGGTAGACTCGGTGTAGCCGCAGATCCAGGCCGTTCCATCGGTCCCGCAGGTGACGCCAACGCCGTAGTCGGCGGCGAATCCTCCGAAGTAGGTGGAGAAGATGAGGGAGGAACCGCCCGAGGAGACGGAGGCTAGGAAGGCGTCCCGATAGCTGGAGCGCCGGAGCGAAGGCTGATAGGGATTGACCGTGGGGAAATTCGCGGATCTGGTCTCCCCCACGACGAACACGTTCCCCGCCGGATCGAGCGCGAGGTCGTAGGCGCGGTCGTGGTAGTTACCCCCCAGATAGGTGGAATAGAGGAGAGAGGATCCGGCGCTGTCGAGGATGGAAACCAAGGCATCGGTGTAGGTCGACGATCCCCCCCGCGTCGCTTGATAAGGGCTCAGGGTGGGAAAATCGGACGAATAGGTGTAGCCGGCGAGATAGGCTCTCCCCAGGGAGTCGAGCGCGAAGCCATAGGACATTTCGTCGGAAACTCCCCCCAGGTAGGTCGACCAGGCGAGATCGAGACGGGCGACGTAGTTCTCCGGCGTGGGGGAGGGGGAGTGGTAGCCGTCGGGCGTGGGAGTGGCGGAGGGCTCCGGCGTCGCCGTCGGCGAGGGGGCGCACGCGATGTAGACGTCGTCCAGGCAGACGCCGTAGCCGTAGTTGCCGGTCGGGTCGAAACGGATCGAATATTCGTTGGTTGGGTCGGGGAGAAGGAGTGAGACGGCTGTCCACTGGGAGAGAGATTTCGATAGGGATGTGAGGAGTGTCCAGGCGGCGGAGAAGCCGGGGCGGTAGTAGATATCGAGGAGGTCCTGATCCCCGTCCCATTCCTCCATCGCCAGGCGGAAGGAGAGTCGCGGGGAGGAGACGCAGGAACTGAGATTCAGAGCGGGCGTGATCAGGCGGGTCTGGAGGCCGTAGCCCCCGAAGAATAAAGCGTTGAACTCCCCGCCGAAAGCGGACGGCGGATGGCCGTTGGGGCCGCCCGCGAGCGGAATCCACTCCCTGACAGCGGAGACGAACTCCCTGGTCCAGCCCTCGGGCGCGTTGTTGATCCAGGCCCCGTCGAAATCCTCGTAGAAGGGGACGGGGAGAAGGGGCGGCGTCGGCGTGGGAGTGATATAGCCGTGCGGCGTGGGAGAGACGAAGCCGTCGGGAAAGCAGGACTTGAGGCTGAAGCTGTCCACGCACCAGTAGTTGTTTAGGGACTGGGCCTCAGCCTGGAGGTAGACATGGAGCGTCCGCCCGGAGTACTCGGGGCCGAGCCAGAATGTCATCTCTGTCCAGACGCCGTTGTAGGCGTCGTCGTAGTTGTTAAGGGACTGGAGCGTTGTGATCGTTCCTCCGTTCTCATCCCGGATCTCCACGTCCAGCGAGTCCAGGTAGGTGTAGCTGGTCGCCTGGAGGCGCACGGCGTATTCCAGGAGCGAGGAGGTCGCCGCGGTGGAGATGGAGAATCTCTGGGAGAGGGTCCCGCTGGAAGCGCCACCGAGGCGGGCGGCGTAGGAGCCCGCGAAGACGCAGGTGGTCGTGATCTCGGCCGATCCATACCACGCCCAGGGATAGGAGCCGCTCTCGAAACCGCCGTTCCCAAGCCTCTCGCGGTAGTCCGAAGGCGAAGGAGTGGGGGATGGAGAAAAAGCGGTGACGGGAGTCGGCGTGGTCCCGGCGAGCCAGGCGCCGGGGAAGACCAGGGAGTATCTCTGCGGAGGATGGGGGAGAACGGCGGCGGTGACGCCGACGGTCCAATCCCCGCTCTGGGGGCTGAAGACGACCGCCTGCTCCTGGTTGTTGAGATCGTCTATCCCGTTGCTGACGGGATTGCCCGGATGAAGAGGATCGAGTATCCAGGGACGGTGGACGGTCCCGTCGGGAGCGACGAGGAAGAGGTCGAGGTCGTTGACGAGTTTCTTCTCCGCGGCGAGCGAACCCGGGGGGTCGTCCCAGGCGAGCGACGCCCTAATCTCGCTCTCTCCCTCGCCCACGGCCACCGTGAAGTAGCGGGTGTCGCCCGTGGCCGCGAACGAGAACTCGCCGAGGTTTTGTTCGACAATCTCGTCGGCGGCGGCCTGGCCGTCGATCCTCCCGTAGCCGAAGCGGAAATCGGGCCCGGCGTTCCCGAGGTCGGCGGCGGTGTGGATGAGGAGGGCCTTGGCCGAGGAGGGGAGGAAATCGACGTCGGTGGAGCCGGCGAAGTAGGTGTCGCGGAACTCTTCGAGGAGGAGGGCGATGATCCCGGCAGTGGTGGGCGAGGCCATCGAGGTCCCGCTCATCTCGACATAACCGTTCGCGGAGTTGCAGGAGGCGACCTGCACGCCGGGGGAGCAGACTACGGGTTTGATCCTCCCGTCGTCGCTCGGTCCCCAGCTGGAGAAGACCGACATCGAGTCGTCTCCGGCGACGGTCGCTCCGGACTGGATCGGGTTCTTGGCGCAGGCCGGCGGGGCGGTGGTGTGGAAAGCGCCGCCGCAGGGGCCGCCCCGCTCGTTGCCGTTGGCCCAGGCGGCGATGAAAGGCTCACCCAGGGAGCCGGCGACGATGGCGTCGAGAAGGAGGTCGGTCGCGCCGTAATTCCCCTCGTACAGGCAGGGGAAGCCGTTCGCGGCGGTGTTGGTGCCGATCGAGGCGTTGAGGAGGTCGGCCGAGGGGGGCCAGTCCACTTTGGCGTAGTAAAGATCGGCCTCGATGTCTCCGGGGTTGGTGTAGAGAAAGACGCCGGTCCCGTCATAATCGAAGGACAGGGAAAGGAGATTGGCGGCGGGGGCCATCCCGCGGTAATTCGAGTTCACCGTCCCATTGCCGCAGATCGTGCAGGCGACGTGGGTGGCGTGTGTGGCGAAGGCAGCGCTGTCTCCCCAGGAGAGACGTGCCCCCAGATCGTCGTGGAAGTACGCCCGGCCGCCGTCGAAGACCAGGACGTCCACGCCGGACCCGTCGAGTCCGTAGGGCGGATCGAAGAGGGCTTCGGCGCCCACCCGGGCGCGGTTGCGGTCGTTGACCGGCGTGAGGAGAGGGAGGGGCTGCTCGATCCACTCCACGCCGTCCTCTTCGGCCAGGGCGGAGATCTTCTCCCGGTTGATCTGCGCTGAAGCCGTGTTGATCGAGACGGTCCAGGAGAGCGCCTTTCCCCCGATCCGGCTCAGGATCGCGCGCGACTCATCCTGGGAAACGTCGGAGAAAAACTTGACCAGGACGACCGTCTCCCCGCTGGCTGTGTCGTGGGCCCAGGCACCGAACTCGCCGGAACGGATTTCGGGCGAGAGGCGGTCATCGGTCGCGATCTCACCCAGCCAGCGGACGGACGGGAGAGCCGCGGCCCAGGCGGGCTCCGCGGCGGGCAGCGAGGCATAGAAGGCATAGTTGGGAAGGTAGGAGAAGAGGCGGACGCCCGCGCGTTCGAGATCGGCGCGTTCGGCGGGGGAAGGGATGTGGTCGAACTGGAGGAGGGCGTGGATGCGCTCGCCTCCCTTCTGGCGGGCCGTTCGCCCCGCCGCCTCCAGCCGTTCCCGCGTTTGTCCGGATAAGCCGGGGGAGGGAACAAATCGGCGGGAGAGGAGTCCGATCTCGAATGAATCCCGTCCGGCGGCGTTGGCCAAGCCGGGGAGAACAAGGGAAAGAACGGCAACAACGGCGACGGGGATTGATCTCATCTTCCTGCCCTCCGCGTCATTTTGTGGGAGCGGCATCTTGCCGCGATCCGGGCCAACATGGATCGGGGCGAAGACGCCCCTCCCACAAAAACATTAACCGAAAAAGAAGTAACCAGCGATCAGTTATCAGTTACTGATCACTGATGACTGATCACTTATGTCCCCGTGGGAGCGGCATTCCTGCCTGCCCCGATAGTCCCGGCAGAAGTGCGGGACTATCGGGGTCGCGATTCGAGTCGATACCTATCAAAACGCCGATCAACTGGGCGGTTGTTCCTGAGATTATTTGCCTTTCGTGGCCAGGGCGGCCGTCGCTGCAGTAGGCGCCTTCGCCCGGTTGAAGGTATCCTCGAGCCAGCCGAGAATCCGCTCGTTCGAGATCAGGGACGCTCCCACCTGGCAGTGCTCCCCGGCGCCTTCTTCGGCGGTGAAGAGGAGGAAATCCTTGGGGCAGGTCAGGGCCTCGAACAACAGCTTGGACTGGCCGGGCATGTCGATGTCGTTCTCGGAATCGACCACCAGCGTGGGGCAGGAGATCTTCTTCGCCTCATCTATCAACTTGTAGGGACGGAGCATCTTCTGCCAGGCGCTCGGCGAGGACGCCCCGAAGGCCCACATCCCGTGGCCGAAGACCCAGCGGAGATTCGGGTCGGTCTTCATCATCTCCCGGACGGCGACGTCGTACTCGGCGGAGGCCTCCGGGTCTTCGAGGATCTCCTCCATGTTCGGCGGCCCGTGCCGGGTGGTGACGGCGTAGAAGTCGTACACCCCGCCGTTGGCGATCAGGGCGCTGAGCCTCTTCTCGTAGGCGGCGGCGCGGGGAGCGAGGTAGCCGCCCATGCTGACGCCCATCAGGGCGATCTTCGCCGGATCGACCTCGCCGCGGGTCAGGGCGAAGTCGACCACCGGTGTAACCACGGTCTCCCAGTTATGGCGGAAGGGGATCTTCTGGATCCGGATCACCTGGCCCTGGCCCGGCCCTTCGAAGACGAGGCAGTTGATGCCGCGTTCCCGCGCCGGCTGGACGACGGAGAGGCAGAGCTCCTCGGCCGTTCCGTCGAAGCCGGTGTGGACGATCAGGAGGGGGCGCTTCTTCCCGGAGCTGTCGACCAGGCAGAGGTAGCCGGGGAGGGAGGTCTTTTCGAAGGGGATGTCGACCCGGATGATCGGCGAGGGGGAGAGGGCGGCGGCCTCGACGAAACAGTCCCGGCTCTTGGCCCAGGTCGGGACGATGCGGGGGTCGTCCGGGTTGGCGTGGAGGAAGAACTCGGCGGTCCGCCAGTAGTTGGAGGCGCGAAGCCAGCACTCGCGCGCGCTGGCGCTCTTCCCCTGCTTCCGGAAGAGGATCGCCGTCTCCTCCAGGCGCCGGGCGGTCTTGGACCACTCCTGGAACCAGGACTCGTCGTCCCCCTCCTTGATCCGGTAGATGGTGGAGAGGCACTCGCCGATGTCGGCGCCGCCCATCGGAGCGGAGGCGACCGCGCGCAGGGCCTGGAACGAGTACTGCGGTCCTTGAAAGATGAAATTCATGCCGAAGGAGGGAGCGGCCGAAGCGAGGATCAGGAGGGCGGCGGCCGGCAGGATGGTGATCGCTCGACGCCTCAAGTCCGGTGTGGACATGTCGTTTCCTTTCCCGGTGGGGAGGAGGGACACCGTCCCTCCTGGCTTTCCGATAGAGATCAGAGCTTGACCGGCACTCCTCTGTCGCGCAGGTATTCCTTCATCTGGCGGATGGTGAATGTCCCAAAGTGGGCGATCGAGGCGACGAGCACCGCGTCGGCATGCCCTTCGGCTATCGCCTGGTAGAGGTGATCGAGCGTCCCGGCGCCTCCGGAGGCGATCACCGGGAGTTTCACCGCGTCGGCGATCGCCCGGGTCATGGGGAGGTCGTAGCCGGCCCTGGTCCCGTCAGCGTCCATGCTGGTGGGGAGGATCGACCCCGCTCCCAGCCTCTCCACCTCCTTCGCCCACTGAGCCGCGTCGCGACCGGTCGGCTTGGTGCCGCCGGATACCACTACTTCGAAGCCGGAGGGGAGCGTTTTCGACTTCCTGGTGTCGATGGCGACTACGATCTTTTCCGAACCGAACTTCTCCGCCGCTTTCCTGACCAGTGAAGGGTCTTTCACCGCGGCGGAATTCATGGAGACGCGGGAGGCGCCGGCGTCGAGGAGATCGGCTATGTCTTCTAGGTTTCTCACTCCCCCGCCGACGGAGAGGGGGACGCTGATCCGCGCCGCCGTCCTCTCCACCACCGTCATCAGTGTTTTTCTCCCCTCCAGAGTGGCGGTGATGTCGAGCAACACGAGCTCGTCCGCCCCGGCCTTGCTGTAGGCCTCGCCCGCCGCGGCGGGATCGCCGAGCTCCTTGATGTCGACGAAGTGGACCCCCTTGACCAGCTTCCCGTCTCGGGTGTCCAGGCAGGGGATGACCCGCCGGTAGCTGAGTTTCATAGCCGCCCTCCTTGAGGTAATGATGGCCGGTTTTGAACTGCGTGTCCTGGTCCGACTATAACACCTGGGAGGTGGCATCGGTATCGGGAAAGAGGGAGGGACGGTGTCAAATTGTTAAGTTCAACTTAACAATTTGACACCGTCCCTCCTCCTGTTACTTCTTCGGCTCCAGGGCGACGTGGATGTCGATCAGGATCTTCTCGGGGGGCGTGGTGTTGGGGTCGTTCAGATAGACCTCATAGCCCGGGCCGGCCTTGATCACCCGCCCGCTCTTCGGGGCCCACTCGCCGAAGATCGCCTGGTAGGACTTGAGCAGGTTCTCCAGCGGCCCCTGATGGGTGAAGATCGCGAACTCGCCGCCCGGGATCTCCTGGACGCCGATCTCCCCCTCCGCCTTCACTCCCTCGGACACGGTGACGCAAGCGTCGTAACGGATCTTGTCGAGAGGTGTGACCTCGGGGTCGTCGTAACTGATGCCGATGCAGGCGGTCCGGGGGCCAAGGAGCCCTTTCGGCCCGGCCCAGGAGCAGAGTTTGCCCCAGGCCGCTCCGCACTTCTGGTAGGGGCCGATGTGGCGGACGAACGCCACCCGTTTCGGCTGGAGTTTCTCAATCCTCACTTTCATCGCTTTGCCTCCTCTGGTTCTGGGTTGAAAGGTTCTTAACCCGCGCGAGGGTTCGAAGTGGACGCCGGAGGGCGCGGCCGCGAAACGGGCGGCGCGGCGGCGGCGGTAGGAGGACGGGGGCTCGTCGAACATCGCCTGGAAAGCGCGCGTGAAGGACTCGTGGGTCTCGTAGCCAGCGTCGAGCGCGATCTCGAGGATGTTGCGTCCTCCCGCGGCCAGGCGCAGCGCAGCCCGTTCCAGGCGGAGCCTCCGGATGTGCTCCTTCACCGACTCGCCGACTAGTCCCCGGAAGATTCGGTGGAAATGGAAGGGCGAGAAGCAGGCGATGGACGCGAGGTCCTCGAGAGACAGCGGTTCGTCAAGGCGCTCCTGGATGTGGAGGAGGACCTTGAGTATCCTCTGGCGGTAAACGCTTCCGGTTTCCGTCTTCATGATGACGGGACTATACGCCGGAGGGGAAGGGGAGGCTTGACGGTTTTTGCTCATTTTTCCCCGGCGGTTTATGCGCATGAGCCGTCGGAGAAAAGCGCCGATCACGGGTCGAGGAGCTTGAATCCCGTCGGAGGATCAAGGCGGCGAACGGCCGACGAACCGGAGAGTTCGATCAGGATCACTTCCAGCACCTGCCAGGTCTCGACGCCGGCGCGGATGCAGCCGGTGACGGTGGAGGCTTCGCGCCCGCAGGCCGCGTGCATGTGGAGGATGGGGTCGCCCTTCTCATCGGGGAAGACCGTCCCCACGCCGGCGATCTCGTGGACGCCGGAGAGGGCGTGTTCAAGAGGGTTGACCGGCCGGGCTTCGCCGTCCTCGGGACCGACGACGAGGCGCGAGCCCCCCGCCGCGCCGCCCACGGCGAGGACGGCCGCCGCTTTGAGGTCGTGCTCGCGGGCGAACTTTTCGATCGCCTCGTGAAGGATCTCGCCGTCCTCCAAGCGGAGGACGAAGACGCGCCCCATTTTCGCTTGCGAGTATTTCATGCTGTTCACCCTCTACGCCCCATCATCGTTCAAGAGGAGGGGCGGTGTCAACTTGCCAGCTTGCAATTTGACAAATTGCCACCGTCCCTCCTCCTCGTTTGCCGTCAATAATTTCGGCTTCATCAGGAAAATCCGTGAGATAATCTTGACTGCACATCCCAATGATAACAAGCGCTGGAACGGCCGCGCGTTGGCAGAACAGCAGAAATGGATACGGACGATCTGACACCGATGGCATACGAGACAATCTCTCGCGCAGGGGATGTGCTGGACGTACTGCGGAGCGAGATCGGGGCATCGGCCTCGGGGAAGAAGACCGAGGACGAGTTCTTGCGCGGAGTGCGGAGTCATCTGCGGGAGATTCTTCGCTCTGCCAATTCATATCTTGATGACTGGAACTACCTCGACACGGTGAACGTCAGGGATTTCAGAGCGGGAGTGAAGGTCGTGCTTGCCCACGTCGAGAAGACAATGGCAACCCCGGTTGCACAGCGTGGGAAATGGGGAACGGAATAGCGGGCTGCCAACAACCGCAGCCAGCGTACGGCTTCGCCGCCGCTGCTGCGGGGCGTTCGGCGTCCTCGCAGGACCGTTCGTAGCCTCGTGATACCTCGATTCCAAGGAGAAGAATGATGGATCGTGAGTCCAGGTACTTCGCGCTGACCCTGGAGTCACTTAGGGCCTTGGGGAGCTGGGCTGCGGATTGCGCAGAGAGGGCACTGCCGGTGTATGAGACGCGCGCTGATTCAGATTCACGGCCCCGTGCGGCGATCGAAGGCATCCGGGAGTTTGCCGGTGGGGGAAAGCGCACGGCTCGGTTGCGTTCCCTTGCCTGCGAGGCGAATGCCGCCGCACGTGAGGTCGGCGATCCTGCTGCGGCTGCCGCCGCTCGCGCCGCGGGCCTTGCGGCGGCGAGCGCATACACGCATCCCTTGGCGGACGTCCATCAGACAAAGCACATCGTCGGACCAGCGGCCTATGCCGCGCTGGCTCTTGAGATCGACCACGCCGGCGATCCAAGTGTCGGTGCCGCAGAGGTCCGCTGGGCGATCGAGCACGCCCCCTCCGAAGTGGGCGAGGTCTGGCTGCAGATGCCCGCTCGTCAAGCGGGCAAGAGTCGGTTGGACGCGATCCTCTATGAACTGGATGCGGGCATCCGCGGTCGGACCTTGCCGCGAGACGCCTAACAATCGAGTCGAGGCTACAAGTGACCCGCTACGGCGCAGAGACTTACGACGATCACAGGGGCCGGTCACTTGCGCCTCACTCGTGCCGTTGAGCCGACGCTTCGCGTCGGCTCAACTTGACGCTGGAGCCTCGCGGGTCAGCTCCGGCGGCAAACCCGCCGGCCTTCCCCGCTCAGCTCAGCTCGCCGTTCTGTTGAAACATCCCGGAACGTGATTGGAATGCGCGCCGGAGCGGTGACCGCTGCCGAGAATGTCCCCGAGGTCGAACTCAAGCCTGAACCGGACATGAAGTCATGAGCGGGACCGCCGCGGTGGCGGTGTGAAAGAACGGAGTGGATTGTGCGGGCAACCGCGACGCACTTGCTCAGAAACGGGAAGGCGTCTTATACTGGCAGAAACGAAGAAGCCTGCATCTTATGCGGGTCCATCCAATTGTTGTTCGGTGACAACCTATGATGAAATTGAGTGATATGGGATTCGACCAATGGTTTCAGGCGCACATCGCCGACTTGCGTCAAGAGGGTCGGAGCATTGCGCGCATATCGGCAGTTGACCGCGGTTCATACCTCATCAGAAATCAAACCAAGGAAGTCCCGGCGGAGCTCGCCGGGAAGTTCTATTTCCAGGTTGAATCCTCGGTTGACCTGCCGTGTGTCGGCGATTGGGTAAGCGTGCAATATCACAACGAAGAAACTGCAGCAATTATCCACGAGGTGTTTCCGAGAAAGACCTTTCTACGCCGCAAATCCGCCGGTGAAAAGGTGGATGTCCAAATGATTGCGGCCAACATCGACGTCGCTTTCATTGTCCAGTCGTGCCACTGCGACTTCAACGTGCGGAGGATGGATCGGTACTTGGTGATGGCAGCAGACGGGGGTGTTGAGCCGATTGTTGTTCTTACCAAGACGGACCTGATCACTCCCGAAGAACTGGAACAGAAGTTGGCCGCCATTAGGTCGAGCACCATTACCGCCAGAGTCGTTGCCCTCAGCAATATCACGGGCATCGGATTTGACGAATTCCGGCAGGTGCTAGTCTCGGGAAGGACATATTGCCTACTCGGATCATCGGGGGTCGGCAAAACAACACTCATCAACCGCCTGATCGGGCGGGACGCCTTTGACACAAAGGCCGTTAGTGGAACAGGAGAAGGCATACATACAACTGCGCGCCGTCAGCTTATTGTTCTTAATCAAGGTTCCATGTTGATTGATACGCCTGGAATGCGAGAGCTGGGCCTTCTCGGTGTGAGCGAAGGGGTCAACCAAGGCTTTCAAGAGATATTCCGGCTTTCCCTGGATTGTCGCTATCCAAATTGTGGCCACACGCAGGAACCCGGCTGTGCAGTTCGAGCCGCAGTCATAAGCGGTGTATTGAAGGAAGATCGCTATTCCAGCTATATGAAGCTCAAGAAGGAGTCGGAGTACCACGAACTGTCGTACCTAGACAAACGGAAGAAGGACCGAGCCTTCGGACGCTTCATCAAGTCCGCAAAGAAGCGAATGAAGGTCTGAAATGGGCACCGAACAACTTGATGGAGCCGACTCCTTACAGTCGCGGCTCATCACGGCGTTAGGCCGCAGAGGAAAAGAAATATATGACGGAATTGACAATCTACTTCGGCGACAACCTGCCGATCTTGCAGCAACTATCGGTTGAATCGGTAGACCTTATCTACATCGACCCACCGTTCAATACGGGCAAGGTCCAAAGCCGCACTCGGCTATCCACCGTTCGAGACGAGGACGGCGACAGAACCGGGTTTCAGGGCAAACGATACCGGACGATCAAACTCGGCACGAAGGAGTACACAGACGTTTTTGATGACTACCTTTCCTTCATTGAACCACGCCTCGTCGAGGCCCGGCGCGTCATGAAAAGCAACGGCAGTCTCTTCTTCCACATCGACTACCGCGAGGTGCATTACGCCAAGGTACTACTCGACACGATTTTCGGTCGCGACTCGTTCCTGAACGAAATCATCTGGGCCTACGACTACGGCGCCCGTTCCAAGACAAAATGGCCCGCGAAGCACGACAACATCCTGTGGTACGCGAAGAACCCTGACGACTACCAGTTTCATCTGGAGGAAGTCGACCGCATACCCTACATGGCACCAGGTCTTGTCGGACCCGAAAAGGCCGCCAAAGGAAAGACGCCGACCGACACCTGGTGGCACACGATCGTCAGCCCGAACGGACACGAGAAGACTGGTTACCCGACCCAGAAGCCTAGGGGTATTCTGGATCGGATCGTCAAGGTCCACTCGCGCCCCGGCGATCTTCTGCTGGACTTCTTCGCGGGGAGCGGCACGTTCGGCGAATCGGCCGTCGTTTTAGGCCGCCGGTGCATACTCGTGGACGACAACCCGGAGGCGCTCAGGGTGATGCGGAAGCGCTTTGCGGGAAGGGACGTGGAGTGGATGGGCTGGCCCGCCGCGGCTGCCGGCGTCACGCCGCCGGCAGCGGGACTTCCGCCGCCGCCAGGGCCGAGAGGAAACGCTCGTAGTCGCGGAAGTCGGGGATGAAATGGCGGGCGCCCTCCGCCCGCAGCTTCGCCGCCCTCGCCTCGTCGCCCACGCCCAGGAAGGGCATGCCGAGGCCGCGGGTCGTCTTCACGTCCCAGACACCGTCGCCGACGTAGACCACCTTTTCCCACTTCCCGCCCGGAGGCGCGCCGGCCCTCTCCAGCGCGAGTTTCAGAATCGCCGCCCGCGCCAGTGCGTCGTCGGATGTGGCGATGGGGAGGCGGCTGATCGCGAGCCCCGCCAGTTTGAGCTTCAGTCGGGCGGAGTCGAACCAGCAGCCGGTGGCTATGGCGAGGCGGAAGGACCCATCGTCTTCCAATCGCTGGAGCGCCTCGCCCGCTCCCGCAACGGGGGCGAAGAGGGAGGGGTCTTTCCTCCCCGCCTCCGCGAGGAGTGCGGTGAAACGGGCGATCAGTTGGCCCATCTCCCCCGGCGAAGGATTCCGTCCGCGCCTGGCCTCGAAGATCTCCCGGGCG
Source organism: uncultured bacterium (assembly GCA_964551475.1). GTDB lineage: Bacteria > Auribacterota > Erginobacteria > Erginobacterales > CAZKCI01 > CAZKCI01. Next base: position 124,132 of record CAZKCI010000046.1, on the reverse strand, counting down.
ATACCCCCGTCGGTGTAGTCGCGGTAGGTCGACCAGTCGGTGTCGATGCCGGTCAAGCCGAAGACGTCGGCGAAGGCCCGGACGTAGCAGTCGGCGTCTACGGAGACGGTCCGGGTCAGTGTGCCATCGAGATCGAAAACCACGAGTTTCATGGACGCAATGGACGAGATGGACGCTATGGACATCAGCGACTGCCAGTCCCCGTTCTCCCGGTCCCCTCCGGCAGAGGCAGCGTGGCCTGGCGCATCTCGGCCAGAACCGTTTTGAGCACGAGCGGGATCGCCTCGCCGATCGAGGTCCCCTTGAGGAAGGCGCCGGAGGCGGTGCGGTGGCCGCCGCCGCCGATCTTGAGCGCCGCTGTTCCCACGTCGACGTCCGTTTTGGAGCGGAGCCAGACCTCCGTCCCCTCCTTCTCCCCGTGGATCATCAGGGCCGCCCGGATCCTCTTCACGGATAAGAGCTGTTTCAGGGCCTCGGAGGCGACGTCCCTCTCGTAGAAGCTCAGGTGGCTGTTCCCCGGCATGGCGAACCAGGCCAGGGCTCCCCCGTTCTCGTACCTGACCAGGCGGAAGAGGGCGGAGATGTCCTCGAGGTAGGTCTCGGGGCGGCTCAGGTAGATCTTCTCCTGGAGGCCGTCGATGTCGATCCCGCCCCGGGCCAACTCGGCGACGATCCCGATCATCTCCCCCTCGGGGTCGATATAGCGGAAGTTGACGGTGTCGGTGGAGAGCCCCGTGTAAATGGCCTCGGCGATCGTCCCCCGGATCGGGACCTGGAGCGCCCGGATGAGCTCGAAGATGAGCTGGGCGGTGCCCCCGGCGGTAAAGCGGACGAAGTTGATGTCGGCGAAGAAGGCGTTGTCCCGGTGGTGGTCGATGTTGATCTTGAGCGCTGTGCTCGCCCGCGCTGTTTCGGCGAGATCGCCCAGGCGGAAGAAGTCGCTGGAGTCGAGGAAGATCAGCGCGTCGGCGCCGAGGATCCGCTCGCGGTCCCGTTCCGGGCGGTATTCCTCGATCGGGTGGGCGGCGTTGAGGAACTCCAGGAAGGGGGGAACCGGGTCGACCCGGAAGGCCTCGGCCTCCTTGCCGAGTTCGCGCAGGGCGAGCGCGAGGGCCACCTGGCAGCCGATGGCGTCGCCGTCCGGCTCCTCGTGAGAGAGGAGGACGAAGGAGCGGCGGCGGGAGATCTCCCGCACGATCCCGGCGAGGACATCAGCTGGTGTCTGTTTGCGGGTCGGTCTCTTCATGGCGGAAACCCGGTATTCTACACGCACATCCGTGTCGGCGATAAACATTTCCCGAGCGATTCCCGTTAAAGATTGGTTCTTTATGCCTGGGTGTCTTGGTGGCATAGTGGAGCCGGAGCCCCTAAAGCTCATGGCGAGGGGAGTTATGCTGGCGGAAGAGCGCGCGCTGATCGAAAAATTCCAGGCCGGGGAGAAGGAGGCTTTCGACGGACTGATGGGCCTCTTCCAGGAGAAGGCCCTGACACTCGCCTACCTCTGGACCGGCCACCGGGAGGACTCGCTGGACATCGTCCAGGAAGCGTTCGTCCGTCTGTTCAAGATGCTCCCCTCCTGGCGGCCCGAGGCCTCCCTCTTCACCTGGCTCTACCGCGTGATCATCAACCTGGCGATCGACCGGGGGCGGCGGTCTTCCCAGCATCCCACGGCGTCGCTGGAGGAGGCGGAGGCCGTTCCCGAGACCCGCCGGGACGCGCATCCGGGGATCAAGCTGGAAAACCGGGAGACCGGGGAGTTGATCGCGCGGGCGGTGTCTACGCTTCCTCCCCGCCAGAAGGAAGTATTCATCCTCCGCCATTACCAGCATCTTCCGCTGAAGGAGATCGCTCGAATCCAGAAGTCCTCCCTGGGCGGCGCCAAAGCCAACCTTTTCCAGGCGACCCAGAAGCTCCAGAAAAGCCTCCGGGGATATTATCAATCGGATTAAACCACCGAGCGCGCCGGCCGTTAAATAAAGCGAGGGAGCAACCATGAACTGCAAAGAGTTTTCCAATCTGACGCCGCTTTTTCTCTACGGCGAAATATCTGACGAGCGCCGGCGGGCGATGGAGGCCCACACCGCTTCCTGCGCTTCCTGCCGCGCTGCCCTCGCCGAGTCGTCCGCCCTGGTCTCTTTCCTGGAGCGTCACCCGCCCCGTTTCTCGCCGGAAGATCTTTCCGCTCTCCGTGTCCGCGTTCTCTCCGAAACCTCCCGGATCATCCCCGCGCCCCGTCCGACTGTTTTGCGGGGATTCCTCTCCGGCCTGCTGGCCTCGCCGGTCTTTCGTTTCGTCCCCGTGGCCGCCGCCGTCGCCGTCGCGGTCTGGCTGGTCCTCCCGCGGGCGACGGAGAAGGCGGGGGAAATTGAGGTCGCCGGCGTCCTGGCCATGGCCGACGATATCGAGCGGGAATCGGAGGAAGTGGCGGAGGTCTGCCGGGAGATCGACGACCTGGAATCCAGCATTCTCAACCCCCCCTCCGATTCGGGCGCCTTCCTGTCCCGGGACGGAGCTGTCTCGGCGGTCTGATTCATGGCCGGCTATCGATCGGGGAGATAACGGGAGGAGACGAATGAAACGCTTGAGTTACGCACTGATCATCGGCAGCCTGGCGCTGGCCTTCTCCGCGGGGGGGGAGGAGAGCGCCCCCGCTTCGCCCGGCCTCTCCGCGCCCGCTCCCGAGCTGCCGCCGCCGCCGCCCGGTCAACCGCCGGCCGAGGTTTCCCCCCGATCCCATGAAGGCCGTTCCTGGCGCGGATCTCACGGCTCCGGACCGGGCGGTTTCCGGTCTCGTTTCCGGGCCGAGCTCGAGACCATGAGAGAGGAGATCCAGCGCACCCGATCTCTCATCGCCTCTCTGGAAGGGCAGATCGAGGCCGCTCCCACCGCTGAGGCCCGCCGGGAGCTCAGCCGCCGCCTGGCCGAGGCCCGCCGCCGCTCCGCCGAAATTCAGCTCACTCTGGCGCGGAAGAAGGTGGAGATCACCCGCCAGGCTCTGGAGTTTTCCAAGAAGAGATACGACGACGCCCTGATGGAGCTCCAGAAGACGATGAACAAGCTCCGGGACCAGTATCCGGATCTGGTCGGGGCGCCGGCCACGCCGCCCGCCGATTAGAGGCGCTTCTCCGGCCAGACGGTTTTCCCCGGGCCGCGGAACTGCCTATCCGTCGCCTCGCCTTTTCTGGTATTCTTGACGCCGGTCGTGTTTCCATGATCCGCGTCAACGAAAAGCGCCTGCTCTCCACCTTCCGCGATCTTCTCCGGATCGACGGACCCACCTTCCACGAACGCCCGGTCGCCGATCATCTGGTCAAAATCTTTCGCGGTCTCAAACTGCCTGCTGTCGAAGATAAAAGCGCCGCCGCCGTCGGGGGCGACTGCGGAAACCTCCTGGTCCGGCTCCCGGGGCCCCCCCGCCGCCCGGGACTGATCCTGGTCTCCCATCTCGACACCATCCTTTCCACCCGGGGCCTCCAGGCGCGGGAGAGCGGCGGAGTTTTCCGTTCCGACGGGACCACCATCCTGGGCGCGGACGACCGCGCGGGCGTGGCGGTGATGGTCGAGGTCGCCCGGGCGCTTCTCTCCGGCGGCGGCGCCCCCGTCCCCCTCGAGCTCCTCTTCACCGTGGCCGAGGAGAAGGGGCTTCTGGGGGGCAAGAACCTCTCTCCGGGCTGGCTCAAGGGGAAGGCCGCCCTGATCCTCGACACCGGCGGCCCGGTGGGGACTTTCGTCTACCGCGCCCCTTACGGGGAGAAGATCCGGGTGACGATCGAGGGGAAGGCCGCCCACGCCGGGATGGAGCCGGAGGCGGGCGTCAACGCCGTCCTGATCGCCGCCCGCGCCATTTCGCGGATGAAGCTCGGGAAGGTGGACGCCGAGACCACCGCCAACGTCGGGATCATCCGGGGCGGGGAGGCGGTGAACATCGTCCCGGAGAAGGTCGTGCTCGACGCCGAGGCCCGCTCCTTGAGCGAACGCAAGCTCGTCCGCCAGGTCAGGAGGATGGAGGCGGTCGTCCGCCGGGAGGCCGTCCGGCTGGGCGGGAAGGCCCATTTCCAGGCGGAGAGGGATTACCACGGCTTCCGTCTGTCCCGCTCGGAGGGGCTGCTCAAGGTCTTGCGGAAGGTCTGCGGAGACTTGGGCCTTCCCTATCTCCCCGAGGTCTCCTGCGGCGCCTCCGACGCCAACTTCCTGAACAGCCTGGGCATCTCCGGCGTCGATCTCAGCGTGGGCTATGCCAAGCCCCACACCAAAGAGGAAAGCATCCCCCGGAGGGAGCTCATCGCCGCCGCCCGCCTGGTCCTGGGCGTGATCGCGGAAGTGGGGAAAAGAGAGGGCATAGGGCAAAGAGCATAGAGCGGCTCGTGGACATAGGGATCGATCCTGTCCGCGGGGGGGGCGTGATCCGCTTCCACTTCAAATAGTCTTTGTTCGCGCCTCCGGCCCGGCCGAAGACTATTAGGAATATCGGCAGGCGATAAATATTCGTATTCGGCCGGGTTTTCGTCTGTAGCCGCGGACCCGAATGGGTCCGCGATATTTTTGGGGAAGAGGTTTGAGAATACCGAGGTGTCGGCGGGCGGCCATGTCCCGGAGCTCAAGGTCGTGAACAAGGGGGAGACGCCGGTCCTCCTCCTCGATGGCGAGGAGCTCGCCGGCGCCCGCCCGAACCGGGCGCTGAACACCACCATCCTCGTCCGGGGGCATTCGGAGACGATCATCCCCGTGACCTGCACCGAGCATTTGTAGGCCCGCTCCGCGAGCGGGCGTGCCGGGGCCCGGCCGCCGCTTCACAGAAGCGGCCGACAACGGCCGCGAGGCCGCCGCCGAGCACTTGTCTGCCTGCGCGTCGAAGGCGCGAGGGCGGACAGGCGGCGCTGCCGCAGGGCGCGGGATAGTCGTTTCCCGGCCTGGAGGGAAGCTGTATCATAGTGATCTAGGAATAGATGGGTGGAGAAAACCACCCGTCAAGGAGGGGAACGATGAACAAAATGGCGGTGTTATGCCTGGTCGTCCTGATCGGTCTGTCGGCGACGGCCTTTGCCCAAGACCTGGCGGCGGTTACGAAGGCGCTCGCCGATCTCCAGGCGGCCTTGGCGAAAGGGGATATCGCTCTGGCCAGGACATTTATTAGCCCGATGATGCTCACGCAGGTCGAAGCGGCCGCCCCCGCACCCGCGGTGGGGCAGGAGGAGGGGGAAGACTTTCTCCATCTGGCGGCCGCGGCATTCCTCAAGGGCGAGCTTGCCGGAGGCTCCCATCAGTCCTGGACGGTAGCGGGACTCTCTGTCCAAGAGAGCCACGCCATTTCCGGACTGAAGCTTGGAGACGGGAGGCTGGTCCAGCTCGATTGGGAACAGGATCCCTCGGGGGCATGGAAGATCGTCCCCGCCTCCGTGGATATATTCCGTCAGGAGCAGAAGCAGGACGATGCCAACTTCCAGACCCTCCGCCAGGGAGAAAAGAAGATGGAGGAGAGGCAGAAGGAGGACCAGGAGATCGCCGACGACGTCAACGAGGATCGGAGGAGGTAGTCCCACCGTCGATTGGTTGTAGCGTCGCCCCGGGCTTGTCCGCTGAAACACCGCCGGCGTGAAGGTGGAAGGGGCTTTCGCCACAGCGCGCCGCCGGTCCGGCGGTCCGGTACTTGATAGATGAGATCCCAGAGCAAGACTTCACTCCCGGATCTGCTCCGGGCCGCCTGCGGACGTTCCACCTGCCGCAATGTCCATCTGGGGGCGGTGATCGAGACGCCCGGGGGCAAGTTCGTCCTGGGCTGGAACGGTCCGCCCGGTCGGGCGGGCGACCATCCCGCCTGCCGTGTCGGCGGCGCGATCAGCCGGGAGAATATCCGGGACTGCCCCGGCGTTCATGCCGAGGTCCGGGCGATCTGCCGGGCGGCGGAGGAGGGGACGAATATCTCCGGGGGGACGCTTTATCTGAGCGAATGGTTCCCCTGCGCCCCCTGCGCGGTGGCCATGATCGAGGCGGGAATCCGCCGGCTCGTGGTGACGGAGAAGCTGAATTTCCTGAAAGACGACTGCTACAACTTCCGCCTGGCCAAGGAGTATCTCGACCGGGCGGGGGTGGAGATCGAGGTCCGCCCCGAGCTCTCGTGCCGCGCGGTCAGGAAATAATGAAGGCGCTGGCGTTGCTCTCGGGCGGGCTGGACAGTTATCTCGCCGTCAAGCTCCTGCAGGAGCAGTCGATCGAGGCGATCGGGGTCTCCTTCCGCTCCCCCTTCTTCGGCTGCGAGGGGGGGCGGAAGGCAGCCACCTTGCTCGATATCCCGTTCCATTGCGTCGATATAACGGAGAAGTATCTCCCGCTGCTGGAGAATCCCCGCTACGGCTACGGCAAGCATCTCAACCCCTGCACCGACTGCCACCGCCTGATGGTGGCGGAGGCTTTCTCCCGGATGGAGGGGCTCATGGCGTCCTTCGTCGTCACCGGGGAGGTCCTCGGCCAGCGCCCCAAGTCCCAGCACCGGGACGCGCTGAACAGCGTGGCCAAGGGGGGGGCTCGGGGACTGCTTCTCCGCCCCCTCTCGGCCAAGCTTCTCGAGGAGACGATACCGGAAAAGGAGGGATGGGTGGACCGCTCGCGTCTCCTCGACATCTCCGGCCGTTCCCGCGTCCGCCAGATGGAACTGGCACGGAAATTCGGCGTGTCGGAGAAATTCTCGCCCGGGGGAGGCTGTCTCCTGACCGACGACGAGTACTGCCGGAGGCTTAGGGAGATCAAGGACCGGGAGGGGTGGACGGTCGCCTCGACCGCGCTCCTCCGCGTGGGCAGGCACTTTCGCCTCCCCCTTCGCGCCGGGTCTCATTTCGGGGCCAAGGCGGTCTCGGGGAGGGACGAGCAGGAGAACGAGGATCTGGACAAAATGGCCCGAGAGGGGGATCTTCTCTTCCAGGCGCGGGAACGCCCGGCGTCCCTGGTCCTTCTGCGGGACGCCTCGGGCAAGGCCGGCCCGGAGGACATCGCTCTGGCTGCCGCCATCACCGCGCGCTACAGCCGGGCCGCGGCCGGTCAGCCTATCGCCATAGATTATTGGCGAAAAGGCTGCTTCGCCGAGAGGGAGACCACGACCGCCGCGCCGCCTCCTCCCGCTGATCTGGAAGCCTGGCGTATATAAACCGGCTGGGACTGGTCGCAAAATTTCCGGAAGGACTGACCATGAAATCATGTGCATTCTCACTGTTTCTGGCGTGCTGGTTCCCCGCCGCCGTTATGGCCGAGGCCGACCCGGCCGCTCTCGCCCGCCTCTCCTCTCCCGACGAGGAGGTCCGCTCCGACGCCTGCCTCTCGCTGGCCGGGGCGGGGGAGACGGCGGTCTCCTCCCTCTCCCCCCTGCTCAAGGACACATCGATGCTGGTCCGCCACTCGGCGGCCTACGCCCTCTCCCGGATCGGGGGGACCGCGGTCGAAAAGATCTTTCGGGACGGGCTCTCCTCCGCGAGCTATGACATCCGCCGGGTGAGCGCGATCGGCCTGGGTATGATGGGGCAGAGAGGCGTCCGGGAAGCCGTCGCCCCTCTTCTTGAGGACAAGAACTGGGAGGTCCGCTGGGCGGCCGCCTTCGCGTTGGGCAAGGGAGGGGACCGGCGAGCGGCGGCCATGCTCGCCCCGCTCGCGCGTTCCGACCCCTACCAGGACCAGGCGAGCGGGGGTTATCCGGTGCGCGTAGCCGCCCAAGAGGCGCTGGGAAGGCTCAACGGGAACATCGGCTGGGAGACCGACCCCGAGCCGGCGCTCGCGCGCGCCGAGACCGAGAAGAAGCCGGCCTTCCTCTACTTCCGCCGTTCCGGATCTCCCCTCTGCCAGGCTTTCGAGAAAGAGTCGCTGATGGATGAAAAGATCATCGACGTTCTCCAGCGCTGCGCGCCGGTCTGGATCGACTACGGATCCGCTCGCCCGGCTTTCGACCGCTGGTCGGTGAGCGAGGTCCCGGTCTGCATTCTCCTGGCGCCGGACGGCAAGGAGGAGGCAAGGGTGAAGGGAGGGCTCCCCCCCGAGGATCTCCTGGGCAAAATCCTCCGGACGGTGGAGAAGGACCGGATCGCCTCCCGGCTGGAATACCGCCTGGAGAAGTCGCCCCGCGACTGGGAGGCGGCCTGGCAGCTCGCGGCGCTCTACCTCGACCAGGAGCAGTGGGGGAAGGCCAGGGAGCGGGCCGGGCGGATCATCTCCGGGGACCCCGACAACCTGTCCTCGCTCCTCGACAACGCCCTCTTCGCCCGCGCCTACATTGCCGGGCGTCTCGGCGATTACCAGTCGTCTCTCGCCGAGTTCGCCGCCCTTCTTCAGCGCTACCCCGCTTTCGGCGAGCGCTCCCAGGCCCTCTACTGCGCGGGCTTGAGCGCGCTCAAGCTGGGGAAGAAGGCGGCGGCGGGGGGGTATTTCCAGACCCTAAAAAAGGCGTATCCGGGGACTCCCCTGGCCGCCGCGGCGGAGAAGATTGTCAAATGATTTTGGTTGTTTCCCGCCGAAGACTTCCTTATAGTAGCCGGCCGAATATATTCTCCCGAACAGCAACGGAGGTAGCATCATGTCTCAGCACAGAAGTTTTGGCGGCAAAGGCAAGATCAGAGCCCGGCGCAACGTCCTCAAGCGCTATGAGAAACTGCGCGTCCTCAAGGGCAAGAGCGCCTGGCAGGAAGGCAAGTCGGTCTTCGGTCTGCCTAAAATCCGCGCCTACTAGATGAAGCCGCTTCTCTTCGCCGCCGTCCTCCTCGGGGCGGCCGCTGCGTCCGCTTATCCCGAGTCCTTCGCCCCCGGAATCGTCACCGCCGACAACGTCAATCTCCGGGCGGAGCCGAACATCCGCGCCGAGATCGTCGGCCAGGTCCACCAGGACCAGCCGGTCGAGGTGATCGCGATGGACGGGGAGTGGTGCGCCATCGTCCCCCCGGCCGGAATTTCGGGCTGGATTTCGGCGGATTATCTTCGCGAGGGCGTCGTCACCGCCACCCGGATCAACATCCGGGCCGGCCCCGGCGTCGCCTACGCCAGCCTCTCCAAGTTCCAGCAGGGCGACCGACCCGAGATCCTGGAGACCAAGGAAGGGTGGGCGAAGGTCGTCCTCCCCCGTAACGCGCAGGTCTGGCTGAACTCCCGCCTGGTCCGCCTCGGCGAAGAGGCCGCCTCCATCCCCCGTCTCTCCCCGTCGCCCGTCCCGGAAACGGAGACCCCCGCGGCGGGCGAGATCGTCGCCATCGCCGTTCCCGTCCCCTCCGCTCCTCCCGTCGTCTCCACGCCTCCGCCGGAGCAGGTCGCGTATCTCCCCGCCGGCGGCGAACTCGCCCCGGCCGCTTCCGGGCCGTCCGTTCCCACGCCTCCGGCCGCGTCGGCGCCGATCCCCGCGACTTCAGTCCCTTCGTCCGCTCCCGCTTCCGTGGACGGACCGGTCAAGTCCTATCTGGGCCTTCTGAGGGCGCTCAAGCAGCCCTACTCCAGCGGCCGATTCCGCGTCACCCACGAGCTGGTGAGGTTCGAGCAGAGGAGCGAGGTCATCGGCCATCTGGCCGGCGGCAACTTTGATCTCTCCAAGTATCAGAACCGCAAGGTCCGCCTCTGGGCCGAGGCGGCGCCGGAAGACGATCCCATCCCCCTCCTCGAGGTCAAGGGCATCCAGATCATGTGGTGAAATATGATCCGGACCCGGACTTTTCCCGGGGGGGTCAAAGTCCCCGAGCATAAAGAGCTGACGGCGGGGCGGGCGATCGAGAGCCTTCCTCTTCCGCCCCGCCTGATCGTTCACCTGCGCCAGAACGCCGGCGCCCCCCCCGAACCGGTGGTGGAGGCCGGCCGGAAGGTGAGGGCCGGGGAAGTCATCGCCCGCCCCGCCGGCCCCGTCTCCGCCTTCCTGCACGCCCCCGCCTCGGGGATGGTGAAGGGGATCGAAAAGCAGCCCCATCCCGCCTGTCCCGATTCGCCGGCGATCGAGATCGAGACCGATCCCTCTGAGCCCCCCGCGCTCCTCATGCCGCCGATCCCGCGCCCCGAGGAAGCCTCACCGGATCAGATCCGCGAACGGGTCCGGGAAGCGGGGATCGTCGGGATGGGGGGAGCGGGTTTCCCCACCCACATCAAGCTCACCCCCCCCGCGGGAACAAAAATAGATTGCGCGATCATCAACGGCGCGGAGTGCGAGCCCTTTCTGACCGTGGATCATCGCCTTCTCCTCGAAGAAACGGAGGCGGTGATCCGGGGGCTCACGATCGTCATGCGCGCCGTCGGGGCCGAGCGGGGGATCGTCGCCATCGAGTCCAATAAAAAAGACGCCTTCGAGAAGTTCCGCGCCGCGCTCTCCGGGAACCCGCGGATCCGCGCCGAGCTCTTGCGGGTGAAATATCCCCAGGGAGGCGAGAAGCAGATCATCTATTCGCTCTTGCGCCGGGCGCTTCCGGCGGGGGGGCTCCCGTCCGCCGTCGGCTGCGTGGTCCAGAACGTCCACACCGCTTACGCCATCGCCGAGGCGGTTCTGAAGGGGAAACCCCTGATCGAGAGGGTGGTGACGGTGAGCGGACCGGGGGTGAAAAAACCCGGGAACTATCGCGTCCCGATCGGGACGCCCTTCTCGTATCTTCTCGCCGCCGCGGGCGTGGCCGCCCCGGGGAGGGTCTCGCTGATCTCCGGGGGGGCGATGATGGGCGTCGCCCAGGCCAGCCTCGACACGCCGGTGATCAAGGGGACATCCGGACTCCTGGTCTTCCCTCCGCTTCCGCCCCGGCGCAACCTCCCTTGCATCCGCTGCGGGCGTTGCCTGGAGGCCTGCTCGCTGCGGCTGGTCCCCTGCCTGCTCGCCCGCTGGGCGGAGAAGGGCGACGCCGCGGCCTTCGCGGAGGGATCCGGTTCCCAGTGCATCGAGTGCGGCTGCTGCGCCTACGTCTGCCCCGCCCAGCGGGACCTGGTGCAGTTCATTCAGCTCGGGAAGGACGCGGCGAAAAAGGCCTCGGCAACAAAGAAATGAAGCCGCGGATTGCGCGGATTTTCGCGGATTATCAAAAATTATATTGTTATGGGATTGCGGTCATTGCGAGCGAAGCGAAGCAATGACAGGTCCATGCTATTCTGGAATGGTCAAGAATCAGGCACCAAACAAGTGTCTATACCGTGGCTGACAACTCTCTAGAGCTGTTGGTAATTTCGCCGGCGCCGTATCTCAGCTCCGGAGAGTCGGTCAAGCGGGTGATGTGGTCGGTGGTCGCCTCGCTTCTCCCGGCTCTGGCCGCCAGCCTGTATTTTTTCGGCGAGCGGGCGCTGTACCTCGAAGCGACCGCGGTGGCCGCCGCCGTCCTGACCGAGGCGCTCATTCAGAAGCTCCGCCGCGTCCCCTTGACCGCGCTCGACGGCTCCGCCGTGATCACCGGCCTGCTCCTCGCCTGCAACCTCCCCCCCGGCGTCCCGCTCTGGCTGGCCGCCGTCGGCGCCGCCTTCGGGATCGCGATCGGCAAACAGGCCTTCGGGGGGTTGGGACAGAACATTTTCAACCCCGCCCTGGTCGGACGGGTTTTCGTGATGCACTCCTGGATCACGCGCATGACCAGCTGGTCGCCGCCGATAAACGCGCTTTCCGCCGGCCTCAACGGGACGACCTACGCCACGCCGCTCGGCGCGCTCAAAGAGGCGCTCCCTCGTCTCCAGCCCTCTCTCTCCGACATGTTCCTGGGGAACATCGGGGGTTGCCTCGGCGAGACGTCGGCACTGGCTCTGCTCATCGGAGGGGCTTTCCTCCTGATCCGGGGATACATCCGCTGGCAGACGCCGGTCGCCTTCGTGGGGACGGTCGCTCTGCTCACCGCTCTCCTGCCGCCCCGGGAGGGTATCCTGGCCGCTTCTCCGCTCTACCACGTCCTCGGCGGGGGCCTCCTGCTGGGGGCGATCTTCATGGCCACCGACATGGTGACGGCGCCCCTGACGGGGAAGGGGCGCTTCATCTTCGGGCTGGGCTGCGGGGCGATCACCGCTCTCATCCGTCTTTACGGGGGCTACCCGGAAGGGGTCTCCTATTCCATTTTGATCATGAACGCGGTGACGCCGCTGATCGACCGCTTCACGGCGCCCCGGCCCTTCGGGACGGCGAGAGAAAAGACATAATCAGGGATACCTGTGGGAGGGGCGTCTCGCCCCGATCCTGGGGAGCTTGGATCGCGGCGGGACGCCGCTCCCACATATGAAACCGAGACAGTAACGAGCATGAATCGATGAACCAGCTCGTCAAATACGGACTCATCCTGGCGGGGATCTGCTTCGCGTCGACGCTCGTCCTCTCCTTCGTCTACCGGATGACCGGCCCGAAGATCGAAGAAGGCATCCGCCGGGAGGAGGAAGCCGCCCGGCGTTTTCTCCTGCCTGCCGCCGCCGCCTTCGAGCGGCAGACCCGGCCCGGCCTGGAGTATTATGAAGGCCGCCGGGACGGGAAGACCGTCGGCTACTGCCTCTCCGTGGTCGGACACGGCTACAGCGGCTTTGTGCGCTTGATGGTCGGGATCGACCCGGAAGGGAAGATCGCCGGCCTGCGCGTCCTCGAGCACCAGGAAACACCCGGCCTGGGGGCGCGGATCGCCGAGACCAGGCCCGGCGAGAGCGAGCCCTGGTTCCTGGCCAAGTTCCGGGGTCTCCCCGGCCGCTCGCTCGAGCTGAAAGACATCCAGGCGATCACGGGGGCGACGATCACCAGCCGCGCCGTCGTCCGCGCCGTCCGGGAGGGGGTGGAGGGATTCTACGGAGAGAGATCTCCAGTCCCCACCGACGGAGGAAACGCGAAGGAATGAAAGCGTCCGGAGAACTGATCAAGGGCCTCTGGCGGGAAAACCCGACCTTCCGCATCGTCCTCGGCCTCTGCCCGACTCTGGCCGTTTCCACCTCGGTCCAGAACGCGCTCGGGATGGGGACGGCCGCCGCCTTCGTCCTGGTGGGCTCCAACATCTTCATCTCCCTGATCCGGAAGATCGTTCCGGACAAGATCCGCATCCCCTGTTTCATCGTCGTCATCGCCACTTTCGTCACCATCGCCGATCTTCTGATGAGGGCCTACGCCCCGCTCCTCAGCCGCTCGCTGGGAATGTTCGTCCCCCTGATCGTCGTCAACTGCATCGTCCTGGGACGGGCGGAGGCTTTCTCCTCGCACGAGCCGGTGGGGAAGTCCATCCTGGACGCGCTGGGGATGGGGGCGGGGTTCACCTGGGCCCTGGTGGTGATCGCCCTCATCCGCGAATCGCTGGGCAACGGGACGACGGCCGGGCACCAGCTCGCCGGGTCGTTCGAACCGGCTCTCCTGATGATCCTCGCCCCGGGGGCGCTCCTCACCATCGGCCTTTTGATCGGGCTGATCAACTTCCTCTCCTCCCGGAAGGAATGACATGGACCCCTCCGTCGCCATCACCGTCCTGATCAGCTCCGTCTTCATCAACAACTTCATCCTCTCCCGCTTCCTCGGCCTCTGCTCCTTCATCGGAGTCTCCAAGCGGATCGGCCCCGCGGTCTCGATGGGAATCGCGGTCACCTTTGTCACCACCATGGCTTCACTGATCAGCTGGCTGATCTTTCGCTTTGTCCTCATCCCGTACCATCTGGAATACCTGAGGACGCTGTCCTTCATCCTGGTCATCGCCTCCTTCGTCCAGTTCACCGAGATCGTGATCCAGAAGAAGGCGCCGGGTCTGTACCGGGTCTTCGGGATCTATCTTCCCCTGATCACGGTCAACTGCGCCGTCTTCGGCGTCTGCGTTCTCAACACCGACGTTTTTTTCCTGAACAGCGCGCCTCTCGCCGGGTCCTTCCTCTCCTCTTTGATCCAGGGCTTCGGCGCCGGGGCGGGCTACACGCTGGCCATGGGGCTGATGGCGGGGATCCGGGAGAGGCTGGAAACGGTCGACATCCCCGAGCCGCTCAAGGACGTCCCCATCACCTTCATCATCGCCGCCCTGATGTCGATGGCCTTCCTGGGCTTCAGCGGGTTCAAGCTATGATCGCCGCCATTATCCTCCCCGCTCTCGCTCTGGCCGGTCTGGGCCTCCTCTTCGGCCTGGGTCTGGCCTACACGCTGAAACTCTTTTCCATCGAGGTGGACCCGACGGTGGCCCTGATCATCTCCAAGCTCCCCGGCGGGAACTGCGGCGCCTGCGGGAGAGCGGGCTGCGCCGGTTTTGCCGAAGCCCTGCGCCGGGGGGAGGCGATCCCCGCCGACTGCGTGGCGAGCAAGGACGACACCGCCCGCCAGATCGCGGAGATCCTGGGCGTAGAGTTCGAGGCGAAGGAGAAGAAGGCCGCCGTCCTCTCCTGCGGGGGGGGGCGCTTCGCCCGCGACGAATACGTTTACCAGGGGATTCGGCGCTGCCAGGCCGCCTATCTGATGCTGGGCGGGCAGAAGGCCTGCGCCTGGGGATGTCTCGGCTTCGGCGACTGCGTGCGCGCCTGCCCCTTCGGGGCCATCCGGATGGGAGAGGAAGGGCTGCCGGAAGTGGACCGGGCAAAGTGCACCGCCTGCGGGACCTGTCTCAGGGTCTGCCCCAAGAAGCTCTTCACACTGGTCGCCTCGCCGGCGGCGGTCGTAGTCGCCTGCAGCTCGCGGGCCAAGGGGAGGGGGGTGGCCTCGGTCTGCCAGGTCGGCTGCATCGCCTGCGGGAAATGCCTCCGGGAGTGCCCGGCCCAGGCGATCGTCCTGATGGACAACGTGGCCCGGATCGACTACGGGAAGTGCACCGCCTGTTTGAAATGCGTGGAGGTATGCCCGCGGAAGATCATCCGGAAGCTCGATACCATCCCAGATCTCAAATCTCAGATCTCAGAGAAATAATCTCGGATTGCGGATCTGGAATCTCGAATCTGAGATCTGAAATTTCAAATCTCAAATTACTGATATCAGCGGAAAGCAGTACAATGACTTGGCGAGAGGTTTGGGGATGACGAAAAAGCAAAACAAAGGGAAGGCAACGGCGGTCGATCCCCGAAAGATCGAAAACGCGGTCCGGCAGTGGCTCCTCGCGGTCGGCGAGGACCCCTCCCGCGCGGGCCTCGAGCGCACACCGGCGCGGGTGGCCGAGATGTGCTCAGAGATCCTGGAGGGGATGCGTCAGGACCCCGCGGCCGGGATCCGGGTCTTCCGCTATCCGGGTTTCGACGAGATCGTCCTCGTCAAGGACATCCCCTTCCACTCGCTTTGCGAGCACCATCTTCTCCCCTTTTTCGGCCAGGCCCACATCGCCTACATCCCCCGGGACGGGGTGATCACGGGGCTCAGCCACCTGGTCCGGGTGGTGGAGATCCTCGCCCGCCGTCTCCAGGTCCAGGAGCGCCTGACCACGGAGATCGCCGACCTCCTGATGGCGGCTCTGAAGCCGCGGGGGGTCCTGGTCCAGATTGAGGCCGAGCACCTCTGCCTCTCCATGCGGGGGACGAAGAAACCGGGGATGACGGTGAAGACCGAGGCGATCCGGGGGATCTTTCGCAAGGACCCGCGCAGCCGCGCCGAAGCCTTGAGTCTTCTGAAAGATTAAGCCCCGGTCATTTTTTTCAATTTTTTCCTGTCGCTCCTGCCCTGCCTGCCTTTCCTGTTTTTCCAGTTCTTGACATCCCCCCCTCGTCCTGATTAACTCATGTTTCTGGCGCCGACCGGAGATCGCCGAATCGTTCGGATCCTGATCCCACCAGCGGAGCCCAAAGGAGGATACGTGAAGCAGTTACGCCATGCGTCGCGGGCGGCCCTGGTGGCTGGCCTGGCCTGCGGCCTGATCTGGATTTCAGCTTGCAAAAAGCCGGCGCCGGAAAAAGAACGTCCCTACGGGATGGCGGCCGGCGGGGACGAAATTGTCGCCAAGGTCGGCGAGTACGAGATCACCGGCCTCGAACTCGCCCGCACCGCCCACAGCTACGCCCAGAAGCTGATGATGCAGGGACAGCGGCCGCCTCCCGGCTACGAGGACTCGATACTGGACGTGATGATCAAGAGCGAGCTTCTCTACCAGAGCGGGAAGGACCTCGCCCTCCCCGATCTCTCCCAGAAGGTGGAGACGATGTACCAGGATATGGTGAAGCAGTTCCCCAACGAGCAGGCCTTCGCCGACGCCCTGGCCCAGGAAGGGCTCGCTCCCCAGGAGCTTCGCGAGCGGATCAAGAAGGATGTGGTGGTCAACGAAGTGCTGGAAAAGAAGGTTTATCCGGACATCACCGTGACCGACGATGAGGTCTCCGCCTTCTACAAGGAGAACCCGGATGCCTTCAACCGCCCGGAGACGATCCGAGCCCGGCATATCCTGATCATGCTCGATCCCGCCGCGACCGAGGAGCAGAAAAAGGCCGCCCGGGAGAAGATGGAAAAGATCAGGGAGCGCCTGGCCGCGGAGGATTTCGCGGCCGTGGCCACGGAGGTTTCCGAGGACCCGGTGTCCAAAGCCCAGGGAGGGGATCTCGGCTTCTTCCCCCAGGGGCAGAGGGACCCGGTCTTCGAGAAGGCGGCCTGGTCCTTGGAGACCGGCCAGACCAGCGAACTGGTGGAGACCCGTTTCGGCTACCACCTGATCAAGATGGAGGAGCGGAGAGCGGCCGGGATGGTTCCCTTCGAGGAAGTGAAGGAGCGGGTCGCGGGCGCGATCAAGGGGCGCAAATCATCGGAGAAGATCGACGAGTACTGCCGGACCGTGAGCCAGAATCTGCCGGTGCAGAAACTGCGCGCTGCTTCTCCGGGGTTGACCAATCTTCCCTCCGCTTCGGCAGCGGAGGCGGCGCCCGCCGCGGGAGTCGCGGCGGCGGCATCGCCTTCGGCGGAAGGATCGGCGGGGGAAGCGGCCGCCGGGGAGCCGGTCGCCGGATTTTCGCCGCCGCCGCCTCCTCCTCCGTCGTCGGCGGTCTCGCCCGAATAAGTAACTGAAAAAGAAGTGAACAGTGATCAGTGACTGATCACTGATAGCCAGGCCGCCGGAGGCGGGCGAAAGACTGGTGACCGGTTCACTGCCAGAGCTGGTGAAAGCGGCCGGCGTGGTCGGCGCCGGCGGGGCGGGCTTCCCCGCCCAGGTCAAGCTCTCCGCCCGCGCCGAGGTCGTGCTCGCCAACGGCGCCGAGTGCGAGCCGCTCCTCCGGGTCGACCAGCAGGCGATGGCGGTCTGGGCCCCCGAGCTGGTGGCCGGGATGGAACTGGCGGCGGAGGCGGTGGGGGCGAAGCGGGCGGTCATCGCCCTGAAAAGGAAGTACCGCCCGGCGCTCGACGCCCTGCGGGCCGAGATCGCCCGGCGCTCCTCGCGGGTTGAACTCTTCCTGATGTCGAGCCACTATCCCGCCGGCGACGAGCAGGTCTTGGTCTTCGAGGCCCTGGGCCGGGTCGTCCCCGAAGGAGGGCTTCCGCTGGCGGTGGGGGCGGTGGTCAGCAACGTGTCCACGCTGATCAACGTCTTCCGGGCCTCCCGGGGAGAGCCGGTCACCCACCGGGTTCTCACCGTCGCGGGGGAAGTGAAGCGTCCGGCCACGCTGATCGTTCCCATCGGCGCTTACGTCGAGGACGTCCTCGCCGCGGCGGGCGGGGCCGCCGTCGCCGATCCTGTCGTTCTCGACGGCGGGCCGATCATGGGCGCTTTCTCCTCCGGCGTGGTGACCAAGACCACCACCGGCCTGATCGTCCTCCCCTCCGGGCACAAGCAGGTCGGCTACAAGAGACGTCCGCTCGACACGGACGTGAGCAAGGCCTCCTGGGCCTGCGACGGCTGCCGGACCTGCACCGACTACTGCCCCCGCTATCTCCTCGGCCACCGGATGGAACCCCATGTTATCATGGGGCTGGTCGGCCAGCAGCGCGCGGACGCGATCTCCCGGTTTGATCTGACCAAGGCCTATCTCTGCTGCCAGTGCGCCGTCTGCGGGATGTTCGCTTGTCCCACCTCGCTCTCCCCCGAACGGGTGATCGCGGGACTCCTCCAGGAGCTCAAGAAGGCGAAGGTGGAGAAGGTCCACCTCCGTTCCGATCTCACCCCCCACCCCTTCCGCGACGGCCGGCGGATCCCGGTCTCCCGCTTCGCCTCCCGGATCGACGTCACGCGCTACGAGTCCGACGCTCCGCTGCGGATGGAACCCCTGGCGGTGGGGCGTCTCCGCGTCCTCCTGAAACAGCACGTGGGAGCGGCCTCAATCCCCGTGGTCAGAAAAGGGGACCGGGTGCGGGCCGGGCAGTTGATCGCCTCGGTCCCCTCCGGCGCGCAGGGCGCTTCTCTCCACTCCGCCATCGACGGCGCAGTGGAGGCGGTGCTGGAAGACGCGGTGCTGATCAGGCAGTAAGGCCGCCGGTTCGCCCGGATCCCCATGGATGCCCCGAGCCGCCTGCACATCCTTTTTCTCCCGTTCTGGCGCTGGTATCCGAACGGCGTCCATCCCGCCCAGGGCGCCGCCGTCCGGGAGCTGGCGCGCGCCGTCTCCCGTCTGCACCGGGTCACGGTTCTGTGCGTCGAGCCCGGCGACAGACCGCGGCGGAGGGAAGCCCGGACGGACGCCGAGGAAGACGGGATCCGGACGATCCGGATCAGCCACCGCCGGCTGCCCGTGCCCTTCTGCACCTACGCCTGGTATCTGTGGAGGGTGAAGCGGGAGTTCGCCGGACTCTGGGAAGCCGGTCTCCGCCCCGACCTCATCCATGCCCATGAATACGCCGCCGGCGTCGCGGCGGTGATGGCGGGGAAAAGCTGGAACCTCCCCGTCGTCATCAGCGAGCACTGCGGGGACTTCATCCGGGGGACACTGAGAAAGCGGGACATCCTCAAAGCCCGATTCGCCATGAATCGCGCCGCCGCCGTCCTCCCGGTCGGCGAGGAGGTCCGGCAGTCCCTGCGCGCGCTCCGGATCGGGGGCCGTTTCGAGGTTGTCCCCAACGCGATCGACACCGCCGTCTTCCGTCCCGCTCCGGCGCGCGCCGCCGCCCGGGACGGGAAGGCGACGATCCTCCTGGTCGCTCTCCTGCGGGAAGGCAAGGGCATCCCCGTCCTCCTCCGGGCCCTGGCCGCGCTGAAGCGGAAGCGCCGGGACTTCCTCCTCCAGATCGCGGGCGAGGGGCCCGGCGGCGGGAAATACCGGTCGTTGTGCCGCGACCTGGGATTGGACGGGGAGGTGAGCTTCCTGGGGATGAAGAGCCGTCCGGAGGTGGCGGAACTGATCCGGGGATCCGCTTTCGTCGTTCAGCCGAGTCTCTGCGAAACCTTCGGGATGACGGCCATCGAAGCCATGGCCTGCGGCAAACCGCTGGTGGCATCCCGTTTGCCTGCCTTCGAGCGGACGGTCTCGCCCGAGCGGGGGCTGCTGGTCCCCCCCGGCGACGCCGCCGCGCTCGCGTCCGCGCTCGACGCCATGCTCGACCGCCGCCGCGGCTACAGCCCGGAACGGATCGCGCGCTATGTCGAGGAGAACTTCAGCTACGAAGTGGTGGGGAGGCGGCTGGACGCCGTCTACCGCTCGGCTCTGGCGGTTGGCGGAGGCGCGCCGTCGTGAACGGCTTGACCGGCGAATTCCATCGCCTGGCGGATTTTCTCGCCGCCACGGGGGCGGTCCGCTCCGCGGAGGAGTACCGGGACGATTTCCCCGCCCAGTCCGCTTTTGTCCGCCGCTGCAAGGCCTACGCGCTCATCGCGCGGCGCGGCGCGGGGAAGCGGGTGCTGGACATCGGATGCTCGCTGGGCCACGGCGCCCGCCTGCTCGCCGGTTGCGCCTCCTCGGTCGTGGCGGTCGATTCCGGCGGACGGGTCCTAGCGGCCGCCGAACGGTTCCGCCCGTCGCGCCAGGTCCGTTATGTCCGGTCGGAGGCGCTCCGTCTCCCCTTCCCCGACCGGACCTTCGGCGTGGTCGCCGCCTTCCACCTGATCGAGCACCTGCGGCCTCAAAACGTTCTCCCCTTTCTCCGGGAGGCGCGCCGGGTGGCGGAGAACGGCGGGGAGGTGGCCATCGCTACGCCCAACCGCCGCTTCCGACTCCTTCCCGGCCAGCGCCCCTTCAATCCGGAGCATCGTCAGGAATTCTCCGGCCGCTTTCTTCGCCGTTCCCTGGCGGCCGTTTTTGAGAACGTCTCCGTGATGGGCATCCGCGGCCGGGAATGGGTCGAGGAAATCGAGCGGGCGCGCCTGGGTCGGTCGCCTCTCCGCGCTTACCTGCGCGATCCCCTCTCCGCTCTGGTAAAATGCGTTGTCCCCGGCCTCCGCTTCCCCCGCCGGGAAACCCGAGCGGCCGCCGCCCGGTCCGCCGCCCCGCCGGGGAGGGGCCGGGAGATCGGCCTCGGCGACTACCGGGCGGACGATCGATACCCGGAGTGCGGGATCGATCTTCTGGCCGTTTGCCGGAAGGGATAGCCATGGGAACATTCGTCCGGAAAAGCCGCGTCACCCTGGCCGGCCAGATTGCCGCCCTCGTCCTGGGCACCCTGACCTCCATGGTCCTGGCCCGGGTCCTCGGCCCGGAAGGGAAGGGGATCTTCGCCGTCTGCACGCTGATCCCTTTCCTGATCGTCACCGTCTGCGACCTGGGCGTGGTCCCGGCCAGCGCCTATTTCCTCGCCCGCCGCCGCCACCCCCCCGCCGAGGTCTTCGGCAACAACATGGTCTTCGCGGGCGCGCTCGGGGCGGCCGGTCTTCTGGCGGGGACGCTCGCCGTTTTTCTTTTCCGGGCGACATTCTTCGCCTCCGTGCCGACGGGCTTTCTGTACGCCAGCCTTCTGCTGGCGCCGCTGCAGATCTTCTTTTTCTTCATCCAGTCCGTCCCCCTGGGCCTGCAGAGGTTCGGAGCATACAATCTGGCCTCAGTCCGCCGCTCCGCCTTCTTTCTGATCGGGACGGTCATCATGGTCTGGGGGCTAGCCTGGGGGGTGGCCGGCGCGATCGCGGCCGGCGCCTTCTCCTATATTCTGGCCGGTCTTCACCTGTTGGCCGAGGCGAGGAAGATGGCGGGCCGCCCCGTCTTCCGCCTCAGCCGCCCCTATCTTCGGGACGTCGCCCGCTTCGGTCTGCAGAGCCACGTCGGCAACATTCTTTCCTATCTCAACTACCGAGGGGACGTGCTTTTGGTCAACTGGTTCCTCGGCCCCGCCGCGACGGGTTTTTACTCGATCTCCGTGCTCATCGTCGAGCAGCTTTGGCTGTTCACCAACGCGGCCAAGCTGGTTCTTTTTCTGCGGGTGGCCGCCGAGGAGGATCCCGGGCGGCGGAAGGAGTTCACGCCCCGGGTGGTCCGGGTGATGCTGTTGGCCACCGCCCCGGTCGCCGCCGCCTGCGGTCTGGCGGCGGGGGTCGTCGTGGAACTGCTTTTTTCCAGCCGCTATCTCCCGGCGGTGCTGCCCCTCCGCTTGCTCATCCCCGGCGCGGTGGCGATGGGAATCTCCCGCCTGCTCGCCAACGACATCGCCGGGCGGGGCCGTCCGCTTCTCAACTCCTATGTCTCCGCGTTGATGCTCGCCTTGAATCTCGCCCTGGATATCCTCTGGATCCCGCGCTTCGGGATCGCGGGAGCGGCTCTGGCCTCCACAATTTCCTACGGCGCCGCTTTCCTCTCCCGGATGATCCTGTACTGCCGTCTCTCGGGCAATTCCTGGAGGGATCTGCTTCTGCCCCGTTCCGGCGACTTATCCCTTCTGGCCGCGGGGTTCCGGGCGCTTTTCTCCCGCGCCCCGCCGAGGGGGGAGGAGTAGCCGCAGGCTTGAGCCGGCGGCTGCCACTGCGCTCAGGTGGCGGGTTCTCTTTCGATATGACGGATAAACTAAAAATGACCAAGGCCCGGCGGGTCGCTTTGATCGCTAAATATTTCTATCCGAACCCGCGGATGGCGGCCAAGCGGGCGGTCAACCTCTACCGTCACTTGAACGAGTATGAAGGCCTGGACGTGGAGGTTCTGACCGAATCCCTGAACCGGGAGGTCCCGGCCGCGGACGACTATCCCCTCGACCTCACGGGCGTTCGCTATCTCAATCTTCAGCGGAATGTCCTGGAGAGGATCCTGGCCCGGGAGCGGACCCCCTTTCACAAGTTCCTCGCCAGAACCTTGTTCTGGAAACGCCTCGAACGCGGTCTGGCCGCGTCGATCGAGCGCCGCGGATCCCTGGGCGGCTACGACGCCTTTTATATTTCGCTGCCGCCTTTTCCGGCGCTCCTGCGGCTCGCTCTCCGTCTCAAGCGGCGTTGGCCGGAGAAGAAAGTCATCCTGGAATACCGCGACGAATGGCTCGACGGGTCGACCGCCTACGCCGAGCTCAACCGCCTGATCCATCGCTACCATCGGGGAAAAAGCCTCTACCGTCTGGCTCGCCACCATCTGGAGAACTTCGGAGGCGAGGGGCTGGAGAAGCGCGCGCTCCGCGCCGCCGATCGCATCGTCATCGTCGGGCGGGATTTCCGGGAGGGCTTGAACCGGAGATCCGGGGGATTGGACGAGAAACGAATCGTCTGGATCCCCAACGGGATCGCCGACGACGAGATCGAGGAACTGGCCCGCCGGCGGAGGGAAACGCCCGCTCCCGCTCCCGGGCCCCTCCAGCTGGTTTACGCCGGCTCGCTCTTCGGGACGCAGGATATCCGTCCCCTTCTGCGGGCGGTCGACTCGCTGGCCGCGTCGGGCAGGATCCGTCCGGGCGATCCGCGGATCAGCCTCTACGGCCACCACGAACAGCACGCGGCCGACTGGCCGCCGCGGTTGAAGAAGCTGGTCGAGTTCCGGGGAGCCGCCCCCCGCCGCGAGGTCTTTCGCCAGTATTTTTTGAACGACCTCATCCTCTTTCTGGTCGGAGACTGGCCCCGGGCGGAGACGATCGTCACCGGCAAGATCTACGAGCTGATCGAGTCCGGCCGTCCCCTCTTCGCCCTGCTGCCCTTGGACAAGGGAGGCGCGGCGCGGGAGCTGTTGGAGAAGACCGACGCCGCCGTCATTACGGATATCCGGGATGAGGAGGGGATCGGGAAGACGCTCCTCGACTTCATGCGCAAGAAAAAAGAGGGGCGGCCGCTGGGCCGTCCCCGTCGGAACATGGACTGGTTCCACGAGCGCTTCCGCTATCCCCGCCTCTGCCGGGAACTGTATGAGCGGGTCTTCGCGGAAAATAGTGATCAGTAATCAGTCATCAGTAACTGATGGTATCGGGCGCGCCGATCGCTGCAATCGCTGATCACCTCGTCACCGGCCGGTCACCCTCTCGTCCGAAATAAGCCGCCGTCACCCCCCGCACGGACCCGTAACCGGCCTCCGGGCGGAAGATAGCGGCGCCGTCGCTCCCAGCGCCGTCGAAGTCGGCCGGACACTATCAACGCGCTCTTCGGCTGTCGCCGCGGCGACCGATCGCACCAACGCCGTATAGGCGAATGAGGATAATTCGCGGGCATGCGTTCGGGCATAGCCAGGGGAACGGTTTTAGGATAATCTCAGATCTCATATTTCAGATCTCAAATCTCTGACCTCGGATCTGAAATCTCAAATCTCAAATCTATAACCTATAATCCTTCTTCTTATGAACCTGTCCTATCGGATCGCCCGCGTCTTCTACCGGAACCTGGTCTCTTACAAGCGCTTCGTTCTGCCGACGCTGGTGGTGAGCCTCGTTGAGCCCCTCTTCTATTTGATCACATTCGGGATCGGGATGGGGGCCTACATGGGCCATCTCGGGGGAAAACCCTACCTGGAGTTTCTCGTCCCCGGTGTCCTCCTCTCCGGGGTGATGATGACCGCCTCCTTCGAGTGCCTCTACGACACCTTCCTTAAAATGGTCCACCAGAAGCTCTACGACTCGGTGATCGCGACGCCGGTCTCGGCCGAGGACGCGATCGCCGGCGAGATCGCCTGGGGCGCCTTCCGGGGTCTGGTCAACGGCGGTCTGGTCCTGGTCATGGCGGCGTTCATGGGAGTGCTGCCGTCCTCGGCGGTCGGCGTGGTCCTCCTCCTCCTGTTGATGGCGCTCTCCGGCGTCCTCTTCGGCTCGCTGGCCATGATCGTGACCTCGTTCGCGCCGACATTCGATTTCTTCAACTACTACACCGAGCTTTTCATCACGCCGATGCTCTTCTTCTCGGGCGTCTTTTTTCCGCTCGACTCATTCCCCGGCTGGATGAAAATCCTGGCCCGCTTCTTGCCCCTGACCCACGCGGTCGAACTCTCCCGGGCCGTCTTCTCGGGCGAACATCCGCCGGGGCTCGCGCTGAACCTCCTCTATCTCCTCCTCCTCTCCGCCGCGGCTTTCTTCATCGCCCTTCGCCTGATGAAGCGGCGCCTGGTTAAATAAAAATCGCCCCGCGCATCACGCGGGACGACTTATTGGATGCCAGCCTCTACCCTCTACCCTCTACCCTCTACCCTCCATCCTCTACCCTCTATCCTCCATCCCCTACCTCGTCGCCGGCAGATCGCCCCGCCGCCCGAAGCCGAAACGGGTGATCCCCCGCAAGATCCACTCGCCGGTGGATTCCCGATAGATGGAGGGGTCGGCCGAGCCGTCGCCGTTGAAATCCCCGGGGACGGGGAAGTCGCCAGTTTCGCCCAGGAAGAAACGGGTCCCGCCGCGGACGACCCAGAGGCCGGAAGAGGAACGGAAGAGGGCGGGGGAGGAAAGGCCGTCGCCCAGCCAGTCGGCGGCAAGAGGCAGATCACCCTCCGCTCCCAGGAAGAACCGGCTCGTTTCCCGGACGGCCCAGAGGCCGGAAGACGGGCGGAAGAGGGCGGCGTCAAAAAGGCCGTCCCCGTCGTAGTCGCCGGGGATGGGGAAGTCGCCCGCGCCGCCGAAGTGGAAGCGGAAGAGGTTTCTCGCCGTCCAGAGGCCGGTCGAGGGGCGGAAGAGAGCGATCGTATCCTGTCCGCTACCCGCGTAGTCCGCCGGGACGGGTATGTCGCCCGCGGCCCCGAAGGAGATGCGGGTCAGTTCGCGCGCGGCCCAGAGGCCTGTTTCCGGACGGAAGAGGGCGACTTCGGAGGTCCCGTCGCCGTCGTAGTCTCCGCTCACCGGGAGGTCGAGAGAGGATCCGAAGTAGAAGGATGTGAAACTGCGGACAGCCCAGAGGCCGGAAGACGGGCGGAAGAGGGCGATCTCGGAGGTGCCGTCGCCGTCGTAGTCGCCGGAGGAAACCAGAGAGGATAGAGGATAGGGGATGGGGGATGGGGTGGCGGAAACGGCCGACGGGGTGGGGACAACCGGCAGACTGGTTGGAACGGGCGTGGGCGCGGACGGCTGTTCCAGCGGAATGATCTCTGCCACGTTCAGGAAAGCGCAGTCTTCATTCCCCTCGGGGCGTCCGATCGCCTCGATGCGGAGACCGGCGAAACGATCCAGGGGAAGTTTGTCGGAGCGCAGGAACCAGTTCTTGCCGTCGGACGCGTTGACCAGGGGGAAGCTGGGGAGATCCGAATAGCCGCAGGGGTCGGAAACAGCCGGTTGGAGGAGTCCCCGCACTCGTTCGATAACGCCGGTCGGGCTGGCTTCGCTGTTGATCGCCTCCGGCGTGCCGTTGATCGGGTTGTCGAGGGCATCGGTCCCGGAGATGTCGACGCCGTTGTTGTCAAGCCAGTTGTAGGGGTTGTTCCCGTCCAGGGTGGCGGTCCGCCGCTCCATCGTGTAGTACTCGGGTCCGTCGGTGCCGGCGAACCAGGACCCCTTCATCACCTCATCCCAGAGAACGCCGTTGCTGTCCTCGAGATACATCCAGTCGCCGCCGTTATCCATCGCGTTCCCGGAGGGATAGACAAAGGCGGCGGTCTTGTCGACGATTACGCCGTCGGTCCCCCGCTCGAAAACCAGGAAGCCCTGGGCCGGGATGGTGATATCGGAAAGGATGGTGAAATCAGGGTTCCCGTCCTTCGAGAAGATGCGCCAGTTGCGGAGGTTGACTCCGACATCCAGGTTGTTGAAAAGCTCCAGCCACTCGTGGTCGGAGTTGGCCTGGGTCCCCATCCAGGCGAACTCGTTGAAGACCACTTTAAGGAAGTTGGGCGGCGTGGCTGTCGGGGTGGGAGTTTCAAAGTCCGCCGGCGTCGGGCTGGGTGTGGGGGAGGGCCAGCAGGCCGTCTCCAGGCGGACGTTGTCCCACTCCGCGCTCAGGGAGACCGGGTCGGCGCCGGCCTTCTGTTCGGCCAGGATTCCCAGGCGGACGGCGGAGACCTGGTAGGCGGACCATCCCCACTTCAGAAGGATGTCGTCGCCGATCACCCGGGAGAACTCGGGGCTGTTCCACTCGTCCTCGACCGGGGAGGCGAGGTCGATGTACTTCGTGTCGGCATGGGTCAGATCGGTGGGAGCGATCCCCACGATGTCGTGCTTGTAGCGGAGGAAGTAGGAGCCGCCGTCATGGGTGAACTCCACCTCGACGAAGAGGCCTCCGTATTCCAGGTGGGCCTCGTCGAAGTTGACGGCGTCGTCGTAGGCCCGGTACCACTTCAGGAGGTGGGAATTGGGGTCGGCGATGGCCCCGAAGTCGGCGCTGGTCTGTTCGACCGCCAGCCCCTTCCACTGGCCGCTCGCGCCCCCGGCGGAGGAAGTCCAGTCAAGATGGCCCACGTAGTTCGAGTCGACGACGCCGGGCGGTAGGATGTCGTCCCGCCGCTCCCAAGCCTGATAGCCCGGCGCTCCCTCCTCGTGGACTGTGAGGACGGTCCAGGAAGGCGGCGCGCAGTTGACGGGGGTCGCGGTGGGTGCCGGCGTCGGCGTGGCGGGCACCGCCGTGGGCGTCGGAGGCACCGCAGTCGGTGTCGGGGAGAGCGGCGTCGGCGTGGGCGAGGTGGAGGGACTGGGGGACGGTGTAGGAGTGGGCGAGGAGGAAGGACTCGGAGACGGCGTCGGCGTGACCGAGGGCGATGGCGTCGCTGTCTTGGTCGGAGAGGGCGAGGGGGACGGGGTCGGCGTGATCGGGCTGGGTGTGGGTGTAGAGGTGGGCGTTTTCGACGGCGTAGGCACCAGCGGACTCGGAGACGGAGTCGGGGTGATCGGAGACGGTGTGGGTGAGGTGGAAGGCGATGGTGAAGGTGTCGGCGTCTTGGTCGGCGAAGTAGACGGTGTCGGCGTCGGCGATGGTGGAGGTGTCGGCGTCTTGGTCGGCGAAGTAGACGGTGTCGGCGTCACCGATGGCGACGGGGTGGCGGTCCTGAGGGGCGAAGGCGAAGGTGTCGGGGAGGGGATGCCCTCTAGGCGGACGTCGTCGAAGGCGAGGTTGCCGGTGGCTATGATCTCGATCCAGCTGAAACGCATCTGCGTGGCACTGGCATTGAGAGGGAAAGGGCCGGTATTGGTTGCGGCCGCTGGTACGCTTGCTATATCGGTGACGGTGGTCCAGCCGGCGGCATATTGCTCGACGAGGAGATGGCTGGAGGTGGGGGCCGACTGTCCCTTGATCCAGAAATACAGCTCCTGGGGCGCGGAAAAAGATGGGGTGATGATTACATCGCCGGTCGCATCCATCATGACCGACGGGCTGGCGAGGCCGTAGTCCCCGGCAGTGGTGTAGGTGTCGGAGTTCGCGTTGCAGTTGGCGAAGGTCCAGTCGGCAGGCCGAGTTCCGGTGTTGTAACTATCGAACCCTTCGCTGATCAGTGTATCGGCGAGGCAGGCTGCGGTCGGCATCCCGACGAAGGCCAGGGCCGCGGCCAGGGCCAGTCCGCGGATCTTCTCGTTCAATAGCATGCGGGGCGTCATATGCATGTCAGCCCCCACACCCGATGTTCCCGGTCCCCCGGGGGAGCGCCGGCGATTCTATGGATGAGAAACTCCGGGTCGATCAGGATAGGCCGCGCCTTCAGCTCCTCCTCCTTCAGCAACTCCAGCAAGGAGCAGGATTCGAAACTCGGGTTGTTCAACCTCTGCCCCGGAGCGCAGTTAGGGGGCGTGGGCGAGGCGATGGCTATCGGGCTCGGGCTCGGCTGGGCGGTCGGCGCCGCCGTGGGTGTCGGGATGCCGGGAAGCGGCGTCGGCGTAGCGGGCACCGCCGTGGGCGTCGGCGGCGCTAACGTCGGAGTCGGCGGAATAGCTGTCGGCGTCGGCGAAACGGCTGTCGGAGTCGGCGGCGCCGCGGTCGGCGTCGGGATGGCGGCGGTCGGGGTCGGTGTGATCGGGCCGTAGACGATGACGTCGTCGAAAGCAACGTTGCCCGCGCTCTTGTTGTAGGTGAAGCGGAGCTGGGTGGTCGATAGGTCCAGCGCGTAGGGGCCGAGGATGGTCCCGGTGACGGGGATGGTGGCGGTGACGTTGGTGACCGTCGCCCAGCCCGACCCCGTGAACTCCTCGACGAGGAAGGCGCTGGTGGCGTTCACGGAGGCTCCGCGGATCCAGAAGGTCAAGGCGCTCGTCGCATCGGTGACGATGGGCTTGGTCAGGGCGACCGTGGGGTTGTAGCCGAACTTGAGCGAGGGTGTGAACTCGCCGTAGTAATTGGCGCTGACGTAGGTGTCGGAGTCGGCGTTGCAGTTGGTGAAGGTCCAGCCGGCCGGACGGACGCCGGTCTGGAAGTTGTCGAAGTGCTCGTGGATGATCAGGTGCGGCGTCGGTGTGGCGGGCTCCGCCGTGGGCGTCGGAGGCACCGCAGTCGGTGTCGGGGGCGTTGCGGTCGGTGTCGGGGAGAGCGGCGTCGGCGTGGGCGAGGTGGAGGGACTGGGGGACGGT
This sequence comes from uncultured bacterium, assembly GCA_964551475.1. Classification (GTDB taxonomy): domain Bacteria; phylum Auribacterota; class Erginobacteria; order Erginobacterales; family CAZKCI01; genus CAZKCI01. The sequence continues at coordinate 95,553 of CAZKCI010000046.1, read as the reverse complement.
GTAGGAGTGGGCGAGGAGGAAGGACTCGGAGACGGCGTCGGCGTGGCAGGTGCGGCGGTCGGTGTCGGGGCGGCAGAGGTCGGCGTCGGCGTGGGCGTGCGGGACGGCGTCGCGCTCGGGGCGGGGGTCGGCGAAGGTGTGGCGGTCGGGGTTCTGGTCGGCGTTGGAGGAACGGGCGTCGGTGTCGCGGTAGGCGCGGCCATCGGAGTGGGCGTGGCTCCGACGGGGGTGGGGGTGAGGCAGAGGTTGCTGTTGGCAATCTTTGCCGTTCCCTGGATGGCGTTGCCGCCGTGGTCCAGTCCGAAGGACGTGGAGCCGTTCCAGGTCGCCCAGTTCGCGAGGTCGTCGCTGGCGCCGGCCACGCACCGCCGCTCCATCGTGTAGTAGTAGGGGCCCGAGGGCACGGAAGTGCCGGCCCACCAACCGGCCGCCATCTCGAGCGTGTCGATCGTCTCGCCGGCGGGATTCTTCAGGTGGAGGCCCTCCCCGTCGTCGTCGATGGCGCCCGAGGGGTAGACATAGTCCGCGGCGGCGTTCGCAACGGTATTGTCGTCGTAGCGTTCGAAAAGGACGAAGTTGCCCGCGCTGACCGGGACGCTGGAGGAGACGGTGAAGTTGGGGAAACCGTCGTCGGCCGTGATCGACCAGGACTGGAGGTTGAAGGAGCCGCTGTTCACGTAGAGCTCGATCCACTCGTCGCGGGCATCGTAGGTCGTCCCCATCCAGGCGAGCTCGTTGAAGACGATGTCGTTGTAGGCGGCGGGGGAGGGCGTGGGCGTGGGCGTCCGATAACCGTAGGGCGTGGGCGTGGAGGTGGGGGAAGGGGAGCACGTCGGGGTGGGTGGGGGGGAGTTGCCCGGCCCGCCGATGCTGTTGGCCGCCCGTGCCGTTCCGCTGAGGGCGTTGAAGGCCGCGTCCAAGCCGTTCCAGGTCGGCCCCTGCCAGTCGGACCAGTTGTCGGGGTCGTTGCTGTCGGAGAGGCCGTACTTTCTCTCCATGGTGACCTTGAAATAGATCGCCGAATATCCCGCATACCAGCCGGAGGAGCAGTTGAGACGATCGACGAGCTCGGAGGACGCGTTGAAGAGGGAGAGCGTCTCGGCGGTGTTGGAGAGCGATCCGGTCGTAGTCCAGATCTGGTCGGCGGCGATGTCGGAGACGGTGTTGTCGTCGGCTTTCTCCAGGAGGAAGAAGGCGCCGGAGGCGATCGAGGAACCGCCGCCGATGGCGGTGATCATGCCGGAGGTATCCGTAATATACCAGCCGGAGACGTTGACGTTGGATCCGGTGGGGTTGAAGAGCTCGATCCACTCGTCCGCGGTGTTGTAGGACGTCCCCATCCAGGCGATCTCGTTGAAGATCACCTGGTTGTAGAACGACGGAGTGGGAGTGGGCGACGGGGTTTTGAAGCCGAAAGGCGTCGGCGAGGCGGTCGGCGGAGGCGTGGGCGTGTTTGTCGGCGTGGCGGTCGGCAGAGGGGTGGGCGTGGGGAAGGGCGTCTGGTAGCCGACCGGCGTCGGGGTGGGGAAGAAGTAGCCGATGTTGTCGAAGCCGGGATTCAGAGAAGCGGAGGAGACCGCTGTCCAGTCGGCCTGGGTGTCGGTGTCGGCGGCGGTGAGGCGCGCGAAGCCGTTGCCGCCCGTGCCGTAGCTGATCTTGCTGACGCACTCGGTATCGGGCGACCACTGGCCGGCGTCGAGCAGTGTCTCGGCGTCGGCGCCGACGCAGACGGCCGAACCGTCCCAGTAGACGGCGGAGTCCTGGAGTCCGCCCGTGGTCCCGGAGTAGCTCGATCCGATGAAGTTGTAGAGGACGATCTCGTCCTGGGTAGTGGTCATCGTCCCGCCGGGGTTCAGGTAGATGTCCCAGACGGAGTTCTGGGCGCCGGAGGAGACGGAGCTCGACCAGCCGGTGGAGTCGTCCTCGCTCGAACCCGCGGTCCAATGGACGACCGCGGCCCTCCCGTCGGTGAGGGTCAGATCGGTCGCGGCGGTGAAGGAATACTCGTCGGTCTCCAGCGAACCCATCATCCAGCCGATCAGGTTGATGTCCCGGCCCGAAACATTCTGGACCTCGGCCCAGGAGTGGCCGAAGACGAATCCGCGGGGGTCGGCTTCGGTGACGAGGACCTTCAAGGGGGCGTAGCCGGTGTTGTCCACGCCGGGCGTCAGGTTGTCGCCCAAAGTGAGCGCCCAATCGGTCTTGAGGTTGGTGTCGGCGGAGCCGGTCCGGGCGATCGCCCAGATCACGGAGCCAGTCTGCATCTGGAAGGTGTTCCCCTCGTTGCTGTTGGGGGACCACATCCCGTTGTCGACCAGTGTCTGGGCGTCGGTCTCTTCTTCGGAGCCGGCCCAGGAGGTGGTCCCGTCGTGGTAGACGACGGCGTCGACGTAGTCCCCCAAGGAATTGTAGATGACCGGGGTGTCCTTGGTGTCGGTCAGGAGGACGGCGGCGTTGAGGTAGAAGTCCCAGACCCCGCCGAGGCCCGTGGGGTTGGCGCTCCGCCCGGAGGCGTTGGTCTCGCTCGTCCCGGTCTCGTCGATGTGGATGACGGCGCACTCCCCGTCCATCAGTGTGACGTCGCTGCTCACGATGGCATAGATGTCGGCGTCGAGCGTGCCGAACTGCCAGCCGTTCAGGTTGAGGTCGCTCCCGCTGATGTTCTGGATCTCCACCCACTCGCCCTTGAAGGGGCTGTTCGATCCCCGGATGTGGACCTCCGTGATCAGGACATTCCCGGCGGTGTAAGGAGTGGGGGGAGGTGTGGGGGAGGGGGGCGGTGTCTTGTAGCCGACCGGTGTGGATGTGGGTGTGGGCGTGGGCGGCGTAGGGGAGGCGGTCTGATAACCCACCGGAGTGGGGGAAGGGGTAAAGGCCAAGCGCCGGGCCCCCGTCTGCGACGACCAACGCATCTCGTAGGTGGCTTGGAAGGCACCTTCTGTCCACTCCCGGAGAGAGGCCACGCGGTAGAAATACCACAGCCCGGCGGTCAGCGTCGTGTCGGTGTAGCTGGTGAAGGCGATCGGCGAGGAGGTCAGCTTCTCGTAGATCCCCGTGGCGGAGCCGACCCCGGGGTTGACCGCGGTCCCCGCCCCGGAGTCCCCCCCGGACTGGAGGGAGCGGTAGACGTTGTACGTGTCCACGCTCGAAGTGGCGGTCCAGGAGATGACGACCTGGTCCTTGGTCTGCTGGGCCACCCGGAGTCCGGTGACGGCGGGCGGCGGCGGGAAATGAAGGTCGGTGCCGCCGGCGAAGGGGCCGTGGTCGGTCTCGGTCTGGGAGGACCAAGCCATCCAGCGGGTGATCTCGTAGTTGTCCGTGTCATCGGCGCGGACCTCGATATGGTGGTCGAGGTCGTTCCGATACAGGATGGCCCCGGCGGTGTTGGCGCGGGTCATGGCTTCGCCGGTCGGATGGCTGGAGGTGCCGTGGCCGGTCAGGATTATCCCGTAGGCCGGGGAGGCCTGGTCCACGAAGGCGGCGACGGTGGAATTGGCGCCCGCGTGGTGGTGGAGCTTCAAGAAGTCGGTCAGGGCGAGGTCGGTGGAGGCGGTGGCGTAGCTGTGTGTGGTGTTGTTGCTGGTGATCCAGCCTTCGGTGGTGTTGGTAGCGTCGCCCCCCTGGAGGAAGACGGAGTTCCCGCATCCGATCTGGATCACGCCCGACCAGTCATTCTCGTCGCCGGCTCCCGATGGGGCGTTGGCGCTGGCGGCGAGTACTCTGGCCACGACGTAGGGGTCCCATCCGGGGCCGACGTTGGTGGAAGGCCCGCTCAAATAATCGGAGGCGTTGAAATAGTAGAAGTTGACCCCCTCCGTTTCGAGGTCGGTGATCAGGGAGTCGTACGCCGTCGCCAGCCCCTCCGTCCAACGGACGTTTTCGTAATAATTGAGGACGTTGTAACGGCTGACGGCGAGCTTCAGGCCGACGTAGTGGTCGGTGTGCGGATGGGTGAGGACTATGTAGTGGATCGTCCCCCCTAATCCGATCTTGCTGTCGAGAAAGTTGGAAAGGCCGTTGGGGGCGGTGGAAGAGGCCCCTCCGTCGATCAAGAGGTTTCGGTCGTCAGATGTTCCCAGGAGACCGTCCTGGCCGGGGAGCTCGTAATAGCCGACGTCGCCGTAATCGCCCGTGGCGCCGTATTCCGTCCAGACGGGGTAGCTCGCCCGCATGTAACGCCCTTGGCGGACGGCGATGTCGTCGAGGGCGAGATCCCCCGCCGACTTGGCGTAGGAGAAGCGGACCTGCGTGGCGGCGGTCTGGAGGCTGAACGGTCCCTTGCTGGTCCCGGTGGTGGGGAGAGAGGCGAGGGAGGTCAGCGTGGACCAGGAGGAAGAGGCATACTGCTCGACCAGGAGGGAGGAGGAGGCGTCAGTGGAGATCCCCTTGATCCAGAAGTAGAGGGCGTTGCTGGCGTCGGAGGTGAAGGCCCTTGAGGTCGTCTGGTCGCCGTTGGCGTCGAGCTTGAGAGACGGGGCGGCCGTCCCGAAGTTGCTGGCCGAGGTATAGACGTCGGTAGAGGCGTTGCAGTTGGTGAATGACCAGCCGGCGGGGCGGACGCCCGCGTCGTAGGAATCGAAACCCTCGGAGAGACCCAAGGCGCCCTCGGCTGTTCCGGCCAGGGCGAGGCATGCGATAAAAAGGCAGATCATCGCTGTGGTGGCGATTCGCTGCATGGGGCCGTCATCCGAACTAACCCATTCTAGCACCTAATATATACGGCGCTTGTCCCCGTGTCAATAAACGACAGGGCAATTTGACTTCAAAACAGCATATAAAAGGTTTACAATATTTGGCTTCCGAATGATTAGGAGGAATTGATGGAAAGGGGTTGCTGATCCGCTTCCTGTGACGGTTAAAATTTACGAATGCCACACCTGCGGATATTCATGGAGCTGAAAAACTATCAAAATCATCGATCAGTGTCGGGCAAAAGATGTTGAAATATTTTGGAAATATTTTTCTATCTCCCGGTCTTGCCGGTGTTTTCCTCCTCCTCCCGCCCCTGGGCGCGCAAGACCGCCGATAGGCTCACGCGGGCCTGGGAGAAGGCGGGGTCGAGGCGGAGGGCTGCGCGGAAGGCCGCTTCGGCTTCCGCGAGATGGCCGCGGCGGAAGCGTAGCGTCCCCAGGTGATAAGCGATTGCCGGCGAGGAGGGGCTGATCTCGCGCGCCCGGCTCAGGCTCTCCTCCGCTTCATCCCAGCGTCCGGACTCGGCCAGGACGGCGCCCAGGTTGCCGAGCGCGGAAGCGAAATCGGGTTTGAGTTCGAGCGCCCGGCGGTAGGATCGGATCGCCTCCTCCCGGTCCCCCATTCTGGCATAGACGTTGCCGAGGTTGGACCAGGCTTCGGCAAAACGGGGATTCAGGGAAAGGGCTTCCCGATAGGCTTCGATCGCTTCCCGGAACCTGCCCTGCTGGAAGAGATTGATCCCGAGAAGATTTCGAAGAGGATCTGATTCCGGAAATTCACGGGCGGCCTCCCGGTAGAGCTTTTCCGCACCGGCGAAATCCCCCCGGAGTTCCCGGAGATAGGCGATGCCTCCGCGGTATTCCGCTTTATGAGGATCGAGGCGGATCGACTCGGAGTATTCGGCGAGCGCTTCCTCCGGATCCCCTTTTTCGGCGAGGATTTCCGCCAGCCTGAAGTGGGAATCCGCCAGGGCGGGGCGGACCGCGATCGCCCGACGGAGCGAGGCGATCGCACCGGAGATGCCGCCGGCCTGTCTCAAGGCGAGACCCAGGTTGCGATGGGCGTCGGCGATCCAGGGTTTTAAGGCGATCGCCCGGCGGAAATCGCCGATTGCCTCTTCGACCCGCCCGCGTCCCAGCAAGGCTGTCCCCCGGTAGTTGAGCGCGAGGGCGTTCTCGGGATCGATCCGGATGGCCCGGGACCAGAGGATCACGTCGTCCCGCCAGAAAAGGGTTTGGCGCACGGCGAGAATGGCTTCAAAAGAGAGGAGGCCGATGAGGGCGATCGCCGCCCTACTCCGGAGACGGCCGGCCAGGAGAGGCAGCGCCGATCCCCCGAGGAGAAAGAGGCCGATAGCCGGGAAATAGAGGAAGCGGTCGGCCTGAAAGATGTGGTGGCGGAGGAGGCCATAGGTCGGCGCCAGGGCGAGGACGAACCAGAGGAGAGCGAAGAGGCGGGGGGGGTCGCGCCGAAAGCGGCGGAGGCCGGCCAGGACGAGCAGACCGGCGCTAAGGCCGAACCAGAAGGCCGACGGCCAAGGGAAGGACGCCGTCACGCTCGCATAGCGCGGGCTCAGGCGCAGGGGAAAGAAGAGGGAGGCGAGGTTGCGTCCGAAGACGGCGAGAGCGGTGGGAAGCCAGTGCGCGCCGGTCCAGAGAATTTCCGGCGGCGCCTCGGGATGATCCCGTCTTCCGTAGAGCTTGAGGGCGAGCGAAAGCATTCCGATCAGGAGAAAGGGGAGGGCGCGACGGCAAGCCCCGCCGAAGCGTCTCCGGCCGCCGGCATATTCGTAAGCTCCGAAAATGGGCGCCGCGGCCGCCGCGGCGACATTGCTCCAGCAAGAGAGAAGGAAGAGAAGCGCGGCCGCCGCCCGCCGGAACGCGCTCGTTCCCTTTCCCCGCTCCACCCTGATGTAAGCCCAGAGAGAGAGGAGGGAGAAGAAGGCGGCGAGGAGGACCTTTCTCCCGGTCGCCCAGGCGACCGGCTCGACGGTAACCGGATGGACGGCCCAGGCGGCTGCGACGATGGCCGCGATCGCCGGATTTTTCTTCGGGAGAAGTTCCAGGGCGAGGGCATAGACCAGGGCGGCGTTCAGCGAGTGGAGGAGAAGGTTGGAGAGATGGGGGCCGAAGGGGTTGTCTTCCCAGAGGAGGCGCTCCGGCCAGAGGCTCAGGTAGAAGACCGGGTAATAGTCGTAATGGTAATAGGAAGTGAAATGCTTCAGGAGACGGGGAAGGGAGGGTTTGCCCAGGAGCGGGTTGGCGGAGACGGTGGTGGGATCGTCCCAGCCGATCAAGCCGTGGAGCAGAGAGGGGGAGTGGACGGCGAGGGCGAGGAGGAGGGGGAGGAGCAGGAAGAGGATGGTCCGCCGGGAGGACGGGATGGGCGCGCAGTGAGATTGATCGGAAAGTGACATCCCGGAACCGCCCTTCTCTTTAGCGGAAGGCTTCAGCCGAGATTCGCCGCCGGCTCTTCGCGGGTCTCCGTCACGGCCGTCAGCCGCCGCGGACGGCGCGGACATAGTGTTTGTTAGGCGGTTTGCCGTGGATGCCGGTGGCGCCATAGTTGAAGTCCACGAAAAACGCGATATCGTGATTGCCGGAGTAAGACGTGGAGGTCCAGTAATAGGTCGACTTGGTATTCGGGAAAAACGCGGCGGCGATGGCGGGGCTATGGGTGCCGGAATTGAGCAGAGACTCCAGTTCCACCCGATTGGGAAGTCTCCAGTCGCTGTAACCGGCGAACTCGAGGCTTTCCGCCCAGTCAACGGCTCTCTCCCAGGCTGCGGTCTGGCCGTTGAAACTTCCGGCTCCGTCTCCGTCCGAAGCCCAGATCAGTCTGGTCACGTTGTCGGTGGTGACGATCTCGCCGTTCCCGGCCGGGTCCGAGGTCTGGTAACTGAAGTTGATGCCTTTCTGATAAGTGCCATCGTCACCGCTGGAATATTCGGTGAACTGCCCGGTCTTAAGAAGCCCACCCACGCCGGAAGCGATAAAGTTCGCCGGTGAAATCGCCACATCGGCGGCTCCGCCGAAATAAACCCGGGTGACGTTTCTGGCCGCCCAGAGTCCGGCGCTTCTCCGGAAGGCGGCGACGTCGTCCGTGCCGTCGCCGGTATAATCTCCCGGCATGGCCTCATCAGTTCCGCCTCCGAAATAAATCCGGGTCAGGTCGCGCACCGACCAGAGGCTCCCGGCCGCCCGGAAGACGGCCGCGCGGTCGGTCCCGTTTCCGTCGTAATCGCCGGGGACGGGAACGTCTCCCGCGCTCCCCAGATAAAGCCGTGTGACGTCCCGCACCGACCAGAGGCCGCTCCCGGCCCGGAAAACGGCGATATCCCCGGTCCCGTCCCCGTCAAAGTCGGCGGCCGGAGAAACCGGGCCGAAGCCCAGGACCGGCAGCAGGAGCAGACCCATCACCCAGCTTTTCATTTTTTCTCCTTTTCTGATTTTTAAACCAGTGATCAGTTATAGGCTGGTGACTAGTGACTGGTGACCAGTGACTGGTGACTGGCAATCAGTGAAAAGATGCTCTACCAAATAAAGAGCGGACGTTATAATATCGCGCGAGTCCCGGATCTCAAATCTATATCTCGAATCTCAGATCTCAGATCTCAAATCTCAAATCACAGATCTCAGATCACAGATCACTGCCATCTTCCGGAGGAAACATGGAAAACATCCTGATCATCGGAGCGGGGGCGGCGGGGCTGACCGCCGGTTCCCAGCTGAGCCAGAACGGCCTCCAGGTGACGGTGGCCGAGAAGGAAGACCGGGTGGGGGGGCTGGCCCGCTCCTTCGCCTACGGGGACTTCATCTTCGACGTCGGCCCCCACCGCTTCCACACCGACGATCAGGACGTCCTGCGCTTCATCAAGATGGTTCTCGGTCCGGATCTCACCGTCATCCCCCGCTCGAGCGGAGTCTATTTCTTCGGCCGCTACCACGACTGGCCGCTCCGGCTTTCCACCGTCTTCAAGCTCCCTCCCGCCATCACCCTGAAGGTGGCGCGAGACCTCATCCACCGCCCCCGCCGGACCGGAACCAGCTTCGAGGACTACATCGTCAACATGTACGGCCCCACCCTCTACGAATCGTTTTTCAAGGTCTACACCGAAAAATTCTTGAAACACGATCCCGCCCTCATCCATTCCGACTGGGCCAAGGCCGGGATCGACCGGGCGGTGATCGACCGGCGGATGCAGGCCAACACCCTGATGAGCCTCATCCATAAGACCCTGCTCCCCGCGCCGGTCACCACCGAGTTTCTCTACCCCACGCGGGGGGGGATCGGCCTCTTCTCCGAACGGCTGGCCGAGGAGATCGGGCGGAACCGGGGAGAGATCCTGCTCAACACCTCCGTCACCTCGATCCGGGCGGGGAAGAAACGGCTGGAGGAGGTGGCGCTCTCCGACGGCCGCAAGCTCTCCCCCGATTTGGTGATCTGGACGGCGCCGATCAATCTCCTTTGCCGCCTCCTCGACGTGGAGGAGCCGCGGCTCAAGTATCTCTCCGCCCTCCTCTACAACGTCGAGATCCCCGGGGAGCCTCCCCACCCCTACCAGTGGTGCTACTACGGGCAGAAGGACGTCGTCTTCAACCGGATCAGCATTCCTAAAAACTTCTACGCGGGGACGGCGCCCCGGGGGATGACCGGGATCGGACTGGAGGTGACCTGCATGGAGGGAGACGAGGTCTGGAACAACCCCGGGAAACTCATTCCGGAGCTGGCCGCGGACATGGTAAAAGTTGGGCTGATCCCCTCGGCGGCTTCGATCCGGGCGGTTCACGTCGAGAAGATCGCGAACGTTTATCCCATCTACGAGCTCGACTATCTCCGCCCCCTGCAACGGATTCTCAATCACTTGAGCTACCTCGGCAACCTCCTCCTGCTCGGCCGGACCGGGACCTTCTGGTACAACAACCTGGACCACTCCATCGCCGCCGGGATGGAGGCCGCTTCAGACATCGTCTCCAGCGAGCGGCAGGGGATCCATCCCCTGTATCACCGGAACGATTTCTGGAATCAAAAGTGATCCCGCCGCGTTTTGAGCGCGTCGGGATCGCTTTTGGGATACGCTGTCGTCGGTTTCCCGGTTATGTAGGCCCGGTCTGCGACCGGGCGCTCCGAACGCCGGGTGGGGGCACCCGGCCTACACGCGGATGTTCCTTCGCGATGGTGTAGGCCCGGTCCCCTGACCGGGCGCTTTGGCGCCCCGAGGGCAGTCGGGGCCTACAACAAGCGAGCCGACATCGGGGACCCTATGCGCTTTTCGGTCATCGTTCCCAATTACAACGGCAAGAAAACGCTCGGGGAGACTTTGAGCGCGCTCTCCCGCGCCGTCCCCCCTCCCGCCGAGGTCATCGTGTCCGACGACGGCTCCGCCGACGGTTCGGAGAGGATCGCGGGGGAATTCGGGGCGAAGCTCATCCGCTCGGAGATCCGCCGGGGCGCTTCGGCCAACCGCAACGCCGGGGCGGCGGCGGCCTCCGGGGAGATTCTGGTCTTCATCGACGCCGACGCGCTCGTTCCCCCCGAGACTTTCGCCGTTCTGGCCGGGCGTTTCTCCGACCCCGCCGTCGCGGGCGTGATCGGTCTGCTCCGGCCGCTCACCCGTTTCCCGGATCTCTGCAGTCAATACAAGAACTTCTACATGCATTACACCTATTCCCGCCTGCCGGACCCGGTGACCGTTTTCTACACCTCCATCGCCGCCGTCCGAAAAGAGGTCTTCCGATCCTGCGGAGGATTCGACGCCCGCTACCGCTCCGCCACCATCGAGGACATGGAGTTCGGCGTCCGGATGACCGCTCAAGGCCATCGCATCGTTCTCGATCGCCGGCTCCAGGTCGAGCATATTAAGAAATACTCCTTCGCCCTATTGATGAAGACCGCCTTCCGCCGCGCCTCGGGTCTGGCCAAGATCGCCCTGCGGGACCGGCTGAGCCGGGGGAGGAAAAAGTCCTACGTGACGACCAGCACCTCCTTTCTGGCCGGGATCGTTCTCTCCTTCCTCGCCCTGGCCGGCCTTCTCACCACCCTTGTTTTTCCGCCCCGTCCCTGCCTCCTCTTCACCCTCCTCTCTTACCTGGCCCTGCTCGCCCTGAACGCGGGATTCCTCATCGGCTTCGCCCGCACCACCCGTCCTCTCTATGGCGTCCTCGCCTGCGGCCTGATCTTCCTCGATCTTCTGGCCCACGGGGCCGGAGTCATCCAGGGAGGATTGAGCTTTGGGGCGGGGGAAAAATACTGAATAGGACGAGATGGACGAAATGGACAGGATGGACGAATGAACAGAAAAATCCTGGCCGCGATTCTCCTGGCCGCCCTCTTCAGCCGGCTGGTCTATTCCCAGTCCCGCGCTCCCCGCCTGGACGCGTTGGTCATCTCCGACATGCGCACCTATCATCTTCTCGCTGTCACACTGATCGAAAAGGGGCAGTTCGGTGTGGAGGCGCCCTGGTCTTACCGCCCCCCCCTCTATCCCTTTTCCCTCGCCGGGGTGTATACAATCGCGGGCGTCTCCTGGCCCGCCGCCCGCCTGGCCCAGGCCCTCCTCGGCACGCTCTCCGTCTGGCTCCTCTTCCTCCTCGCGCGGCGGCTCATGGGGGAAACGGCCGCGCTCCTGGCCGCTCTTCTCGCGGCGCTTGGCCCTTCCCTGATCCACCTCTCCGGCGTCTTTCTCTCCGAGAACCTCTATATCCCCTGGAGCCTCCTCCTGCTGCTGTTTTTACACCGCGGTTTTGAAGGCGGCCTTCGGTCAAACTTCATCCTGGCGGGGGTGAACGGCGGCCTGGCCGCTCTCTGCCGCCCGGCCATCCTGCCCTTTCTCGTCCTCGCTCTCCTCGTTCCCCTGGCCGGACTCCGCGCCGGGAACGGTTCCGCCCGCCCGAAGATCTCCGCCGGGATCGGAGGGTGGGCGCTCATGATCCTGACGGCCGCCCTCGTCATCAGCCCCTGGACGATCAGGAACTACCGGGTCCACCGCCGCTTCGTCCCCATCTCGACCAACGGCGGGGTGATGCTCTGGATGGGGCTCCATCCCGGCGCCTCCGGGGGCTATGATTTTCCCCGGGAGAACAACCCGCTCTCCGGGATGCGTGACGAGGTGGAGCGGGACCGCCGGGGAACCCGGGAGTCTCTCCGCTTCGTCCGGGAGAACCCCGTTGAGGCCCTCGTCCTGGCCGGGAAGAAGTTTCTCCTGTTCTGGGAGTTTTATCCGGCGACGGTGAGCGGCAAGATCTTCGTGGTCTATCTGGTTTCGGGCGCGGCGGGACTCTTCCTCTCCTTGCGTCAGTGGAGAAGGTGGCTCACGATTTACCTCTATGCCGCGTCCTTCGTGGGTGTCCACCTCCTGGCCCACAGCGGCTACCGCTACCGCTACCCTCTCCACCCGATCATCGCCCTTTGGTCGGCGCTCGCGCTCTCCGCCCTGGCCGCCGCCGACCGCCGCCGCCTGGCGAATTTCATCCGCATCCGCCCCCCTCTTCTCGCCCTCTACAACACCATCAAGTTCTTTCTTCTCCGCTACCCGAAACGGGACCTCGCGAACTGGGGGAGGACCAAACTCTTTTTCGCCGTCAAACCCTATACCATGCTCTCCTACCCCCGGATGTCCCTGCTTCATGACCTGGCCCGCCGCCTGGAGGAGACCCGTCTCCCCGGTTCCATCGTCGAGTGCGGGTCTTGGAACGGCGGGAGCGCCGGACTGATGGCCTTCCCGTCGCGCGGCCGCCCCGAGCGGCAGGTCTGGCTTTTCGACTCCTGGGAAGGGCTCCCCGCCCCGGCCCACAGCGATGTTCACTGCTCCGGCCGGGCGGGCGAAAAGGGCGAGGCCTCCGGGTCGGAGGCGGCGGTCCTCCGCCTGCTCTTCCAAAGGCTAAAACTGGAGCCCGCACGGATCCATCTCGTCAAAGGCTGGTTCCGGGAGACGATGCCGTCCCGGAAAGCGCTGGTGGGGCCGATCGCCCTGCTCCATCTGGACTGCGACTGGTACGAGTCGGTCAAGTACTGCCTGGAAGAGTGGTATGATCAGGTGCAAGAGAGCGGTTTTGTGGTCATCGACGACTATGGAGAATGGCAGGGGTGCCGGAGGGCGGTGGACGAGTTTTTCCGGGGGCGAGGCCTGGCGCCCGATCTGGTCGCCGTCGATTTCAACGGAAGGTATTTCCAGAAACGTGAACGACCGTCCTGACAAAGATCCCGAGGTGGAGCTGGCTTTCCCGGGTCTGCACCGCAAGGTTCTGGAGACGCTCGCCCCTCTCCCTCGGGGATTGGTCCTGGACGCGGCGGCCGGGAACGGCGTTCTCTCCCGGAATCTTCGCGCTTTGGGCTTCCGGGCGATCATGAGCGATATCCAGGCCCGACCGTCCGCGGCGGCGGACGGGGTTTTTTTTGTCTCCGACCTCAACCGGGATTTCGCCCTGCCGGGCTCCGTTTTCGACTACTGCGTCAGCCTGGAGACGATCGAACACCTGGAGAACCCTTGGCACTTCCTCCGGGAAATCGCCCGGGTCCTCAAACCCGGCGGCCGACTGATCCTCTCCACCCCCAACCTCGATTACCTGACCTGCAAGCTGTGTTTCCTGCTCCGGGGGAGTTTCTACCCCTTCTTCGGGGAATGGCAATCCGACGTCATAGGTCATATTACCCCCCTCTCGCCCTACTATCTGAAAAGGATCCTCAAAAAATGCGGTTTTGAGGTCGAGAGTTTCGCCTACAACCGTTTCCGCGTACCCTATCTCAAGATATCCTCTCCGCTCCAGCTCCCCTGTTTCGGGGAAAGCCTGATCGTCCAGGCGGTGAAGAAATGACATGAAGAAAATATTGCACTCCTCTGGCGCGGCCATCATCCTGATCACGCTTCTCGGGGGAGGCTTAAGGTTTTCCGGCCTCGACTGGGGGCTCCCCTGGCGCTACCACGTCGACGAGAACGCCTTCATCAACGCCGCCAACGCGATGCGCAAGGCCCCCCATGGGGACTATCTCAACCCGAAGTGGTTCTATCACCCGTCCTTGAGCATCTACGCCGTCTGCGCCCTCTCGGCCGTCTCCTCGCTGTTCTCTCCGCTCACGCTGGCCAGGGTTCACCTCCTGGGCCGCCTCTATTCGGCTTTCTGGGGGACCGTCTCCATCCCGCTCCTCTTCCTTCTCGGCCGGAAGCTGTACCGCCCCGCCGCGGGCTTGCTCGCCGCCCTCTTCCTCGCCGCCGCGCCGATCCATGTTCAGCAGTCCCACTTTTTCACCCCGGACACCGCGCTCGGCTTCTTCCTGATCCTGATCATGTATTTTTCCATCGTCGCTCTCCGCCGCGGACGCGCGGCGGACTACGCCCTGGCCGGGGCCGCCGCCGGTGCGGCGATGGCGGCGAAATACTGGGCCCCCGCCTTTCTCCCGGTCCTGGTCGCCTTCCTTTACGGTGCGAGGGAGAGGGGGCGGAGCGAGGCCAAGCGCCTGGGCCTGGCGGCCCTCCTGGCCGCCGCGGCCTTTTTCATCCTCTCCCCCTACGTGATCCTCGACGCCCCCTTCGCTCTCCCCAAGATCGTCTGGTGGGCGAAGAAAACCGCCGGGTCGATTCCCCAGGTCTGGGCCTACTATTTCGAAGGCGCGCCGCCCTATCTTTCCCATCTGACCCGGTCCCTGCCCTGGGGGTTGGGCTGGCCGCTGGCGATTCTTTCCGCGGCGGGCTTCATCCATAGCCTCCTCCGCCGGAGAAGGGAGGACATTCTCCTCGCCTCCTGGATCGCCCTCAACTTTCTCCTCATCGGATCCTGGTATATCAAGTTCATGCGCTATCTCCTCCCGATTATCCCCTTCCTTTGCCTCGCCGCCGGGGAGCTGCTCGCGCGGCTCCTCTCCCGCCCCCGGCTCCGCCCTCTGGGGATATTCGCCGCGTTCGCCGCTTTTCTCCCGGCGGCCGTCTTCTCTCTGGCCCTCCTCCGGGTCTACGCCGTTCCCCACACCAAGACCAGGGCCTCGGAGTGGGTATACGCCAATATTCCCGCCGGCGCGACGATCGCCACCGATCATTCCATTCCTCTTGGAGAAAGAAACGCCCTGCCCCGGATCCATCGCGAGGAGTATCTGGACTTCGCCTATCTTTTCGATCACCCGCTTTCGCCGGAGGAACGGGCAAGGTATCTCGAGGAGAAGACCTCCCGCGCCGACTATATTGTCCTCTCCGAGGAGACGCGGGAGTATTTCTCTCCAGCCGCGAAGAGCTATCCCGTGGAATGGAAGTTTCTCGACGACCTTTTCTCGGGGCGCGGGGATTTCGATCTGGTCCAGACCTTCCGGACCTATCCCGGCCTGGGGAGATGGGAGATCAGAGACGATGGCGCGGAGCTCTCCTGGCGCTTCTTCGATCATCCGGTGATATATGTGTTCAGAAAGAGCGAAGTGATCAGTGATCAGTGATCAGTCACCGATAACCGTCAACTCTCAACCGTCAACTGTCCTATGCGCGTCTGGTTCCTCAGCCACACCTTCTACCCGGCC
Source organism: uncultured bacterium (assembly GCA_964551475.1). Classification (GTDB taxonomy): domain Bacteria; phylum Auribacterota; class Erginobacteria; order Erginobacterales; family CAZKCI01; genus CAZKCI01. Next base: position 80,364 of record CAZKCI010000046.1, on the reverse strand, counting down.
CGCGGCGGGATCGAGAATTACCTGGCCGAGGTCTCCCGGCGGGCCCTCGCGCTCGGCCACCGGCCTGCTGTCGTCTGTCGCCGGCATCTCCCCGATCTCCCGGAACGGGAGGAATGGGAAGGGGTGGAGATCATCCGCCATCCCGACTTCTCTTTTTCGCCCCTTTCCCTTTTTCGCAAACCCGTCGCCTTCGCCGAACGCCTGAGCCGCTGGCTTGCCGCGGAGGGGTTGGTCCGCGACGGGATCGCGGTCTGCCGCTATCCCCATTACGGCGCGGCTCTGGGCGCGCTTCCCGGCGCCGCGCCGGCGGTCTACCTCCCCGCCGCGCTTCACGTCCATCTCGCCGGCCTGGCGGTTCGCGGGGGATCGCTCAAGGAACGGCTCTTCTTCCGTTTCTGGAAGAAACAGATTCGGGAACTGGAGGGCAACGCTCTCCGCTCCGCGTCCCGGATCATGGTCTTCAGCCGCCTCTTGGGAAAGGCGTTGGCGGAGGAATACGGGATTCCGGCGGAGAAGATGGAAATCAACCCGCCGGGTGTGGACGCTCTGAGATTCTCCCCCGGCGAAAGAAGCGACGCCCTGGCCCGAACGCTCTCCCTCCCGCCGGGAAGCAAGATCGTTCTCGCCCTGGGGAGGCTCTCCCCGGAGAAGAACATCCCGTTTCTCATCGCCTCCCTTCGCCCGCTCCTCCGCGCCCGCGCCTGCGCCCTGCTCCTGATCGGAGACGGCCCTTCCCGAACGGAGGTGGAAAAGATCAGGAAAGAACAGGGGCTGGAGCGGGAGATCATTCTCGCCGGCCAGACCGATCACCCCGAGGGATACTACCGGCTGGCGGACGTCTTCGTTTCCGCTTCCCGCTACGAATCCTTCGGCCAGGCGATCCTGGAGGCGATGTCCTCCGGGGTTCCCGTGGTCGCGCTCAAGAACTCCCCGCCGACCGTCCGCGTCGCCGCCGGCGAGATCGTCGAAGACGGGCGCAGCGGCTGCCTCGTAGCGGAGGATGCGGAGGCTTTAGGCGCCGCGGTCGGGCGTCTCCTCTCCGACGAAGGACTGCGGAGGAGGCTGGCCGCCGCCGGCCGGGAGGTTTGCCGGACCCGGTTCACCTGGGAGCGCCATCTTGAGGGGATTCTCGGCCCCGCCGAGGCGCGGCGCGCTCGGCCATGAGCCCCGTTCCCCCGTCACCGGCCTCTCCGCCGGTCCCGGTTGCCAGCGTCTCCCTCCAGACGGTCTCCTGCAACCTCTGCGGATCGGCGCATTCCGCGCCCTTCTTCCAGGAGAGCTACCTGGGGAGCATCTTCACCGTCGTCCGCTGCGCCCGGTGCGGCTTATGCTATGTCAACCCGCGACCGGTTCTCCCGCCGCCCGCCGGGCCGCCCGACCCGGAAGAGGAGGACCGCCTGGCCCGGGCGAAACGGGCGCCTTACTTCCGACGCTGGCTCATGCGCCTGCGGGCGCTGTCGCCCGGCCGCCGCCTGCTCGATGTCGGCTGCGGGACGGGGGTGTTCCTGGATCTGGCGGTGAAGGAATACGGGTTTCAGGGGCGGGGGCGGGAGCCCGGCGCGGCCGCGGCCGCGTATGCCCGCGGGCGGGGAATGAGCATCGAGGAGGCGGGGATGGGGCCCCGGGCGGCCCCCGCCGGCTCCTTCGATCTGGTCACTTTTTGGGACGTTCTCGAGCACCTGCCCGATCCGCGCTCGGCCCTTCTGGCCGCCGCCGTCCTTCTCCGGGAGGAAGGGATCATCCTGATCAAGGTCCCCAACGCGAGAGCCCTGGCCGCCGCCGCCGCCCGCCTGCTCTGCCGTTTCCGGGGGGAGGGGATGATTCGCCGCGACCACCCCCTCCAGCACCTCTATCATTTCTCCCCCGCCACCCTGAAAGCGATGGTGGAGTCCGCGGGGATGACGGTGATCGAGGCGGTCACGGAGGAATCGGCTTTCTCCGCCTTCTCTCCGAGCCGAGTCCGCCGGGCGGCGAAGGCCGTCCTGCGCCGCCTGTTCCGCTGTCTCCCCCTCGGCGTCGACGAGGAAATCGTCGTGGTGGCCCGGAAGGGGAGAGCGGACCCGCGGTTGATGGGTCAGGGTTAAGAAGTGAGTCTGGTGTAGAGGTAAGGTTAAGGGCGCGGCGCGCTGACCGGCCAGCACCATTAACCTGACCCATGAACCAAACCCACTTCTTAACCCTACCCCCATCTACCTTTGGTTGCGGCCGGTTGGCCGCCGGGGGGGGCGGGGAACATCCCTGCGCAAGGCCGACCACAACGCGGCGCCGGCCAGAAGGTAAAATCCGAGCCCCGCCACGACGGTCAGGCGGAAGCCGAGGGAGATGCTGACCGCCAGAGCCCAGACCGACCCCATCACCGAGGCCGCGCCGTTGACCCCCCAGAACCAGGGAACGGCGGCGTGCCAGGAGCGGTCCAGGATCTTCATCCCCAGCGGGAGAATCATCCCCATGACCGCGCCGAGCGGGGCGATATAGGCAAGGGAAAGAGCGATCCGCCAGATCAGGGGAGCGGCCAGGAAGCGGTGGAAGAGCGGATTCAGGGCGAATAGCCCGGCCAACGACCAGATGATTATCCCCGCCAGGGCCAGTCCCACGGCACGGGGGAGTCTCGCGGGGGAGAAGAAACGGGTGAGAAAACTGCCCAGGCCGCAGGAGACCAGGAGGCAGAAGAGGACCACCGACATGGCATAGACGGGGTGGCCGAGAAAGAGCACGAACATTTGGATCAGCGGGACTTCCAGCATCATGAAGGCCAACCCGATGCCGAAGAAGTAAAGCAGGGCCCCCAGGCGAAGCCGGGGCGGCCGGGTCAGGACCTCCCGGCGAAAGAGGAGAAGCGGGCCGAAGAGGAAGATCGCCGCCAGAACCGTGGCCGTGATCAGAACGCTGACCAGCACGACGATGGACTGCATGCCGATCAGGCTGCGGGAGGAGGAGTCGAAGATCTTGAGAAAGTCGCGCAGGCGCATGGTCTGAAAGAAGAAGGGCCGATCGTCGGTCGAAGGCGAAATGTCGTTGGGATATCGCCGGAAATAATCGGCCCGGTCGCGGGCCGCGATCAAGGAAGAGAAGTCGGGATCGAGCGGGGAGCGGGGCGTGTAGAGGATTTCGAACCGGCGGGAGCGGGCGACCTCCTCCATCCGTTCGATTTCAGCCGGGGAAAAGGGCGTTCGCTTGCAGAGCAGAGTGGCGATCCTTCCGCTTCTAAAGACCATCAGGTGTTTCCCCGGTTCTCCGGCTCCCAGCTTCTCCAGCGCCTCCAGGGCGAGCGAAACCGTCCGCAGAGCCTGGAGGTCCCAGCGGGAAACGCTCAGGATCCCCGCGCTTTCCAGGCGGCCCAGGAAATCGCGGAACGCCTCCACGGTATACAGGTTGTTCTCCGACAAGGCGTAGGCCCCCGAGGAGGCCGCGGCCAGGGAATCGACCATGGAGAGCTGGATCACATCGTAGATCCGTTTCGTGCGCTGGATGAAGCTGCGTCCCTCCGCCACCGCCACCGTCACCTGGGGGAGCAGATAGAGGTTCCCGGAGAACTCGCGGAAGGGGCCGCGCATTGCCCTCACCACCGCCGGGTTGATCTCCGCGCAGGTGATGTCCCCGCATCCGGATGAGAGCGCCGCCAGGATGTCGATCCCGCCGCCGGACCCGATGATCAGAACGCGGCCGGGGGTGCGGACGCGATAGACGAGCGCGGGGATATCGTAGTTAACGAAGTCGATCCCGGCCGGGTCTCCCTGGAAGCGGGTGATCGGAGTCCCGGCGTAGGCGTCGATGCGCAGGCCGTACTGGTCCGGGACCGGGCCCGCGTAGGCGGGGCTCATCCCCCAGGCGGCGATCTGGCGCTTGTCCTTCTCCACCCGGGTGTTGCCGGCGTGGACGATCACGTACGAAAGCTCATTCCATTCCCGGTGAAGAATCCCCTCGAGGAGGCGGCCGTTGGCGAAGCGCAGATCGAGGGCCTGGGAGCGGGCGTTGAGGATTGTCAGGAGGGCGAAGACGGCCGTCGTGGTCAGGGCGGGGCTGAACAGTGAATTGAGGAAGGTCCCGCTTCCGTTTCGGCCCGGGCGGAGGAAGGAGATGCCCAGGCCGAGCCCCCCCGCCGCCGCCGCCACGGCGAGCACGGTTATCAGCCAGGAGACGATCTGGGAGTAGAGAGGCAGGATGCGGGGGAGGTGGTCGGCGAAGGGGCGCGCGTGGGGCAGGAAGCCGTAAACGGTCCGGAAAAAGGCGAAGATCGCGGGGCGGCCGAGCCAGAGGAACAGCCCGGCTAAGACGCAGGCGAAAACGGCCGCGCCCAACCGCCTCCGGACGGTCCTCCGGGTCGCCTCCCTCGGCCGCGGTTCCTCATACCGGAAGACAAAGGCGGCGGCGGCCGCCGCCGCCAGGACGCTGACCAGAAGGACCGCGGTCGGCGCCCCGAGCAGGTTCAACAAGGGGATGGCGAGGATGCAGCCGATCCCGGCCCCGGTCAGGTCGCAAAAGTAGAGCGTGCTGATCTCCCGGGTCAGGTGGGAGAAAGCCAGTCCCAGAGAAAGCCCGGAGAAGAAAAAGGGCAGCGAGTTCAGGAGGTAGAGGACGGCCACCACCAGGAACCCGAAGCGGGAGAGGCCGGGCGCGAACGGAAAGTTCAAGAGGAGCATCAGGGCGATGAAGGCGCTCACGGCGAAAAGCCAGGCCGCCGCGCCCATCCGGGCGGGGGCGCGCTCCGCCGAGAAATATCCGGGGAAGAGGTAGATAGCGATGCCGCTCAAGCCGACGCCGAAGAGAGCCAGCGAAATGATCATGAAGGCGAAATGGTAGGCGAACGCGGCGGAGAAGAGACGGGTGAGGCAGACCTGCAGGAGCAGGGTCGCCAGGCTGGTCAGAAAGATCCCCGCGAAGATGTTCCGTCGAGCTTGCATCGTAGGAGGAAAGGATTGAGTTATAGAATACCACGCCGCCGGGAATCGTATACAATCATATCCACACATCTCATGACTGCTCGGGTTATCGGGTTCACGGTTCAGAGGTTCACGGTTCTTTATATGTTTTTCCAACCGTTGAACCATTGAACCGTTGAACCTGGGCAGATGCCATACCTGACCGCCTCTTGTTTCGCTTGGTCGCCATAGCGCGTAGAGCTTTAGCCATGAAACTCGCTGATCCTATCCTATTTCTGTCCGGCATCCGGTGGGATTTCGCCCGCCAGCGGCATCAGCACCTGGCGGAGGGGTTCGCCCGCCGCCACCCCGTGCTCTTCGTGGAGATGGGGCTTTCCCCGGCGCACCTGGGGCGGAGGGGGGGGGGTACCGTCGCCCACTGGAGGAACTGGGAGCGGGGGATTCGGGCGGAAGGGGAGAACCTCCGTATCTACACCGCCCCCCCGGCCCTGCCTTTCGCCCGCCGCTTCCTCGGGATCCAGCGGGCCAACCTCCGGCTCATGTACCGCGGGGTCGGCCGGGCCCTGGCCGCGCTGAAGATGCCTCGCCCGCTGATCTGGGTTTCCGACCCCTACTTCGGAGCGATTCCGCCTGGGCTGGGAAGGAGGATGGTCATTTTTGACTGGATCCACTCCGGCGGGGAGGAGGAGGCGAGCCGCCGGGGGCGGGTGTACCGCGCGCTCATCGCCTCTGTCCGCGACCAGGCCGACCTCATCTTCACTCCCTCCCGCCTGGTCAGGGAGCGCCACGGGTCCGGCGATGGGCGCTTTCACTACCTTCCCCACGGGGTATCCGAGGAATGGTTTCATTCCGCACCGGTCCCGCCACCGCCCGACGAGATCGCCTCCCTCCCTCGTCCAGTTATCGGTTTTTCCGGGACCATTGGTCCGGCGCTCGACGCCGGTCTCTTGGGGAATCTGGCGCGTCTCCGTCCCGGCTGGTCGTTTGTCCTGGTCGGGGAGAAGCGAATCGGCGTCTGCCCGTTGGCGCCCAACATCTACTATCTCGGTCCGCGCCCGCCCCGGGAGCTGCCGAATCACCTGCAGTCCTTCTCCGCGGGGATCATCCCCTACCGTGTGTGTCCCGAGACCGAGACCGTGCACCCGGTCAAAACGTATGAGTATCTCGCCGCCGGCCTCCCGGTGGTTTCCACGCCCCTCCCGGAAATCCGGCATTTGCGGGAACTCGTTGGCTTCGCCTCTTCCGCGGAAGATTTTATCCGGAGACTGGAAGAGTCGATCGCCGGCGACACCCCGGAAAAGAAAGCGGCGCGGCGGCGTTTCGCCCGGGAAAGCACCTGGGCGAAGAGGGTGGAGGAGATAGAACGCATCATCGCATCGGCCGTCCGGCTGAAAAATTTTACAGACGATTGAATAGGATTGAATAGGATGGGCCGGCCCGGTCATATTTATCCTCTGCAATCCTATTCAATCGTCTGTTGAAAGTGCCGAGCCATGCTTCGGCTGGGTATGAGGCATGGGCCTGGGGAAGACCTTCCGCAGGAATAACTATGAGTACACGGATCAAGGTTCTATCGATATCTCACTCGGCGGTGGTCGGCGGTTATCAGGACCGCTGTGTCGAGGTCGCCCGCCATCCGGATATCGATCTCACCCTGGTCGTCCCCCGGCGCTGGATGCAGTTCAACCGCTGGGTGCAACTGGAGAAGGAGAGCGATCCGACCTACCGGATCATCGCCCGCCAGCCCTTGACCTGGGGCTTGAGGAGTCTACGCCTGCGCAATGTCTGCCATCTCTACCGAGGCCTGGGGCGGATTTTTCGGGAGGTCGGGCCGGACATCGTCGAGATCTGGGAGGAACCCTTCTCCGCCGCCGCCGCCCAGGCCGTCTTCCTCTCCCGGCGCCTGCGCCCCCGCCCCCGGGTCATCTTCTTCACCGCCCAGAATATCGAGAAGCGCTATCCCCCGCCCTTTTCCCTCTTCGAGGGCTACGTCTATCGGCGCGCGGACTATGCCTTCCCCGTCAACGAGGAGGCCCGGCGGGTGATCGAGCGCAAGGGATTTTCCCGTCCGGCGCTCGTCCTGCCTCTGGGCGTCAATCCGCGGCTTTTCTATCGGCACGACGCCTCCGCCCTGCGGGAGAAGCTCGGCCTATTCAAGTTCACCGTCGGCTTCGCGGGGAAGTTCGACCGCCAGAAGGGCGTTCTCGAACTGATCGCCGCCTGTGCCCCACTGAAGGGGAGGATCAACCTCCTCTTGATCGGGAAGGGAGAAATCAAATCCGAGATGGTCTCCGCCCTGGAAAGGACGGGTCTTCTCCCGGATGCCCGGATCATCCCCACCGTCCCCTACCCGGAACTCCCCCTCTACCTGTCCGCGATGGACGCCTTGGCCATGCCCTCGATCACGCTGCCGGGACTGAAGGAGCAGTTCGGACGGATTCTCATCGAGGCGATGGCCTGCGCGGTCCCGGTGATCGGATCCACCTCCGGCGAAATCGCCCGGGTGATCGGGCGCTCGGGCATGATCTGCCCGGAGGGGGACTGCGGCTCTCTCGGGGCGGCGATCAAACTCCTGCTCCAGGAGCCCGCGGTGAGGGAGAACCTGGTCCAGAGAGCGAAGATCCGGGTGGAGAAGGGATACACCTGGGAGTCGATCGCCCGGAGGCAGGTGGAAGTGTATCGGATGCTGATCGAGGATCAGTCGCCTAAAATCCGCAATCCGCAATCCGAGATGAGCAATTCGGAACCGAAGATCGCGGATCTTGGATCGTAGATTGCGAATCATGGCTGGCCGAACGATGAGCGTCTCTGTTCCTCCCATTCTTCTCTACCACTCCGTCTCTCCGGACGAGGAGTATGCCTCTTTCGCCCGGCTCAACCTGCCTCCGGAGATCTTCCGCTCCCAGCTGCTTCATCTGAAGCGGCGGTTCTCCCTCTCCTCTCTCGACCGCGCTCTGGCTTCGCCCGCCGCGCCGCGCTCTCTCGCCGTCACCTTCGACGACGGCTACCGGGACACCTTCCGCTGGGCCTGGCCGATCCTCCGGGAGACGGGGACGCCGGCCACGGTATTTCTCTCGGTGGGTCAGGTGGGAAGGGACTGGGAGACCTCCCGCGGACGATATCCCGGCCTCTCCTGGGAAGAGGCGGCCGAGATGGCCCGCGACCCGCTGATCGAATTCGGCTCCCACGGGATGAGCCACCGCGACCTGTCCGCGCTTGCGCCGGAGGAGGCGTCCCGGGAGGCCTCGCTTTCCAAGGCCGTTCTCGAAGAAAGGCTCGGACGGCCGGTCCGGTATTTCTCCTACCCGCATGGGGCGTGGAACGAGAGGGTGAAGGAGGCGGTGGTTTCCTCCGGCTATCAGGCGGCCTTTTCGGTGATCTCCCGCAACGAGGGCCGTTACAGCCTCCGCCGGGTGCTGATCTCCCGCTCCGACGGCCTGTTTCGCCTGCGGGCGAAGCTCTCGCCCTTCTACTGGCCGTTGCGCAGGGTTATGTGAACGAAATCCCGGATCGCAGATCTGAAACCTCAGATCTCATATTTCAAATCTGAAATCTCAAATCTCAAATCCCCATGACCCCCGCGCGATACATCTTCACTGAAGACTGGAAGCGAAAGGCGGCCGGCGTCCTCGACGCCGCCGGCTCGCTTTTTTCCCCGGCGCGCCCCTCCGGGCGCATCGATCCCGCCCGTCTCCATAAGTTTCTGCTTCTGCGCCTCGACCACATCGGCGACATGCTGATGACCACGCCCGCGATCCGCGCTCTGCGCCGGTCATTCCCCGCGGCCCGGATCGACGTTCTGGCCAAGGGGGAGACGGCGGCGGTCCTGCGCGGTAATCCTCATGCCGACCGGATCGTCGTCTTCAACGCTCCCTGGACAACCACGCGGGGGAAACCGGCGCGAGCGTCCGAGATCTTCTCTCTGATCCGAACACTGAGAAGGGAACGGTACGACTGTGTGGTCGCCTTTCGGGCCGATCCCCGGGAAGCTCTTCTCTCCCGGTCGACCGGCGCTCCCCTCCGCCTGGGCTGCGGAGAGCGGGGCGGGGGTTTCTGTTTCACCCATCTTTTCCCTCTTGCTCCCCGTCGGCACGAGATCGAAAGGTGTGTCTCGCTCCTGGGGTCCCTGGGCATACAGGGCGCGGGGGAAAAGATGGATATCTTCACATCGGAGGAAGAGGAGAGGGAGGCCGAAGCCATCCTCCGGTCTCTCGGCGGAGAGAAGGGAAGGGGATGGGCGGGGATCCATCCGGGGGCGGCCTCCCCCCGCAAACGCTGGCCGGTCGAATCCTTCGCCCGCCTCGGCGATCTGCTCTCCGGCGAGGGCTTCCGCATCGTTCTCCTCGGTTCTCCCGCCGAAGAAGATCTTCTCGGGGCGATCGCCTCCCGGATGAAGCGCCCCCCGCCGCGACTGGCCCCCGCTTCCCTCGGCCTTCTCGCCGCGCTGATCCGCCGCCTCTGTCTTCTGGTCGGCAACGACACGGCTCCTTCCCATATCGCCCAGGCGACGGGGACGAGAAGCGTGGTCATTTTCGGGCCGACCCACGATGCGGTGACCGGTCCGCTGGACCGGGAGAAGCATGCGGTGGCGAGGCGGCCTTTCGACTGCGCCCCCTGCTGGCTGCCGGGGACGAAGTTCCGGTGCGATTACGATCTGCGCTGCCTCCAGGAGCTAGAGCCGGAAAGGGTCATGGGGGAGGTAAAGAAGGTTACTAACGGTTACGAACGATTACTAACGGTTACGAACGGTTACTAACAGTTGCCAAAGGTTGAGAAAAGATGCGGAAGATTGTGAAAAAGATCACGTTTCCGGGGGGCGACTATCTACGCCCGGAAACGCAACCTCTTGTAACTTTTCGTAACCTCTCGTAACCTGTTTTTTATGAAAATCGTCCAGGTCGCCTACAAATCGGACATCAGCGGCGGGGAGAGGGTTCTCCTCGATCTCGCGACCTGCCTGAAGAGGCGCGGGCACGAAGTCATCGCCGTCGTTCCCGCCCCCGGTTCGCTTCCGGAAGCGCTCGGAGCGATCGGCGTGCCCGTTGAGGTCATCCCCTTCCGGAAGACCTATGATCTCACCGCGGTCGTCCGCCTGGCCCGTTTCCTGCGGAGGAGAAATCCGGATGTCCTCCACTCCCACAGCATGCTCACCTCCATCCTCTGCCGCCCCGCGGGTTTTCTGGCCCGCGTCCCCGTCTCTGTTTCCACGGAGCACCTGACGATGGAACTCGCCCGAGGCGGAAGAGGGGTGGGAGGGAAAGAGCGGGCGAAGGCCCGCTATTACCGGGCGCTCGACAATGCGACGAGCCGCTTTAATCAGGCGGTGGTGGCCGTATCGGAAGCGGTGAAGAGGGACTTGATCGAGCAGGGGATGCGGGAATCCCGCATCGTGGTGATCCGCAACGGGATTGAGATCATCCCCCCCGATCAAACCGCCGGGGCCCGGCTTCGGGAGAGCTTGGGAATCGGCCTCTCGGATCCGGTGGCCGGGATGGTCGGACGGCTCTCCCCCCAGAAAGATTACCCAACTTTTCTCCGCGCGGCGAAAAGAATCGCCGCCGTTTTCCCCGCGGCTCGCTTCCTGATCGCGGGGGCGGGGCCTTTGCGGGAGAGCCTGATGGAATTGTCCGGGAATCTCGGTTTGGGGGAGGCAGTCGTTTTTCTCGGCCACCGTCCCGATATCGGGGCGGTGGTTTCCGCTCTCGATATTTTCGTCCTCTCCTCCCGCTGGGAAGGGCTGCCGCTCGCGGTTCTGGAAGCGCAGGCGGCGGGCCGACCCGTGGTCGCCACCGCCGTTCCGGGAACGGCGGAGGCGGTGGCGGAGGGAGAGACCGGTTTCCTCGTCCCCCTGGGGGACGACCGCGCACTGGCCGACCGGGCCATCCTTCTTTTCCGCGACCGGGGCGTGCGGGAGAGAACGGGAGAGGCGGGTCGGCAGCGGGTAGAGAGGGAGTTCAACCGGGAGAGAATGGCCGACGACCATGAAAGGCTTTACCGGTCGCTGGCCGCGGACCGGGAGGCGAAGCCCGCCTCCGGAGGAAGGAGATGAACGCGACACTCGCCGGGGGAAAGAAAATCGCCGTCTTCTTCGGGAGGTATTTTTCCGCCATCTTCTCCTGCGCCTATCTGTTCACGGTCGGGTTGTTCTCCGCTCGGCATAGAGGATTCCTGGCGGCCATCAACGCCCATTTCGGCCGCGCCGCCGCCAGGCCCTCGCCGCTCCTTCCCGAAATCGGGATTTCCGCCTGCGTTCCCGACGATGTTCCCGTCCAACTCCGCGAACCGGAAACGGTGGATGGAAATGTCTCGCTCGGGGAGCTCCTGGTCATCGCCCGCCTGGCGCGGTTCTATCGTCCCGCCGCCGTGTTCGAGATCGGAACATTCGACGGGAGGACCACACTGGCGCTGGCCGCGAACTCTCCGCCCGAGGCCAGGGTGTACACCCTGGACCTGCCTGCGGAAGATCTTCCGGCGGCCCGGCTCCCTCTCGCTTCCGATGATTTCCCCTTTGTCCGCAAAGCGGCCTCGGGGTCGCGGTTCCGGGGGACCGACTGCGCATCCCGGATCACTCAGCTCTACGGCGATTCCGCTGCTTTTGACTTCTCGGACTATTACGGCCGGATGGATCTGGTCTTCGTGGACGGGGCTCATTCCCGCGAGTATGTTCTGAGCGATTCGCGCATCGCGCTGAAGCTCCTCCGGGGCGGGAAGGGAGCGGTCGTCTGGCACGACTACGGGGGGTTCGCCGGTGTGACGGAAGGACTTAACGAACTCTACCGCTCGGGCGGTTCTTACGGCGGCCTGCGCCGCGTCCGCGGGACATCCCTCGCCCTCCTGGTCCGGGCATGAAAACCGTCCTTTTCCTCAACCCCGCCGGCTACATCGGCGGCGCGGAGAAAAGCTTGCTCGATCTCGCCGAAAGACTACCGGGAGCGGGCTATCGTCCGTTGATCGTTCCCCTGGGACCCGGTCCGCTGGAGGAAGAAACGCGTCGGCGGGGGATAGAAGCGTGCGGGGTTCATCTCCCCCGGTCGCTCCTGTGGGCGACGAGGAAATCCCTTCTCCCCACCCTCGGCGCCCTGCTCGTTATCCCCCTGGTGCTGCCGCGCGCGCTTTTCCGTCTGCGGGCGATCGTCCGCGCCCGCGGGGCGCGGATCGTGCACACCAACGGCCTCAAAGCGCACCTGATCGGCTGCGCGCTCAAAGCCCTGAGCGGGTCCTCCCTCGTCTGGCATTTCCGGGACCTGCCCGCAGGGGGCGCCCGGCGCCTTTTCCGTTTTCTGGCCGGGATTTTTCCCGACCGGATTATCGCCAACTCCCGGGCGGTCAAAGCCGCGCTCGGCGACCTGGAAAAGATCTCGGTCGTTTATAACGGGATCGCCGCGGGCGCTTTTTCCTCCGCCGCCGGACGGAGCAAGCTGCGGCGGGAGTTCGGGGTCGGCGAAAAGGAGATCCTGGTCGGGACGGTCGGCCATTTCGCTCCCCTGAAGGGGCAGGAGGAGTTCGTCCGCGCGGCCGGACGGGTTCTAGTCGCTGCGCCGGCGACGCGCTTCATTCTCGCCGGCGGGGCGATCTACCCCGCCTGGAGGGGCTATCGGGAGACGATCCTGTCGCTGATCTCCGAACTCGGACTGGCCGGCCGGGTCACCTGCATCGGGCCGAGGGACGATCTCCCGGGTCTCCTCGCCGCCCTGGACGTCTTCGTTCTCCCCTCCCGTTCGGAGGGATTCGGACGGGGGAACCTGGAAGCGATGGCGGCGGGACTGCCCGTGGTTTCAACGACGGTCGGGGGCGTGCCGGAGGTGGTGAGGGACGGCGACACCGGTCTCCTGGTCCCGCCCCGCGACCCGGCCGCTCTGGCCGCGGCAATCCTCCGTTTGGCTCGGGACGAAGGATTGCGGCACCGGCTGGGCGCGGCGGGAAGGGAGCGGGCCGCCCTCTTCTCGGTGGAGAAGATGGTCGAAGGAGTGATCGGGGTCTACCGGTCGCTGGAAGCCGCGGAAAGGCCCGGCAAACATTAACCGCGAATCTCGCGCATGAAAACGCATAGAGCAGAGAGCAGAGGGCAGAGCGCCCCGCGCGGCGCGCTGGGCGCTCTGCGCCTTGCGCTATGCGCTTTGCGATTCCATTCGTGCTAATTCGTGAAAATTTGCGGAAAGACATTTTTAGTCAAGCGGCGGGCGGTCATCATCCCCCTCCTCGCCGCGATCCTGGCCGCGGCGCTTCTGCCGTCGCTCTACTCGTGGCTCGGCCGTCCCCTGCTCGCCGCGGCCTACGAAGGCCGCTCGCTCCCGGTCTTCAACCGGATGATGATCGACCAGGCGCGGCGCCCCCTGGAGAAATATCTAGCCTATGGTGAAGAACTCGCCGGGCGGGCGGAGGCGGTCCTCTGCCGGATCGTCATGGTTCTGGCCCTGCTCTTTCTCTTTACCCTGCTCCCCCTTCTCCGCTCCCGCGTTCTCCAGGGTTTCGCCCTGGCCGGTCTATCCCTGGCCCTGATCCTCGCCCTCGCCGAAATCCTTCTGGGCTGGCTCGCCCCGGTGGACATCTTCGAGATCACCTACGAGAACTTCCAGCCCTCGGCCAATCCCAAGCTGGTCCTGGAGCCGCGCCCGAACGCGGGGGAGTTCAATGCCGACGGACTGCGCGGCCCGCGCTATCCCGCCGTCAAGCCCGCCGGAACCATCCGTATCCTGGTGCTGGGCGATTCGCTCGCGTACGGCTGGAGGGTGGAGGAGGAGGAGACCTATGCCCGCCGCCTCGAGGCTATGCTCAACCGGGACGGCCGCCGCCGGTTCGAAGTCATCAACCTGGGCGTCCCCGGCTACCGGGCGGTGCAGGTGGTGGAGAGGCTGAAGGAGAAGGGGCTGAGTTATGATCCCGATCTCATCGTCTACGGCCACTGGCTCGACGACATCGCCAACAGCGGCTTCGCCGCTTTCTTCCTCTCCCCGGCCAAGGTCGCGGTCGGCGAGGCGGTCAACCGGGCGCTCTCGTCTTCCCCGCTCGAGCGGCGGTTGAAAAAGGCGCTCCTCTCTTCCCAAATTGTGCGCCGGTCAATTCTCGCTTCCCGGGAGATCTGGCGCCGGCGGCATCCCGATCCCATCCGGCCGATCGCCCCCTGGGGGGATCCGGAGGCCGGTCTCCCTCCGGGGCTGGAGGTCCTCTGGGATGGGCTGCGCGACCGCGTCGGGAAAGGCGAGCTTCGGGACGAGCCCGGGGGCGAGCCTTACTATGCCGCCTATTGCCGTCCCGGCGACTTTCTCCTCTGGAACCGGGCGCTGGAAGAGCTGGCCGGCGTCTGCCGGGAACGGGCTATCCCCTGCCTGATCGTCCTGACGCCGGTGCTGACCGAGCGCCGGGGAGCGGAATATCCCTGGGCGGAGCTCCACCGTTTCATCGCCCGGATGGCGGGGGAGCACGGGCTTGAGGTGCTTGACTTGAGGGGAGAGTTCGATAAATATCCCCTCTTTTCCCTGCGGGGGGCCGACCTGGAGCATCCGAACTCCCGGGGGCACGAGATCATGGCGGAGAAGATCGGGGAGTGGGTGCGCGCCCGTCTCCGGGCGATGGGCAGGGAATAATAGGTCCTAGAGAACCGGTAAGAACGATAGGTCGTATTAAAAACAATGAGAGTCCTCCAAGTCGGAAAGTTCTACCACCCCTACCGGGGCGGGATGGAGACCTATCTCCGCGAGCTCTGCCTGGGGCTCAAGGGCGAGGTCGATCTGGAGGTGCTGGTCTCCCACACCTCCCGCCGCACCGTCCGGGAAACGGTGGAGGGGGTGAAGGTAGCGCGCGCGGGCTCATGGGGGAAGATCTCCTCCACCTCCCTCTGTCCCGGTTTTCCCGCCCTGATGAGGGAGATGGCCGGGGATATCGTCCAGATCCAGCATCCCGATCCTCTGGCCGGCCTCTCGTATCTCCTCGCCCGCCCGCGGGGAAAGCTGGTGATCGTCTACCAGTCCGACATCATCCGCAAGCGGCTGATTTACGCCTACTATCCGTTTCTGCGCCTCTTCTTCCGCCGCGCCCGGAAGGTGATTGTCTCTTCGGAGCGTTACCTGGAAAGCTCCTGGTTCCTGAAACGATACCGGGACAAGTGCGCGATCATACCGATCGGGATCGATCCCGCCCCGTATCGGCTCACGCCCGGAATGGCGGCGCAGGCCGGCGCGATCCGGAGAAAGTACGGAGAGAGGATCGTCCTCTTCATCGGCCGTCTGGCCCGCTACAAGGGGCTGGAGTGCCTGCTGGAGGCGATGACGGAGGTCGAGGGCAAGCTCCTGATCATCGGACGGGGGGAGAGGCTCGATCCGCTCCTGCGCCAGGTCGTCCGTCGCCAGCTCGCGGAGAAGGTCTTCTTTCTGGGAGAAATCCCCGAAACCGAAATCCCCTCCTATCTCCATGCCTGCGCGGCCCTCTGCCTCCCTTCCATCACCCGGAACGAAGCCTTCGGGATCTGCCAGCTCGAGGCCTTCGCCTGCGCCCGGCCCGTGGTCAACACCCGCCTCGAGACCGGCGTTTCCTTCATCAATATCGACGGGCAGACGGGATTGTCCGTCCCGCCCCGCGACGCCCGCGCCTTGGGAGCGGCGCTCAACCGCCTTCTCGACTCGCCGGCTCTCGGGCGGGCGATGGGGGAGGCGGGACGGCGGCGCCTGGAGACGGTCTTCAGCCGGGAGGCGATGGTGAGGGCGACGCTGGAGCTTTACCAAAAACTATAGGTCCTATAAGACCTATAGGACCTATAGGACCTATGAAAAGCCAGGCTGAGCCGCGCTCTTTCCCCCGCCTTTCCCGGGTGATCCTCGCCGCCGCCTTCGTCCTCGGCGCGCTTCTGCGCCTCTTCGGCGGCCTCTCCCTGCGCTCGGTCGGCTACGACGACGGCGTCACCTTTCTCGCCGCCAGCGGCCACGAAGGGGAATATCAGAGGGTCATCGAGAACGGGACCTATCCGGCAGGCGAGTGGGTGAAGGCATCCGCATGGAAGAAGTTCATTCGGATCGAACGGCCGCTCTGCTTTTCCCGGATCCGATCCGATCTCGCCGACTATGACGTCCATCCCCCGCTCTACTTCTGGCTCCTCCACCTTTGGGGGCTGGCCGCCGGTCTCTCTCCGCTCTCGTCCGCCCTTTTCAACCTGCTCCTTTTCTTCCCCACCCTCGTCCTTCTCTTCCGGCTGGCTCGTTCCGTTCTCGGAGATGAATCGTCCGCCGCTCTGGCCGTTTTCGCCTGGGCGTTAAGCCCCGCCGTGATCATGGTCTCCTGGGTCGCGCGCGCCTATGGTCTCCTCTCCCTCTGGGTCGTTCTCGCGCTCTCTCTGCAGTGGCGCTGGCGTTCCGCATCCTCTCCTCCGGGGTGGCCGTCCGCCGCCGCCTTCGCCGCGGTCGCGGCGGCGGGGCTGCTCACTCATTACCATTTCGCCCTGCTTCTCGCCGGGTGTTTCGTTTACTCGGCGGCGGTCTTTCTCCCCGGCCGACGGAAGCGATTCTTCTCCCAGGCCACGGCCGTTCTCGCGGGCGGAGGGATTTTTGCCGCCCTCCATCCGCATTTTTACCTCTCCTTCCTCCTCCAACGGGCCCAGGCCGTTTTCGCCCGCGATTATTCGCCCTCCCCCCGCTGGGAGAAAACGCTCGGCGGGTTTATGAATTTTTTTGCGGGGAATCCTCTTCTCCAGAAGGCGGTTCTGGCCGCTCTGCTCGCTCTCGCCATCGTCGCCTGTGTCCGCCGCTGTCGGGTGGGGCCGGCCCGGCCCGGCCCGGGGGCCGCTTTCATCCTTTTCTTTTTCGCCTGGATGTCGTTTTCGATCTCCGCCCTCTATCTTCTCCATCTGAGTGCCTTTCAGCAGATGGGGAGCAGATACTTGAGCCTGGTCTATCCGCTCGTCGCTTTCCTGCCCGTCTTTCTGCTCCGCGCGTTGCCGCCCGGCCGCGCCTGGCCCACGGCCGTCTTCTGCCTCGCTTTCGCTCTCTCCGGCGGGGCGCGGACTTTCCGTTTCCGGACGACGGCGCAGAGCCTTTCTGACCCACGGTGTTTCTTCGCCGGCCGCCGGGCGGCGGTGCTCGATAACCTCGACCGGGTTTTTCTCCCCCGCGCGGTCTGGAACATCCCGGACGATATGCCGGTGCTGGCCGCTGCTCAGGATGATCTGCTGGCCCGGCCGGCCCTGCTCTCGGATCTTCGCCCCCCCGGGATCTACCTGAGCCGGGTTTACTGGCCGAGGGAGAAGGAAGGAAAGGAGAAAATCCTGGAGTATTTTCGGCGGAGTTTCAGCGTCCGCTCCCTTCCCGGCGCGCTTTCCGATCTGGGGGAGGCTTGCGCGATCGAAGAGCGCCGATAGCTTCCCTCCGGAGGCGGCGTCTTCGAGCCGATTCCCGTGAAGATTCGCGCGGAAACGTGTATGTTGTGGGGACTGTCGATACGAGAATATTCCCATGCCTCTGATTCCACTCTACCTCCTGGTCGCTCTGACGGCTTTTCTGGTCTCCTGGTTCGCCACCCCCCCGATCATCCGGCTGGCCGTGCGCTGGGGAGCGATCGACCGACCGGGCAACGGGAAGATCCATACCCGGGCCGTCCCCCGCCTGGGCGGCGTGGCGGTGGTGGCGGGGTTTCTTGCCGCCAGTCTCCTGGCCTGTCTCCTCTCTCCCGCGGAGATGGGGATGGAGCGCGGTCGGCATTATCTCGGGATCATCCTGGGGGGCGCGATCATCGTCGCCCTCGGGATCTACGACGACCGCAAGGGCGCCAAGGCCCCGGTCAAGTTTGTGATCCAGATCCTCGCCGCCCTGGTCCTGGTCGGTTTCGGCTATGGCGTCGAGAAGGTGACCAACCCCCTGGGCGGCCAGCTTCCGGTGGGTTGGTGGGGAGTCCCCCTGATCGTCGGCTGGATCGTGCTTCTCACCAACGCCCTCAACCTGATCGACGGCCTGGACGGACTGGCCGGCGGCGTGGCGGCGATCGCCGGGATCATCCTGTTCTTCGCCGCTTTCCCCGAGGGGCCGTTCGTTCCCCTGTTGGCCCTCTCCCTGGTCGGGGCTTGCCTGGGCTTCCTGCGCTATAATTTTTTCCCCGCCCGGATCTTTCTCGGCGACACCGGCAGTCTCTTCCTGGGCTTTCTGCTCGCCGCCCTCTCCATCCAGGGATCCTTCAAGACAACCGCCGGGATGGCCCTCGCCCTGCCCCTGGTCGCGCTCCTCATCCCCCTGGCCGACACGGTGACGGCCTTTTTCCGGAGGCTGCTCACCGGCCACCATCCCTTCGCCGCCGACCAGCGCCACGTCCACCACCGCCTGCTCGCGATGGGCTATTCCCAGACCCAGGCGGTTCTTCTCATCTACGCTCTTCAGATCAATCTGGGCGTCATCGCCCTGGTCCTCAAGTTCGCCGGGCGGACGCTGGCGGTCTCCATGCTCATACTGCTGTCGGCGCTGATGTTCGTTTTCTTCAAGCTCATGGAGCGCTTCCGCCTCAGCGTGAGCAAGATCAAGCACGACTAGCCCGGTATCCATGACCGCGAAGAAAAGCATCGTCCCGATCGATCGGGACGCCCACGACCGGATGTTCCGGAGATTTCGCCGGACGCGTTTCCCCTTCCAGGGGGCGATCGAGCTCACCCGCCGCTGCAACCTCCGCTGCCCCTATTGCTACATCCCCCCGACCCGGCAGACGGACGGAGAGATGGAGACCGGCATGATCCTCTCCCTGATCGATCAGGCCGCCGCCGCCGGCTGTCTCTTCCTCACACTGACCGGAGGGGAGCCGCTTCTTCGCGAGGACTTCCCCGCCATCCACCGCCGCGCGCTGGAGCGGGGGATCATGGTCGCCCTCTTCACCAACGGAACGCTGATCGACCGCCGTCTCGCCCGCTTCTTCCGCGACTATCCCCCCTTTTGCGTCGACATCACGCTGCCCGGCGACAGCCGCGAGACTTACGAGAGAATCTCCGGCCTCCCCGGGAGCTGGATGCGCTCCCGAAGAGCGATCCGCCTGCTCCGGGAATACGGCGTCCCCTTTCGCCTGAAGACCGTGGTCAGCACGCTCAACGCCCATGAGCTCGGCCGGATCCAGGCTTACGCCCGCCGGATCGGCTCGGTCCATCGCTTCGATTCCCTGATCTGCCGCCGCCTCGACGGCGCGGCCGTCCCCTCCCGCTACCGCCTCTCCCCCGAAGAGACGGTCGGCCTGGATCGCGCCGACGGCGAGAAATGGGAGGAGTTCTCCGATTACGTCTGCCGACAGGCGGCGGTTCCCTCCTCCCGCCGCCTCTACCGTTGCGGGGGCGGGTCCCACTCCTTCCACATCACCGCCCAGGGATCGCTCACCCTCTGCGCGCTGGAGACTCGCCATGCCTACGATCTGAACCGGGGGTCCTTCCGGGAGGGCTGGGAGACCTTCATACCCCGCGTCCGCTCGATCGAATCCTCGCCGGGAAATCCCTGCGTCTCCTGCGGGATGATCGCGGTCTGCGGGAACTGCCCGGCCTGGTCGACCCTGGAGACCGGATCCCCGGAGGCGGCGCCGGATTACCGTTGCCAGGTGGCCCGGCGGCGGTGTACACTTTTAGATGTCAATGGAAGGAAAAACCATGCCTGCGGAAAAGAAAAAGCAAAAGTATCTCCGGCCTGAAGTGAAGGTGGTCGATCTTTCCTTCACTCGCAGTCTTCTGGGGATCTGCCATACGCACACCGTCACCTTTCCCGCGACCCTGCCCGTCATCACCTGCGTGATGTCCGGTTGTCAGACTCACCCCTAGTCCGAATTCTTCCCGGGGATCAGAGATCCCCGGGAAGAATTCGGAGAGAGGGTTGCTGCCTTCGCCCGCCCAGAGTCGCAGATTCCCCGTGATCCTCCGGCACTCTCATCCATGAAAAGGCGCGTGGTCTCGATCGGAGGGATGGCGGTCGCCGTTGACCGGGAAGGCAAAACCTTTCGCTTCGAGGAATCCTATCGGCCCTTTCAGGACTCCTCGCTCCGCCCGGCGGCGGTCTGGAGGATCCGCCCCGGGTCCATACCCGGCCCGTTTCTCCGTCTTCCGGGGCGGTGCCGTTGGACCCTGGCCGTCCGGAAAAGGCGGGCGCTTTTTCTCCTGCGCCGGGGGAAAATCCGCCCTGTTCCATGGAAAGCGGCGGCGCTCTCCGCCAACGGGAATCGGGGGGAGATCTGGATCGATCGCGGAAAGGATGGGGGTGGCCTACCGCCGCTCTTTTTTCTTGATCTTCTTCTTTTCGCCTACTGCCTTTCGAGAAAACGGGGCGCGATCGTTCACGCCGCCGCGGTCAAGCGGGGAGAGGATGCCTATCTTTTCCCGGGACCGGAGGGGTGCGGGAAGTCCACCTGGTCGGATCTGGCCGCCGCCGTCCCCGGCTGCGAGGTGCTGGGGGAGGACAAGGTGATCCTGAGGAGAGACGGCGGGAATTTCCGCGTCTACGGTTCGCCCTGGAACCCCCGCCCCGGCTTCCGTTCCCCGGGGCAGGGGCGGCTCCGGGGAATATACTGCCTTTCCCCCGCTGCCGCCAATCGCTTGCGTCCGCTCTCCCCGGCCGAAGCCCGGCTGCGCCTTCTCTCGTCGCTTTTCCTCCCCTTCGCCGCCTCCGCCGAGCTCCTGGCCGCGTCCTCCCTCGCCGCCGCCCTCATCGCCGCGGTCCCCGTTTATTCCTTCTCCTTCCGGAACGACGAATCGGCCACGCGGTTTTTCTTCCGCCCGCAGACGTGAAAGAAGGGCTGGACACCGCGATCATCACGCTTCTTCGCGAAGGGCGCTCGGTCACGGTGAAGGCCTCTGGGCGCTCCATGCATCCTTTCCTCCGGCCGGGGGACCTGGTCGCCATCCGGCCGTTCCCGTCGCCGGATTCCGGCGGGGTTCGGGCCGGGGATCTTATTCTTTTCGAGCAGGGGAGGGGACGCTGGTGCCTGCACCGGGCGATCCAGACCGCCCGGGAAGCGTCCTCGCCCGTTCTGGCCAAAGGCGACTCGCTCCTCCGCCCCGATCCTCCCGTGGACCAGCCTCGGATCGCGGGGAAAGCATTCTCGATCCGCCGCCCGGAGGGGAGAGAGCGCTCGCTCGGAACCGCCTTTTCTCGACCTGCGAACGCCCTGATCGCCCTCCTCTCGCGCTGGGAGGCGCTGTGTTTCAACCGACTCCCGTCCGGGGTTCGGAGGAACAATTTATTCCTGCGTCTCATCAAGGCGCCCAAGTGGTTTGTCAGCAAAATGTTCTATCCATAAACGGCAAAATGGCCCGCGGCCCCGATCCCGGTCGGCGCGATTACCTGTTTCTGGGTATTGGCAGATTTTCTCTCCAGGATGTATACTAATGACAATCAGCGGAGATCCGTGAAAAGAGCGCTAAAAATATATCTGGTATTGCTGGGAACGGTCATCCTGGCCGGGGGAGGCTACGGGAGGGACAGGTCCGCTCCCTCCCGCGCCTCCTACCGGGTCATCGGGAGCGACCGGACCGGGATCACACTGGAGATAACCCCTCCGCGCTATCGGGTCGAATCCCTGATCCGTAACGGCAGGACATATCACAGCCTCCGCCTCCCCGGATATCATCCGTGGTCCCGAGCGGGTAAACCCGACTTTCCGGCGGCCGTCATCAAGGTCCCCCTGCCCGGCGTGGAGAGGGTCACGGTCCGTGTCCGTCCCGAGCAACTCCTGGAGAGGAGAGCCCTGAAACTCTACTGCCCCCCCGCCCGGGAATGGACGCCGGAGGAGGTGGAGGCGGCGCTGGAGGACGGCATTTTCGACGACCCCGCCCGCCTCGCCGCGCTCTCCCCGGAGGAGAGGGAACTCAAGGAGATAAAGAAGTCGATCCGTTCCGCGCCGCCATCCGCGGTGAAGAAGGCGCCGGCCCGCGGTTCCGTCCGGGTGGCGCCGATCCGGGAGCCCGTTCTCCCCCCCGGTCTTTTCCCCGCCCAGGCGGTGGAGGTGGGAATTCCCTACCGTCAGCGCGAGCGGCAGTATGTGAACCTGCTCATCAACCCCGTCCGCTATCTCTCCTCCCGCCGGACCATCGCCTACCATCCCCGGATCGTCGTTCGCCTGACCTATGGATCCGCCGCCCGCCCGGACAACTGGGATTACGACGCACCCTACCGCAAGCAGTTCGAGATCGCCCGCGCCGGATGTTTCAAGGCGATGGTCAACACGGACTCCATCCAGGAGATTTCCTATCAGGACCTGCTCGACGCCGGTTTCCCCCTCTTGACCGATCCGCGGAACCTGAAGGTCTACCACCTGGGGGAGGAGATCCCCGCCTTCATAGAAGGGGAGGATGACGGGATCTGGGACCCGGGCGATTACCTCCATTTCTACGGCCGCGCCGGGACGGGCTATTTCAGCCAGACCGGCGTCCATTGGCTGCTCCACGACACCTCCCGCGGGCGGAGGATGGAGGAAGTCGATTTTTCCGCCACCTCCCGTCCCCAGCGCCAGCCGTCCTTCCTCTCGCCCCTCCACCTGGAGCAGAACCGCTACTATTTCGTCGACATGCCCAAGGGGTCGAGCGATGACCGCTGGTTCTGGAACTTCGCCGGCTACTACGGGAGCACGAGCTTCACCATGGAGACAGTTTTCTCCTTATCGGGAGTGAGCCCGGAGGCCGCCTTTGTCTCCTTCACCGGCCGGCTTTTCGGCCTGACCGGCTCCGACAGCGTCGACCCCGACCACCATACCCGCCTGACGCTGAACGGCACGGTGATCGGCGACTTCCTCTGGGACGGCCAGGCGGAGTACGTCTTCCAGACCGATCTTCCCCAGGCGCTTTTCGTCGAGGGCGACAACACCGTCTCGGTGGCGGAGGTCGCGGACACCGGGCAGACCTATGAGTATGTCTATGTCAACAGCTTCGACATCTCCTACCTCCACGCCTTCTCCTCCGCGTCCGGGTCGCTCGCCTTCAGCACCCGCGACAAGACCGACTATGCGATCCCCGGTTTCACCGCGCCGTCTCTCGCGCTGTACGACATCACCCAGCCGGACAATCCCCAGCGGATCGTCGGCTTCTCGGAGTCGGGGGGCCCTCCCTTCTCCCTCTCCTTCGGGAGGAGGGACCTCGGGGAGAGGAGCTATTTGGCCGCCGCCCCTTCCGCGCTTCCCCATCCCGCACTGGAAGAGGACCAGCCGTCCGCGCTCGACGACCCTTCCCGCCGGCTGGATTACCTCGTGATCACCCCCCCGCTTTTCGCCGCCGCGGTCCAGCCCCTGGTCGACTTCCGCGCGGCCCGGGGGCTGGCGGTCGAATCCTTTGTCATCCAGGACGTCTATGACACATTCAGCTTCGGCAACCTCGACCCGGCGGCGATCCGCGGTTTCCTGCAGCACGCCTACCGCAGCTATACCCCCCCGGCACCCGCCTACGCCCTCCTGGTCGGGAGCGGCCATTACGACTATCGGAATTATTCGGGAACCGCCCGGCCCAACTTCCTCCCTCCCCACCTCTTCGCCAGCGACTACATGGAGACCGCCTCCGACAACTGGTTCGCCTGCGTCTCCGGCGACGACCTCGTCCCCGACTACGCCCTCGGGCGTCTCGCGGTCCGCACCGCGGCCGAGGCCTCCGCCTTCGTCCAGAAGATCATCGACTACGAGAACGGATCCTCGGGGCTCCCCTGGCAGTCCCGGATCCAGATGGTCGCCGACGATCCGGACAGCGGCGGCGATTTCCCCGCCGACAGCGACGCCCTGATCGATTCTTCCATCCCCGGATCCTATACGACGGATAAAGCTTATCTCCCCACCCTGGGACTGACCGCGACGCGGAACGCGATCCGCAACGGCATCAGCGCCGGCCGGCTGATCGTTCACTATATGGGACACGGCGCCAACGACCGCTGGGCCACCGAGAACATCTTCAACAACGCCACCTTCAGCAGCCTGACCAACACCGCCGCCTGGCCCCTCATGTCCACCATGACCTGCATGAACGGCTACTGGTGCGACGCCGCCGCCGCCGCCTGCTTGGCCGAGACGATGACCAAGGGGGCGGGGAAGGGGATGGTGGCCGCCCTCTCCCCCTCCGGTTTCTGCCTCAACAACGTCTCCCGTCGCCTCTCCGCCTTCGTTCTCCAGGATATGCTGGCGAGCGGGAACAAGGAGATCGGCCCGGCGATCGCCGAATCCAAGGCCGCCCTGGCCGGCCTGGGCGCTTTCGAGGAGATCGATCTCTACCATCTCTTCGGGGATCCGGCGCTCCGCTTGAAATAAGGTTCAACGGTTCAAGGGTTCAACGGTTCAAGGGGATGCGAACCCTTGAACATGGAACCTGGAACTTTGAACGTTCATTTTATGCTCCTGCCGTATTTGGTATAGTCGCTCTCCATGGAACAGGAGCTGAATCTCCTCAAGGCGATCCTCCCCGTTCTCGCCGGCCATCCGCCGGGAAAACTTCCTCCCGCGGATGCGATCTCCTGGCCCTTCTTTCTCCGCCTGACCAAGGTTCATCGCCTCTCCCCGCTCTTCTTCCATCTTTTTGGGGTCAATGATGCGTCCCCTCCCCAACCCGGGTGTAGGCCCCGCCGCCTCACAGAGGCGGCCTACAACGCTGCGGCAGGTCCGCTCTCCTATCATGACCTGCCGGGGTATTTTCCCCGGGAGGTTCGTTCGGCCTGGGAAGAGGAGTACAACGCCGCGCTCTGGAAGACCGTCCTTGTCCAGGACGGTCTCCAGCGGGCTCTCGAAGCCCTCCATGCCCGGGGCGCGGAGACGATCGTCCTGAAGGGCGCCCATCTCGCTCAGGCATATTATCCCCATCCGGCGCTCCGTCTGGGCGATGACGTCGATCTTCTCGTCCGCAAGGAGACAGCGGAAAAGGCCCGGGCCGCTCTGGCGGAGACGGACTGGGAGTTCGTCTCGGAGACAAAGACGGCGCTCAAGTTCTCCCGCCCCGGACCGGGAGGGTTTCGCGCCTTTCTCGAGGTCCACACCGACCTGCAGACCCCGCTCCGGAGGAACCCTTCCTTCGATATCCGCATCGCGGATTTCTGGGGGAAGAGCCGGGAGGAGAAGGTCTTGGGGGCGCCGGTCCGGGTCTTGAGACCGGAGACGGAAATCTTCTATCTCGCGGCGCACCTGAGCCACCACGGATTCTCCCGCCTGATCTGGTTTTACGATCTGCACCTGATCGCCGCGCGGTCAGGCTTCGCCTGGGAGGATGTGGCGCGATCGGCGCGGGAGTCCGTCTCCGCGGCGGCCGTCTGGTGCGCTCTTCTCCGGACTCAGGCCCTCTTCGGAAGCCCGGTCCCGGAGAGAGCGCTGAAAGAGCTATCGCCTTCCGGGTTAAAAATAGCGCTTCTGGGGAAGCTCTTCGGGGAGAGGAGGATCCTGGAAGGGGAGTCCTTACGGGAGGGGAGCCTCTCCCTCTTCGAGCGGTTCGCCCTGAACGACGACTGGGGGAGGGCGGCGAAATCATTCATTTCTCATTTACCATGGGGCAGCTAACATTTATCATCGGGGCCAGCGGTTATCTCTATGTGAGATCGGGCAGCATTGCCTAACCAGGCGTACCCTGGCCTAACCTCATGACCTCGTCCCCGATCTATCGCCGCTCGCCCGGCGTCGTCTTCCGCTCGATCGCCGGGGAGACCCTCCTTGTCCCATCTTCCGCGAAGACGGCGGCGGTGGGACGGCTCTTCACCCTGAACGCGACCGGGGCCTTCGTCTGGGGGAAGATCGATGGGAAGAGAAGCGCCGGGGATCTCGCCCGGTGTCTCTCCGAAGAATACGCGGTGGAGGAGAAGATCGCCGGGCGGGATGTCGCCGCCCTGCTGAAAAAACTGGAGGCGTTGCGAGCGGTGGAGATGGTTTAATGTGGGAGGGGCATTCCTGCCCCGATCCATTTCGGTCGTCGGGCGGCCGCGACCGTTGGACGAAAGACGTGACGATCCGCGCAACCGTCAGCCGTTTGACAATATTTTAGCGTAAATCTCCACCAGCTCTTCCGCTCTCTTCTTCCAGGTATGCCGGGAGGCGGTCTTGCGCCCCGCCCGGCCCATCTCGGCCATCCGTTCCCGGTCCGACAGGAGGTTCATGCCGCGCGCGATCTCGCCCGCGTCGGTCGGATCGCGAAGGAGGAAGCCCTCCCGGCCGGGCGTGAAGAGCTCCGCCACCCCCACCCGCTCGCTGGTGATTACCGGCAATCCGGCGGCCATCGCCTCCAGGGCCGCGGTCCCGAAGGGGTCGAAGAGGGTGGGAAAGACGAAAAAATCGCCGGCGTAAAAATAATCGGCGGTGTCCCGGTAGACCGGGCCGGTGAAGATCACCCGCCGCTCCACCCCCAGTCGTTTGGCGAGCTCCCGGCATTCCCGCAACCCCCCCGTTCCTCCCACCGCAAGGAGTCTCACCCTCCGATCGACCAGCGGCATCGCTCGGATGGCGTAGGGGAGTCCCTTGCGGCGGAAGTCGTAGCCGACGAAAAGGGCGACCGGGTTATCGGGCCCGAGCCCGTGTTTGTCCCTCAGGAAATTTCTCCTTTGCGTCCGATCGGGTGGATTATAATGGGCAAAATCCACGCCGCCGTAGACCGGGATGATGTCATCGGAAGGCACCGGATAATGGCTCAGGATCTGTCTCTTCTCGAACTGGCTCGCCGGAACAATCTTCCGGTAGAGGCGATTTCGATAGACGCGATCCTCCTGCCCGAGGAGGAGTCGGTGCTTGGGTGTCTGCTGGCTCAGCCATCCCCTCCAGGACTCCTTTTTTCTTTCCGTCATCACTGCCTTCTGGCACATCAGCTGGGAGATCAGGAGACGTTTCGAGGCGGCGAGGCCATTGTAGAGATGGAGGATGTCGTTTTCTCCCTCCAATCTCCGGCAGAGGCGTCCGACGCTGAGGTAGTTGAGGAGAATGCGCAGGGGGAAGAAAAAATTCGCCGGCCAGTTGCCCCGGGGGAAGAGGGGGTGGATCTCCACGTGGGGGGGGAGGACGGGATCCCAGGAATTGGCGTAGACGCGGACCCGGTGTGACGAGGGGATATTTTTACAGAGAGACCAGACGGTGAGACCGGCCCCCGAGGCGGGGCCGAAATGACCGGAGACGATGTAGGCGATGCGCACGACACAGGATACAGGATTCGGGAGGCATGATACAAGATACAGGATACAGGGTTCGGGGTTCAGGGTTCAGGATATATAAAATGATGAAGAGACTGGCATGGGCAGCGGGAGTCCTGTTGGTCGCGGCCCTCTCCCTGGAGCTGGCGGGACGGCTGATCAACCTGAAGGATCGGAAGACATTCCGTCAGATCGCGGAGAAATCCCTCTTCCGTCCCGATCCGCTTCTCGGTTACGCCCTCAAGCCGGATCTCCGGATTGACTATGCGGGGACGACGCCGGTTGAGACGAACCGCTTTGGCTGGCGGGACGGGGAATATCGCCGGGAGAAGGCAACGGGAACTTTCCGTGTCATCTGCATCGGCGACTCGCGCGTCTTCGGGCTGGGGCTGCGGGCGGAAGACACCTACCCCAAGCAACTGGAGCGGATGCTCCGGGAAAGGCATTCTGAGACGGCGATCGAGGTGATCAACGCCGGCGTTCCCGGTTATACCAGCCGGGAAGGCCTGGTCCTGGTCCGGGAGGTCCTCCCCCGATTTCATCCCGACCTGGTCATCGCTTCCTTCGGGCACAACGACCGCTGGAAGAGCCCCGACCGCCAAAGCGAGATCGCCGCTTTTCTCGGCCGACCTCCCCTTCGCCGTTGCGGTCTCATGTCGGCGGCGAAGAAGCTCGACGACCTGCTGGACACGGCGCCGGGTTACTTCGGCCTCAAGGTGCGCCTGCGCGGGCTCATGCGCTTTTCCCGGCTCGCCGCCCCATTTCCGGAGTCGGAGTTCAAGGCCAACGTCCCGCCGGAAGACTGGCGCGACAATCTGACCGCGCTGGCCCGCGCCGCCCGCGCCGAAGGCATCCCCCTGCTCTTCCTGGATTTTTCGGAAAACCCGGCGATTTTCGACCGCGCCGAGAAAGGGCGGATGCACCTCGAGCAGGGGAGACTCAAGGAAGCCGAAGAGGAACTGACCAGGGCGGCCGGGATCCCCATGAATTTTTCTCCCGCTCCGCATTGTTACCTGGGTGCGCTCTATCGGCGGATGGGACGAAATCAGGAAGCGGAGGAGCAACTTCTGATTGCGGAGTTGGGAAGCGCGGTCTACCCCCATCCCCTGCGGATGGTGCGCGAGGAGTTCCGGCGCCGGGGGATCACCGGTCGCCGGCTGAGCGAGGAAGCGCTGGCCCGCCTCTCTCCGATCACGAACCCCTATGGGCTGATCGAGGAATACCAAAAGATCACGGCGGAGGTTTCCCGGCGGGAAGAGGTCCCCGCCATTGTCCTGGGGAAAGGCCGGCTCCGGGAGGAGATGTTTCTCGACGCCGACCACCCGTCCGCCGCCGGTTGCCGTTTCCTGGCGGAACAAGTCGCCGAGCGCGTGTTGGAATAGAGATTTGCTACCGTTCAGTCCTTTCCCACTCCACGCCCGGTTCGTGGAACATCTTCCGCCCTTGCCTGGCCTGGCGGAGGATTTCCCTCAGGTAGGCCTTTTCCTCCCGCCCGAGCACGAGAAGCCACACTCCGCCGAAGTAGAGGACGCAGAGGACCGGGACGCCGACCAGGAGAGAGGGGGTGAGGCGGCGCAGGAGGATCATCAGCCCCCCGACCGCGGAGGCGAAGACGAGGATTTTCGCCAGGGGCAGGAAGTCGATCTGGAGCCGGAGCGCCCGCTTCAGGATGATCAGCATCCCGACGGTGGTGACGGCGTGGGTGAGGAGCTTGGCCGCCGCCGCCCCGGTCGTCCCCCAGAAGCGGGTGAAGACGATCAGGGAGGGGATGAGCACGCCGACGCCGACGGCGTAGTTCAGGGAATTGAGCTTGGTATGTCCGCATCCGATCAGGAGAGACGAACCGGGGTTGGTGATCGAGCTGAAAATGAACGTCCAGCTCAAGATGCCCAGGATCGTCGCCGCCTCCGCGAAATCCCCGGAAAAAAGGAGGACGATGATTTCCGTCCGATAAAGAAAGATGGCGAGGGCGAGAAAGCAGAAGGCGACCCCGTATAAGGCGATGTTTTTGCTGATGGCCCTTCCCAGGACCTCCTTCCCGGATAGCGATATCTTGGAATAGGAGGGGACGAGGACCTCGGTCAGGGAGAGGGGCAGGCGCCGGGCGGCGGAAAATACCACCAGTCCGGCCGAGAAGAGGCCCATCTCGCGCGGACCGAAGTATACGCCGAGGCTGAAGCGGTCGAACCACTCGACGAAAAACTCCAGGCCGGAGACGGCCGCCAGGGGCAGGGCGAAGGCCAAGGCGCGTTTCAGCTCGCCCCGGTCGAAGCGGAAGACCAGCAGCCCCTGGTGCCGGGCCAGAAAGACCCCCAGGAGCCCCGCGACCAGATAGCCGGCCACCAGGAGCAGGTAGACCGGGAAAGGCTTGGCCAGATATGCGTAGACGGCCAGCGCCAGCATCGCCAGCAGCGAGGAGATCGAGATCGCGAACCCCCGCAGGTTTTGGAGCAGCCCTAAAAAGAGGGTGGAGGCCAGCATCGAATACATGCCCAGGAGCAGGGTGACGCCGAGCAGCAGGGCCCGCTGCCGGTCCACCGGGAGGTGGATGAGTTTTCCCAACCTCGGAGAGAAGAACAGGGAGGCGGCGGCGGTCAGGACGCAGGTCAGGGTGAGGAAAAGGAAGACGGTGGAGAACAGGCGGCGGATTTTGTCCGGGCTTCCGCTCTCCTCGTACTCGGCGGTGAACTTCAATACGGCTCGGGGTAGGGAGAAGGCCGCGATGACGCCGAAGAGGCTGACGAACATCATGAAGCCGGCGTATTCCCCCATCCCTTCCGGCCCCCAGACGCGGGCGATGAGGCTTCTCACCACCACCCCGAGGACGATCGAGGCTCCGCTCCCCAGGACGGTGATGGTTCCGGCGCGGATGATGCGGCGCTTGATCGTAGGTCGTTTCATGGCGTCTCGGGCCTGGCGAAAAGAAAGCCGCGTAATCCGCGGCTACTTTGTAGCCGGGATTTCGGCTTCAGTCCCGCCGGGCCAGGACCACTAGTATATCGCCGAATCTCCCTCCCAGAGTTATCCGCTGAAACAGCCCGCCCAGCTTTTTCCCGCCGAAGCGGCCTACCCAGGGGAAGAGATTGCTGCAGTGGACCGCCTGCTCCACCCGGAAGCCGTGGTCCATGAGCAGGGATTTCAGACCCCGGAGGGAGAAGGCGTGGCGGTGGGTGTCGTCCCAGCCCCGCACCTGCTCCATCCGATTCACGCCAAAACGCGAGCGATGATAGCGGCTGAGCAACGAGTCGCAGACCGGCACGGAGAGGAGAAGAAGCCCCTTCGGTTTCAGGAGGCCCCGGATTCCGTCCATCGCCGCCCCGGGATTCTCGAGGTGCTCGAGAACCTGGATCAGGAGGACCAGGTCCCGGTCTCCCGCCGCCGCCATATCCTCCAGGGCCGCCCGGCGTGCGTTCAGCCCCCGTTTCCGGCAGCGCTCCACCATGGGGCCGCTCGGATCCGTTCCCAAGACCTCGCGGAATCCCATCTCCCGGAGTCGTTCGAGGTAGTAGCCGTCCCCGCAGCCGAGGTCCAGGATGGAGAGGGAACGCGGCATCCGCTTGAGGATCCGGTCGACGACTCTTCCCGCCAGGCGGTGATGGAGGAAAAGAGATCGCTGATGCCAGGGGCTGCGTTTCCGTCCGTAATCGTCCCAATCGACGCTGGTCGGGTTCATAACGGGGTCAGCCTCCCACCGGTGTGGTCTTCCGGGCGGAAACGCAGAGGTGGCCTCCCCAGAGTAGGTTGTAGGGATACGGCAGAGCCTGCAGACGCGAGGAACTCCGGCTGACGCTGACCTTAGTCGCCTTAAAACCGCTGCTCCGCAAAGCCTTCACGATATTCCGGGCGGATTTTACGTCCACGTGCAGATATTCATACCGCTGGTCCGGCGGGCCCTCCTCTCCGTCGCCGGGATACCAGATCCGGGACCGGCGGCGCTCGGCGAAGGTTTTCAGTTCGTCGAGGCGGAGGGGGGGCAACAAGCCCAGCCGGCGGATCAGTCTTTGCGCCACTGTCGCTTGGTGGAAACCGTTGGGGGTATAGAGGACGAGAAGCCCCCCGGGCCGGAGGCGTTCCGCCGCTCCGCATAAAACCCCCAGGAAGATTTCCGGAGAGATATGCTCGATAAAATCGGCCGCGACAATTTTATCGAATGTTTCGGGGAGCGACTGGATCCGGTCTGCCTGCAGGCGCTGGTAGCGGATCCGGTGGTCGCCGAAGACGGCCAACTCCAGGTCCCGCGCCGTCCGCAGCGCGGCTTCGGCATAGTCGATCGCGGTTACAGCGGCGCCCCATTTGCGGCACTCCAAGGCGATCATCCCGATCCCGCATCCGACATCCAGGATCGTTTCGCCCGCGTGCGGGCGCAGAGCGGTCACGACGTCCCATAGTCTCTTTTCCACCCAGGCGTCCCGCATCAGGTAGCGCTTCCGGTGCAGGCGGTAGTAATCCGGGGTATAGCACTCGGCGGGGATATCATTCAGGGTGCTTTTCATAGACCTGGATCTTCTGCCCGGGCGGCGGGGCTGGGAGGTTCAGCGCCTGGGCGAGGAGGTTGAAGGCATAATACCAGGGAAGGAGGAGGCGCAAAAGGGCTCGTCCGCTTTTCCCGCGCGCATAATGACCGCCCGGCAGCCGGCGATAAACGCTTCGGGATGAAGACAACCGCCATCCCCGCTCGCCGAAGCTTCGGACCAGCGCCGCTTCCGGACGGAACCTGACGTGCTCTATCTGGGGATGCCCCTCGGGGGCGAAGCTTTCCACGATCACGATCCTGCCCGATGGTTTGGCTACCCGGCAGATTTCACCCACCGTCCGATCCAGTCCGGCGGCCTCCAGGATGTGGATGAGAACGGTGACGCTGAAAACCAGGTCGAAGACGCCGTCCGGAAAGGGGAGGCGGGCGCCGTCGAACTGGGCCGGGAAAAGAGCGCCCCGATTCGTCTCCGCCTGGTACCGCTCGTGGAACCGGCGCAGCATCTCGAAGGAGATGTCGACGCCGCAGATCATCCCCGCTCGCGGCCCGAACTCCCTTTCCCAGCGTCCCAGCCCACAGCCGAAATCGAGCCAGATCGCGGAACGGTCGATCCTCATCTCCCGCCGGAGCGCGTGTCTCTGGAGGCGGTGCAGGAGGCGGTTGAAGGTCTCCGGGGCGCCCAGGTGGCAGACCGCCTTCCAGCCTTCGGGGGAGGAACCATAGCGGCGGGACCTTTCCTCCCAGTAGGCGCGGGGGTCGATCATCGGGTTGCCTCCCGATACAGGGTTGCCATGCGATCGAGATAGGCCCTTTGCCCGAAATGCTCCTCCGCCGTCCGCCGGGCATTCGCGCCCAATCGGTCCCGCAGGACGGGATCGCCGATGAGCCTGCCGACCGCGGCGGCGAACGCGCCGACGACCGACTCCTCGTTTCCGGGGTCGACCAGCAGGCCGTTCTCCCCGTCGCGGAGGAGGGCGGCCAGGCCGCCCACCTTCTGGGCGACGACGGCTTTCCCCGCCGCCATCCCCTCCAGACAGCTCAATCCCCCGGCTTCGCTTACGGAAGGGACGACCAGGATATCCGATGCCCCCAGGTAATCGGGGACGGCGTCATGCCCGACTTCTCCCGCGAAAATGACGGCCTCTTCCGCCCCGATCTCCCCGGCCCGACGGCGCAGGCTCTCCTCCAGGTCCCCCTTCCCGACAATGAGAAATCGCGCGGACGGGAACGCCGGCCGGAGGGCCCGGATCATTTCCAGGAAGCGTCCGGCGCCTTTGATCGGATGGAGGCGGCCGACGAAGGCGACCACGATCGTGTCTCTCGCTGGGCCGAAACGCGCGCGGACCGTGAGGCCGCGGTTGGCCGGGGAGAAGCGCGCGGTGTCGACGGAGTTAGGGATGATATCGATACGGTCGGGCCGTCCGCCGGCTTTCTCCATCAGCATCCGCAGGTCTTCGCCCACTCCCAGTACCCTTCCGGCCCGCCGCAATGTCCACCGGATCACGGGACGCAGCCAGGGGGTTTCCCCGTTGAGAAGGAGAGAACTGCCGTGGCAGGTGATCACGACCGGGATGTTCCCGAGGCGGCCCGCCAGAACTCCGGCCGCGCCCGCGGGGTATTCCTGGTGGGCATGGATCACGTCGAAGGGCTCGCGCCGGTGGAGCCGCACCGCCCGCCGGGCGGCGCGGAGGGAGAAGAGCTTGTAGCGGAAATAATAGACGGGGAGGACGGTGTCCCATTCCCGGTAAATGGCGACGCCTTCCCGGTGGTCTTGTTCCGGGAAGATCCCGCCCCGCCAATTTCTGAAGCCGATCAAGGAGACGCGGTGGCCCCGGCCGGCCAGCCCGCGGGCCAGCTCCCAGACGTGGGTCTCCAGGCCGCCGGTGACCGGGGGAAGGGTGGAGGTGATGAGGCAGATGTTCATCGGGGGGGAAGGGGGGAGGGTGGAGGATGGAGGGCAGGTGCCGTTGCCGAGGCGGAGAGTTCTCCGACCTTGACGATGATGCCGAGGTGGAGCCCGACCAGCCAGTTGACCATCGGATAGTAGAAGGGGTTTTCCCCCACCCCGATCCCCAGGGCGGCGCAGAGGCCGCCCAGGCTTCCCAGGACGGCCGCCCGGAGGAAAGGCGTTTTCGCCGTCCGGTAAGCGCCGACTGCGCCCAGGAAGGCGAAGGCGATAAAAACGGCGAAGGCCGCCGCCTGGATGATCCCTCCCTCGGCGAGGATCTGCAGATAAAGATTTTCCAGCGCCGAGTGCGCGGCAATCGCCCAATCGTCGGTTTTCGGGGCGAGCGCCTGGAACGCCCCCGGCCCGTGGCCGATGATCGGGGCGGAGCGGAACATCTCCCAGGCCATCCGGATCTTCGCCTGGCGGTACATCACGCCGGGATCGGCCCGATCCTCGACCAGCCGCTTTCTCACCGGCTGGAAGAAGAGGGCGGAGCAGAGGAGGGGGATGATGAGGACGAGGTATTTAAAGCGGGATTTTCCGACGCTGATCGCGAGGAGGCCCGCGGTCATGCCCACCCAGGAGGAGCGGGAGAGGGTGAGGACGATCGAGACCCCCATGAAGAGGGAAGACCCCGTGAGGAGCGTCCGGACGCGCGTGGTCCACCCGCCGGACACGGCCAGGGAAACCGCGAGCGGCAGGATCATGGCCAGGTAATTGCCCAGGGCGTTGGGGTTGGCGAGGACCAGGGAGCCGACCCGCGTGCCGACGCTGGGCGTGAAGAAGGAGATGACGCCGTTGGCCGCCCCGCAGAGGACGAGGAAGACGGCGGCGCGCTTCAGCCGCCGTTCGTCGGAGACCGCCAGGCGGAAGAGGAGGTAGGCCCCGACCATCATCAGGCTGTAGATGATCCATTTCAGGGACAGGGAGCGGTCGGGGGAGTTGACGAGCGAGATCAGGAAGGTCAGGAGAAAGGCGCCCAGCGCCCGGTCGAGAGGGTGGAGGGGGAAGGGCTGGCGCCGGAAGATCTGCCTCCCGCCGAGGAGCAGGAGCCCGGCCAGGATGACCCACTGGTGGAGCCAGAGGCGGAGGAAGGGGAACCAGTAACGGGGGTCGTAAAAAGAGACCGATCCGATGAGAAGGAAGAGGGAAAAAGCCGGGTCAACCAGCAAAGCGATGGAGGCGACCGTCAGGGCCACGAAGGCGTTAAGGTACGCCGGCCTGAGCTGAAGGCTGACCACGGTCTGGGAGACGTAGATCGAGGCGCCGATGAAGAGGATGGCGATGAAGGCGGTTCGCATATGCGTTATCGCTCCCCGCGCCGCATCCGCGTCGGGTCGGGCGGTGATCCGAGCTTTTTTTGGAGGAGAAGGAAACCGGGGTTGGCGGGTTCGAGCTCCAGGGCGCGCGAGAGTTCCTCGCGCGCCCGCGCTTCCTCGCCTTGGTCCGCGAGAAATTCAGCCAGAGCGAAGCGGGGGTATCCCGACTCCGGGTTTCGGCGGGAGATCGTTTCCCAGAAAGAGACGGCGGCCTCCGCCCCGCGCCGGAGGGCAAGGAGCCTCCCGGCGGAGCGGGCCGGCCCCAGCGCCTTCGGGGAAAGTCCGACGGCCATGAGAAAACAGCGGAGGGCATCCTCTTCTTCGCCCCGGCGGAGATGGAGGTCGCCGAGTTCAGACCAGGCGACGGGGTCGCTCGGGGAGAGGGTGAGCATTGTGCGATAGGCGTCCCGCGCTTCGTCGAGGCGGCCGGACGCCGCCGCGATCCGCCCGAGCGCCAGCCAGTTGGAGGAATCGCCGGGAGCGATCTCCGCCGCCCGAATAGCCTCTTGTCGGGCCTCCTCCGGTCTGTGCGCGGCGAGGAGGGTGTAGGCCAGGTCGCGGCGGAAGTCATCGCCGTCCGGGGGAAGCTCCTGGAGGACCGAATAATCATTCACGCGGGAGGCCAGGAAGGAAAGGGCGGAGGGCCAGACGCAGATGTAGGTTGCGGACGCCTTGCGGAGGAGGGCGGCGGCTCCTCGCGGGTCTTCCCGAAGGAGGCGCAGGCGGGCCAGTCCCAGGGCGAAGAACGGATTGGAGGGATCGAGTGAGACGGCCTCCCGCAAGGCTTTCTCCGCCCCGGCGTTATCGCTGAGGCGGGAGAGGAACGCGGCCAGGGTCCACCCCGTGCGCGTATCCCAGGGGTTGTTTTCCCGCGCCCGATCGAGAAAGCGGCCGATTCGCGCGTAGGCCTCCGTTCGCTCCCGGGCGCGGCTGAAGCGCGCGATTTCGACCCGGGCGAGACCGTAGGGGGGAAGATAGCCCCGTTGATCGAGCGCTTGGGCGCGGGAAAAATAAGACGCGGACTGCTCGATCTTCCCTTGCTCCAGGAGGCGGAACCCCCGCTCGCTCGCTCGCCCGGAAAGAAGGGAGCGCGCCGCGGGCATGATGAGAAAAAAGGCCGCTCCCGCGGCCGCGGCAAGGAGTCCCGCCCGCCGCCCCCATCCTCCATCCCCTACCCTCCATCCTCTGCCCGTTCCCTCGATCGGCTGCGTCGTGTCTTCCCGTGCGCCTCCGCCGATAGAGAGGGCTACGCCACCGACCGCGGCGAGCAGGAGCGAGATCGCGGGGACACGGAAGATGAATTCGACGTTGGAATGAATGGCGGCATAGACCAGGGACCCGGCCGCGCCCCGGGCGAAGAGATCCCCGCCCGCGTCTCCGGCATTCGCCGAGCGCACCACCCGGCGCCAGAGGAAAATCAGGGCGAAGGCGATGAGGGCGAGACCGACGATCCCTCCTTCCGCCGCGATCTCCAGCCACTCATTGTGGGAGTGGGATACGGTATACCAGACGCCGGGTGCCTTGTAGCGGGGATAGACGAAGGGAAACGATCCCCAGCCCCAGCCGAAGAACGGACGGGCCAGGAAGAGCGAGACGGTCGATCCCATGAGCGAGATCCGGGTGGAGACGGAGATCTCGGTGGAGGGTAGAGGGTGGAGGGTAGGGGATAGAGGGTAGAGGGTAGGGGATAGGGGGTAGAGGATAGAGGGTAGAGGATAGAAACCGGCCGAAAAAGCGAGGATTAGAGCAAGGAGAACCGTCGCGATCGAACCGGTGAGGAATACCGGGAACAGACTCCCTCCCCGCCGCTTGCGTTCCATCCCCCAGAAGAAGAAGAGGGTGCAGAAAAGGGCGGCCATCCCTCCCCGCGAACGGGTCAGGACCATCCCCCCGGCGAGGATGGAGGCAAGGAGTCCCCAGAAGGCGCGAACTCCTTTCCGCCCCGGTCCCAGCGCCGGGGCGAGAGCAAACGGGAAGACGATCCCCAGAAATGCGCAGAAGTGGTTGCGGTTGACGAAGGTGGAACGGAGCAGCGGGTTAGTTCCGTTCAGGAGTCCGTAAGCGACCAAAGCGACCGTCCAGATCGAGAGGCCCGCGACCAAGACGGTCAGGGAGCGGGAAGGGGGAGGGAGGATGATGAAAGCGGAGAGGAGGAGCGCGGCGGCGGCGATCTCCCAGCCTCCCACTCGGGCGACGGCCGGGGCGGGAGAAGCGAGGACCCCGCCCGCCGCGGCGAGGAGAAGAGCGAGCGGGATGAGGAAAGAGGAATCCCGCCTCCGCCCGGCCTTGGAGCCGAGGGCGGCGAGGACTGCCGCGGCGATGAAAATCGCCCCCGCCGCGATGATCGAGAGAAGCCTTGTTTCCTCCGCCGTCCCTCCCGCTTGCCAGGAAAAATAAACGATCAGGGCGCCGGCGAGTGCGAGGGGAAGGGATTTCATGCGATTAAAAACGCATAGGGCATAGCGCAAAGCGTCGTCCTGCCTCGCCCGCCTCGCGGGGCGCTATGCCCTATGCTCTATGCG
Source organism: uncultured bacterium (assembly GCA_964551475.1). Lineage (GTDB taxonomy): Bacteria > Auribacterota > Erginobacteria > Erginobacterales > CAZKCI01 > CAZKCI01. The sequence continues at coordinate 43,166 of CAZKCI010000046.1, read as the reverse complement.
CTTTGCGTCTTCACCGGTACCCGTACTTGTAGACGCTGTGGTAGTAGTAGTAGTAGCTCCGCATTTTGAGCTCGATGTAGTTTAGGACCACCCCGTAAATCTTCGCCCCGCTCTTCTCTAATTGCTGTTTAGTGCGCAGGATGAAGCGCTTGTCGATGTGCCCGGCGAAGCAGACCAGGATCACCCCGTCCACCAGGGCGGCGATGATCAGCGCGTCGGCCAGGGCTCCGGCCGGGGGGGAATCGAAGATGACCCGGTCGAATTTCGCCTTGAGGAGCGACACCAGCTCCTTCAGGCGCTGGGATTCCAAGAGCTCGGCCGGGTTGGCGGGGATGGCCCCGGCGGGGATGATGGAAAGGTTGGAGATGGCGGTGGGATGGATGATTTCCTCCAGGGAGGCCTTCCCCGCGAGGTAGGCGGCGATCCCGGTCGACTCGCTGACGTTGAAGATCCGGTCCATCGCCGGGCGGCGCAGGTCGGTGTCGATCAGGATAGTGCGGGATCCGGCGTGAGCGGAGGTGATGGCAAGATTGGCGGCCACCGTGGTTTTCCCCTCGCGGGGGCTGGAGCTGGTGACCAGGAGGGCCAGGGTGGTGGCTTCGAAGTCGCTGAAGCGGATGGAGGTGCGCAGGCGCTTGAACATCTCGGTCTCATGGCTACGCGGGCTGCGCTCCGAGATCAGGCAGAGGAATTGGTTGGCGTCCCACTCGCTCATCTCCGGGGTGGTGACCATCCGGGGGATGGAGGCGAGGACGGGGAGGTCGAGGTAGCTCTCCACCTCCTCCGGGGTCTGGAGGGTGGGGTCCAGGTACTCGGAGACGAAGACCGCCGCCACTCCGAGAAGAAATCCCAGCACGGACCCCAGGATGAGATTTTTCTTTTTCTGGGGAGCGACCGGGGCCTGGGGGCGGTCGGCCTTCTCGATGATGGCGATGTCGCTCTCGATCCCTTCCTTGGAGAGATCGAGCTCGGCCAGCTTCTTCAGGAGGACATTGTACAGCTCCTGGTTGACCGAGGTTTCCTTCTGGCGGATGTCGTACTCGATCGCTTTCTTCCGCGCCCGGTTCATCCGCTCCTCTTCGGAGGCGATGGTGGAGCGAAGGACCGCGATCTGCTGGTCGGCCTCTTTTACCTTGGGATGGTTCTCCAGATACTTGATCAGGAGCTCCCCCCTCTGGATGTTGAGCTGGACCAGCTGGGTATAGAGGCCGCCGAGAAGCGTAACTTCCCGGCCGGTGGAGTCGGAGGGGCCGGAAGCTTCTCCAACCGTGACCGTCTCGGGCGCCCCTTCCTTGTTGATGTAGTCGATCAGGGCCATCTGGGATCTGGTGATCTGAGTTTTGAGTTCCCCGATCTGGGAGGTGAGGAGGGAGAGTGATTTCTGGGCCGAGGCCCGCTTCTCTCCGACGCTCAGATCTATGTATACCTCGGCGGCGGTGTTGACTATTTTCTCGGTCAGGTCCGGCTCCGAAAAGCGCGCCCGAAGGTAATAAATCCGGGTGTCCGGCTCTTTCTCGACCGAGAGCGCTCCCTGCACCCGGCGGGTCCAGGAGTTCCACTCGTCCGTTTGGCGGGGGTCGGCGAGGTTCAGTTTTTTCACCACCCCCTCCGCCACCGCCTTGCTCTTGATGATGTGCTTTTCGGTCTCGAAGGTCATCGAGTCGTAATAGGGGCTGAGCCAGTAATAGGGAGAGCCGGGGGAGGCCAGGGCCGAGGGAACGCCCTGTTTGTAGCGGATCTTGCAGACGGCTTCCCAGACCGGCCGCTGGCGGAAGGTGGTCCAGGCGGTCAGCCCCACCGCCAGGGAGAAGATCAAGGCCAAGAGCCAGATCTTCCGGCGGATCACCAGCAGGTAATCGAAGATGGGCCAGGATTGAATGGGATTTCGTATATCGAATTTCATGGCATCCAACGCGCTTCCGGAGAAGTCGCTTTCTAGAATATTCCCATTCCCTCCGGCACGATGATCAGGTCCCCCGGGGCGAGGATGACGTTCAGGTCCTTCTGGCCTTCCAGGATGTCCTCGAAGCGGACGACGATCTCCTCTTTCTTGTCACCCGCCCCCCGCACCAGCCTCGCCTTGTTTCCCGCGGCGTAGTCGGTGAGTCCTCCGGCGGCCATCAGGGCGTCGAGCGCGGTCAGGTTCTCCCGCCAGGGGAAGGTTCCCGGCTGGCTCACCGCGCCGACCACGTAAATCCGGTCCTGGCTGATCAGGGCCTCCCGGGAATCCGGGGAGGAAACGGTGACGATATCCCCGTCCTGGAGAAGGATGTTGTCCGCGCCCTGGCCGCTTAAGAGGCCCGAGAGGCTCGCGGTCAGGCGCTCTTGTTCCCCCTCTCCCCCGGCGCGCAAAACAGTGATGACGCCATCCCCCCACACTTTAGGCCCGCCCGCCTGGAGCAGGTTCTGGAGCAGGGTGCGGTCTTCCCCCAGGCGGCCAGGGCCGGGGAGAGAGACGTTGCCGAGAAAATAGACCACCTGGCTTCCGTACTTTTCCACCCCCACGTCCACCCGGGGCTGGCGCATATAGCCGTCCGCGAGGATCCGGCGCAGGCGTTCCGCGATCTCCTCCACCGCTAGCCCGCGGACCTCCACCTCCCCCACCCAGGACCAGGAGATGGTTCCTGTCCGGGAGATCCGGAAGGGACCGGAAAGCTCGGCTTCGTTGTAGACCGCGATTTTGATGACGTCTCCCGGCCCCAGGCGATACTGGTCGGACTGGCCGGGCTCCGCCGCCGGGACGGAAACGCCGTGGGCGGGGACGGCGGTGGGGAGGGGCGCGGGGGAGGTTGGGGCGATCTCGGCCGTCGTCGGCGGCGTCCGGCAGCCGGCGGCGGCGAAGAGAACTGCGGCGAGAATGTAGGCCCGGTTCATGGTCAGAAGGAGCCGTCCAACCCGATGTAATAACGGTTGGAGACGGCGGCGTCCTGGCTCGGGGTGTCCAGGTTCTGTGTGCGCACGTAGCCGGTCTTGATTCCGATCTCCTCGGTCAGACGGTAGCGGATGTCGAAGCGGCAGTGGAAGTATTTCTGATCGGTCTCCGCATAGAGGTAGCGGCTATAGCGCAGGAGGGCGTGCAGGTTCCAGCGGTGGGCGGGGCGATAATTGAAACGGAGATCCAGGTAGTCGTCGGTGAAAGGAACGCCGCTCACGTCGGTCAGGCGGTCGCGGGTGAAGCGGAGCTTGGCGTCGAATCGTTCGGAGGGTTTGTACATCGCCGCGATCTGGTAGACATCTCCCCGGTAACGAAAAGTCTCATCGTGTTCGTAGGAGTAACCGAAATGGCCCTCGAGAGTAAAGCTCCCGTTGGGCATGACTCTGAGACCGACCATGGGGACGAAGGAGCGGTAGGTCGGCAGGTTGTCGTAATCGTAGATAGTATAGGTGTTGGTTTGCACAAAAGTCAACCCGCGGATCAGCCCCAGCTCCCAGAGGGTGTCGAAAAGATGGCCGAAGTAATCCTCCCCCACCCGGGGACTGCTGGTGTAATCGACCCGCGAAAAATAGTAGCCGGCGCTCAAGGCGTTTCTTTTGGAGAAGCTCGTCGACCAGCGGGGGGTGAGGTAGGCCGTGTTTTTCTGGGTGAAGTTGTAGGGGGTGTCCACGGGGAGGCCGAGGTTGACCGGGACGAGCTCGTAGGTGTCGCCCAGGTTGACCTTGAGCCCGCGGAGGATCTCGTACTCGTCGGCGAGGTCCAGTTTGGCCTTGTGGTAGTCGCGGCTCAAGTCCGTCCGATCGAGGTAGTCGTAGCGGATATAGGTGTAGTCGGCCCGGAGATCCATGATCCGGTTGGGGATGAACACCCCGATCCCCGGCTCGATCTGAGTGTAGTAGTCCCCGGCCGTCTCGGTTTGGGGGGCGAAGCTGACGTTGTCGTCGTACCAGCCGACGACGTTGCAGTGGGGGTGGATCTCCACCCTCCGGCCGTCCTCCGCTCCCCCGGCGAAGGAGGGGGCCAGGACCGCGGCGAGAAGGAAGACGATGTAGTTCGCTCTGGGCATGGCCGGTCGGGGTTCCTTTTCGGGGGCAGGCAGGGGGCGATGGGGTCGCTATTTTTCCGGGACGAAGGGGCTGAGGACCGGGTAGAAGGGCGTGGAGACGGGCAGCGGGCTGTAGCCGGGTCGCGGTTCGGGGGGACGCCAGGCCTTTTTCATCTCCTCGATATTTTTCCGCGCCGCCTCGGCGGTCACCGGGGCGAAGGCCAGCGCGCTCATCTCGCATTCGCAGGCGGTCCGCTTGCGGATCTCCCAGGAGTCAAATCCGTTGTTTTCGCCCAGTGCCACTTCCAGCACGTGCCGTCCTTCCGGGATGGAAAGGGTGGCGACCTCGTTCCACTCGAAGGCGGCTTCCTTCGCCGGGAAGACGGTCTGTTCCAGGATCGGCGGCTTGCCCCAGGGGGAGAGGCGGAAGGAGATCGGATCGGGGCCGAAGTCGCGGCTGCGCAGCGCGTAGAGGTTTTCGTCGCACCAGCCGCGCCGCCGGACTTCCCAGACGTCGAGCCCGCTCTCCGGGCTGAGCTTCGCCGACACGATGTGCTTGCCGGCGGGCAGGGAAATGGTGGCGACCGGGTGCCAGTCGAAGAACTTTTCGCCTGGGGATTTGACGGTGCGGCGGAAGAGGGGGAGGTGCCGGTCGGGGTCGATGGTCCAAGTGATCGGGCGTCCCCCGAAATCGCGGCTGTAGAGGACGAAGACCTCCTCGCCGCAGGGGTCCGCCTTGCGGAGCTCCCAGCCGTCCAGACCGGAGCCTCCGCTCAGCGTCACTTCGACGACGTGGCGGCCAGCGGAGAGGAAAACATCGCCCACCGGGTGCCAGGCAAAGGAATCCTTCCCGCCGGTTTTCGCCGTGGTCTGGAGGAGGAAGTCGGCGCCGTCGGGGTCGACCTTCCAGATCAAGGGCTCCGGCCCGAAATCGCGGGCGCGGATGGAGTAGAGAGTGTCGGACGGGATATCGAACTCGAAGCGCGCCGCGGCTGTTCCGGTGGCGGAGACCCATTCCTGGCCCGAGGGCTCTCCATGGTCGGGGGAGGTCAGGACGGCGAATGCCCCGGAGAGTTTTTGCGCCCGCTCGGCCTCGGCGGCGAGCGCCAGGAGGGCCTCGGGCCCGGCCGCGGTCTCCATTTCCCGTCGGATGTCGACCTCGAAATAGGCGGTGACGAAATCATCCCCGGCCTGGAGCCATTCCTTTTCCGATGCGTCGCCGTGGTCGGTGGATTCGGAGAAGGAGTAGGGGCCGAAAAGATCCGAGGCCTTTTCGCCTTCGGAACGGATCCGGGTGGAACGCTCGCCCTCCGCATCCTTCTCTTCCCTCTCGTCCGGCTCCGAGATATCGAACTCGAAACGGGCGGTGGCCTTTCCGGAGGGGGAGAGCCAGCGCTCCCCGGAGGGCTTCCCGTGAGACTGGTCATCGGAAAGAGAGTGATCCCCCGTGATCCGGTTCGCCTTTTCCGCCTCGCGCTCGATCCAGCGCCCGTAGGCGAGGCGCTCCCGGGGGATGACCGAGAGGGCGAAGGCACCCTCCGCAAACCCTCTTTCCGCGAGCAGGACGAGATAGTCGCCGGTCTCGTTGCGGTGCTTCACAAGCTGAAAAACGTCGGCCCCGGTGCCGGATTTGAGCTCCATGTCTATGCGGTGCGTGCCGGCGGCCAGGGGCACGGTGTCGATGGTGATCCAGCCGAACTTGTCCGGGTTATCCGGCGTGAAAGAAACCCGGTTCCGGTCGATCTCCCAGGAGAGATTGTCCTGGATGTCGCCCCAGAAGCGTCCCTTGAGGCTGTACAGGCCCTCCTGAGAGACGGTGAGGTAATAGGTGACGATGCTGGATTCGCCGGGAGGAGGAAGAATCCACCGGCGGTCGGAGGGGGTTCCGTGATCACGGGTCTTTTTGACCTCCAGCGAACCTTTCGTCGCCGAGTAGGATTCCGCCTCCCAGATCCGGCAGGGCTCGGCGTCCAGGGGGAGGAACTGCTCCCAGTTGAGGGCGCGGGCCAGCGTCTCGGCCTTCTCGGTGAAGGTGAGAGGGGCGGCGGGCGCGAAGCCTCCGGCCGGGGCGATAGGGGGGGCGGACGAGGTGATGAACTCCAGGACGTCGATGCCGCCTTCGGCGGGGAGGTCGACGGTGATCAGATGCTCCCCCGGCTTCAGGTCGATCCCGTCCTTGACGGTTTCCCATTCCAGGTCATCCTTCGGCCTGACCAGGATCGGATCTCCGCCGTCGATGGACCAGAATTGTTCCTTCCCGCGCACCCGCGACCGGAGGATGTAGCTTTTTTCCAGGGGGATGGTCACCCGATAAGTAACTTTGCCTGGTTTGTCGGCGGCCCGGACCCATTTTCCCTGGCTCAAGGGGCCGGAGGCTCTGTCGGCGTCTGTCGCCGCGCCCGCGCTCGCTTCCCAAAAGTCTTCCCCTTCTTTCCGGATGAACCCCCCTTGGGAAAGGGCACGCATGTAATCCTTGTTCGTGGCTGTGGGAGGGAGATTCTGTTTCAACCCCGTCCCTTCGGCAAGGTAAGAGGCCCATTCGCCCTGGGTGATGGCGTCGGTCTGGCCGGAACCGGTCCCGGCCCAAAGTATCCCCGCCGCGACAATCGCGAGTGTTTTCATAAGCACCTGCTTGTTCGAGGTCTGGCTAGAAACCTGACAATATATGACATGCGTGGCGGGTAGAGAAGATAATTTTGATACCCTAAAATAGGTAATCGGGCGGGGGGAAAGGGGGAGATTCGAAAGGGCAAGACAAACGGGAGGGCAGGAGGCCGCCCGGCGCGGCCTCCTGCCTTCCGGCGATCAAATCCTGCTGTTGCCTTCGATTTCTCGGACGAATTTATTCCGCCGCGGGTTCCATCGGCTTTTCCGGAGCGGTCTCCGGGGCGGGCTTGCTCTTGCTCTCGAAGAGATTCTTCACCGCCAGGATCTTCTCCATCGGGAAGGATGAGCTTGCCCGCAGCGTCTCCCCCTCGGCCCGGAAACTCACGATCAAGGGAAGTTCGAGGGAAGAGAGCTTCTTCAGATTCTCTCCCTGGAGCCCTTCGATCTTGTCGGCCGGGATGATACCCAGGATGCCGCGGAGGAAGGAGTCCAAGGAGAAGATCATCGCCCCGTTGGCGCCGGCGGCGGCAGCGCCGAAGCGGGCCGGATCGAAGGAGGACTGCCCGGCGGCGACGCGGTCCAGGACCTCGCCGATCCGCGGCTCGCCGCCCCAGCTCATGGCGGAGACGGCGATCTTGCCCGCCGCGGCCATCGCCACGGTCATCGTCTGGTTCACCCAACCGCCGATTTCCTTCATCGCCTCTTCCGGGATGGCAAGAGCGCTCTTATCGATCCGGACGCGCAGTGTGTAGACGTCGAAGTTCTTGTATTTCCCGGGCTGCTCGATCCCGGAGGCGTCGTAGGTCATCCCCTTCTTGGCGGCGGCGGACTTCCAGGCCGGGAGCATGGCATCCAGCATCCCCTGGCGGATATAGCCCCGCCAGGCCTCCTCGCTCTTGATCTCCATCACGCTCACTCCGGAGAAGAGCGTCCCGGGAGGGCTGGAGACGGAGAAGGCCGATTCCTCTCCCATGGCGTCGACCATGGCCTTGATCGCTTTGAGATAGAGGCCCCGGGCTTTCGGGTCGAGGGCGGTTTTCTCTCCGCCGGCGGCGAGGGGGGAGGCTTCGGCCATCAGGTCGAACATCCGGCTGTAGAAGCCCAGGAGCATCTCCGGGCGGCTCACCCGGAAATCGGCGGCGAACCAGGAATCCCGGTCGAGGAAGCGGGCGAGCTTGAGCTCGCCCTTCTTCTGGGCGGCGAGAAAGGAGGCCAGGGTGGAACCGGGCCGGGCCATGACGATCTTCTCGACGGCCACGCCGTTCTTGTCCAGCGTGAGTCCGGTGACCGCTTGTTTCACCTGGCCGAGATAGTTGAGATAGAGGTCGACCTGGGAGCGGAGCATCTGAGCGGAGCCGCCGGCGGTCCCGGATTTATCCGTTTTCTCGAGCTGCTGGTCGGCTTCCTCGCGGAGGAGCTTCCCCAGGGTCTCGGTTTCGAAGACCAGGACGAGATCGTGGGCGAGCGGCGCGGCGAGGCTGGCGAGGGAGATGCCCTTCACCTGGTCGAGAAGGGCGGGGTTCTCCGAGATCCAGGCGGTGTCCCCCTGGAGCGCGAGGAAGGGCTGTTCCGAGGACTGGTAGAAGCGGTTGACGTCGCTCTGCTCGTCCGGGGAGGCGGCGTCGTAGGCGGCGCTGTCGAAGGTCGAGATTTTGCGGGAGTAGATCCGGACTCCGCTTTTTTCGTCGCCGGGTATCAGTGTCGGCGGCTCTTCCATCCCCTTGAAATAGGCGTCGGCCGCCTTGAGGCGGAAGGCGGCGGCCAGAGGCTGGGGGTTTTCCTTGGGGTTGAGGACGACGATCGCCAGCGGCCCCTTCAGGTCCACCGCGTTCAGCTCGGCGTTGCCCAGCATCTGGCCGAGCCCGGCTTTCGCCATCATCAGGAACATGTTGGGGGCGCCCAGGGCGGTCAGAAACTGGTCGGCATCGGCAAAGAGCTTGTCGACGTTGGGAACCCAGGCGTAGCCGACGGTGCCGGCGGGAAGGGCCGGGCCGGTCGCGGCCGGGGTCGTCAACGGGACGACGAGACAGGTGACGATTGCCGCAATCGCGGCAACAATTCTCATGGGCATGACAGACCTCCTTGGCTGGCGTCCTCTGTTTTCAGAGTGGAAGACGCACGGACATTGTATATACAATGTGCGAGAAGAGCAATGGAGATCGAAAGGAGACCAGGGAGAAAGGAGCCCGGCACGATGAAAGTTCCGATGGAGAAGATCGTTATCGACGAGGAGCACCGCATCCGCAAGGACCCCGGGAACCTCGCCGCCCTCACCTCCTCGATCTCCCGGCTCGGCCTCCTCAATCCGATTGTCCTGGACGAGGAGTACCGCCTGGTTGCCGGCCACCGGCGGTTCATGGCCTGCCGGTCGCTGGGCTGGAAGGAGATCGACGCCCACCTTCTCCCCTTCAACCACGACCTTCTGCTCATGCTCGACGCCGAGGTGGACGAGAACCTGGCCCGGAAGGACTTCACGCCGGAGGAGATCATCGGGATCGAGAAGCGCCGCCAGGAGATCATCCGCCTCCTCCGGGGGAATATCTTCCAACGGATCTGGCGGTGGGTGAGGCGGGTCTGGTCGAAGGTTTTCCCCGCGAAAAAGGCCCGGCCAAAAAGAATTTAACCGCGAATTCTCACGAATAAAGCGCGAATTGACTCGGCTCTGGATCGCTATAAACATCAAACTACGGATTACGCGAATTTATTAGTCAGTCCAGAATAATATGGACATGTCATTGCGAGGAGCTTTAGCGACGAAGCAATCTCAACCCCACGCCAGACAAGAGATTGCTTCGCTTCGCTCGCAATGACAGCCATTGTTGATGTCCGGACTATAACGGCCGGATTAATATCTGAGCCAAGGCCTTCGCGTAATTCGCGAAATTCGTAGTTATATTGACAAGCCAAGCCGGGCCCATTCGCGCTTTATTCGCGTGAATTCGCGGTTAAAAATGGGGGTGCGGCGGGGGGCAAGCCGTGAAAATTTGCGTAGGTCGGTGACGCCTTTTACCTGGTGACCGGGATGTCGCCCGTGCTTCCCAGGTAGACCCGGGTGAGGTTCCGCGCGTTCCACATCCCCGCCCCGTCGCGGAAGATCCCGGCGTCGTCGGCGCCCCCCCCGTCGTAGTCGGCCGGGACCGGCCGGTCGCCGGAGACACCGAAGTAGAAGGTGGTGACCAGGCGGATCGCCCAGTAGCCGCTGGCCGGGCGGAAGATGCCGATGTCGGAGGACCCGTCCCCGTCGTAGTCGGCCGGCGCGGGAAGATCGCTCCCGCCGCCGAAGTAGGCCCGGGTGGTGTCCCGGACGGACCAGAGGGACTGGCTCGACCGGAAGATGGCGATCTCCCTCGCGCCGTCGCCGTCGTAGTCGCCGGGGACGGGGAGATCGGCGGCGCCGCCGAAGTACTCGCGGGTGAGGGCGTAGATCACCCAGAACCCTCCCGCGGGTCGGAAGACCGCCGGGCGGCTTGTCCCGTCCCCCGCGTAGTCGCCGGGGAGAACGAAGTCGTCCGCCCCTCCGAAGTAGACCCGGGTGATATTCCGGATCGACCACATGATGGAGGAGGGTCGGAAGATGCCGATGTCGGTCGATCCGTCGCCGTCGTAGTCGCCGTTGACGGGGAGGTCGCCGGATCCGCCGAAGATCACGCGGGTGAGATAGCGGACCGTCCACTGGCCGTTGGACTGGCGGAAGATGCCGATGTCGCTCGTCCCGTCGCCGTCGTAGTCGCCGGAGTCGAGTATGAATTTCACGGGCGTGGGCGCGGCGGAGGTCCCGGGGGAGGGCGTGGGGGTCGGCGCCGGCGTCGGCGTCCGTGTAGGTGCGGTCGTGGGAGTGGCTGAAGGCGCCGGAGTCAGCGTGGGCCGGGGGGATGGGGTCGGCGTGGATGAAGGGGACGGCGACGGGGTGGGCGGCGTGGGGGAGGGGGAGGCCGTCGGCGGGGGAGTCGGCGTTTTGTATCCCGGCGCGGTGGGCGTGGGCGAGGCGGACGGGCTGGGCGAGGGCGTGCGGGTGGGAGTGACGCTGGGCCCGACGTTGAATGTGTTGGTGGTATCCCATTCTTCCCCGACCATGGAGTAGGCAGTCCATTCTATGACCGGGAAGATTCTGAAACTTGATGACTGCAGTCCGCCGTCAGGCATGGGAAGATCGGCTTTGCAATTCCAGACGAAGGTGTGTTGTTTCCCCCCGACTTCAGCGGACACTTGCGATATACCATCGCCCCCCGATCCCTTCGTTGCTTCGAAAAAATATCCCAGCGCGCTGAAAAGAGGGCGGATGGCGGGTGCCGTGGCGTTGTTCCAGGAATACAAACGATAGCTTATGGGGGCAGCATTGCTCCAAACGCGGGAGGGAAGATCTTCGACTTCCGCTGAACGCGGTCCTATTTTAATCCCGGCGCCCAGTTGATATTTTTCCGAAGGGATATTCGTCCGTCCGCTGCGGAGGAAGAAGTAGCTCGTCCCCAGGCGGACGGTGTCGAGGTCGACGTTCGCCGACTCGTTCCACCAGCCGCTCTCCCCCGTCTCCTCTCCGATCTCGCCGATCGGCCACTCCCTCAGGACCCAGCGGACGCCGTTGGTGGAGTACCAGCTCGCGATCGGTCCGGCCTCGCCCTGGTGCGTCCACAGCATCCAGCCTTGACGCGTCCCGTAGTAGTAGACCTCTTCGCAGGCGTCGAGAAAGTCGGGATAAACCCGTCCCGAAGCGGTGTAGGCGGAAAAGGCGACGGTGTTGAACTTTGCCTGCCCGGGGGCGCGGGACTGGCAGTAGGGATCGTTGGCGTAGAGTGTCCAGTTGAGGCCGTTGGAGGAGAGGTAGAGCTCATAGTAGTAAGGATCGCCGTTCTCGGCGCTGTTCAGATACATCAGGTAGCGGTTGTTCATGTAGGCCAGGCTGGCCGAAGCGGTGCTCAGGTTCGCCAACCCCTCCGGCCGGTAGAGGACGGAGGGTTTGGACATGATCTTGTAATCGTCGGCGGTTTTGGCGGAGGGCGGGCAGTAGGTCCCCTCCGGAAAGGCATACCAGCCGATGCCGTCGGTGGATTCGGCATACTGGCAGTGCCGTCCGGCGTCGGCGTCGGCGTTGGCGAACCACATCCGGGCTTTGATCCGCTGGCTTTCCGCCGTCCAGCGCACCTCGTAGTCCGGGAAGGTGTTCCGCGCCCAGGCGACGGTGTGGTGCCCCATGTCGTAGGCGAAGAGGTTTTCGACCGTGATCGGGTTCCCCTCGTTCCCGTAGTCCCAACTCATCCCGTCGGAGGAATGGGCGATGAAGTAGCGGTCCGGTTCGGTCGCGCTCGACCACCCCTGGAAGATTGCGGCCAGCCGTGATCCGTCCCAGCCGATCGAGCTGTCGAAAGCCCGATGCCCATCCCGGTCGGCTATCGCCGCCGCGCTTCCCGGCGACCAGTCGGTGTAGGTGAATTTGGTCCAGAAGGGAGGGACGGGGCTGGTGAAGGGAGAGGGGGAGGGAGTGGCGGTCGGAGACGGGGACGGAGCGGCCGAGGGCTCGAGCGTGGGTGTCGGGGACGGGTTCGGCGTCAGCGTCGGGAGCGGGGTCGGCGTGAACAAGCCGAAAGGAGTGGGGGAGGGCGTCTGCCCGGGCGCGGTTGCGGGGAGAACGAGGCAGAAGAAGGCCAGGATGGCGGTGCGGCGGTTCATAGTCATCTTATACCAATATCGAAGGGAAAGAGGGATATGTCAAGGCGACGCGGTCAGCGTCCGTCCGGCCCCCGGACCGGGCGGACAAAGAGCTCCCGGTCCATGGAGGCGTGGTTGACGTAGCCCAGGTTGAAGTAGACATACCAGGCGTGGGCGGTGTCGTAGGCGAAGGGGGTCGAGGTCCAGTAGAAGTCGGAGCGGGTGTCGGGGAAGAAGACGGTGTCGACCGCGGGATCGGTCTCCCCCAGGTCGAGTATGCTGGTGAGTTCCTTGTAGTTGGGGAGCCGCCAGTCCCTGTGCCCGGCGAAATCCAGACGCTCGCAGTAGTTGACCGCCTCCGTCCAGTTGTATTTCCTCCAGCCGTCCTCGTCCCGGTAGGGGGTGGGCGGATCGGTCTCGATCTCCCCCCGTCCCGACTTGATCCAGGTGAGCCCCGTATTCAGGTCGCTGACCGTCCCGTCCCCGCTGTCCGCGAAGCGAAGCGGCGCCCCCGCGCGGTAATGCCCGTCGTCCCCCTCCCGGACCACGGCGCCGACGCCGGTGGCGGAGAGGGCCGGGCCCGGTTTGTCTCCGGTTCCGGTCGTCGCGCAACCGGCCAGGAGGAGAACTAATAACAGAGCGCATGCGGTTGTTTTCATGAACATCCCCTGAGGTTGCGTTTGTTGTCCGGTAGCGAAATGGAGCCCTGTAGCCGCAGGCTTCAGCCTGCGCCCGGGGCGCGGCGGCCGACAAAAACAGGGACACGAAAAATGGCCCAACGCAGGCTAAAGCCTGCGGCTACCCAATAGGCCGTCCTCCCTCCGGACGAGTTCGTTGGCGATGATCCCCAGCCAGAGCCAGAAGTGAAGCATGGGGATACGGTTGATCAGGTTGAAGGAGACGAAGTTCTGGAAGATCAGCCCCGCCCAGACCCCGAGCAAACCGAGAGCGATGCCCCGGTTAAAAGAAGAAGAGGAGGAATCGTAGACCGCGGCGCAGATCCCGAAGACGCGGGTGAGAAGCCAGACCACGGCGAAAAGTCCCAGGAGGCCCATCTGGGCGAGAAGCGAGGTCCAACCCGAATCGCTGATATAGGTCAGGCGATAGTTGTCGATGTCGAGCCAGCGCCGGTGGGAGTGCTCGGGGAAGATTCCGGGCGTGCCCCGCCCGGCGCCGGTGACCTCGGAGGCGAGCGTCCCCGGCCCGACGCCCAGGATCGGATAGCGCTGGAGGACCCGGGGGGCGACCGTGAGGAGGGCGTAGAGCCGGTCGGATTTGAAGGACTGGCGGAACTTGCCCGGGGAGAAGGTGGAGAGGTAACGCTCGGAGAGGGTGGCCTGCTTCTCCTCGCCGGCCTTCCAGGACACCTCCCGGGCGAGCAGGAGGGAAAGGCCGAGGACCGCGCTGAAGACGGACCAGTAGATCCAGGCCTGGTACTGCTTGAGCAGGGAGAAGATGAAGAAGACGCCCAGGACGAGCCCGATCCAGGACATCCGCGAATAGCTTAACCCCAGAGCGGCCAGGCAGAGAAGGGCGAAGAAAAAATATCCCAGGCGGAGGTTGTCCGTCTTGCGCGCCGCCAGATATATCCCCAGGGTCAGGCAGAGGATGAAAAAGAGGAAGTTGCCGAGATGGTTGTAGCGCCCCAGCGTGGAGAAGATCTTGGTCGTGCCGCCCAGGTCCTGGCGGGTGGACTCCCGGATCAGCTTTCCCTTGAAATAGACGTCGCGGGGCTTCAGGACCTGGGAAAAGTTCTCCCCGGCGGCGGACTGGACGACGCCGATCGCGCAGACGACGATCGCGGCGACAGCCACCGCCGCCAGCAGGCGGCGGGAGAAGCGGGGCGGGAGGTCGAGATTGACCACGACGTAGAAAAGGAAGAAGTAGCGGATCAGGTTCTTGATCCCCAGGAGGCCGACCAGGGCCGGCGCGCCGTTCATGAGCGTGGAGAGGCCGGCCGCGGCCAGGATGAGGAGGATCGGCCCATCGAGAGGGGTGCGCCGCCAGAGCCGCCCCGCCGACCAGTTGCGCAGCAGAAGATGGAGGAAGACGAGGAGGATCAGCGCCTCTCCCCAGTAGCGGGCGGGCGAGCCCATGACGGGGGGGAGCCACTTGGTCAGGAACTCCTCGAAGAGGGAATAGACGGCGAGGAAACCGAGGAAAAAGGGGATGTGGCGGACGAAGAACCAGACGGCCAGGATGAGAAGGGGGAGGGCGAGGAGGAGAGGGGGCTTGAGGACGGCCAGGGCGCCGGCCAGGAAAAGCGCGGCGAGCCAGAGAAAGCTGAAGACCCCGGTGGAGATGGCTGAGCGCAATGTCATAAATTCTCTTGCTAATTGCGGATCGCTGATCACTGATCACTTCTTCTCTTTCCTATCATAGCCTACGCCGCGACGATAGACCCGGAACAAGTAGAAGAGGCCGATCCAGGCGGCGAGAGCCGTGGCGACGGCGATCCCGGGAAGGCCCCAGAGCTTGATCAAGAGAAGGTTCAAGGCGATCTTGCCGGCCAAGCGGATGATCCCCAGGTTGCGGATCGCCCGGGTGTTCTTGACCGTGAGGAAGGCGCGGGTCAGGATGTAGCTGAGAAGCTGGGGGAGCAGGGCGAGGTTCATCAGCGCATAAAGAAGAGCCACCTTCTTGAGTTCCGCCGTGGGAAATCCGGGGCGGCCGTAGGCCAGGAAGACGAGGGGGCGATGGAGGAGGATGAGGAGGGCGCCGGCCACAACCGCGAGGATCGCCGTCCAGCGCAGGGAGCGGGAGAGCGAACGACGGAACCCGGCGCCCCCTTCCTCGCCGTAATAGCCGTGGGACCAGTGGGAGAGGAAGGTGGTGAGGAATCCGCTGGAGGAGAAGATGATCGGGATGAGGTAGAGCCTTTCCGCGTAGGAGAGGGCGGAGATCGCTCCGACCCCGAGGGCGGTGGCCATCATCTTGTCCACGATCGGGCTCAGCTCGGAGGCGACCATCCCCAGCGTCTGCTGGCCCGCCTTGCGGACGAACTCGCCCATCCCTCCGAAAAGGTTGCCCTCCCAGCGAAGACGGATGTGGGGGAACCGGGCCAGGGCGGCAAAGAGGATGAGCAGGCGGACGAATTCTCCGGCGATGTATCCCAGGCTGATGGCCTGGATGCCCAGGGAGTCCTTCAGAAACCAGCCGCTCAGGATGACGATGACCGCGCGGATTCCGGCGGAGAGGCCGGGCAGGGCGAAAGAACGGTAGGCGTTCAGCGTTCCGGCGATCAGGCTGGAGAGCGCGGTCAGCGCCACCAGCGGCGTCAGTTCGACGAGGCAGAGCTTGACCAGGGGGATCTGGCCGGCCGGGAAGTTGGTGATCAGAGGGAGGAGGGCGGAGATCAGCCCCCAGCCGGCCAGGGAGCAAAGGGCGAGGGAGATCCCGGCCAGGGGAAGAAGCCGGCCGACAAATTGTCCGACGTCGCTCCCGGCGCTCCTCTGCTGGGCGATGAAGGGGACGACCACGCTCTCCAGGACGGGGGCGAAGATCAGGGTGACGAAGGTGACCCAGGCGTAGGCGAAGAAGAAGGCGTCGGTGGCGGAGGAGGACGTGAACCAGTCGGCGATGAAGAAGGGGACGGCGAGACCCAGCCCCTTGCCCACGTTGTTGGCGATGGTGGCCACCGCCGTGTCGCGGAGGAGCGGAGACGGCCGCCAGCGGCGGCGCCGGGCGGAGGCGAGAAATGTTTTGAGATTCGACATGACGGCTGAATGAACAACCCCGTGGCCGGCGGCGCCATTTTATTCTTAACCCCGACGCGAGTATCAACTACTATAACCGCCCTCTATACGTGAAAACCATAAGAACATGGCTGTGGCCGGCTTCGGCGCTCGCCGCCGTCGTCCTGGCGGTCTGGGGTGGGCTCTCCTATCGCCCGCCGCTTCTCGACTCGGGCGGAAGAAATCCTCCCGAGCGGATCGCCGACTTCTTCGCCTACAGCTGGTTCTACAGCAAGTCGCTTTGGCTGGAGAACACCCGCCGCCCCGGGGCGGCGGACGCGGCGGCGCTCACCGCCGCCTGGTTCCGCCCTTCTCTCCTGGCCTCCCGTTTCCGGATCGATTCCTCCGATCCCCTGGCCCTGGCCGGGGAGTACGGACAGAGAGGATTGGCCGGTCGGGCCGGCCGCCTGCTCGAGCTGGCCGCCGCCCGAACGGACGACCCGACGCGGCTCGGTGAAATCATCTCCTGCGCCGCCGCTCTCAACGACTGGGAGAGCCTCGCCGCCATTCTCGCCGCCGTCGATCCCCGCCTTCTGGCCGCGGCCAACGGCGACTATTGGCGGGGGCGGACTCTTCTCGAGCTGGGCCGGTCCGCCGAAGCGATACCGTTTCTCACCCTCGCCGCCGCCGGAGATCTGGCTGATGCCTCCTACCGCCTGTCCCTCGCCCTCCGCGTGGCGGGGAGGGAAAAAGAGGCCGCCCTGAGCTTGCTCCGGGCGGTCGATCTCTCTCCCGATCATCCCGAGGCGGCCCGGGCCTGCGCCGATCTTCTTCGCGGGTCGGGGAAGGCGGAGGTCGGGGAAGCCCTGCGCCTCCGCGCCAAGTCGCTCACTCCCGCCCTGCCCGTCCGGGCTGTTTTCGGCGGTCTGCGTATCCTCGGCTTCGACCCGCCGTCCCCTCGCCTGAAGGGGGAGGAGACCCTTCGCTGCCGGATGTTCTATGAAGTCATCGGCGACGTGCCGGAGGCGCTCACCGCCCGCCTCTCTCTTCAGCGCGAGAACCGCCCCGGGGCGGCCAGGGAGGAGGCGATCCCGATGGGCCGAGCCGATCCGGGCGTGGTGCGGACAGCGGTCTGGGAGTTTTCTCTCCCCGCCGAGATCGTCCCCGGCTCCTACCGCGTCATGATCGGGTTTTCGCGTCCGCCGGATAAGCCCCTGCGCCGTCTCGGCTCGGGGGAGGAGGAGATCGCCTGCGGGGAGACGGCGGTTCTCCCCGGTGTCTTTGCGGTGCCCTATGCCGATCGCCATCTGGGCGAGCTCTTCGGGACGGACCTCGACAACCTGCGCCTGAGCGCGGTGCTCAACAACCGCGACCGGGTGAGCTTTCCCCTCGATTCCGCCCGCCCCCGCTCCGGCGTCGGGATCGTCTCCTATACCCAGTGGTCGACCGCCCTCCCCCAGGGGACCAGGGTGGCCGAGATCGAGGTGAAGACGGCGGAAGGGGAAGTCCACCGGTTTCCGATCGAAGCTGGCGTGCAGACCGCCGACATCTGGCTCGGCGATCGCGCCGAAGCTGAGCGCGCCCACGGCTTCGCCCCGCTCTACCGGAGCCGCGAGGTGCAGCGGGGGGAGAAGAAGGCGACGGCCAACGCCTACTACTTCGTTTTCCGTCTCCCCCGCCCCGCGCGCCTGAGCTCGGCGGCGATCGAGTACGTCCATCCCGCGGCGGGGGCGCTCTTCATTCAAAATGTCTTTCTCCTCTGATCGTAGGAATGCCCCATGACCAAGAAGATCGTCAGAGCCTACATCGCCGTCGACGTCGTCTGTCTCCTCCTGGCTTTCTATCTCCCCTATCTGGTCCGCTACAACGCCGACCGGATCGGCGTCCTTCTCTCCTATCCCGCCGGCCGCCTCCTGGCCAACCTCTGGCTCCCCTCCCTGGTTTCCTACACCACGGTCTATCTTTTCTGGGGGATGCTGGCGCTGCTTCTCCTCCAGCACTACAACCTCTTCTCCACCGGCCGCGAGCTCTCCTACCTGGACGAGGCCATCCTCGTCCTCAAGGTGGCCTTCTTCTCCTGCCTGCCCGCGGCGTCGGCGGTCTTCTTCCTGCAGCTCAAGTTTTACTCCCGCCTGGTCTTCGCCCTGAACGCGCTGGCGCTCTTTGCCCTGCTGGGCTCCTGGCGGGCGGTGAAGAGGCGTCTGGTGCGCGCCCGGGTGGCCCGGGGCCGCGACAACCTGCGCGTCCTGATCGCCGGGGCGGGGAAGGTGGGGGCGGCGGTGGCGGGAGAGATGGCGCGGCTGCCCTACTTCGGCTGGGAAGCGGTCGGCTATCTCGACGACCGCGCCGTCGCGGGGCCCCTGGGCCGCCCGGTATTGGGGAAACTCTCGGATCTGGAAACGGTCGTCCGCCAGCACTTCATCGACCTCCTCATCGTGACTATCCCCTCGGTCCGGGAGAAGGTCGCCGCCCTGCTGGAGAGCGCCCGGGATCTCAAGATCGGCGTCCGCATCGTCCCCGATCTCCTCCACCTCTCCTCCGAGGAGATCCGCGCCTCGGCGATCGGGGAGATACCTCTGCTCGAATACCACCGCCATCAGCCGCACGGGACGGACCTGGCGGCGAAAAGGGCCTTTGACCTGGCCCTCTCCGGCCTCGGGCTCCTTTTCCTCCTGCCCTTTCTCCCCCTGATCGCTCTCCTGATCAAGCGCGACGGTCCCGGGCCGGTCTTCTACGTCTCCTCCCGCTGCGGCAAGAACGGGCGGATCTTCCGCTTCTTCAAACTCCGGACCATGGTCACGGGGGCGGAGGCGATGCGCGACTCTCTCCAGGCGAGGAACGAGTCAGACGGGCCGGTCTTCAAGATGAGGAACGACCCCCGGGTGACGCGGTTCGGCCGTTTCCTCCGCCGCTACAGCATCGACGAGCTCCCCCAGATCTGGAACGTCTTCAAGGCCGACATGAGCCTGGTCGGCCCCCGCCCCCCGACGCCCGAGGAAGTGAAACAATACACCGACGGGCAACTGAGGCGGCTGGAGATCCGCCCCGGGATCACCTGCCTCTGGCAGGTCAAGGGGCGGGCGGATCTCTCTTTCGAGGAGTGGATGAAGTGGGATCTCTTCTACATCGAGAATTGGTCCTTCTGGCTGGACCTGCAGATCCTCCTGCTCACGCTGGGGGCGGTGCTCAAGGGTAAAGGGGCTTACTGATTAAATTCGAAACCGCGACGGCGTAGGCCGGCGCGACTTTTTGAATTTTGTTCTTGTCTGAGAACGGGTCGGGATCCGCCGGTAACCATAAAGGACGAGAAGATGGAGGCTGCGATCGTCGTCACCTACCGCTGCAACGCCCGCTGCGCGATGTGCGGGACCTGGAAACACCCCACCCGCCGGGAAGCTGAGTTCACTCCGAACCTCCTGAAGAAACTCCCCGCGCTCGCCTTCGCCAATGTCACCGGAGGAGAGCCGTTTTTACGGGAAGACCTGGCGGAGATCGTCTCCGTCCTCTCCGAACGGTCCTCCCGGATCGTGATCAGCACCAACGGCTACTTCACCGACCGGGTTCTCGCCCTCTCCGACCGTTTCCCCGCCGTCGGGATCCGGATCAGCCTGGAAGGTCTGCCCGCCGCCAACGACGAGCTCCGGGGCTTGCCGGACGGCTTCGATCACGGGCTCCGGACCCTGCTGGAGCTCCAGCGGAGGGGGAGAAAAGATATCGGCTTCGGGATCACCGTCTCCGACCGCAACGCCGAAGACCTGCTCGAACTCTACGAGCTCGCCCGGGCGATGCAACTCGAGTTCGCCACCGCCGTCGTGCACAACTCCTACTATTTTCATAAGCATGACAACGTGATTCATGATCCGGAGAAGGTGATCCGGTGTTTTGAAGAACTTGTCCGTCGACTGCTCCGCAGTCGACGGACAAAGGAGTGGTTCCGGGCCTACTTCAACTACGGTCTCACGAACTACATCCGGGGCCACCCGCGTCTTCTCCCCTGCGCCGCCGGAGACGACATGTTCTTCGTCGACCCCGCGGGCGAGATTCGCCCCTGCAATGGCCTGGAAGAGGAGTCGGACGCGAGCAGCATGGGGAATCTCAGGAGCTTATCCTTCGACGAGATCTGGAACGGGGAGCGGGCGAGAGCGATCCGGGAGCGGCTGCGATCCTGCCCGCGCCGCTGCTGGATGATCGGGACCGCCTCTCCGGCCATGAAGCGGGAGATCGCGAAACCCCTGCGCTGGATTTTCCGGAATAAGATCCGGCTGATGATGGGGCGGGAAATAAAGTTCTAGGTTGTCAGCAGCCGTAATGTCGGGTGAGCTCAGTGTCCATTTCGTCCATACCGTCCATCGGTCTCCGCGAGAAAGCCGCCCTCCCATGAAAATCGTTGTCGTCGGAACCCGGGGCTTCCCCGGAATCCCGGGCGGTGTGGAGCAGCACTGCGAGCAGCTCTATCCGCGCTTGGTTTCCCGGGGCTGCGAGGTCGTGGCGGCGACCCGCGCGCCCTATCTCCCGCCGGAGAAAAGGCTCGAGGAATGGCGGGGGGTCAGGTTCCTCCATCTCCCCGCCGTCCGTTCCAAGCATTTCGAGGCCGCCTTCCACACCTGGCGCGGCGTTCTCGCCGCCCGCCGCCTCCGTCCCGATCTCCTGCATTTTCACGCCATCGGCCCGTCCCTTTTCGTCCCCCTCGCCCGCGTCCTGGGCCTGAAGACGGTGATGACCGATCACGGACCCGACTACCAACGGGGGAAATGGGGGAGGGGGGCCCAGGCCATGCTCAGGCTCGGCGAGTCCTGCGGTGTCCGCTTTTCTTCGCGCGTGATCGCGATCTCGAAGGGAATCGCGGCGGACATCGCCGAGCGCTACGGGCGCCCCGACGTCGCCTATATCCCGAACGGCGTGGCCATCCCGGAACCCATACCGGCGGGAGAAACGCTCAGGAAGTTTGGTCTGCGCCCCCGGGGCTATCTCTTCACCGCCTGCCGTTTTGTTCCGGAGAAGGGACTGGAGGCCCTGGTCGCGGCTTTCGGCCGGATGCCGGGGGCGAACCTGAAACTGGCGATCGCCGGCGCGGCCCAGTTCGACGACCCGACCGGGCGGGCGGTCCAGTCCGCCGCCTGCGCCGACCCGAGGATCGTCCTCACCGGTTTTATTTCCGGCCGTCCGCTCGCCGAGCTTTTCTCCAACGCCGGACTCTTCGTCCTCCCCTCCCTCTACGAGGGACTTCCCATCGCCCTCCTCGAGGCCCTCTCCTACGGCCTCCCCGTCGCGGTGAGCGATATCCCCCAGCACCGGGAGGTCCCCCTGCCTTCCTTCCGCTATTTTCCCCCCTCCCGGCCGGAGGCGATGGCGGAAAAGATCGCCGAGTGCCTGAAACGGGGGATCAGCGCGGAGGAAAGGAAAAGCACGCTCGCTCTCCTCCGTCGCGATTTCGACTGGGACGCGATCGCCGACCGGACACTCGCCGTCTACCGCTCGGTTCTGGGCTAATAGGTCCTATAGCTGGCATTTTCGCCCGCCTTGGCCTATCATCGCCCCATGAAAAAGGAGGCGGGCCGGGGGAGGGCGCTCTGGCTGGCGGGGCTTTTTCTCTTCTCCGCGGGCAGCCTCGTCTTTTGCCTCGTGGCCATCCCCCCCTGGCAGTCCCCGGACGAGCCGACCCACTTCGAATATGCGCACCTGCTGGCCCGGGATGGATTCAGCCTGCGCCCCCGTCCCGACCCTTCCCTTCAGGAAGAGATCATCGTTTCGCTGGCCCGCCATGACTTCTGGCGCCGGGTCCGGATTTCCGCTCCCGCGAAGATGCCCCGGACTTTCATCTCCGATCCCTTTCTCTGCCAGGCGCCGACGCAGATCGGCAAGAATCCCCCCGGCTATTATCTCCTCGCCGCTCTGGCCCTGAAGCTCTGCCCCGGGGGGACGCTGATCGGGGAGATGTATTGGCTCCGGTCCCTGAGCGCGCTCTGCGCCCTGCTGACCGTTGGCGTGGTCTTTCTTTGCGCGCGGGAGGTTTTTCGGGGCGGATTTTATCTTTCGCTGGCCGCCGCCGGATTCGTCGCCGGCCTCCCCCAGTTCGCGGTGATCGGATCCTCGGTCAGCCCCGATCCCCTGACCAACCTCCTGGGCGCTCTCTTCATCCTCCTCTTCCTCCAACGGCGCGGCGGGTGTCCTCGCCGGTTCTCTCCGGCCCTGCCGGTCCTTCTCCTCGGCCTTTTTGTCAGCTACAAATTCCTGATCCTGCTGGGGGCGTATTTTCTCGTCCTCGCCGCCGAACTGCTCCGTCCTCCCATCGGGGTGTCCCGCCGTCCGGCTTGCCGGACCCTGGTCTGCGAAGCGAGCGCGCTTTTCGCCCTCTATTGCGCGCTCTTGTGGTTCGCCCCCGACCTGGTCGGCATCTTTCTCGGCCGTTTCCGGATGCTGGCCGCTTCGGTCGCCGGTTATTTAGCCGGAACGAGCGTCCATGAGCCCGGCTATTGGCGCTGGTTCGGGGCCATGCTTTTCAAAAGCTTCTGGCTCTACTTCGGATGGCTCCGTTATCCCGCGCCGGCGGCACTCTACGGGGCCTGGGGCGGACTGACCGTGTTGTCTCTCTTCGGTGCGGCGGCGAGGCTCTCCGGAGGGAGGGCGGAAGAAAAGGAGCCGCGGGAGGCCCCCTGCCGCGGCCTCGGATTGATCGCTTTTTTCGCCGGGACGGTTATTGCCGCCTATTACGCCTTCTGGGGGTTGCGCGGCGGCCATACCACCACCCAGGGGAGGCATCTCTTCCTGGCGCTTCCCGCCTGGGCGATCATCTTCGTCTGGGGGCTCACCGGCCTGGTCCCCTTCCGCTGGAGAGACACGGTCTCCCGAGTAATCTTCCTGGTCCTGCCCCTGCTGGCCGCCGCCGCCTTCGTCGGGTCGGTGTGGAGGGTTTACCGCTGAGATCCCTCCTCCCCGCCTCGGCACAAAAAATAGCCGCGGATTACGCGGATTTTCGCGGATTAAGAACAATGCATTGAATATCCTGTTGTGTCGAACAAGATAGGCATGAATGACAACGTCACAGTTCGTCGGGCCGGGTGTTCCATCGAGAGGAGACCGCTCTAGTCTTCATCCGCTCGCACATTGGTTAGCCAGCAATCAATCCGCGCAATCCGCGGCTTCTTCAGTCGGGTTTTTCAAGACATGGTAGGAAATCGTACAATCGAATCATCAGCGGCCAATGAACTTGCCTCGGTCGTCGTCCTGACCTGGAACGGGAAGGAGCATCTGGAGGAGTGCCTCTCCGCCCTCCTCGCCCAGACCTACCCGGAGAAGGAGATCATCCTGGTCGACAACGCCTCGAGCGACGGGACGGTCTCTTTCGTCCGGGAACGTTTCCCCTCCGTCCGGTTGGTGGCCAACGAGAAAAACCTCGGCTATACCGGGGGAAACAACGCGGGGATCCGGGCCGCCCGCGGCGTCTATATCGCCCTGATCAACAACGACACCCGTGCTGATCCCGCCTGGCTCTCCGCGCTGGTCGCGGCCATGAGAGGAGATCCCTCCTGCGCGATGGTCGCGGGCAAGATCCTCTCCTACGGCGACCATCGGGTGATCGACAACGTCGGCCACGTCTTCTACCGCGACGGGACCTTCCGGGGGAGGGGGCGGCTGGAGGCGGACCGGGGCCAGTACGACCGCCCGGAGGAGATCCTTTCCCCCAGCGGCTGCGCCCTGCTTTTCCGGAGGGCCGCGCTGGACCGCGTCGGCCTCTTCGACGACGATTTCTTCATCTACGGCGACGACGCTGAGCTCTCCCTGCGCCTGCGCCTCAACGGCTGGAGGGCCCTTTACGTCCCGACCGCGGTGGTCTATCATAAATATTCCGCCAGCACCGGAGCCTATTCCCCCTTCAAGGCGTTCCTGGTGGAGCGGAACCGGATCTGGCTGACGATCAAGTATTTCCCGATCGGGGACCTCTTGCTGAGCCCGGCTTTCGCGGCCTGGCGGATGTTTCTTCAGGCCTACGGCGTGGCGGCGCAAAAAGGAGCGGCCGGACGCTTCGCCCGGCAGTATTCAGCCGGCGCGCTCGCCCTGATCGCCGTGAAGGCGAACCTGGCCGCTTTCCGGGGTTTGCCCCGGATGTGGAGGAAACGGCGGGAGATGAAGAAGATTCGGCGGGTGGGTGCGGCCGAGTTCAACGGCTGGTTCAAAAGATTCGGTCTATCCGCGCGCGAGCTGGCTTGGAAAGAATAGAGCCGCGTTCAAAGGCGCGAGCGATCAGATCCGAAATCCGCAATCAGCAATCCGCAATAAGATGAGAATCGGCATCAATGCTTTGTATCTGATCCCCGGCCGGGTCGGAGGCTCGGAGATCTATCTGCGCCGCCTGCTTCGCGGGCTGGCCGCGCTCGACCGGGAGAACGACTATGTGGTCTTCACCAACCGGGATAGCCGGGGCAGCTTGGAGCTGGGGCCGAATTTCCGCGAGTACTCCTGTTCCGTCCGCCCCCGCTTCCGCCCCCAGCGGATACTCTGGGAGCAGTTTCTCCTGCCGCTTCAGGCCCGGAAGCTCGAGCTCGACATCCTTCACTCCCCCGGTTTCACCGCGCCCCTCGCTTGTCCCTGCCCGTCGCTGGTGACGATCCTGGACCTGATCTACCTCGACTTCCCCGAGACCTTTCCTCCCCTGGCGCGGATGATGATGAGGTTCTTCACCCGCCGGGGAGCGAAACGGGCCGCGCGGGTGATCGCCCTCTCCGGCTACTCCCGGGACGAGATGCTCTGGGAGCTCGACTTGCCCCCGAATAAGGTCAGGGTTATTCCCCTGGGCGCCCCGGACCGGGAATCGGACGGCCTCTCCCCGGAGGCGAGAAGGGAGGTTCTCTCCCGGCAGGGGCTCTCGGCGCCCTACATATTGGCCCTCGCCGCCGCCCACCCGCACAAGAACATCATGCGCCTGCTCGAAGCCTTCTATCACCTGCGCCAGAAAGGGTTGCCGCACCGGCTCGCGGTGGTGGGCGTGATGCACGGCCGCTACTACGGAGAGCTCCGGAAGGCCTGCGCTCGTCTGGAGCTCGCGCGCGACGTCGTCTTCACCGGCTGGATCCCCGAAGCGGAAAAGGAAGCGATCCTCTCCGGCGCCGATCTTCTCGCCTTCCCCTCGCTGCTCGAGGGGTTCGGCCTCCCGATCCTGGAGGCGATGAAATTCTCCGTGCCGGTGGCCTGCTCCGACGTCCCCTCCCTCTTGGAGGTCACCGGCGACGCGGCCTACCTCTTCAACCCCTATTCGGTGGAGGAGATCGCCCGGGCACTGGAGGCCTGCCTCACCCTGCCCGATCTCCGCCGCGACCTGGTGGAAAAGGGCAGGAAGCAGGCGGCCCGATTCTCCTGGGAAAAAACGGCGCGCCAGACGCTCGATCTCTATCGGGAGGTCGCGGCGTCACAATGATCGCTGATCACTGATTACTGATTGCCGATCCCCTTTGACCGCGGAAAAGAAATCACCGCTGATCCGATTTCAGGGCGAGCTGTTTCTCGAAGGCCGGCCAGAAGGGGTCGGCCAGGGGTTGGCGCAGCAGTCGGCTGCGCCGGCCGTCGCACACCCGAATGCCTTCCCGCAGCGGCAGGACTTCGCCGGCGATGGACGCGGTTATCCCGGCTCTTTCCAGGGCGCCGACTACGCCTTCGGCCTGGGCAGGGCGGGCGGTGGCGAGCAGCGTCCCCTCGCTGATCGAGATGTAGGGGTCGATCCCGAAGCATTCGCAGGTTTTCCGGACCTCCTCCGGGAGGTTGATCCGGGGGAGGTCGATCCTCATCCCCACCCGGCTCTGGGCGGCGATTTCCCAGAGTCCGCCCAGGACGCCGCCCTCGGTGGCGTCGTGCAGCGCGGTCACCCCACCGGCTGCGGCGGCGGTCAGGGCGTCCTTCACCGTCGACATCCGGGAGAAGACGTCCTGGGCCCGGCGGACGAAGGCTTTCCCCCAGCGTTCCTCGAGCGGGCGGGGGAAGTAGGCGGCTAAAAGCCCCGTGGTCTCGATCGCCGGCCCCTTGGTGACGATGACCGCGTCGCCCACGCGGGCGCGGGGGACGATCAGCTTCTCGCGCCGGTCGATCCCGAACATGGTCGCGCCTCCCACCATCGGGTAATTGCATCCGGCGTAGCGGGCGGTGTGGCCGGTGACGACCGCGATCCCGAGCCGGGCGCATTCCGCGTGGACGGTGTCCCACATCCGCACGAGCTCGCGCTCGGTCATCTCCGGAGGGAGGTTGAGGTCGATCGAGAGGTAGCGGGGGGCGATCCCGCTGACCGCCACGTCGCTGGCGATGATGTGGACGGCGAACCAGGCGGCCTTCTCGATCCCCAGTTCCCGGGCGATGTAGAAGGGGTCGGTGGAGAGGACCAGGACCCGTTCGCCGAGATCGATGACGCCGAAGTCGACGCCCGCCCGGGGCTGGAGGATCACCGAGGAGTCCCGCCGTCCGAGTTTCGGGTAGATGTGTCGGCGGAAGAAATCGGGATGGATCTTGCCCAGCGGCGCTAGTTTTTTCATGGTCTTCCTTCCTAAAGCAAAGCCCCTCATGCCGGGGCATCAGGGGCCGTGCTTCTTTTCCCTACGCCGGCATTACCCGGGTCAGGTTTGTCGGGTCTTCCGCTTCCCGCGGAACTCTCAGGCCGTGGCACGACCTCCCCGTTGTCGGCTGGTATCACAATACAGCCGGTTGCCCTTGTCAAGGCCAATCCCCCTGGACAGATCAATCACTCGGGATTAGAGTTGAACGGCCTCCCCGGTCCGGTGTGGGACAAGTTCATTCCGATCGGAAACAAAGTGTCCCAGATCCGCCTGGGACGGAAGTTCAGCTCTCCTCCGGGCCCGGGTTTTGGACAACTCGTGTCCGATCGGACACGAGTTGTCCAAATCTGCCGGGGGTGGAGGGCGTCCGCCGGTCGTCGACCCGGCATAACACTTTCATTCCGATCGGAATGAAAGTGTTATTAATCAAGAAGCAGGGGAAGCCGACCGGGAAGACTGAAGCGGCCCCATGACCGATCAACGACAGCTCGGCCGGGAATTCGCCCGCGCCTTCGGGGGGCGGCCCCCGGCGGTCCTCTCCCGCGCCCCGGGCAGGATCAACCTGATCGGGGCGCATGCCGACTACAACGGCGGCTTCGTTATGCCGGCGGCGATCGATCTCTCCGCCGTCGTTCTGGCCCGTCCCCGCCGCGACCGGAGAGTGAGGATCGTTTCGCTCGCCCGGAAAGAGCGGGCGGATCTTTCTCTCGATCAGGCGCCTCATTCCGTCCGTCCCCACTGGGCCCTCTATCCCCTGGGAGTGGCCCGGCTTCTGGAGGAAGAGGGGATCATCCTGCCCGGCTGCGACCTCCTGATCGGGGGAGACGTCCCCATCGGGGGAGGTCTGTCCTCTTCGGCTGCGCTCGAAGTCGCCTGCGCTCTGGCCTATCTCCGCCTCGCGCGCGCGAGGCTCGTTCGTCGCGACCTGGCCCGTCTCTGCCGGAAGGCGGAGAACGAGTTCGCCGGCGTCCGCTGCGGGATCATGGACCAGTTCGCGTCCCTCTTCGGCCAGGCCGGCCAGGTACTTCTCCTCGACTGCCGCTATCTCGACTACGAAAAGATCCCCCTCCCGGATACGGTCCGGATCGCCGTCTGCGACAGCCGCGTCCGCCGGAGCTGGGCCGATCCGGATGCAGTTCCACGTTTGCGTGCCGCTGTAGGCCCGATCTGCGAGCGGGCGGCGAAACCGCCGCTTCCCAGAAGCGGCCTCCAAGGTGATCGAAGATCCCCGCCGGAGATCCGCGGCAGAACCAAAGGTTTGCCTGTTCAGTACAACCTCCGGCGAGCCGAATGCGAGGAAGGCGTGGAGAGGCTCGGGAAATATCTTCCGGGGATAGAATCCCTGCGCGACGTCTCGCCCTCCGACCTGAAGAAATTTGCCGCGCGCCTTCCCCCCGTCATCGGGAAGCGTTGCGCCCACGTGGTGAACGAGCTCCGGCGGACGCTCTCCGCGGCGGCCAAGCTGAAGAAGGGGGATCTCGCGGGCTTCGGCCGGATGATGTTCGCCTCCCACGCGAGTTGCCGGGATCTTTACGAGGTCTCCTCACCCGAGCTCGACTGCCTGGTCGGCGCGGCGCGGAGGGTCCCGGGCGTCTACGGTTCCCGCCTGACCGGGGCGGGATTGGGGGGATGCACGGTGAGTCTCGTGGCGGAGGAGGCCGTGGAGGCTTTCCGTTCGGCCGTCTCGGAGGCCTACTCCCTCCGCTTCGAGAAGCTTCCGGAGATCACCGTCTGCCGCCCGTCCGCCGGGGCCTCGGCCGAAACCATCCACTAATTTTCACGAATTGACACGCTTGCGCGCCGGAGCGCTTCAGCGCGCAGGCGCGGATGTCACGGATTATCCCCTGCCGCGTCCCCAGAAGTTATTTGCCGCCAATCTTCTCGAATACACGCGAATGGCCATGGGGTGTAGCGTCGCCCCTCCCGGGACGACGCACGTCTGCCGTGCGGACCTGAAGGTCCGCGCCTACGGAGGGGAACCCGCCTCGCCGCGGATGGTTGGAGGGGCATTTCTGTCTTGGAGATAGAATGTCTGTAAGGTAGAATATATCCAGGCGGTTTGCGTATGAGGCGTTACAGCATTTATGTGGATGCGTCCGTAATCGGGGGCTGTGAAGACCCGGAATTCTCCGAGGTCAGCAAGGCGCTTTGGCGACGATTTCAAGCCGGCCGGTAGGATCTTCTGCTGTCGGTGCATACGTTGCGCGAACTGCAAGGCGCGCCCAAGGCTGTGCGCGATCATTTGCTGAGTATTCCGAAGGAGCGGATGAATGTTCTCGTGGATAGCGCGGCATCCGCCGAACTGGCGGATGCCTATCTCCAGCGTGGTGTCGTCGGCCCCGGGAGCGCTTCGGACGCTCTGCATGTGGCGCTGGCGACGATCGGCCGCGCCGATGTTTTGGTCAGTTGGAATTTCAGGCACATTGTGAATCTCGGAAGAATTCGTCTTTTCAACGGCGTCAATATCGAGCAAGGCTACAGCAGGTTGGAGATTAGGAGCCCCCGGGAGGTTCTCGATTATGAAGATAAAATTTGATGCGGTGGACTGGATGCGGTCTCGCAGAGGCCGGATAGATCAAGAGGATCGGGGACTTTCCTGGGGGGAGAGATATCAGAAGGCATTGCGCATTCTTAAGGATGACCCCGTATTGTGGACGATCGTGGATCAGACGGAAATGCCGGTCCATCCGCAGACGATGGCGGTGGCGGAATCCCGGGATAAATCATACGGCAAGGCTAGATGAAAAAGTTCATGGCATATGTTGTGTCCCTCGTCACGGGATTTTTACTGGGGGAATTTCAACCGGTTACTATGTGTGGGTCAAAACGCGGGATCCGAAGGGGAGCTTGGCTCTGCAGGTGTATCGGATGAATATCATCAATTTAAACGAGTATCAGAACCGTATGAGCAAGCAGTTGATCGAATATATCAAAGGTCAGAATTACTTTATGGCGGATGGGATGGGGACCGATTGGGTGAAGGAGTACGGCGCGAAAGATTATGGGAGGATTGATGAACAGTCATTAAACGGCGTACATCCGTGGAAAGGTAATTATGACGCCGATGTGCTGTATCGAGATTATATGCATGCGATTGAGTAGGTGGCTGCCGTTCTGCATCTTCGGAGGATGAAAAAGCCTTAGTTGGGCCGATTCGCGAAGATTCCCACCTTCGTACTCTCGCGCTGCGGCTGGCCAGCGCGCGTTATTCGCGGTGAGAATTTTCGCCGATCCCGATGAGCGCCGCGGCGGTGGAGGCGAAGCCGTGGAGGAGCCAGGACCCGGAAGTCGCCCCCCAGCCCCGAATGTATTCCGTCCAGCGGGCGATCGACTGGTTATCGCCCGTGCGCAAAGACTCCAGGAATCGGTAGACGAACTCGCAGAAGACTCCCTCGGCCGCGGCGGAAAGGAAATGGCGGCTCACCGGGGTGGTCTTCTCCCCGTGGCGCGCGATCAGCTTCGCCGCCTCCTCCCGCAGAAAGTCGGCAGGTCGAGTCCCCTGGAGCCACCAGGCGGCGGCCAGAGCTCCGGCGAGGAAATCGTCGCCGGAAGGAGTCAGGCCGATCCCCAATCCCAGGAGCGCGATGAAGGCGTTTTCAAAATCGCCTATCTGTTGGCTTCGGATGCTGTTCAGCAAAGACTCCGTCCGTGCTTTCAGCTCATAGTCCAGCCGTCCGGGAGGAAGGAATCGTCCGAGCCGATAGCGATACCGACCAGGAGGAGGGCAATCGTGGAACAAGGAGGCGGCCACATTCTTCAGCGCGGATAGGTGAGAAGGGGGTCGGGGAAAGGGGGGAGGCAGCCAGGGCCGGGCGCTGCGGAGATCGACAATCAAGCCGGCGGGCGGCCCATTTTGCGTTTCGCCGGCGGGGGAGATGAAGTGAGCGACTTCCGGGATCCGTATCCCTGCCTCCCTGAACCTGCCGACGGGCCAGGACGGGAGGCAGACGAAACCGGGGCCGTTGAGAGAGGCTTCCGGGACCAGGGTAATCAGATCGCCCGAGGGAAGGTGGACGTCGATCGCCTTCCCGAACTGGTTCAGGACATATCCCCGGTGGTTATGCTTTTTCAGAAGGAGAAGGATACGGGAGTCGTAGGAAACGGCCGCGACCGTTCTCGAGGGAATCCTGGCGTCTCTGGCCATAGCGCGGCTCCGGCCTCCCGCGGAAACCGGCGAAGCCGCATGAGTTTGCCCGATCGCACGCGGGCTTGTCAACCGAGCAATCCGGTATTGTGCAATCCTTTATTCCCCGGTGTTTGCTTCTTGACATGTATATCTAGGAAATATACATTGCCGCTATGATCAGAGGTTATCCGGAGTTTACGGGTTTCGACTGGGACGAAGGAAACCGCGAGAAGAACCGCCAACACCGGGTGGAAGCCTGGGAGTGCGAGCAGGTCTTTTTTAACGCGCCCCTGTTCATCCTGGACGATCCCCAGCACTCGTTGGCGGAAAACCGTTGGGCCGCTTTCGGGAGGACGGACGCGGGCCGGCGGCTCACGGTTGTTTTCACCCGTCGGCGCGATCGGATCCGCGTCATTTCGGCGCGGGACATGAACGCAACAGAGAGACGATACCATGAAGCCGCCGGCCGGCAAGAGTAGGGCTTTCAAGAACGAGGACCAGGAGCGGAAGTTCTGGTCGACCCATTCGCCGTTGGACTATTTCGAAACGGCGCCCGCGAAGCGGGCATTCTTTCCCAACCTCCGTCCGTCCCTGAGGTCGATCTCCATCCGTCTTCCCGAGGACATGCTCGACGAGCTGAAGATCCTGGCCAACAAGCGGGACATCCCCTATCAGAGCCTGGCCAAGATCTATCTGGCCTGGGGCCTTCAGGCCGAGCGCCGCCGCCCGAGAGGGAAATAGCCGCCCCCCGCGCGGCGGAAAGGATATCCTTCACGCCATGCCCTCTCCCGGAACTCGAAAAATCGATTACCTCCGGATCTCGGTCACCGACCGCTGCGACCTCCGTTGCCTCTACTGCATGCCCCCGGAGGGTGTGGCCAAGATGGCGCACGGGGACATCCTCACCTTCGAGGAGATTCTCAAGGTGGTCCGGGCGGCGGTCCCGCTCGGGATCAGCCACTTCCGCCTGACCGGCGGGGAGCCCCTGGTCCGCAAGGGCATACTCGACTTGGTCCGAGAGATGGGGAAGACGCCGGGGATCGAGGACCTGACGCTCACCACCAACGGCATCCGTCTGGAGGGTCTCGCGGCCGATCTCAAGAAGGCCGGGATCGGCCGCCTGAACGTCAGCCTCGACTCGGTCCATCCGGAGACATTCCGCCGGATCACGCGGGGCGGGGACCTCACGAAGGTCCTCCGGGGGCTCTCGGCCGCCCGTTCCGCCGGTTTTGCCGCGCTCAAGCTCAATGCGGTGGTCTTGAAGGGGATCAACGACGCCGAGGTCTTCGACCTCCTCGACTACGCCCGGGCGGGCGGCCATCCCATCCGCTTCATCGAGCTGATGCCGGTGAGCGTAGCGACGGTGGCAGGGGAGGACCGCTACCTCCCGGTCTCCGATTTGCGCCGGACGATCGAGCAACGGATCCCCCTGGAGACGGAAGGGACGAAACCGGGCTGCGGACCGGCGGAGTATTTCCGCTCCCGGGACGGCCGCCTCCTGATCGGCTTCATCGCCCCGATCAGCTCCGTTTTCTGCCGTTCCTGCAACCGCGTCCGCCTGACCGCGGAGGGGAAGCTCCGGCCGTGCCTCTCCTCCGACCGGGAGGTCGATCTCCGTTCCGCCCTGAGGGGCGGGGCAGGGGAGAGAGAGATCGGCGCGCTTCTGGCTCAAGCGATCGCCGCCAAGCCCGCCTCCCACCGCTTCGGGGAGACGGGTGTGTCGCGGAGGAAGATGGTCTCGATCGGCGGTTGATTTTTCCCGCGCTTTCATCCGCGCGGATGACAAGGGGTGACGAGAAATGAAGAAGTCCGGGTTGACTCACATAGACGAACAGGGAAAAATCAAAATGGTCGACGTCACCCTGAAGCCCCCCGTCTTCCGCCGCGCGGTGGCGGCGGGGACCATCCGGATGAAGCCCGCGACGCTCGGCTTGATCCTCCGCCAGAAGATCGCCAAGGGGGACGTCTTCGCCGCCGCCCGCCTGGCCGGGATCATGGGGGCGAAGAAGGCCTCGGAGATCATCCCCCTCTGCCACCCCCTCCCGATCACCGCCATCGGCGTGGAACTCTCCGCCGACCGGGGGAAAGGGACGGTCGGCATCGCGGCCGAGGTGAAGACCGAGGCGAAGACCGGCGTGGAAATGGAGGCGCTGGCGGCGGTGGCCGCGGCGGCCCTGACGGTCTACGACATGGTCAAGGCGGTGGACAGGACCATGGTGATCGGGGGGATCCGCGTAGTGGAGAAGAGCAAGGGGGACAGCACGGGTAACCCCGCGAAACGAATGTTCTTCGGACATCCGTCGCGGGGCAGGCAAGGGAAGAGGAGCGTAGAGGCGGGTTTTTTATAGGTCCATAACGTCCATTGAGTCCATATCGTCCATAACGTCCATTGCCTCCATGGCCATGAAAGTCGGGATCATCATCGTGAGCGACAAGGCTTCCCGCGGCGAACGGGAGGATGCCAGCGGCCCGCTCCTCCAAAGGCTGGTCTCGGAGGCGGGCTGGGAAGCTGATGAGGTCCTGGTCATCGCGGACGAGCGCGAGCGCCTAAGCGGTCTGCTGATCGATTGGACAGACCGAAAAAAGCTCGACCTCGTTCTCACCTCGGGCGGGACGGGCCTTTCCCCCCGGGACGTCACTCCGGAAGCGACCGCCGCCGTGATCGAGAAAGAGGTCCCCGGAATCGCCGAGATGCTCCGTTTCACCGGTTACGAAAAAAAGCCCTCGGCCGTCCTCTCCCGGGGGAAGGCGGGCGTCCGTGGGAGAAGCCTCATCGTCAACCTCCCCGGCAGCCCCCGCGCGGTGGCCGAGGGATGGGAGAAGCTTCGGGATATCCTTCCCCATGCCCTGGATGTGCTCCAAGGCCGGGCCAGCGAGTGCGCGATAAGTCCCCGCTCTCGGGATAATCGCGCGGTCAAGCATTGCCGTTGACCGCGGTGATAAAATCAGCATCGGATCGAACCTAAAATTATCCTGAGGAAAATTTTATGGGCATGGTGAACATCAACCGCCCGATTCACCTGGCGCTCCGGGACGGATACTACGAGAAGTTTCTCGGCCTGCTCAAGTATTCGTTCGAAGGCCGCCCGCTCGCTTCCCGCAAGAAGATCACCGGATCGATGGTCGAAAATCTGGAGCGGGCGAACGCTGCCGCCGCCAGCGCCCTCTGCGGAGTGATGGGAAGCCAGCGGGAGCGCGATTTCACCAAGTTTCTCCGGGTGATCCTCGATTCCGCCCGGGCGGTCAAATTCCTGGTCGAGCATGAGGAGATCCTGGAGCAGGACACCAGTTTCCTGAAGCGTTTTCTCGCCGGCAGCCCCCAGGCGGTGACCGACGCCCGCTTGCTCCAGCGCCAGGAGGCGGAGGAGTTCCGGCGGGGGGTCAAGTCCATGGTCCAGATAGGGGACAAGGAGTTTCAGAAGCTGAAGGCCGAAAACTTTCAGTCTCTGAGCGAAGACGAGCGCCGCCGCTATCGGGCGTCGGCGGCCAATCCATGAACGACGAGAAGGAATATCTTCAGTCTCTGGCCGCTCTGGCGGGCCGGGACCGGCGCTACGATATCGAGGCCTATCTCTTCGTCCAGCGCGCGCTCGCCGCGCTGCTCGAGAAGATCGGCCGCCGCCGCCATGTCTCCGGCGCTGAACTGCTGGAGGGTATCCGGGAGCTGGCCCTGCGGGAATACGGCCCCCTTTCCCGCGATGTCCTCGCCCACTGGGGCGTGACGGCCTGCGCCGATTTCGGAGAGATCGTTTTCGGCATGGTGGAGGCCGGCCTCCTCTCCAAGACCGATCAGGACAGCCGGGAGGATTTCCGGGGAGGTTATGATTTCCGGGAAGCGTTCGAATCCCCTTTTCTCCCCGCTCCCCCCGCCCGGAAGCCATGACCGCCCGTCGCGCCGCTCTCTTCCTCCTCCTTCCCCTTCTCCTCTCCCGCCACGCGGGAGGGGAGGAGATCTCCTTCGCCGCGCCGGAGGCTTTCCGCGCCGTTCTCCCCAACGGTCTCACCGTGGTCGTCCGGGAGGATCATGATCTCCCGATCGCGGCCGTCCAGCTCTGGGTGCGGGCGGGATCCGTCTTCGAGTCCTCTCGTCTGGGCGGAGGCCTCTCCCACTTGGTCGAGCATCTCGCCTTCAAGGGGACCGCGGGAGCGGAACAGGAGGAGATCCCCCGGCAGATCCAGTCCCTGGGCGGAGAGATCAACGCCTTCACCTCGCTCGACCATACCGTCTTCGACCTCAAGGTTCCCTCCGCCCGCCTCCGCCCGGCCCTCGGACTCCTCCGGCGGCTGGTCTTCACGGTCGCCTTCGAACCGGAGGAGATCGCCCGGGAGAAGGAGGTCGTGCTCAAGGAGATGAACATGAACCGGGACGATCCGGACCGGAGGATCTCGGAGCTTTTCTGGGCGACCGCCTTCCAGGTCCACCCCTACCGTTTCCCGGTCATCGGCTATCCGCAAATCCTGCAGGGACTGAGCGCGGACGACGTTATTGATTACTACCGGACCTGGTATGTCCCCAACAACATGGTCCTGGCCGTGGCGGGGGATATCTCCGCCGCCGACGCCCTCGCCCTGGCGGAGGAGATATTCCGGGAGGATCAACGGAAGCCCTATCCGCACGCCGCCCTTCCCGTTGAGCCCCGGCAGCTGGTCTCCCGTCAGGCCGCGGAGACGATGGAGATCGCCTCCGCCCGACTGCAGATCGGTTTCCATACCGGGAGCCTCTATCACCCCGACCTCTATCCCCTGGACGTCCTGGCCATTCTCCTTGGGCAGGGGCGGTCCTCGATCCTTTATCAGGAGATCCGGGAGAAGCGGAAGCTGGTCCATTCCATCGGCGCCTCCTCCTACACGCCCTCCTTCCCCGGCGTTTTCGTCATCTCGGCCGAGCTGGACTCCGCCAACCTCGACCCGGCCCGGGAGGCGATCGGAGAAACACTGCGCCGGGTGCGGGCGGGCGAGCTGATCACCGCCGAAGGGCTGGAGAAGGCCCGCCGGCAGGTCCTGGCCGACTATGTGCGCTCTCTGGAAACGGTGGAAGGGCAGGCCCATGACCTCGGATCCAGCCTGCTTCTCACCGGCTCAACCGATTTTTCCCGGAAATACGTGGAGGGGATCTCCGCCGTGACCCTGGCGGATCTGGCCCGCGTCGCCGCCCGCTATCTCCGCGACGAGAACATGACCACCGCGATCGTCCGTCCGGCCCCCGCCGCTTCCCCCGCTCCGCCGCCGCCGTCGCAAGCCCAGGGGGAGATGGTCAGGCATATTCTCCCCAACGGGCTCACCGTCCTGATCCGCCCCGATCGCCGCCTGCCCCTGGTCTCCGCCCGGATCTTTTTCCAGGGCGGCGTCCTGGCGGAGAACGAGGAGAACAACGGCACGGCCAACTTTCTCTCCCGGATGCTCCTCAAGGGGACGAGGGAGCGCTCTGCCCGCCGGATCGCCGAGGAGATCGAGGGAGAGGGGGGAAATATCGGAACCTACTCCGGCCACAACAGTTTCGGCGCGTCGGTCGACGTTCTCTCCGACCAGTTGGAGACGGGGCTGAAGGTTCTCTCCGACATCTGTCTTCATCCCGCTTTTCCGCCGGAGGAGATGGAGAAGGAGCGGGCGGTGATTCTGGCCGAGATCGCCGCGGAGAAAGACCGGCCGGAAACGATCGCCGGCCGCCTCACCCGGGAGGCGATCTTCGGCGCCCATCCTTACCATTTTCGCATCGGGGGCACGGAGGAGTCGGTCAGACGGATCGACCGCGCGGCCTTGGAGGAGTATTCCCGCGCCTACGGTTGCGGGCGCAACGGTGTTCTCGCCGTCTTCGGCGATGTCGACCCGGAACGGGCGCTCGATCTGGCGGGGCGGGCCTTCGCCGATCTCCCGGAGGGGAAAGCGGCCGAACTGGCCGGCCGCCACCCGCTGCCTTCGTCCCCGGCGGCGAATATCACAGAGGTCAAGCCGGGAGCGGAACAGGCCGTGCTGATGGTCGGCTTTCCGGGCGTGGACGTGAAAAGCCCCGATCGCTACCCGCTGGAGGTTCTGAGCTCTATCTTCACGGGACTCGGATCGGAGCTGTTCGTGCGGGTGAGGGATGAGATGGGGCTCGCCTACTATCTCGGCGCCTACGAGATCCTCGGCCTCGATCCCGGGGCCTACGTCTTTTACGCCGGGACGGTCCCCGGAAAGACCGACACGGTGCTCCGGGAGATCCGCTCCGAGATCAAGCGCGTTCAGGATGTCGGCGTCACCGAGGAGGAGCTCCGGCGCAACCAGGACCGCCTGATCGGCCGGCGCGAGTTCGGCCTCCAGTCCAACGACGGCCTGGCCTTCACTGTCGCCCTGGACGAGCTCTACGGTCTGGGGTACGACCGCTACCGCGAATACGAGGAGAAGATCAGGGCGGTGACGGCGGAGGACCTCGGGCGCGTGGCCCGGGAATACCTGGGAGAGGATCGCTGCGCCGTGGTGGTGGTGCAGCCCGAGGAAGGAAAAGACAGTAAGGCGCTCAAATAGCGGAGGTGTGGGCCAAGCGTCGATATGAAGCTCATTTCATTTCCAAACTAACGGATAGCGATGGCGAGCAGAGGGAAACCCAGCACTGGATTGAAACTTCATTTGATTGCTTACCGTCTATCGTCTCCGGGCAAATTGCCCGTACCAGGAGGTGTGTATGACCGCCGAGAAAAATGATGTGGGTGAAAAGATGGACTCCATCCGCTTCGTCTCGCTTCTCTCCATGTTCGCGGCTTCGGCCTATCAGAACATGGGGAAGCTCAGCAATCCCCTGACCGGCAAGG
This sequence comes from uncultured bacterium, assembly GCA_964551475.1. GTDB lineage: Bacteria > Auribacterota > Erginobacteria > Erginobacterales > CAZKCI01 > CAZKCI01. Next base: position 5,813 of record CAZKCI010000046.1, on the reverse strand, counting down.
TGGAGAGGAACCTGGACGCGGCGCAGGGATTCATCGATGTCCTGAGCATGCTTCGCGGCAAGACCAAAGGCAACCTCTCCGCCGAGGAGGAGAAGATGATCAACTCGATGATCGGCGACCTGCAGATGAACTTCGTGCAGGAGAAGGCCAAGCCGGAGCCGGAGGCCAAGCCGGAGACAGGCGGGACGGAGACGAAGGAGGAGAAAGGGAAAGACGCACAAGGGTGAAAGCCGAAGATCATTTATCATTTCGCAACTGTCATTGAGCATATCTCAAGTGAGCGGTCCGGGACGGCAGGCCGCTGGATCGTTGACTGATGACAAATGTGATGAATCATAGGCGTTGACGGAATCGGGATCGGGGAGATAATCAACGGTCGCCACGAGAAGCGGCGAAGGGCAGGCACAATTTCCGGAGGGAATATTTTGAGGAACTGGGAGATTAAATCGCGCAGCCGCTCCTGCGCCGCCTGCGCCGCGCCGTTTCAAACGGGGCAGATGTATCATTGCCTCCTCGCCTTCGCCGACGCGGAGCCCACCCGCCACGACTACTGCGAGCGCTGCTTCCAGGAGAAAAGCCTCCACGCCCCCCGCTCCGGTCCGGAGCGGGCCTACTGGCGCTCCTCTTTTAAAAGGCTCTACACTCCCGTCGAAGAGCGGGAGGCGATCCGCAAGGACATGGCCCAGCGGCTGCTCGAGAAGTATGTCGCCTCGGAACAGCCGGAGCACATCAACCTCTGCTACATCCTGGCCCTGCTTCAGGAGAGGAGCCGGATCCTCATCCCCCGCACCCGGACCCGGGACGAGGGGGGGGGATGGGTCACGGTCTACGAGCACGTTCAGTCCGGCGACACCTTCTTGATCCGCGACCCCGGGCTCTCGCTCTCGGAGGCGGAAGCGGTCGAGCAGCAGATCAAGGGGCTGATCGAAGCCGAGAAGCTCTCCGACGCCCAGTCTGCGGCAGCGGAAGAGGCGACGGAGAATGGGCAAGAAGCCGCCGGATCACCGGGAACGGGCGATCGCGAACAACCTTAAATTTTACGGAGCAAAATTAAATATGAAGAGAGCTCTGATCACCGGCATCACCGGCCAGGATGGATCCTACCTGGCCGAGTTCTTGCTGAAGAAGGGTTACCGCGTCTTCGGCCTGCAGAGGCGCTCGTCCACCATGAACCTGGAGCGCGTCGAGCACCTGCTCCAGGAGGGGATCGAGCTCATCCAGGGGGACCTGATCGACCAGAACTCGCTGGTCGCCGCCCTCAACGAGGTCAAGCCGGCCGAGGTCTACAACCTCGCCGCCCAGTCTTTCGTCCCCACCTCCTGGAATCAGCCGATCCTGACCGGGGAGGTCACGGCTTTGGGCGTGACGCGCCTGCTGGAGGCGATCCGCCAGGTCAATCCGAAGATCCGTTTCTACCAGGCCTCCTCCAGCGAGATGTTCGGCTGGGTTCGGGAGACCCCGCAGAAGGAGACCACACCGTTCTACCCGCGCAGCCCCTACGGCGTGGCCAAGGTCTACGGGCACTGGATCACGGTCAACTACCGGGAGTCCTACGGGATGTTCGCCGTCTCCGGCATCCTCTTCAACCACGAGTCCCCCCGCCGGGGGCTGGAGTTCGTCACCCGCAAGGTCTCCTACGGGGTGGCCAGGATTCAGGCCGGACTTCAGAAGGAGCTCAAGATGGGGAACCTCGAGGCCAAGCGCGACTGGGGGTTCGCCGGGGACTATGTCGAGGCGATGTGGCGGATGCTTCAGCGCCCGGCGCCGAAGGATTACGTGATCGCCTCCGGGGAAACCCATTCCGTCCGCGAACTCTGCCAGGTCGCTTTCGCCCACGCCGGTCTCGACTGGAAAAAATACGTCGTCCAGGACAAGCGCTTCTTCCGCCCGGCCGAGGTCCAGCTTCTTCAGGGGGATCCCTCTCTCGCCCGCCGGGAGCTCGGCTGGAAGCCGCGGGTGGACTTCCGCAGCCTGATCGAAATGATGGTCGACGCCGATATCGAGAAGGTGAGGCAGTTGATCGCGATGGGAATCATTCAAAAACAAGGGAGAAGCAGGAAGTAATTTTATAGTTTCAACTTCTTGCTTCCCCCGTCCAGCCACTTATTCTTATGCCCAAGGCATTGATTACCGGAATCGCCGGCTTCGCCGGCTCCCATCTCGCCGACCTTCTGCTGGAGAAAGGATGGAAAGTGGGGGGGATCGACCGCGGGCGGATGCCCGCCGCCAATGTTCGGCGGATCGCCCATCGCCTCGATCTCTACGAAGTCGACATCCTCGACCACGCCGCCCTGGAGAAAACGATCTCCGGCTTTCTCCCCGACGCGGTCTTCCATCTGGCCGGCGTCGCCTACGTCCCCCACGCGCAGCACAACCCCACCTTCGTCTTCGACATCAACGCCACCGGGACGCTCAACCTCCTCCAGGCCTGCCAGAAGACCGCCCCCGCGGCCAAGGTGGTCCTGATCAGCTCCTCCCAGGTCTACGGCCAGGTCCCATCTTCCCGGATGCCTCTCCGGGAGTCGTCTCCCGCCCGTCCCGCCAACGCCTACGGCCTCTCCAAGTTCTGCGCCGAAGAGGCGGGGCTGCTCTACCAGCGGGAATACGGATTGCCGGTGGTCATTGTTCGCCCCTTCAACCACATCGGCCCCCGTCAGTCGCCGGTTTTCGTCGTGGCGGACTGGGCCCGCCAGATCGCCCGGATCGAGGCGGGGAAGCAGGATCCGATCCTCCAGGTCGGCGACCTCGGCTCGGGGAGGGATTTTCTCGACGTGAGGGACATGGTCGAGGGCTACCACCTGGCCCTGGAGAAAGGCCGGACCGGATCGATCTACAACATCTGCTCGGGCCGGGCGCTCCGGGTGAAGGCACTACTGGCGGGACTGCTCAAAAAGACCACCCGCCGGATCGAGGTGCGTGAGGAAGCCTCCCGCCTGCGGACCGACGACATCAATCTTCTTTATGGAGATTGCGCCAAATTCCGAAAACAGACCGGCTGGAAACCGCGGATCAGGCTGGAGAAAAGCCTTCAGGACATCCTGGACTACTGGCGGGAACAGGAAAGAAGATAAGCATCTCAGGAAGCCAGGAGACAAGTCCCCAGAATTTTTCCCCCCCCCTGGTTTCCTGGATTCCTAAGATGATTGTTGAGCCTTCCGCGGTTTTCCGTGCGATTCGGGAGAGCCGTCCGCTGACGGGGGATATTTCAGGAGGCGCTTCAGGGCGGCGGCGGGTTTCTTCACCAAAGCCTTGTCCACGGTCAGACGCTTGACGGCGGCGGAGGGGAGCTCGTATTTGAAGTTCCGCAGGATCCTCTCGCAGACCGTGGAAAGACCCCGCGCTCCCGTCCCTTCCCGGCTGGCCATCTTCGCGATCTCGGCCATCCCGTCCCGGGTGAAGTTGGCCTCGATCCCGAACGAGGCGAAGGAGGCCTGATACTGGCGGAGGATCGATCCCTCCGAGCGGCTGAGGATGTCCAGGAAGTCCTTCTCCTCGAGCTCCTCGCAGACCACCCGCACCGGCAGCCGCCCGATGAACTCCGGCTCCAGGCCGTATTTGATAAAGTCCTCGGTCTGGGCGAGCTGAAGGTACTCGAATCTCCGTTTGCTCTCCTCCGCCTCCGCCCCGAATCCCAACGTCCTCGCCGCCGTCCGCCGTTTCACCACTTCGGAGAGCTCCTCGAAAGCGCCGCTGACGATGAAGAGGATGTGGCGGGTGTTGATCATCTTGGGCTGGATCTTGCCCTTCTGCTGGAACTCCAGCAGCGCCTCCAGCTGCCCGGCCATGTCCATGGGGTCGCGGAGCGGAACCTCGGTCTCCTCCATGAGCTTCAGGAGGTTCCTCTGCACACCGGCGCCGGAGACGTCCCGCCCGGCGAGGTTGAAGGCGGCGGCGATTTTGTCCACCTCGTCGATATAGACGATCCCGTACTGGGCGAGCGCGATGTTCCCCTCGGCGTGCTGGTAGAGCTCCCGGATCATGTCCTCCACATTGCGCCCGACGTAGCCGGTCTCGCTGTATTTGGTGGCGTCGGTCTTGACGAAGGGGACGCCGATCAGGCGGGCGATGCACTTGACCAGGTAGGTCTTCCCCACGCCGGTCGGCCCGATCAGGAGGACATTCTGCTTGGCGTATTCGCACCCCTCCGCCCCCGCCTTCGCCCGCATGGCGTGCTGGTAGTGGTCGCAGACAGCGATGGCAAGGACCTTCTTCGCCTCCTCCTGGCGGATGACGAAACGGTCGAGGTATTCCTTGACCTGCTTGGGCGTGTAGTTGAACTCGAGCGTGAAGGAGTCCGGCGGGGTTTCCGTTTTCGGCCGGGCCTTCCGGAGGATGGGCGGTTCGAAGGTGACGATCGGCTGGCCCCCGTATTTCTGGTGGATGTAGTCGCTCAGGTCCTTGATCATCTCCTGCAGATCGGGGGGCTTTGGAGGAGGGGGTGTGTTTTCAGACATGGTATTTCTCCCGATGGGGGATGTGGGGTCGTCCGTCCGGGGAACGTCCGCCGGCCGGTTCTCCGTCTGAAGCCGGGCCGGTGTGAACCGGCGGCCGGGCCGTCACTTTAACTTGGCCGGTTCGGCATTTTCAACAGACGATTGAATAGGATGGAATAGGATACAAACGGCCCGCCTGGCCCAGCCTATTCAATCCCATTCGATCGTCTGTTAAATATTTTTGCCGGGCCGACTCGGCTGCGAGGACACCCGCTCGCACTTGCCCGGCAGCCCCCCCCAAGGGCGGAGTCGGAGAGCGAGAGGTCAGGCGGTTCCTTCGCTCTCCGCCGGCGGCAGTCCCAGGAGCCGCGCGGCGTTGCGGAAAAGAATCTTCTCGCGCCGGTCGTCCGGAATGTCCATCTCCCGCCAGGCCCGCAGTTCTTCCTTCTGGTCGAGCCAAGGCGAATCGGTGCCGAAGAGGAGGAAGTCCGCGGAGTGCTTGTCCAGGATCGAGCGCAGCAGCCCCGGGTCCGCTTCCCGGGCGGCGAAGGACGTCTCCAGATAGACGGGTTTCCCCGCCAGCGTCTCGAGGACTTCCGGCCAGAGCTGCCAGCCTCCCAGGTGGGAGGCCACGATCTTCAGGGAGGGGAAGCACTGGTGGACTTTGAGTATCCGGGAGGGGTCGGCCTGGTGGTTCCCGGGGAAGGCGATGTCGAAACCGGCATGGAAGAGGAGGATCAGGCCGCTCGCGGCGACCGCCTCGTAGAGGGGGAAAAGAGCGGGGTCGTCGATAGTGAACTCCTGATACATCGGATGGAGCTTGAGCCCGGGGAGCCCCGCCGCGGCGATCCGTTCGATCTCGTGGACGGCCTGAAGCGACCGGGGATGGACGGAGCCGAAGGGTATGATCCGGGGCCCCTGGATGAGCGAGGACCAGCGCAGGATCTTCTCCGCCTGCTCTGGCTTGGTGGCGATGGAGGCGACGACCGACGCGTCGATTCCCGTCCGGTTCATCGAGATCAGGAGACCCCGGATGGTCGCGTCGTGATAGGTGCGGTATTCCCCCGAGTGCTCCTGGAGCGCGGTCAGGGCCCTTTGAGCCAGATTATCGGGAAAAGCGTGGGTGTGGAAGTCGATGATCATGGTGGATAGTGAATAGTGAATGGTGAATGGCTAAACTTACAACCGTTGCACGTTACACGTTGAACGTTGCACGTGGTTGGCTTCAGGCTCCAGTCCTCTGTCGACTGCTTGCTTTTGCCTTTTGACTTGTCTCTTGTTCATAAACCCGTCGCCCAGTCGCGCGACCACTGGAGAATATGGTCCAGGGGGCTGATCGGACCGGCGGGGACGGCGGGGAACCAGGCGTCGGCGACTTTC
>CAZKCI010000045.1:0-76547 GCA_964551475.1 uncultured bacterium | reverse complement strand
GGCGGCGAAGAAGAGCGGCGCCCTGATCACCGCCCACCAGGCGCTCGACCAGGGGCGGACGGTGATGGCGATCCCGGGAAGGATCGACAGCGTCTCGGCCCAGGGGACGAACCAGCTGATCCAGGACGGCGCCAAGATGGTGCGGGATGTCGAGGATATCCTCGAAGAGTTCGCGTATCTCTTTACCCCTTCCCCCGGCCCGGGGCCGGGAGAAGGGGAAAAGAGGGAAATAAACCTTTCCCCGGAAGAGAGAATAGTGTATGAAAACCTTTCCTCCGAAGAGAAAGAAATTAACCTGATCGCCCGGGAGACCGGTCTGGCGCCGGGCGAACTGGCGGCCGTCCTCCTTTCGCTCGAGCTCAAGCACCTGGTCCGCCAGTTGCCGGGGAAGTACTTCCAGAAAATCTGACGGATTGAAAACCGGAGATGCCATGACGCCACCCACGACAGCGCAAGTGAAAAAGCCCAAGAAGACCGCGGCGAAGAAAAGCGGGTCTAAAAAAAGATCGGCCGCGCCGGCGGCTCCTTCCGGGTCGCCCTACCTGGTCATCGTCGAATCCCCCGGGAAGATCAAGTCGATCAGCCGTTTCCTCGGCCCGGAGTACCTGGTCAAGGCCTCCTTCGGCCACCTGCGCGATCTGCCCAAATCCAAGTTCGGCGTGGACCTGGAAAAAGACTTTGAGCCTTCCTATGCCGCCATCCGCGCCAAGGCCGCGGTGATCGCCGATCTGAAGAAGGCCGCCGCCCAGGCAAAAAAAATCTTTCTCGCCCCCGATCCCGACCGGGAAGGGGAGGCGATCGCCTGGCATCTCTCCGAGCTCCTCGGCGGAGCCTCGGACAGATTCTCCCGGATCACCTACCAGGAGATCACCGCCCCGGCGGTGCGGGAGGCGCTCGACCACCCCGGCCAGATCGACATGCGCAAGGTCGAAGCCCAGACCGCCCGGCGGGTGCTGGACCGGATCGTCGGCTACAAGCTATCCCCCCTGCTCTGGAAGAAGGTGGCGCGTGGCCTCTCGGCCGGTCGGGTCCAGTCGGTGGCGCTTCTCCTGATCTGCGCCCGGGAGAAGGAGATCGCGGGCTTCCAGCCTCGCGAGTTCTGGACGCTGGACGGATTGTTCGCGAAGCGGGATTCTTCGGAATCTTTCTGGGCCCGCCTGGAGAAGCTGGACGGGAAGAAGGCGGAGGTTCCGGATCAGGCGGCCGCCGACGCGATCCTGGCCGAGCTTCCCACGATGCCCTTCGCCGTCGAGCGGGTCGAGCACAAGACCCGCTTCCGCAAGCCGCCTCCCCCCTTCATCACCAGCGAACTGCAGGCCGAGGCCGCCCGCCGTTTTCGCTGGCCGGTCTCCCGGACCATGAAGACCGCCCAGGGCCTGTACGAGGGCGTGGACATCGGCACCGGGGGCCCGGTGGGATTGATCACCTACATGCGCACCGACTCCTACCATCTCGCCCCGAGCGCGGTGGCGGGGATCCGCGAATACATCGGGTCCGCCCTGGGCCAGGCTTACCTCCCCCCCGAGCCGGCCGTCTATCGCTCCAAAAGGGGATCCCAGGAGGCCCACGAGGCGATCCGCCCCACCGACGCCCGGATCACGCCCGCCGCCGCCGAGCAGCATCTCACCCGCGAGCAGTTCCTGCTCTACGGCCTGATCTGGAAACGGGCGGTCGCCTGCCAGATGGCCCCGGCCCGGATCCGCTCCACGGCGGTGGATGTGGCGGGGGGACGATATCTCTTCAGCGCCCGGGAGGACCAGATCGAGTTTCCCGGCTTTCTCAAGGTCTACGGCGAGGACGAGAGCGAAGAGGGGAAGAACGCGGACGGCAAGCCCGCGCTCCCGGAACTGGCCGAGGGGGAAGCCCTGGACCTGAAAGAGCTCAAGCCCGAGCAGAAGTTCACCCAGCCGCCCCCCCGCTACACCGAAGGTACGCTGGTCAAGGTGCTGGAGGAGAACGGGGTGGGTCGGCCCTCCACCTACGCCCCCACCATCGAGACGCTGAAGAAGCGCTCCTACATCATCAGGGACGAGGGGAAGCTCAAGCCCACCGAGCTCGGGCAGAAGGTGGACAGCCTGCTCCAGGAGCACTTCCCCCTCCTGATCAACGTCGATTTCACCGCCGGGATGGAGAAGGAGCTGGACGATGTGGAGGAGGGGACCGTCGGCTGGCGGAAGGTGGTCAAGGATTTCTACGACCCCTTCCGGGAGACGATGGAGAAGGCGGAGAAGGAGATGGTGAACCTGAAGCAGACGCTCATTCCCACCGATATCGCCTGCTCCTCCTGCGGGAAGACGATGGTCATCCGCTGGGGGAGGAACGGCCAGTTTCTCGCCTGCTCGGGCTGGCCGGAGTGCCGGAACACCGGGAACTTCCGGACCCTGCCGGACGGGAAGATCGAGATGGAGCCGGAGGAGAAGACCGACCGCCTCTGCCCCAAGTGCGGCGCGCCGATGGCGGTGAAGAGGCGGCGGAACGGGAAGTTCCTCGCCTGCTCCACCTATCCCGCCTGCAAGGGGTCGGGCCCCTATCCGGTGGGCGTGAAATGCCCCCTGGAAGGCTGTTCCGGCGAGATCGTCCAGCGTTTCTCCCGCAAGGGCTTCTCCTTCTACGGTTGTTCCCGCTATCCCGACTGCCGTTTCGTCTCCCGGCGAATCCCCGCTCCCGCCCCCGCCGCTCCCGCCGATCCCCAGCCCGCGAGCGAGGAGAAGGCAGAAAGTGCGATTGCGCCGACTGATGAGGCATAGCGCCAAGCGCATAGCGCATAGCGCCCCGGCTTTCCGAGCTCTGCGCTCTGCGCTTTGCGCTTTGCGCCTTGCGGTTGCGCCATGCTTCCCGGGCTGACAGCCTACATCGACGCCTTCCTCCGCTATCTCCGGGTGGAGAGGAACGCCTCCGATCACACCCTGCGCAATTACCGGATCGATCTGAGGCAGTTCGACGATTTTCTCCGGGGCGCCGGATCGCTGGGCGCGGTCCGGGTGAAGTCGATCGACCGCCTCGCCCTGCGCGCCTTTCTCGCCCATCTCCAGAAGGGGGGGGCGGGGAAGTCCACGCTCTCCCGCAAGGTCTCGTGCGTCCGCTCCTTTTTCCGCTATCTTCAGAGGGAGGAGGTGATCGACGCCAACCCCGCCCGACTGGTCTCCCTCCCCCGCAAGGAGAAAAAGCTCCCCGCCTTTCTCGACCAGAAGGAGATGGAGGCCCTGCTCGCCGCCCCGGACACCCGAACCTTCCTCGGCCTCAGGGACCGGGCGATCCTGGAGACGCTCTACAGCACCGGGATGCGGATCGGGGCGCTCACGGGCTTGAGCCTCACCGACCTCGACCTGATCGGGGAGGTGGCCCGGGTGAGGGAGAAGGGGAAGAAGGAGAGGCTCTGCCCGATCGGGAAGTACGCCGTGACCGCCCTGCACGAGTATCTCAAGGCCGCCTCCGCCTTCGGGTCCGCGCGCTCGCGCCCCGTCTTCATCAACCGCGACGGGGGAAGGCTCACCGCCCAGGCGGTGCGGGACTTGCTCGACAAACACATCCGGACGGCGGCGATCGCGAAAAAGGTCTCGCCTCACGCCCTGCGCCATTCCTTCGCCACCCACCTCCTCGATGCCGGGGCCGATCTCCGCGCCGTCCAGGAGCTTTTAGGCCACTCCTCCCTCGCCACCACCCAGATCTACACCCATGTCTCGCGGGAGAGGCTCCGGAAGGTGTATGATCAGACGCATCCGAGGGCGTAAATAAATGATCATCGCTCCCGCCGCTTTCTCTGCGGGGTTGTGGGAGCGGCGTCCCCGCCGCGATCCGATATAGCCTGGATCGGGGCGAGACGCCCCTCCCACAAATCAATAATCGGAGCGAAGTTTCCGCTCTTGAGGGTTGTGTATGACCAAGACGGCTGGCGCCAGAAGAGACGAACCAATCGGCCGTCCGGCGTCCGGCGGCCGGTATCTGATGGCCCTGGTTTTTCTCGTCTTCCTCGTCCCCCGCCTTTTTGTAGCCTCGCCGGTCTATTTCATCGCCCTGGACGAGGCAAAGTATCTCGCCCTGGCGCGAACGTTTCCCGCCCACGCCCTTTTCAACCAGCAGTTCTACGTTGTTCACCCGCCTCTTTTCCCGGCTTTCATCCGGTTGTTTTCGTTGATCGTCTCCGATCATACCGCCGGCATCCTGATCTCCCTTCTCGCCGCCCTGGCCTCCTGCGCGGTCCTGGTTCGCCTCTTCCGCATCCTGGGCAAGGGATGGCATTGGATAGCCGTCGCTTTGATCCCCCTGGCTGTCTCGCCCCTGCATATCCCCACCTCGCGGGTGGTCTACAAGGACTCGCTTTTCTTCGCTCTCTTCCTCATGTCCCTTTACTATTTTCTGAGGGGCCTGACAGCCGGCGGCCGGGCTTCCTATTTGCTGTCAGGTCTGGCGGCGGTTTTGTGCGGGCTGACATCGGATCTGGCCGCCTATCTCTACCCGGCATTCCTGTTGGCCTGGCTGATCCTCGGTCGAAGGGGGAGGGGAGAACGGGCGGCGGCTCTCCCTCCGCTCATTCTTCTGGCCGCGCAGGGGATGTGGATCGGAATCCGCTGGCGGATCTTCAGCCGGAACGACTATTACCCGGCGGGCGTGGACGGCCTGATCGAGAATGTGCGCGATTTCACGCTTCGCTCTCTTTTCGCCCCGCGCTATTTTCCCGAGACGACCCGCCTCTTCGATTTCCGTCTCGACCTTTCCTCTATCGGTCTGCATGGGAACGTCTATCCCCTGGAGGGGTTGGCCGGTCTTCCTCAGTTTATATATGTCGTCTTTTATGTCTTCTGCGCGCTTTCCGCTGTATGGATTCTCGCTTCATCTCGCGACAATGTGGGAGCGGCGTCTCGCCTGCCCCGATCACGAATGGATACCAATAAGAATCGGGGCCGCGATCCGGCCAAGCTTGGATCGGGGCAAGATGCCCCTCCCACAGTTATGGTTTTCGGCCGCACTGGAGTTATGCCCGTGGGAGCGGCGTCCCCACCGCGATCCGGTCTGTTTTTCTCGTCTCTGCTGGTCGTCTACTCTCTGCCCGGTTTGCTCCACCCCGAGCCCCGGTTCCTGATGCCGGTTCTCCTTCCGCTCTGCTATCTCTTCGCGGAGGGGATCTCCCGTCTCGCGGGGAAGGGGATGCGCTATGTCGCCCCGGTTCTGGTCGCGCCTTTCCTGATCGGGGCGGTGGCGTACCGTGATGGCCATCGTCATTTTGCTCTGACCGTCCGGAAAGAAATGGAATCCTCCCGGACGGCGGAATATCTCCGGAATCTCCCCGGCGACGGGATCATGGCCCAGGTCGGTTATCCGCCCGAGCTCGTCTATCTGACCGGGAAACGGGTGGTGGCCCTTCCCCTGGGGCCGGAAAAGCTGGACCAGTTCATCGGGCGCTATGATATCCGCTATCTCGTCTACGGCCAGCGCTACTGGGCGCCGATCGACGAACGCTTCGCCCGCTCGGTCTGGTGCTGGCCGACGATAAAATATATCCGCGACCATCCGGAGAAGTATCCCCTGCTCGCGGTGGTCGATGAGACATATAGCGGAGAGGAGAAGCCGGACCGGGTCTTCATCCACGTGGCCCGGCCAAAAATGATGTCCACGAATTGACACGAAGGTCTTGGCGTGGCGAACTGAGGCATGTAGCGTCGCCCCTCCCGGGGCGACGCCCGTGTCGATGGACGATATGGACGGTATGGACGCGATGGACACTATGGACTCGGGGCACGTGGAACGGAGGGGTCTATGAAGAGGGCAGGAATCATAATCGGTCTGTTCGGTTTCGTGGTGGTGGTCGCCGGCTGTGCCGCGGCTCGGCCGGAGCGGGAGACGCTCACCCAGCTTTCCACGCTGGACGCGGTCCTGGCCTGGGCCTACGACGGGACGATGACGATCGGCGAGTTGAAGGAGAAGGGCGACGCCGGGATCGGGACCTTCCACGCCCTCGACGGCGAGATGACGGTCTGGGAGGGGACGGTCTACCGGATCTCCTTCGATGGGAAGGTCGCCGCCGTTGGGGACAAGGAAAAGACCCCCTTCGCCACGGTGACCTGGTTCGACCGGGACCAGGCGGTCACGCTCCCCGCCGGGACGACCTTCGCCTCGCTTTCCGCGCTCCTGGACCAGTCCCTGCCGTCTCCCAACCTTTTCTACCTGTTCGTCGTCGAAGGGAAATTCACCTACGTGAAGACGCGTTCCGTCCCGGCGCAGACCAAGCCCTACCCGCCGCTCATCGAGGTGACGAAGAAGCAGTCGGAGTTCGCGTTTCGCGACGTCGAGGGGACGTGTGTCGGCCTCCGTTTCCCGCTCTTCGCCAAGGGGCTGAACATGCCGGGCTACCACGTACACTTTCTGGCCGCCGACCGGACGGGGGGAGGGCATCTCCTCGATTTCACGCTGGCGGAGAAAACAACAGCCTATCTCGACGCCACGCCGGAGTTGCGCCTGATCCTGCCCGAGGAGAGCGAGGAGTTCGGCGCGGCGGACCTGGGGAAGGACCGGACGGAGGAGCTGAACGCGGCCGAACGCTGAACTACGAATTGCGCGAATTGGAAACAAAATACCGAACTACGAATTACGCGAATTTCGCGAAGGGCTGGCAACCGAAAATTTAACTACGAATTGCGCGCAATATTCGGGATCCAATGAATGTGTGGAAATGTCATTGCGAGGAGTCCCGAAGGGACGACGAAGCAATCGCGAGTCTCTACAAACCAAGAGATTGCTTCGCTTCGCTCGCAATGACTGTAATCGCTGATGTGTCTGCTTGTAATTCGCACAATTCGTAGTTGAATTCAGGTTGTCTCCGTCAAGTCCCAGACGAAGGCCTTGATCCCCTCGCCGCGGAGGCGTTCGCGCAGGGCGCGGACGCAGACGAGGAGCTCCGCGGCCTTCTCGTCCTCCCCGGCCACGAAGAGGAGGTTGTTCAAGCCCGGCCAGATGTCGTTGCCCCCGTGCGTTCCGGAGGCCGTCCCCCGGCCGTGAGCGCCCTCGACCTTGGTGTAGTTCTTGAGGGCGCACCCTTCCAGGGCCTCCATCACGTCGTCGTCCATCGCCTCGTTGAAGCAGATCATGGTCATTTTCATAGTGAATGGTGAATAGTGAATGGTGATTGGTTCAAAGCAGTTCTTATCCCTAACCAAGTATTATCTTGGTGTCTCCGTGTCTTGGTGGCTAGGCTTTTTTGCTCTTTTTGAGGTGGGATTCGAAGACGGCGTACAGGGTCGGGATGAAGAGCATGGTGATCAGCGTGGAGAAGGCGAGGCCGCTGACCATGGTGATCCCCAGCGGCTGCCAGGTCTCCGACCCCTGCCCGGTGGAGAGGGCCAGGGGGAGGAGGCCGACCAGGGTGGTGATGGTGGTCATGAGCACGGGGCGGAGGCGCTCCTTCCCGCCCACGGTCACCGCCTCCCGCATGGAGAGCCCCCGCGCCCGCAGGATGTTGATGTAGCTGATGAGCACGATGGCATTGTTGACCACGATCCCCATCAGCATGATGATCCCCAGGAAGGAGATGATGGAGAGCGTGGTCCCGGTGAGAACGAAGGCCACGATCACGCCCGTGAAGGTGAAGGGGATGGCGAACATCACGATGAAGGGGTCGATGAGGGACTCGAACTGGGCCGCCATCACCATATAGACCATGGCCACGCCGAGGATGAGGAGGAAGAGGAGGTCCCGGAAGGCCTTTCCCTGCTCCTCCGCTTCCCCTCCGAAGTTGATCGTGACGTTGGGGGGGAGCGTGAGTTTCGCCGTCTCCCGGCTGATGTCGGAGACGACTTCACCCAGGGAACGCTCAAAGATGTTGCACTCCACCATGACCACCCGCTCGCGGTTCTGCCGTTCGATCTCCACCGGCCCGACCGTTTCGTAGGTTGTCGCCACGCTGGCCAGGGCGATCTGGCGCTTGGTGAAGGGGGAGACGACGGAGAGGGAGGTAATGTCCTCCGGCGAGGTCCGTGACCCCTCCTCCAGGCGGACGACGATGTCGTAGGTCTCCCCCTTCTCGCGGTAGCGGCCGGCGGTGGACCCTTCGATGAAAGCCTCGATGGAATCGGCGATGGTCTTCATGTTCAGGCCGAGCGAGGAGGCCTTCTCCCGGTCCACCGCCACCCGCAGTTCCGGCCGCTTCAGCTCCCGCGAGACGGCGACGTCCACCGCCCCGGGGACCTTCTCCATGATCTGCCGGATCTCCTCCGCCACCGCGTCGGTGTCCGCGAAAGAGTTTCCCATCACCTCGATCTGCACCGCCTTGCCCCCGGTGCCGGTGATGATGCGTCCCATCGGGTTCCCGGTGGAGACGTTTATCTTCAGCACCCCCGGTAGTTCCTTGATCCGCTTCCGCACGTCCTGGGCGATCTCCTTGACCGCGCGCTCCCGCTCGGTCTTGGGGACGAGCTTGGCCCGGCAGGTGACGACGTGGGAACCGGAGGCGCCCCCGAAGATGGCGCTGAAGCCGCCCCCCGTCTGGCCGCTGCGGACGTTTATGTAGCGTTTCTCCGGGACATTTTGGACCATGATCTCCTCAATCCGTTTCGCCAGCCGGTCGCTCTCCTCCACCCGGGTTCCGATCGGGAGCTGGACGGTGATCGAGAGGTCGCCGGTGTCCTCCTCGGGGGCGAACTCGCTTCCGACCAGGGGGACGAGGAGGAGGCAGAGGAGGAAGATCCCGGAAAAGCCGAAGATCACGGTCTTCCGTCGGGTGAGGCACCAGTCCAGGGCGCGGGAGTAGCCGGTCTCCCAGGATGTGAACCAGCGTTCGAAGAGCGCGTAAAGACGGCGGAAATGGCGCGGCCCTTCGCCCTCCTCTTGGCCGAGGAGCTTGGAGCAGAGCATGGGGGTGAAGGTGGCGGCGGTGAAGAGGGAGGCGAGCAGGGTTACGGTGACGATCACGGCCAGCTCCGTGAACATCACGCCGACCACGCCGGTGATGAAGAGCATGGGGAGGAAGACCACCACCGTGGTCGCGGTGGAGGCGGAGATCGACAGGAACATCTCCGAGGTGCCGAAGATGGCGGCCTCGGCGGGGCGGACGCCGCGGTCGCGGTGGCGCATGATGTTGTCCACCACCACGATCGCGTTGTCCACCACCATCCCCACCGCGATGGTCAGCGAGGAGAGCGACATGACGTTGATCGTCTTCCCGGCCAGGAAGAGGTAGATGAAGGCGATGAGCAGCGAGAAGGGGATGGTGAGCGCGATGATCAGGCTGGGTCGGAAGCGGCGGAGGAAGAACCAGACCACCACGATGACCAGGACCCCCCCCACCCAGACGGTTCCGGCGAGGGACTTCAGGGAGGTGATGATGTCATCCGAGGTGTCCATGATGACCGACATCTCGATGTCGGGCGGCAGGGCGGGGGAGAGCTCCGCGAGTTTCCTCTTCACCCGCCGGGCCACTTCCACCGTGTTGGTCCCGGTCTGCTTCTGGACCATCATCGACAAGCCCTGCCGGAGGTTGGTGCGGGAGATGTCGGTTTTCTCCTTGAATCCGTCCTCCACCCGGGCGACGTCCTTCAGGTAGATCAGGCGGCCCTCGTGGGATCCCACGATGACCGTGTTCAGCTCGGAGGGGTCGGCGAACTCTCCCGGGATGCGGATCAGGTAGTCGCTCAGGCCGAACTTGAGGTTGCCCGCGGGCTGGGTGACGTTCTCCGCCTGGAGGACGCTGATGATGTCGAGGACGGAGAGGCCGTAGCCCTGCAGCCGCGCCCGGTCGATCCAGACGTTGATCTGGCGGCGCAGGCCTCCCTGAAGCTGGACGGTGCCGACCCCGGGGATCTGGCGGAGGGCGTCTCCCACCTTTTTGTCGATCAGGTCGTAGAGTTCGGGGTAGGACCGGTCGGCGGTGATCCCCACGAAGAGGATGGGCATCATCGCGGTGTTGAACTTGAAGATGAAGGGGGCCTCCATCTCGTCGGGGATGTCGGGGAGGTAGCGCTTGGCCATTTCGATCCGGTCCCGGATGTCGTTGGAGGCCTCGTCCAGGTTGGTTCCCCAGAGGAACTTGAGCGTCAGGGCCGAAACCCCTTCCCGGGAGCGGGAGGTGATCTTCTCGATCCCCGGCGTGGTGGCGAGCTGGTTCTCCAGGGGCTCGGTCACCTTGATCTCCACGTCCTCGGGACTGGCCCCGGGATAGGTCGAGATGACCGAGATCGCGGGCGGCTCGATCTCCGGCATCATGTCGATCCCCAGGCGGGAAAGGGAATAAAGGGCGATGATGATGATCGCGGAGAAGATCATCAGGTTGGTGATCGGCTTCCTGACGCCAAAGACGGGCAAATTCATATTGGTTATCCCTTCGGACTATTGGTCGGCCGCTTCTCCGCCGTCGCTCGCCGCCGGTTCACAGAACCGGCCTACAAGCCTCGGAGACGAGCTTTGTTCTGTAGGCCCGATCTGCGATCGGGCGCCGGGCTTCGGCCGCCGGTTCACACCTGTCCGCCGCAGTCCGCAGGACGGAGGAGGAGAACCGGCTTACACCTATTTCTTGTCGAGCGCGGCCTTCGTATCCGTCCGCACCCGGTCCCCATCCTGCAAACGCTGCTGTCCCATCACGATCACCGTTTCCCCGCCGCTCAGCCCCTCCGCGATCTGCAGGCGCGATCCCTGCTTGAACCCGAGGACCACCTTCCGCAAGCGGGCGACTTCGCCCTCCACCAGGAAGACCGCCGCGTCCGGCGCTCTCCCCACCAGCGCCTCCTGGGAGATGGTCGGCACTCCGGAGAAGGTCCGGGCCGCGATCTTCACCCGGGCGAACATGCCCGGCTTCAGGCGGTGGTCCGGGTTGGGGATGACGATCTCGGCCGGGGCGGTCCGGGTCTCGATGTCGAGGACCGGGCTGACCTGAACGACTTCTCCGACGAAGGTCTCCCCGGGATAGGCGTCGACGGAGATCCGGCATTTCAGGCCGGGGGAGAGGATGGGAAGGTATTTCTCCGGGACGTCGAGACGGATCTCCGCCTGGGAGAGGTCGACCACGGTGGCCACCGGCGTCTGGGGGGTGACGGACGTCCCCAAATCGACGGGGATGCGACCGATCACGCCCGAGAGCGGGGACTCCACCGGCGCGGTTTCGAAGGTGAAGCCGACCTCGTCGCGGTCGATCAGGGCGATCGTCTCGCCCTTGGCCACGGGATCTCCTTCGTTCTTGAGCTTGGCGACGATCTTTCCGGTCACCCGGGGATAGACGGTCGCCTCGTCCCGGGCGCGGATCGTCCCCACGTAGTCGATCGTCTCAACCAGGTCCTCCCGCGCCACCGTCTCCGTGCGCACGGCGGGGACATCTAAAGCCTTGGATTCGGTTTTCTTGCCGCATCCGGCGGCGGCGACGATGAGGACAACGGAAAGCGTTTTTGCCAGCAAGGCGCACAGGCACCAGGAAAGACTCTTATTCTTTTCTGTGGGAGCGGCGTCTGCCCCATCCCGAATTCTTCTTCGGGGCCCGCCGCGATCCTGGTCTGCCCGGATCGGGGCAAGATGCCCCTCCCACAATGGACGCAAAAACGATGTGATCATGGTCATGTTTCACTCCTCGATCTGGACGTAGTTTTTAGTCAAAGTCAAACCCTGGGACCGGTCAAAAGTGATGAGGGCGAGCGAATAGTCCAGGAGGGCGCGCAGGTAGTCGAGCTCGGCCTGGGTGAGCTTGTCCTGGTAGTCGAGCATGTCGTGGGTGCTGACCTGCCCGGCGGCGTAGCGCTCCCGCTGGGCGGCGTAGTTCTGCGTCTCCTTCTCCTTCACCGACGCCGCCGCTTCGACCTGGCGCCGCTGGGTGTCGACCGCCCGAACCCGGTTCCTCACCTCCAGCACTATGGTCTGCTCCAGGCGCCGCAGGTTCAGCAGTGCCTGGGCTTTTTCCTTCTCCTTCTGGCGGAGGTTGGCCCGGTCGCCCCCACCCCAGGGGACGCGGAGGGTCACGCCCGCGGACCAGTCGCGCAGGTCGCTCTCGATGTTGCCGAAGGAATCCTGCCAGTCCTCTCCCAGTCCGTTGAGGGCGTAGGCCCCGAAGAGGTCGACCACGGGGAGAAGGGCGTTCTTGGCGGTGGTGATCCGGATGTCGTAGTTCTCCAGGCCGATCAGGGCGGCCCGGTAGTCGGGGCGGAAGGAGAAGGCGCTGATCAGGGCTTGGCCGAGCTCGGCGGTCTGGATGGAGAAGCGGGGCTGCTCGATCGGCTCGATCCGCGCGTTCCAGAGCCGGGGGTCGTCCACCAGGTTGGTGACGTACTTGAGATCGTCTTCGGCCGTCTTCAGCGACGCCTCGGAGGAGATCAGAGCCTTCTCCCGCTGGGCCACCGCCGCCTCGTTTTCCAGGAGGTCGACCGAGCTGACAATCCCCTTGGCGTAGCGGGCCGAGTCGGCCTTAAGGAGGTCGCGGGCCCGGGCCAGGGAGAGCTCGTCCAGGGCGTAGCGGTCGATGCTGAAGACGTAAGCGTAGTAGGCGGCCAGGGCTTTGGTGACCACGTCCATCGCCGTGTCCTGGAACTCGGCCGAGGAGCGACGGAGGTCGTTCTGGGCGATGGTGATGGCGGCCCGGTTTACCTGGGGCCCGAAGCCCTGGAGGAGCGGCTGGGTGATCGTGATCGCGGGCTCGGCGGTGTAGGAGGGATTAAACCTCTGGCCGTCGAGGTTGGTGTCGGATTTTCCGGCGGTCAGGCCGATGGTGTATTGCATCCCGGTGGTGAGTTTCCCCGACACGTTGGCCCCGATCTCCTGTTCACGGCCGTCCAGAGTCTCCGGGAGGGAGGAGCTGACGGTGGGCGCCGAGGAGTCGGAGATCGCATAGCCCGCGTTCAGGGCGGGTTCGAAGGCGGCCTCTTCGATCGCCACCCCGTCGGCCCGGATCAGGGGGTCGATCCTCCGGATCAGGATCTCCGAGTTCTGCTTCAAGGCGTAGGCGACGCAGTCGGAGATGCCGATCCTCAGGACGACGTCGGTCCCGGCGGAGGCGATGAAGGCGTCATGGTAGCGGTCGGGGAGGGGAGGGGTGGATTCCGGAAGCGGCCCCCCCGCCCTGCCGGCGGCGGAAAAACCCGCCGACAAGGTAATGATGAAAAGCGTGGTCAGGCTGAACCGTGAACCATGAACCGTTGAACCGTTGAACCTGTTCATCTTTTCCCGATCCCTTCCACGAAGGTGCGCATGATCTCCCGGGGGCTGGACGCCGGCAGCCGCCGCCTCGGCAGTAGGCGCATCAGCATCTGGGGGTGGAGGATCCCCATCAACTGGAGGCAGAGCCGGAGCGGATTCTCCTTCCGGAACAGCCCGTCGCGCATCCCTTCGCCGATGATGCCCGCGATCACCCGGAGGTTGGGGAGGATGTGGAGGCGGATATCCACTTCGGGAGCGAAAGCGTCGGATCGATAAAGGGCGGCCATGATCAGGCGGATGCGATCGGGGTTTTCCCGGGCATGGCTCAGGTAGTGTTCCATCACGGCGGCGAGCTTCTCCACCGGCGGCAGGGGGGAGGCGGCGATGGCGGCGATCCTCCGGTTGAACTCGGCGAAGGTCTCGGCGATCAGCGTCCGATAGAGGCGCTCCTTGGAGCCGAAATAATAATAGAGGGTGGGCTTGGTCACGGAGCATTTCTCGACGATCTCCCGGACCGAGGAGGCGCTGTAGCCCTTGGCGGTGAAGGCGTGCAGGGCCTCCCGGAGGAGGCGTTCTCTGATGTTGGAAACAGGCCTTTTCATTTTTACTTACCGGTAGGTATACGACATCGCGGGGAGAGCGTCAAGAGGAAAATGCAGAAATTTAGGGAGAAATTTGTGGAACAGGGGAAACCAGGGAAACAGGGAGAGGGGATCGGCTGGCGGGAAAGGCATTTTTGCGGTAACCTTATTTCATCCCCGGTCCGCTGTCACGTCGGCCGACCGGGAAGACAATAAATCGGAGGTCCTTCGATGGAGCTGATCATCGGCGGCCTCGCCGCCTTTCTGATCATCCTGGGCGCGATGCTTTTTCTGGCCTTCCGCTCCGACCGGAAGATAGAAGAGCTCCGCCGCCTTCAGGAAAACAGCCAGGCCCTGAGCCTGATGCAGGACCAGATCGGCCAGCTCTCCGAGCGTCTCGACCGGCAGCTCATGGGGGTGAACCGCCAGCTCCAGGCGACGACCGGCGATCTGGGCCGCTCGCTGGCCGTGGTGACCCAGGGGCTGGGCGAGGTGTCCCAGGCCACCCAGAAGGTCTTCGAGGCCGCCCGGGACATCTCCGAACTGGAAAAGCTCCTCCGGGCGCCCAAGTTCCGGGGCGGTCTGGGAGAGCTCCTCCTGGGCGATATCCTCGGCCAGGTCCTCCCGGCCGCCTCCTTCGCCCTGCAGCACCGTTTCCGGAGCGGTGAGATCGTGGACGCGGCGATCCGGATCGGAGGGAGGCTGGTCCCGGTGGACTCCAAGTTTCCCCTGGAGAATTTCCGCCGTGTCCTCCAGGCGCCGGAGGAGAAGGAGCGTCCGGCTCTGAAGAAGGCATTCATCAAGGACGTAAAAAAGCACATCGCCGCCATCGCCTCCAAATATATTCTCCCCGACGAGGAGACCTTCGATTTCGCCCTGATGTATATCCCGGCGGAAAGCGTCTACTACGAGGTGATCGTCCGGGACGAGACGCTGGGGGAGGAGGAGGGGATCTATCAGTACGCCCTGGAGAAGCGGGTGATCCCGGTCTCGCCCAACTCCTTCTTCGCCTATCTCCAGGTGATCGTATTGGGCCTGAAGGGGCTGGCCGTGGAAAAGAGCGCCCGCGAGATCGTGGGCCTCCTCGATCGTCTCCGGGGGGATTTCGGCCGATTCCGGTTCGACTTCGAGACCGTGGGGACGCACCTGGCCAACGCGCGTTCCCGTTACGACGACGCCACCCGCCGCCTCGACCGGCTCGGGGAGAAGCTGGTCAGCGCGGGCAAGGGGGAAACACCGGTGAAGGGGAATGAAACTGAAGGTTAGGTCAAGGGTTCGGTCAAGGGGTGAGGTTGATGGTGCGGCTTGTCATCGACCTTCATCCGGGCGGCAGCGGGGGGCCTCCCGCTGCGCCGCCGGCGAGTAAAATATCGACATTGCGTGTATATTTTTGCTGCGGGTCATCTATAATCCGTGAAATCCGCGTAATCCGCGGTTTGCTTGTACGCCATGTCCCAACTTATACTCGCTCTTCCCATCCTTCTCTTCTCGGTGATTGTGCACGAGATCGCCCACGGCTGGGTGGCCCTGCGCTGCGGCGACCCCACCGCCCGGGACGCCGGCCGTCTGACCCTGAACCCCCTGCCGCACATCGAGATCTTCTCCACCGTCATCCTCCCCGCCCTCTGCCTGATCTCGGGGATGGGCTTTTTCATCGCCTCCGCCCGGCCGGTCCCGGTCAACCCCTATCTTCTCCGCGGGGGCGAGCGCGACCACCTGAAGGTGACTCTGGCCGGGCCCTTTTCCAACTTCCTCCTCGCCCTCGCCGCCGCCCTGGTCGCCGTCCTGGCGGCCCTCTTCAATCGGGCGGCCGGATCGGAGATGGCTTCGGCGGCGATCATCCTTCTCAACAACGTGATCGGGATCAACCTGATCCTCTGCAACTTCAATCTTCTCCCCCTGCCTCCGCTCGACGGGTCCTGGGTCCTTTTTCACTTTCTCCCCGCCGGGTGGAAGGGCGGATTCATCCGCCTGCAGCGCCACGGCTTTCTCATCCTCATCGTCCTCCTCGCCCTGTCCTCGTCGGTGGGCGGAGGATTCGACATTTTCGACGTCATCTTCTACCCCAGCCGGAAACTGATGATCGCCTTCGGAATACTGCAAAGGAGACTTCTCTCATGACCCGCCCCGCCGCCCTGGCCGTTCTGGCCCTCGCGCTCCTGGTCGCCCCACCCGCCTATTCCCAGTCCCGTCACATGAGTGTGTATTACATCCAGTGGGTAGCCGTGGGTGATGGAGGCAGTTACGGCGACGTCGCCTATCTCGAACTCCCCGGCCTGGACGGAGTGCTGGGAAATGCCGACGACGCCAACCTCCTGATCGATGGGGGAGGGGATGACAATTTCTACAGTCCCCTCCAGGAATTTCTCGACCAAAAAATCGGCGTCGGAGGGACGATCGACCACATGGTCCTGAGCCACACCCACACCGACCACTATGACGGCCTCGCCATGGTCGCCCGGCGCTATCGGGTTTTCAACTACTATGAAAACGTCCGCTGGGGCGACGGGGACGGCTATCTCGCTATGATCAACGACCTGGAAGACGAGGGGACGAGCTTCTTCAGCGTCACCGCCTCCAACTACCTCAGCGGCCCCCTGACCAACGTCGGTCCCGGCTGGGACCCCTACGTCTCCGCCCGTGTTCTCTGCGCGCGCAAGACCGGTTACATGTCGGACGTAAATCCCTGGTCTTTAGTCATCCGGATCGACTGCGGCGGATCGAGTTTCCTGTTCGGGGGCGATGCCACCTCCGGCGGCTATGGTGACGAGGAGACGGAGGAGTGGATACTCAACGGGACGACTCCTCACAGCTTTTCCGGCGCTGCCTCGGCCTTAGCTCTGACCGACATCTTCAAGGCCCACCACCACGGCTCCGCCGGTTCCAACAGCACGGACTTCCTCGATCGGATGAGGCCTTACTACACCGTGGTCCCGGTCGGCTACGACAGCGATTCCGGCCATCCCAACGAAGAGGCCCTCGACCGGATCTGGGCGGCGAACTCGATCGTCTACCGGAACGACCTGGACGGGACGGTACTGATCAAGTGCGACGACCTGGGGAACTACGATATCGTCAGGGAACGGGCGTATGTCAACGAGTCGTCGACCCCCGGCGCTTCCGGCCATCTGGTCTCATCACCTCCGGCCATCCCCCAGAACCTCCGGGTGACGGGCCACGACCATACCTCGATCAGCCTCGACTGGGACGACGTCGCGGGCGCCTCCGGCTATGATATCTTCCGCTCCGAGACCTACAACGGCGATCCGGGGGCAGGCTACCACGCCAACCCCGGGAGCGACGCGACCGGGATCTACAGCAAGGTCAACGACTCCAACGTCACCTCCTCCCAGTACATCGACGCCGATCTCACTCCGGGGCGGATATACTTCTATCGGGTTTCGTCGAAAAAGGTTCACACCTCCGGCGGCTATTCCGTCTGCTACGAGAGGCGCTATTCCAACCAGGCTGGCGCGGCCACCAGTGTGGTCACGCCTACGCCCTCGCCCTCGCCCACGGCCACGCCGGCCTATCTGCCGCTCGACTCGGGCGATTACAACGGCGACGGAACCTCCGACCCCGGCATCTTCCGCCCCTCCTCCGGCCTCTGGTCGATCGCCGGGATCACCCGCCTCTACCTGGGCGGGGCGGGTGACCAGGCGGTCTGCGGCGACTACGACGGCGACGGTGTCGCCGAGATCGCCATCTACCGCCCCTCCGGGGGGTTCTGGGTCATCTCCGGTCTGACCCGGCGCTACTTCGGCCAGTCCGCCGATCTCCCCGTCCCCGGCGACTACGACGGCGACGGCGTCTGCGATCTCGCCCTGTTCCGCCCCGGGTCCGGTCTCTGGGCGGTCGCCGATCTTACCCGCGTCTACCTGGGCGGGAGCGGCGATTATCCGGTTCCGGGTTATTACTCCGGCCGGGCGAAACTGCCGGCGGTCTACCGCGCCGCTGCCGGCCTCTGGTCCATCCGCGGCCTCAGCCGCTTCTACTTTGGAGGCTCCTCCGACCGTCCCGTCCCCGCCGGATTCCAGGGGAGGGGGGAATGGTCGGCGGCGGTCTTCCGGCCCAACTCGGGGCTGTGGGCGGTCTACGACCTCACCCGCGCTTATTTCGGGTCCGCGCAAGATATCCCCCGCCCGGCCGACTGCAACGGGGACGGGCTGGACGAGATCAGCATCTTCCGCGCCGCCTACGGTCTCTGGTCGGTGCGGGACGTGACCCGGGCCTATCTCGGCTCCACCGGCGATCTGCCGATCGCCGCCCGCGTTCCCTGGCCGGTCACACCTTCGCCGCCGCCCACCCGCTCGCCCACTCCGGCGCCTTCCGCGACGCCCTCGGCCACGCCGTCTCCGTCGCCGTCTTCCCGCCCGACGCTGACGCCTACGGCCACGCCGTCTCCGTCTCCCCGCCCGACGCTGACGCCCTCCCCGACTCCGCTCACGCCGGCACCGACACCGACTCCGCTCACTCCTGCGCCCACGCCGACGCCGGTCACCCCGACCCCGCCCCCCCCCGTTCCGACGCCTTCGACCGGCTGCGATTTCCAGGTCTCCGGCGTCGTCAGCGATCAGTCGACGGCCCTGCCCCTGGCCTCGGCCGAGGTCACGATCGAATTTTCCGACGGTCAGACCGACGTCGCGTTCAGCGTCGTTTCCGGCGCGTACGGTTTCGTGGTCTACGACACCCATCCTCCGGGCGCGGTGATCCTGGAAGCGAGCTTGGCCGGATACCAGAGCAACTTCGCCTATGCCGCCTGGCAGTGTCAGACGGAGATCACGGGGCTCAACATCGCCCTGATGCCGGAGAAAACGCCGACCCCGGCGCCGTAAGTTTGCCGAGAGAGGACTCTGTACGGCGTATTGTGGGAGGGGCATTGCTGCCCCGATACGAGTCAACAACCATCGGCCGGCCAAAATATTCAACAGACGATTGAATAGGATCGGATAGGATAAAGAGGCCCGCCGGCCCATCCTATTCCATCCTATTCAATCGTCTGTTTTATATGCGATGACAACGACGGTCTGGAAACTCAAATCCCACGACTCCCGCGCGGCGAAGACGCTCGCCCGCGAATTCGGACTCCCGCTCCCCGCCGCCCGCATTCTGGCCGCCCGGGGCTACGTCGACTCCGACCGCGCCCGCCGCTTCCTCCTCCCCCGCCTGGACGATCTCCATGATCCCGCCCTTCTGCCGGACCTGGACAAAGCGGTGAAAAGGGTGGCGCGAGCGATCCAGGGGAAGGAGAAGGTCTTCGTCTTCGGCGATTACGATGTCGACGGCGTGACCTCCATCGCCGCCCTCACGGCCGCCCTCGCCGCCGCCGGCCTCGTCTTCGACGTTCATCAGCCGAATCGCCTCAAGGAAGGCTACGGGATGAGCCCTGCCGCCGCCGATCTCGCCGCCGGATTCGGGGCGAAACTCCTGATCGCCCTCGACTGCGGCACCGAAGCCTTCGGCGCGATCTCCCGCGCCGCCGCGCTGGGAGTGGACGTCATCGTCCTCGATCATCATCTGCCGAAAGGGGAGCTGCCCCCCGCCCTGGCCGTGGTCAACCCGGCCCGGCGCGACTCCTCCTACCCGTTCCCTGAACTGGCCGCGGTGGGAGTGGTGATCAAGTTCCTCCGGGCGGGTGAGAAAGCCTGGAAGATCGCGCTTCCCTGGGAAAGGCTCTGGGGACTGGCCGCGGCCGGGACGGTGGCCGACGTCGTGCCGCTGATCGACGAGAACCGCGTCTTCGTCTCGCTCGGGCTCCAGTACCTGAGGCGGGCCGAGGATCCGGCTTTCACCGCTCTTCTCGCCGCCGCCGGGATCGACCCCGCCGGTCTCACCGCCGGGAACCTCGCCTTTCAGGTCGGGCCGCGTCTGAACGCCGCCGGCCGTCTGGGCGTCCCCGAGCTGGGGCGGGAGCTTTTCCGAGCCTCGAAACCGGCGGAGATCTCCGCTCTCGCCGATCGTCTCAACCGCATGAACCAGGAGCGCCGATCCCTGCAGGACCGGATATTCAGCGAGGCCGCAGAGATGATCGGGCGGAATCCGGCGAAGTATCTGAAGCGGGCGCTGGTGGTGGAGGGCGAGGGGTGGTCCAAGGGCGTGGCCGGAATCGTCGCCTCCAAGCTCCAGGAAGCCTACGGGCGGCCGACGGTGGTGATCGCCCTGGAGGGGGAGTCGGGAACCGGCTCCGGACGCTCCGTTCCCGGTTTCGACCTCTTCGCGGCCTTGAGCTCCTGCGCCGGACTGCTCGGGAAATTTGGCGGCCACCAGCAGGCGGCCGGTTTGAGCGTGGCCCGGGATCGGATCGACGATCTCCGCGACGCGCTCGATCGCCTGGCCCTCGCCGCTCTCGGGGAGGAGGTTCGGCCGGCGACGATCCGCCTGGACGCCGCGCTCGATTTCTCCGAGATCGACGACGCTCTCATCGACGCCCTGGAGAAGTTCGAGCCCTGTGGAATGGGGAACCCCCGTCCGCTCTTCGGTTCCCGCGGCGTCCGTCTGCTCGAACGGCCCAAGATCATCGGCAAATCCGGCGACCATGCCAGCCTCCGCCTGGAGCAGGGCGGCCGATCCTTCCCGGCGGTGGGCTGGAGGATGGCGGAGACCTTCGCCGGCTTTTCCGGCGACCGTCTCGACCTGGTGTACCGCCCGGAGCGGGACGCCTACAACGGCCGCTCCCGGATCCGCCTGAATCTGGAAGCCGCGCGGGAGGCGCTATAGGACCTATGATCGTTTTTGATTGCCACGCCCATCTCGAGGATCTCCCCGACCTTCCGGCCGCGCTCGCCCGCGCCGCCGCGGCGGGCGTCGAAACGGTGCTGGCCGTCGCCGTCTCCTCTTCCGCCTGCCGCCGCGTTCTCGAAATCTCCCGCAGGTTTTCTTCGCCGCGGATTCTCCCTGCCCTGGGCCTTTATCCGGCGGAAGCTTCGGAAGAAGAACTCGCCCGCGTTGTTTCCCTGATTGAGGATCGCCATTCCGATCTCGCCGCCATCGGCGAGATCGGAATGGACTACTGGATCCCCGCCGCCCGCGCCGCCGGCGCCGCCCGCTCCCTCCAGCGCCGCGTTTTTCGGGAGATGCTCGCCCTCTCCCGGCGCTTGGCCCTGGCGCCGGTGATCCACAGCCGCGGGTCCTGGGCGGACTGTCTTAAGATGGTGAAGGAGTCGGGGGTGGCGCGCGCCGTCTTTCACTGGTATTCCGGACCGGCCGACGTCCTCCAAGACCTGCTCGCTTCCGGACATTTCGTCTCCGCCTCGCCCGCCGCGGAAGGGAGCCCGCCCCACCGCGCGGCCCTCGCGGCCGCGCCCCTGGAGAGGATTGTTCTGGAGACGGACTGCCCGGTCCCCCGGCGGGTAGGGGAGAAGAGGATACCGACCGAGCCCGCGGATGTTCTCCATTCGCTCCGGGCTGTGGCCGAACTGAAGGGCGTCTCCGAGGAAGAGGCGGCGCGCGTGACGACCGCCACCGCCCGTAGTTTATTCTGCGGGTCTCCCAATCTGTAGGACCAGAACCGATGGTGAATGGGCAAGGGTTAGGAAGTGGGTCTGGTAAATGGGTGAGGTCGATGGGATCGGCTTGGCCGGCAGTTGCCCTACCCTTGACTTGACCCATCGACCAGACCGATATCCTTACCCTAACCCATCAACTAGATCTAGTTTTCCGGCAAGAGTCTATTCCGTGACTGACGCTCGCGACAGGATACCCCTCTACAACCCCGAGTTCTTCAAGGCCACCGCAGTCTTCTTCCTCCTCTATCTCACCTGGGGGATGCTCTTCGTCCTCCCGGTCATGATCGAGAAGATGGGAGGCGATCCCCTTTCCATCGGACTGATCATGGGGGCGACACCGGCCGCCGCCGTGGTGAGCCGCCTTGTCCTGGGCCCCTGGATGGACCGCTCGGGGAGGAAGAAGATCCTTCTCCTCTGCGCCCTCCTGAACACCGCGGTCATGTTCCTCATGCTCACCGTCCGCGACGCCGGCTGGCGGCCGGTGGCGCTCCGGATCCTCCTGGGCGTCGCCTACGGCGGCTACTTCTCCGTCCTCTTCACCATCATCTCCGATCATTTCCCCGCCGCTCGCCTGGCCGAAGGCCTCGGCAACTTCGGCATCGCGGGTCTCCTCGCTCTCGCCGTCGGGCCCCTCCTGGCGGAAACAATTGTCGGGGACGCCGGCCATTTCGACGACCTCTTCATCATCGCCGGAATTATCTCTCTCGCCGCCGTGGCGGCGGCGGCGTGTATGAAGGAGAGCCGCCGCCCGGCCTTCTGCGAGACGGCGATCCCCGCCGGAGAGGGCGTCTCCAACCGCGCGGTTCTCTTTATTCTGCTCGCGACGGTCGCCTTCTCCGCCTCCCGGGGGGCTTCCGTCTCATTTCTCGCCGACTATTGCCTGAAGAGCGGAATCGGATCGATCGGAATATATTCGCTCGTCTATTCGCTGACCGTGGCCGTCTTCCGTTTCCTGGCCGGGCCTCTCACCGACCGCCAGGGGCCGGCGCGCATCATCCTGGCCGGCCTCGCCCTCTTCGGCGCGGCCACCGCCGTTCTCGCCGTCATGTCCTCGATCAGTCTCCTCCTGGTCTCGGCCTTCCTGGGCGGTATCGCCCACTGCTTCCTCTACCCGGCGCTGAACGCCCTGGCGGTCCGGAGGATGAGCGTCTGCCGGCGGGGGACGGCCAACGGCCTCTTTACCGCCGCTTTCGACTTCGGCCTGGGCGCCGCCGCCTGGCTCTGGGGTCCGCTGGCGGCGGCGGGCGGTTATCCGCTGATGTTTTTGGCCGCCGGTTTCGCCGCCTGGGCCGGGATTCCGGCAGCGCTGAAAACAAGGGGAACAGGGGAAACCAGGGGG
Source organism: uncultured bacterium (assembly GCA_964551475.1). GTDB lineage: Bacteria > Auribacterota > Erginobacteria > Erginobacterales > CAZKCI01 > CAZKCI01. The sequence goes on along the minus strand of CAZKCI010000045.1, from coordinate 54,024 downwards.
ACAAAGGATAGGCGATGATCAAAGATGAAGCAGGTTCTCTTCCCTTCCGCCTAGTGTGGTGTCTCGGAAATACCTTGCATCAATGGCACGCTTCTGAAGTTATTTGTACGGCGACACACTAGCGGTTTGGACAACTCGTGTCCGATCGGACACGAGTTGTCCAAACCGGCCATTGGCTGATGCGATAGCCGGGTTGGCATCGCCCCTCGCTCCATCACTCCAACGCTCCAGTACTCCTTTTGTATGTGTTATATTCCTGTGCTGAACCCAAGATTGGCCCTATGTCCGACTCGATCGTCATCCGCGGCGCCCGCCAGCACAACCTGAAGGGGATCGACCTCGCCATCCCCCGGGACCGGCTCATAGTGGTGACCGGTCTTTCCGGGTCGGGCAAGTCGTCGCTCGCCTTCGACACCATCTATGCCGAGGGCCAGCGCCGCTATGTCGAGAGCCTCTCCGCCTACGCCCGCCAGTTTCTCGAGCAGATGCAGAAGCCGGAGGTGGAGTCGATCGAGGGGCTCTCCCCGGCCATCGCCATCGAGCAGCGCAAGGCCGCCTCCTCCCCCCGCTCCACGGTGGGGACGGTGACCGAGATCTACGACTATCTCCGCCTCCTCTACGCCCGGGTGGGCGTCCCCCACTGCCCTTCCTGCGGGCGCGAGATCGCCCGCCAGACCGTCCAGGAGATCGTCGACCGCATTCTCGCTTTTCCCTCCGGCATGAAGATCCAGGTGCTCGCCCCCCTGGTCCGGGGGCGGAAGGGGAACCACCGGGAGATTCTCGCCGGGATCCGCCGCCAGGGCTTCGTGCGCGTCCGCCTGGACGGCGAGGTCAAGGGGCTGGAGGAGGAGATCGTCCTGGACAAGAACAAGAAGCACGACCTGGAGGCGGTGGTCGACCGCCTGGCGGTCAGTCCCGGGATCCGGGAGCGTCTCTCCGATTCGGTCGAAACCGCCGGAAACCTGGGCGGGGGACTGGTCTTTGTCCACTGCTCCTCCCCCTGGGACAAGGACCTGATCTTCAGCCAGAACTACTCCTGCCCGGTCTGCGGGATCGGCCTGGAGGAGCTCTCCCCGCGCATGTTCTCTTTCAACAGCCCCTACGGCGCCTGCCCCACCTGTTCCGGTCTGGGGACGAAGATGGAGATGGACCCCGAACTGGTCGTCCCCGACGGGTCCCGGACGCTCCGGGAAGGAGCGATCGAGCCCTGGCGCGATCCGATCACCACCCGCCGCCGCCGCTGGAAATGGGCGGCCTCCCGTTACTACAACGCCTGGCTCGACGCGGTCGCCCGGGAATACGGGATCGACCTCGACCGCCCCTTCCGCTCCCTCCCGGCCGACCAGCGGAAGGTCGTCCTCTACGGATCCGGCGAGCGCGAGGTGAAGGTGGAGTGGGAGCGGGGGGCGCACTACGTGGTCAAGGAAGCCCCCTACGAGGGGGTCATCCCGCAGCTCGAGCGGCGCTACCGCGAGACCGGCTCGGAGTACGTGCGGGAGGAGGTCTACAAGAAGTATATCCGCCTGCAACCCTGTCCGGACTGCAAAGGCGCGCGACTGAAACCGGAGTCGCTCGCGGTCACGGTGGGGGAGAGGAACATCCGGGAGACGACCGGACTCTCCGTCTCGGCGGCGCTCGAATTCTTCAACCGACTCAAACTCCCCGGCCAGCAGGCCGAGATCGCCCGGGAGGTACTGAAGGAAATCGGCGAGCGGTTGAGCTTCCTCAAGAACGTGGGCCTCTCCTATCTGACGCTCGACCGCCAATCGGGGACCCTCTCCGGGGGCGAGGCCCAGCGGATCAGGCTCGCCACCCAGATCGGCTCCGGCCTGACCGGCGTGCTCTACGTCCTCGACGAGCCCTCGATCGGCCTGCACCAGCGCGACAACGCCCGCCTTCTCGAGACCCTGAAGCGCCTGCGCGATCTCAAAAACACCATCATCGTGGTCGAACACGACGAGGCGACCATCCGGGAGGCCGATTTCATCGTGGACCTGGGGCCGGGCGCCGGCGCGCAGGGGGGATATGTGGTGGCGGCGGGTCCCCTGGAGACCATCCTGAAAAACCCGGCTTCGCTGACCGGGGCCTACCTGCGGGGCGACCTCGCCATCCCCGTGCCCGTCCGGCGCAAGGTCCCCTCGGAGAAGTTCCTGGTCATCCGGGGCGCCCGGGAGCACAACCTGAAGAAGATCGAAGCCAGATTCCCCCTGGGGCTGCTCTGCTGCGTCACCGGTGTCTCCGGATCCGGGAAATCCACGCTGGTCGAAGAGACGCTGAGCCGCGTCCTCCACCGGGCCTTCTACGATTCCCGGGAGGTCCCCGGCGCCCACGATAAAGTCCTCGGGCTGGAGCACCTGGACAAGGTGATCGTCATCGACCAGTCCCCGATCGGGAAGACCCCCCGCTCCAACCCCGCCACCTACACCGGCGTTTTTTCCTTCATCCGGGAGCTCTTCGCCCGGATGCCGCTCAGCAAGATGCGGGGCTACGGGCCGGGGCGTTTCTCCTTCAACGTCAAGGGCGGGCGCTGCGAGTCCTGCGAGGGGGACGGCGTGATCCGGATCGAGATGCACTTTCTCCCCGACGTCTACGTCGAATGCGAGGCCTGCCGGGGAGCGCGCTACAACCGCGAGACGCTGGAGGTGAAGTACCAGGAGAAGTCGATCGCGGAGGTTCTCGATCTCTCGGTGGACGAGGCGCTCGATTTTTTCTCCAACCACTCGAGGATCAAGAACAAGCTCGCCACGCTCTCCGAGGTCGGCCTCGGCTACATCAAGCTCGGCCAATCGGCGACCACCCTCTCCGGGGGCGAGGCCCAGCGGATCAAGCTCTCCCGCGAGCTTTCGAAAAGGGGGACCGGGCGGACGGTCTACATCCTGGACGAGCCGACCACCGGCCTGCACTTCGCCGACATCGCCAAGCTCCTCTCCGTCCTGAAGCGCCTGACCGAGTCGGGGAACACCGTGATCGTGATCGAGCACAACCTGGACGTGGTCAAGTCCGCCGACTGGATCATCGACCTCGGCCCCGAAGGGGGAGAGGCGGGGGGGCGGGTGGTGGCGGAGGGGACGCCGGAGGACGTGGCGGCGGTTCCGGAGTCGTACACGGGACAGTTCTTGAAGCAAGTGCTGAAATAGCCGTTTATCCACGAATTTTCACGAGTTGCCACGCTTGCCCGCCATAGCGCGAAGCGCGAAGGCGGGAATTCTCGCGAATGGCTTGGGTTTGGCTCGGCGATTTAACTACGAATTACGCGAATTTCGCGAATGGCGCGCCCACTAATGACTGATCGCTTCTTCTTCAGTCACTGATCGTTTGCTGTTTTTGTGGGAGCGGCGTCTCGCCGCGATCCGGGCATATTGACAAAGTGATACTACAATAGTACTATAATGCCATGCCCAGAAAAGTCCGGGAACTGATCGGCGATCTGGTCCAAGCGGGTTTCGTCGACCGGGGAGGGAAGGGCAGCCATCGGAATCTCAAGCATCCGTCCGGGGCCAAGATCACGATCAGCGGCCGTCTGGGCGACGACGCCAAGCGTTACCAGGAGGGGGCCGTCGCGGCGGCCTTGCGGGAGACGAGACGATGAAGCCGGGAGACCGGTTTTTAAAGATTGTCGAGTGGTCTGAAGAAGACGGCTGCTACGTCGGCACCTGCCCCGGCCTGATGCTGGGTGGCGTCCACGGCGACGATGAGGCGCGGGTGTATAAAGAACTCAGCCGGGCGGTCGACGAATGGGTGCGTATCCACCGGGAAGACCGCTCGCCGCTCCCCGCCGCGACCGCGGGCAGGGACTACTCCGGTAAATTCGTCGTCCGGGTGGGCAAAGACCTGCACAAGACGCTCGCCATCGAAGCTTGTCGTAAGGGGGAGAGCCTAAATTCGTACTGCGTGAAACTCCTTGTGCGAGAGACTGGTTCCCGTTATCGACCGGGCCGCGCCCGCCGCACTGGCCGCTGATTCCTGATCGCTGGGCGGGTTCAGGGTTGTAGCGGCGTCACTCCCGTGACGCCGTTTGCGTGTTTCCCGGATGCGTCGCCTCGGGCCGGCCCGCCGCCGCCCCCCGGCTGGTCCGGGCGGAGGCGGGAGAGGCGACGCTACAGCTCCGGTCGCTGCATAGAATCAGCGCCCCCGGGATGAAGACGATCGCCAGGGGCAGGAGGAGAAACCTTGTCTCCTCCAGGCAGGCTTTGCCCGCGTAGTGCGCGATCAGCCAGGGCAGGGCGATTCCCCAGAAGGCGCCGACCAGCGTCTTCGGCCATCTCCGATAACTGGAGACAGCCAGCAGGGGAATAGCATTGACGGTGAGGAAGACATACTGCCAGCCGATCCCCTTGGTGAGGTTATCGCGGAGGCGTAGGAGCCCCGGCGCGCCCCAGGCGTCGATGAAGGAGCGCCAGCCCAAAGACCAGCGGAGACCGAAATAGGCGGCGACATAGAGCAAGACCGAAGCGAGAAATATCTCCGCCGATCTTCGGCCCAGTTCGGGCTTGATCCCGCGGAATCGATTCCGCGGGAAACGAATGCGGCTGAAAAGAAAGAACAGGGGGATAAACACCGCGGTCTCCCGGTTGAGAGCGGCGAGGAGCGTGAGCGGAGGGATCCACCAGTCCCGGCCCTCGATGACGGCGAGGAGAGCGAGCAGGTAGAAGACGATCTCGGAGTAGGTGCTGAAGTGGAGATCGCTGTTATAGGTGGCGTAGGTCATTCCCCAGGCGATCGCGATCAACCCCAGTGGGATTGTCCCTTCGGAGAGTTTCAGACGCCGGTAGCAAGCCGTCGCCAGGAGGAAGATCGCCGCGTTCTGGAGGATCCGGAAGAAGAGGAAGGCGGGGACGGGGGAGGCGATGCCGAGAGCGCCGCCCAGGCGCAGGAAGGCTTCGGTGACGCCTTCGGAGAGGACGCGGTATTGCCAGGGGTTGCCGGCCCGGTTCTCCATCACCTCCCGATGCCGTTCCAGCTGGGATTCCCTGAGATAGCGGGGCCAGAGGAGCCAGGACTGGGCGTAGACGGTCGTCAGCGTGAAAGCGACGATGATCGCCGCCCACGCGATGCGGGAGAAACGGGGCCGGGCGGCGCGGAAGGCCTTCTCCAGCAACAGCGCTCCCGGGACGAAGACCACGGCCAGGGGGACCAGGACCGCCCGGGTCTCGGAGAGCCACTGGTAGGAGGGAACGACCAGGAAGGTGACGGGGAGGAGCAGGAGAGCCCAGCGTTTGAGCTCGGACGGCCAGAACCGCCAGGTGAAGAGGCAGATCAAGGGGAGGATGTTGAGTGTCCAGATCAGCTTGGCCCAGGTGAGCGTGTGGGTGAAGTTGAAGATGAAGAGATCGCTTCCCGGATGATGCTGCCAGACCGCGCCGAGCGATCGCCAGCCGAAATGGAGACGCATCCCCAGAAAAACCCCCAGATAGACGAGCAGGGACAGGAAGAAGAGAAAGAGGGTTCGTCCTCTCGGTCTTTGGTTCGACCGGATCTCTTCGATCCGGCAGACCAGGAAAGCGAAGGGAATAACCGCCGAGATCTCCTGATTCAGGGCGGCGCACAAGGTGATCAGCGGTATCCAGCAGTCCCTCCGGGAGGAGATCGCCAGGGCGGCGAGGAGGCAGAGGATCGCCGAGAAATAGACCGAGAAGTCGAGTCCGCCGTCCCGGAAGGCGTAGCTCATTCCCCAGGCTAAGAAAATCGAACCCAGTGCGATCCGGAGCGTGTTTCCGCCGGTCAACCGCCGATACCAGAGAGCGGCCAGGAGGAAGATAGCGAGATTCTGCAGGGACCGCAGGAGGATGAATCCCGGGACCGGCGAGGCGATGCCGAGGGATCGCCCCGCGCGCAGGAGACCTTCCAACAGCCAGGCCGAGAGGACGCGATATTGGAAGGGGGCGGGAGCGGTATGACCGATGATCGCCCGTTGTCTCCCCGCCTGGGACTCCGTGAGGTAGTCCGGGCCGTAGACGGAGAACTGGGTGTAGACCGTGCCCAGAGTGAGGAGAAGGGAGAAGAGGACGATGGCCGGAGAGCGGGTTTTCGGGGGAATCATCGCGGGGTATTTTATCAGGGAGAGTGAAATCGGGGAAGACCCACCTGAAGGCCCGGCCCGTCGGATCCGACGGATCGGACGTTTGGCGCCCGGCGGGATGGGCGCCGCGCAGACTTGATTCGGTTCCGCTGGTCGTTTATGATACAAAACACGCGGTCTTGCCAACCCCCGAACCGTGAACCGCTGAACCGCTGAACCGTGAACCCGTAAACCATTCTTCTCCCGTGAAGCCCTCCGACTTCGTCCACCTCCACGTCCACTCCGAGTACAGCCTCCTCGACGGGGCGGGGCGGATCGACGACCTCGTCGCCAAGGCCGCCCGACTCAAGATGCCCGCCCTGGCTTTGACCGACCACGGGAATATGCACGGGGCGGTCAAGTTTTACCGGGAGGCTTTGGACGCGGGCGTCAAGCCGATACTGGGCTGCGAGATCTACGTCGCCCCCGGCTCCCGCTTCGACCGATCCACCGGAATCAGGGAAACCCCCTCCCATCTCACGCTGCTGGCCGCCGACAACGAGGGCTACCACAACCTGATCGTCCTCTGCAGCCTCGCCCATCTCGAGGGCTTCTACTACAAGCCTAGGGTCGACCACGAGCTCCTGGAGAAGCATCACCGGGGGCTGATCGCCCTCTCCGGCTGTTTGAAAGGGGAGGTGACCCGGGCGCTCAACGCCAACCGGGAGGAGGACGCGGAGAAGGCGGCCGTCTTCTACCGTGATCTCTTCGGAAAGGACGGCTACTTCTTCGAGCTGCACGACCACGGCATCCCGGAGCAGAAGGCGGTCAACCCCCGCCTCCTCGCCCTGGGCAAAAGGCTCGGTATTCCGCTGGTCGCCGCCAACGACTGCCACTACGTGGAGAAGGCCGACGCCGCCTCCCAGGACATCCTCCTCTGTCTGCAGACCGGCCACAAGCTCGAGGACGAAAAGCGGATGAGGATGGCGACCTCGGAGTTCTACCTGAAGAGCCAGGCCGAGATGGAAGCCCTCTTCCCCGATCACCCCGAGGTCGTCGCCGCTTCCCGTCTGATCGCCGAACGCTGCGCGGTCACACTCGACTTCGGCGAGATCCATCTCCCCGCCTACGCCCCGCCGGAGGGCAAGACGCCCACCCGCTATCTGCGCGAGCTCTGCGAGGCGGGCATTGCGGCCCGTTTCGGGAAGAAGACCGAGGCGATCCAGAAGCAGCTCGAGCACGAGCTCCAGGTGATCGAGGGCAAGTCCTTCGAGACCTACTTCCTGATCATCTGGGACATCATCCACTACGCCAAGAGCAAGGACATCCCGGTCGGCCCCGGGCGGGGTTCGGCCGCCGGGTCGCTGGTGGCCTATCTCCTGGGGATCACCGACATCGACCCCTTCCGCCATTCGCTCCTCTTCGAGCGCTTCCTCAACCCCAGCCGGGCCACCCTCCCCGACATCGACATGGACTTCTGCGACCGCCGCCGGGGCGAGCTGATCCAGTACGTCATGGAGAAATACGGCCGCGACCGGGTCGCCCAGATCATCACCTTCGGCACGCTGGGGGCGCGGGCGGTGCTTCGGGACGTGGGCCGGGTGAAGGGCTTCTCCTACGGCGAGATGGACACGCTGGCCAAGCTCGTCCCCTTCGGCCCGCGGATGACCTTGAAGAAGGCGCTCGAACTCGAGCCCCGCCTCAAGGAGATGACCGCCCGCGATCCCAAGATCAAGGAGCTGATGGAGGTCTCCTTCCGCCTGGAGGGGATCTCCCGCAACGCCTCCACCCACGCCGCCGGGGTCGTCATCTCCGACCGGCCGCTCATCGAGATGGTCCCGCTCTGCCGCGGATCCAACGACGAGACGGTCACCCAGTTCGAGATGGCCGACGTCGAGGCGATCGGCCTGCTCAAGATGGACTTCCTCGGCCTGAAGACCCTCTCGGTGATCAAGGACACGCTGGAGACGGTCGAGAAGACGCGAGGCGCGCCGGTGCGCCTCGAACGGATCCCCCTCGACGACGCCAAGACTTTCCAGCTCCTGGCCAAGGCCAACACGGTCGGCATCTTCCAGCTCGAGTCCTCGGGGATGCGCGACCTCTCCCATCGGATCGGCCTCAAGAAGTTCGACGACCTCTTGGACCTGGTGGCCCTCTTCCGCCCCGGTCCCATGCACATGCTCGAGGACTACATCGAGCGCAAGCACGGCAAGGTCAAGATCAAGTACGACCACCCCCGCCTGGAGCCGATCCTCAAGAACACCTACGGGATCATGCTCTACCAGGAGCAGGTGATGCTGATCGCCAACCAGCTCGCCGGCTTCTCCCTGGCCGAGGCCGACCTTCTCCGCCACGCCATGGCCAAGAAGAAGGTGGACGAGATGGCGCGGATCAAGGAGGCCTTCGTCCGGGGGGCGGTCAAGAATGCCGTGCCCAAGGCCGCCACCGAAAAAATCTTTCAGGACATGGCCCGTTTCGCCGAATACGGATTCAACAAGTCACACAGCGCCGCCTACGCCCTGATCGCCTACCGGACCGCCTACCTCAAGGCCCATCATCCCCGGGAGTACATGGCCGCCCTGCTCACCAGCGAAATGGGGAAGCTCGACAAGATGACGACCTATGTCACCGAGTGCCGGGCGATGGGGATCAAGGTCCTCCCTCCCGACGTCAACGAGTCTTTCGCCATGTTCACCGTGGTCAAGGAAGGCATCCGCTTCGGGCTGGCCGCGATCAAAAACGTGGGCGTGGGCGCCGTCGAAGCCATCATCGCGGCGCGCGGCCGGGGCGGGCCGTTTTCGTCCCTCTCCGATTTCCTCGAGCGGGTGGACCTGAGCGCGGCCAACAAGAAGGTGCTGGAAAGCCTGATTCGCTCCGGGGCGCTGGATTCCCTCCCCGGCCGCCGGGCCCAGAAGATGGCGGTTCTGGAGCGGGCGATGGAGGCCGCCCAGGCGAAACGCCGGGATCGGGAGAAGGGACAGGCCTCTCTTTTCGACCCGTTCGAGTCCATGTCCGCTCTGGAGCTCCCCCCGCTCGCCGAGTATCCCCAGCCGGATCTGCTGGGGATGGAGAAGGAGCTTCTCGGGATGTATATCACCGGCCATCCCCTGAGCCACTACGAGACGACGCTCTCCCTGTATGCCTCGAACACCGTTCGGTCCCTCTCCGGGATCAAGGACCATTCGACGGTCCGCCTGGGAGGCCTTCTGGCGGCGGTGGAGGTGAAGACCTCCAAGAAGAACGGGAAGAAACTCGCGGTCTGCCAGTTCGAGGATCTGACCGGATCGATCGAGGTCGTCTTCTATACCAAGGAATACGAGGCTTTCATCAAGCAGATCAAGGAAGGCGCGGTGCTGGTCCTGGAAGGAGTTCTGAATTCCCGGGAGATGGGTTCGAACGTGGTGGCCTCGGCGGTCTATCCGCTGGAGGAGGCGGCCCGGAAGTTCATCCAGACGGTCCATGTCGAATTCCATCTCAACGACGTGAACGAGGAGACCTTCAAGCGCGTCCAGACGGTCCTGGGCCGTCATCCCGGGTCTTCGCCGGTCATTTTCGATCTGGACTTCGCCACCGGAGAGAAGGTGGTTCTCAAGTCCGGAAACCGTTTCCGCGTCTCCTGCACCCCGCGGCTGATCGAGGAGCTGGAGAAGATCCTGGGGGAGGGGACGGTGAGGGGAGTGAGCTAGATAATAGGTTCAAGGGTTTGGCCACTTCCCGCTTGTTTTCTGCCGGCTCTCCTGCTAACGTTATGCGCGAAAACCGGATAGGACGAATCTTGTAGATGCTCGAGGACAAAATGCCAACCAGGGGGAAGACCATGACCAAGAGAGAATTGGCGGTGCGGATCGCGGAAGAGACCGGCCTCACCCAGATCGCCGTCAAGGAAGTGATCCAGAAGACGCTCGATTACATCACCGAGAGCCTACTCAAGGGGGAGAACGTCGAGTTCCGCAACTTCGGCGTCTTCGAGACGGTCTACCGGAAGCCGCGCATCGGCCGCAACCCGCAGAAACCTTTAGACACGGTGCAGATTCCCGGCCGCCGGGTGATCCGTTTCAAGGCCGGCAAGGAGATGAAGGAGGAGCTGGCGAAGGGGAGCCAGGCATAGCGCAGAGCGCAAAGCGCAAAGCGCAAAGCGTTTCGTCTCCGGGGCGCTATGCGCTAAGCGCCATGCGGATCCGGTCGGCGGGCGAAACGTCGGCATCGCCGGCCGCATTTGCTCAAGGGACGGTTATGGTCGAACCAAAATATCGCGCGGTCAAGGGGATGGGGGACATCTTTCCGGAGGAGTGCCGGCGCTGGTCCGCGCGGGAAGGCTTGCTCCGGTCTTTTGCCGAACGCTACAACTACGGCGAGATCCGCGTCCCCCTGGTCGAGCCGACCGAGCTCTTCGTCCGCTCGATCGGGGAGGGGACGGACATCGTGGAGAAGGAGATGTTCTCCTTCCTCGACGCCGGGGACAAGAGCCTCACCCTGCGGCCGGAAGGGACGGCGGGAGTGGTCCGCGCCTACATCGAGAGCGGGCTGAGCGCTCGCGCCCCCTTCGCCCGTTTCCACTACCTGGGTCCGATGTTCCGGCGGGAGCGCCCCCAGGCCGGCCGTCGCCGCCAGTTCCATCAGTTCGGCGTGGAGGCGCTGGGTCTCATCAGCCCCGCTCTGGACGCCGAGACGATCGATCTCCTGATGGGCTGCCTTGCCGCCGCCGGCGCGGAAGGCTCCCGCCTCAGCCTGAACAGCGTGGGCTGTCCCTCCTGCCGCCCCGCCTGGCAGTCGGGTTTGCGGGAATATTTCTCCGGCCGTCAGGCCGATCTCTGCGAGCACTGCCGGGGCCGCCTGGAAAAGAATGTCCTGCGCGTCCTCGACTGCAAGAACCCCCGCTGTCGGGAGGTGGCCGCCGCCGCGCCCCGCACCGAGTCCCATCTCTGCGCTCCCTGCCGCGCCCATTTCGACGCCGTTCTCTCCTTTCTCCAAGACCTCGGGATCGGTTTCGAGATCGACCCCCTGCTCGTCCGCGGTCTCGACTATTACACCGGCACGGTCTTCGAGGTCAGGAGTCCCCGCCTGGGGGCCCAGGATGCGGTGGCCGCGGGGGGGCGCTACGACAACCTGATCGCCGAGCTGGGAGGTCCGTCGCTGGGGGCGGTCGGCTTCTCCATCGGGATGGAGCGCCTGCTGATCTGCGCCGAGGGTGGTGAGATCGCTTCCCTGCCTCCGGCGGGGAGGTTGGTCTACGCTCTCTCCCTCGGCGCCGAGGCGTTCCGAAAAAACTTCATCCTGCTTCGGTCCTTGCGCCAGGGCGGGATACGGGGAGAGATGGATTTCCAAGGGCGGTCCCTCAAGGCGCAGATGCGGGAGGCGAACCGGATGAAGGCCGATTGTGTTATCATCCGGGGAGACGAGGAGCTGAAGGCGGGCAAGGTGAAGGTCAAGGATATGAAGTCCGGAGAAGAGGCATTGGTGGAGGAGAAGGAAGCGATCGAGAAGATCGCGGCGAGGACGCCGCTCCCACAAAAACAGTAAAAGATCAGTAACTGAAGAAGAAGTGATCAGTCATCAGTAACTGATCACTGATTACTTCTTCTGGGGTTACTGTTTTTCTGTGGGAGGGGCATTCCTGCCCCGATCCCTGTCGGCCCGATCCGTTTTGACCGGACAATCTACAATCTAAAATCCGCAATCCACAATCCGCAATCCACAATGAAGCGAACACACACCTGCGGACAGCTCCGCCTCGCCGACTCCGGGACGGAGGTCGTCCTCTCCGGCTGGGTCCGCCGCCGCCGCGACCACGGAGGAGTGATCTTCATCGACCTCTGCGACCGGGAGGGGATCACCCAGATCGTCTTCAACCCCGAGGCTTCCCCCTCTTCCCACGAGAAGGCCCAGACGCTCCGCTCCGAGTTCGTGGTCACCGCGCAGGGAAAGGTCCGCCCCCGCCCGGAGGGAACGGCCAATATCAAGCTCCCCACCGGCGAGATCGAGGTGCTGGCGGGAGAGATCGAGGTGCTGAACGTGAGCCGCACGCCCCCCTTCGCCATCGAGGACGAAGAGGAATTGCAGGAGGACGTGCGCCTGACTCACCGCTATCTCGATCTCCGCCGCCCGAAGATGCTCGCCAACCTGAAGCTTCGCCACCAGGCCACCCGGGCGATCCGGGAGATTCTGAGCGAGCAGGGGTTCTGGGAGGTGGAGACGCCGCTTCTCACCAAGTCCACGCCCGAGGGGGCGCGGGACTATCTCGTCCCCGCCCGCCTCCATCCGGGAAAGTTTTACGCGCTCCCCCAGTCGCCCCAACTTTTCAAGCAGATGCTGATGGTGTCGGGCGTGGACCGCTATTTCCAGATCGCCCGCTGCCTTCGCGACGAGGACTTGCGCGCCGATCGCCAGCCCGAGTTCACCCAGGTCGACCTCGAGATGTCGTTCGTGGAGGAAGAAGACATCATGGGCGTGACCGACGACCTGGTGGCCCGGGTCTTCGCCGAAGTGATGAAGGTCTCGATCCCCCGGCCGTTTCCCCGGATGGCCTACGCCGAGGCGATGCTCCGCTACGGGACGGACAAGCCCGACACCCGCTTCGGCCTCCCCATCAGCGACCTCACGCCCATCTTCGCCTTGAGCCCCTTCTCCGTTTTCAAGCAGATGAAGGAGCTCGGCGGGACGATCCGGGGCCTGGCCGTCCCCAAGGGGGCGGCCCTCTCCCTGAAGCAACTGGAGGAACTGGTCGCTTTCGCCCAGGGCGCCGGGGCAGGGGGGCTGGTCTGGATACTTCTCAGGGAGGACGGGACGTTCAAGTCGCCGATCCAGAAGCTTCTCTCCGCTCCCGAGATCTCCGCGCTCCAGGAGACGCTCTCCTGCGGCCCCGGCGACCTGATCCTGGTCGTGGCCGACCGGCCGGCCGTCGCGGCCGACGTCCTGGGGCGGCTGCGCCTCAAGGTGGCCCGCGATCTCAAGCTCATCCCGCGGAACGCCTTCAACCTGCTCTGGGTGGTGGAGTTCCCTCTCTTCCAGTTGAACGAGGAGGAGAAACGGCTGGAGGCGGTCCACCACCCCTTCACCAGCCCGCGGCCGGAGGACGTCCCTCTTCTCGATACCGATCCCGGACGGGTCCGGTCTCGCGCCTACGATCTCGTCCTCAACGGGGTGGAGCTGGGCGGGGGCTCGATCCGTATCCACCGGGGAGAGGTGCAGGAGAAGATCTTCGCCCTGATGAAGATCACGCCGGAACAGGCCCGCGACCGCTTCGGCTTTCTCCTCGACGCCCTGCGCTGCGGGGCCCCGCCCCACGGAGGGATCGCGCTCGGCCTCGACCGCTGGCTGATGCTGATGCTCGGCCTCGATTCCATCCGCGACGTCATCGCTTTCCCCAAGACCCAGCGGGCGATCTGCCTGACCACCGACTCCCCCTCCGCCGTTTCCGAGAGGCAGATCAAGGATCTCCATATAAAAATCTCGGAATGAGAGGCCCTCGGAATGAGAGGCCCGAGGGCCTCTCATTCCGAGATTTTAAGTTTGACAATGACGGCGATAACGGTAAACTGGAATCAATGCTGAACGGGGTATGCGGAAATCCCCCTGAATAAAATTTTCCGCGGGAAAAATAATGGGGAGGTGTCAGGATGAGAGGATTGCTTGCGGTTGTCCTCGTGGGGGCGTTTGTGTTCGCCGGTTGCGCGATGTCGAACCTGTCCCCGGTCACGGGGTTCATTTACTCGGACGTGTCGGGTCCGTTCACGGCCGCTGATTCCAGCGCCGGTTTTGCCAAGGTCGGTCAGTCCGAGGCCACCTCGATCCTGGGCTGGGTGGCTCAGGGCGATTGCGGCATCGACGCCGCGGCCAAGATGGCCGGCATCACCAAGATTCACCATGTCGACGTGCACACCTTCTCCGTTCTGGGCGTTTGGGCGAAGGTCACCACGACCGTCTACGGCGAATAAGTCTGCAACAAAAAAGCCCCCTCGCGCGAGCGGGGGGGCTTTTTTGTTGGGTTGCTTCCAGCGCGCGGCTTCTCCCGGTAGCGTCGCCCTTGTCCCGATTCATGGGGATTCCAATGAATCGGGGCCTCCTGGCCCGACGCTACAAGCGAGAACATCCGGCCCGCGCCGCCGCCGCGGCCCGGCCCGTCCTATCTGTCCGATCGGTCGGATCCGACGGATCGGTCCGATGGGGGAGACGCGGCGCTGCATGTGCCCCCTTCCATAGCGGGGAAATATCTGGTAGATTCAAAACATAATGAGAGTCAGCTTCCGCACAAAACTCACGCTGGGCTTCGACCTGGTCCTCATCCTCTTCTCCCTCCTGATCATCAACTTCTTCTATTCCAAGGCGCACTACGTCCAGCGCGACAACCTGCGCAGCCGCCTGATCGGGATCGCCTCCACCGCGGCCCTGATGATCGACGGGGACAAGCACGAGGTCCTCCTCGCTCCCGCCGACGCCTCCCGTCCGGAGTTCGAGTCGATCCGTTCGGTCCTGACCCGGATCCGGGAATCCAACCCCGGCATCAAGTTCATCTACACCATGCGGCGGGGCAAAACCCCCGGCATGACCGAGTTCGTGATCGACGAGGCCCAGGAAAGCGACGATAACGGCAACGGGATCATCGACCCGAAGGAGGTGACGGCGGAGATCGGCCAGCTCTACGACGCCTCCGCCTATCCGGAGATGCTCGCCTCCTTCCAGGGGCCCCGGGCCGACCAATCCCTCCAGGACGACCAGTGGGGAACCTGGCTCTCCGGCTACGCGCCGATCTTCAACTCCCGCCATCAAGCGGTGGGGATCCTGGGGATCGACATGGCCGCCGACGACGTCAAGCGGGAGGAGAAGGTCCTCGAGATCACCGCCTTGTTCATACTCACTATCGCCGTCATCGGATCGGTTGTTGTGGGACTTCTCCTCGCCCGCCATTTTACCGATCCCATCCGCGGTCTTCTGAAAGGCATCCGGAGAATAGGCGAGGGAAAGCTCGACACCCGGCTCGACCTCAAGCGCCAGGACGAGATCGGGGATCTGGGCCGGGCCTTCAATGCCATGGCCGAGAATCTGGCCGTTTCCCGGAAGAAGCTCGACGAATACAACCGTCTCCTGGAAGAGAAGGTCGACGAGCGGACCCGCGAGCTCAAGTCCACCCAGGAGGCGCTGATCCTGAAGGAGAAGATGACCGCGGTCGGCTCGCTCGCCGGCGGGGTGGCCCACGAGTTCAACAACCTCTTCGCGAGCATCCGGGGCTATGCCGAGCTGGCGTTGTCCAAGGAGGACGCCGCGGCCAAGAACGAGGCCCTGCGGATCGCCATCAAGATGGCCGACCGGGCGAAGAAGATCACCGCCGCCCTCCTTTCCTTCTGCGGTCCGCGCTCCCCGAAGCGGGAGAAGATCGATATCCGGGAGACCCTGGAATTCGCCCTGAGCCTGCTCAAGCGGGATCTCAACACCTACAACATCAAGGTGATCCGCGAGTACCAGGAGGTTCCCGCCGTCTGGGGAGACCCCCAGCAGATCCAGCACGTTCTGGTCAACATCCTGGTCAACGCCAAGGACGCCATGATGGGGAACGGCGGCCTTCTCAACGCGGCGATCGGGATGGAGGGCGACCGGGTCTTCGTCCGGATCGCCGACACGGGTTCGGGGATCGACCCGGAAGTCCGCCGGCGCATTTTCGAGCCCTTCCGGGGGACGAAGGGCGTGATGAGCGGAGGCAGCGCCCGCTACTCCGGCCTCGGTCTTTTCGTCGCCCTCGGGATCGTCAAGGCCCATCGGGGCGAGATCCGGGTGGAGAGCGAACCGGGCCTGGGAGCGGCCTTCACCGTTCTCCTTCCCACCTCCTCGCCCGATCCGCTGGAGCAGGAGCTTCCCCCGGAGTCGGCCCGGAGGCCGGAACCGGTGGTGGAAGCGGGGTCGCGCCGTCTCCTGATCGTGGACGATGAGGAAGCGATCGCCAAGCTGCTCAAGGAGTTTCTGGAAAGCCGGGGCTTTGTCGTCGACGTGGCCGCCAACGGCTGGGAGGCGGTGGAGCGGGCCGACGGGGCGGCCTACGACGTCATTCTCATGGACATCGCCATGCCCGGGATGGACGGCGAGAGCGCGATCAAGATGATCCTCTCCCGCCGCGCCGATTCCCGCTTTATCGTGATCTCCGGCTACTCGCCCCCGGAGCTCGCCCCGGAACTCAGGACCTGCGTTCGCGGCATGGTGCAAAAGCCCTTCAGCCTGAGCCAGGTCGCCGCCGCGGTCTTCCGCGCCCTCGGTCCGGGTTGAGAATGCAAAAGGAAGTGATCAGTAATCGGTAATCAGTGATCAGTAACTGATCACTGAACACTGATTACTGATCACTGTCTTTTTCTTTCCGCAACTCCTTCAGCCGCTTCATCTCCTCCGTATACTCCGACCAGAGGGTCAGGTCGCTGTAGATCAGGATGGTCGACTCGTCATCGTGGCGAAGCTCGATCTCGGTGTTCTGGCGGGACCAGATGTAGGTTTTCATCCGCGGCATTTCCTCCCGCGGCGTCCGGTAGATCTTCTGGTATTTTTCCAACAGCACGTAGCCGAAGCCGCTGCCCTCCCACTCGGCTCGCACCGAGAAAAGCTTGTCTCCCGCGGGTGTGAAACGAAAGACGATTTTGCACTCCCGCTCCTCAAACACGGTGCGGTAGACGAGCTCCCGCCGGTCCGGATCGAGCGTCTTATCCAGTAGCCGCCAGCCCTTTCCCCCCGCCGTGATTTCCACGTCGCAGCTTCTCGATCCCCAGGGAAAATCCGGGAAGACGATCGGCTTCGCCGCCGCTTCCGCCGCCAGAAAAAAGAAGACCAGGACGGGGATAAAATTTCTTGCTCTTTTCATGGGTCAAAGTATATACATTCTCATTTGCGATAGACTAGCGGCAAACATCTATCTTAATTTTCGGCAACGTTCCGTTGCCGAACAATAAGGAAGGAGGGACGAGACGTGGTTCCCCACTGCGTATTTCTCACCAACGGCATCGGCGTCCACAAGGAAAAGCTGGAAAGCTTCGAGATGGCCCTCCGCGACGCCCAGATCGCCCAGTACAACCTGGTCCCCGTCTCCAGCATCCTTCCCCCCCACTGCAAGATCGTCTCCCGGAAAAAGGGCCTGGCCATGCTCAGCCCGGGAGCCATCACCTTCGTGGTCATGGCCAAGAGCGAGACGAACGAGCCGAACCGCCTGATCGCCGCCTCGGTCGGCATGGCCGTCCCCGCCGACCGCCGGACCTACGGCTACCTCTCCGAGCACCACGCCTTCGGCGAGACCGACGAGCTGGCCGGCGAGTACGCCGAGGATCTCGCCGCCACCATGCTCGCCACTACGGCGGGAGTCACTTTCGATCCCAACGAGTCCTGGGACGCCCGGGAAAACGTCTTCAAGATGAGCGGGAAGATCGTTCGCACCGCCAACGTCACCCAGTCGGCGGTGGGGAATAAAAAGGGTTGGTGGACGACGGCGGTGGCCCTGGCCGTCTTCGTCGTCAAATAAAAGAAGCCGCGGGAACTGAAGCCGCGCCTGCCTACCGGCAGGCAGGGATTGCGCGGATTATTATTAACGGAACAAGCGCAATCTCTGTGCAAATTGTGGGAGGGGCGTCCTCGCCCCGATCCATGTTGGCCCGGATCGCGGCGAGACGCCGCTCCCACAAAAAACAGTAGATGATCAGTAACTGAAAAAGAAGTGATCAGTAGACGGGCCATTCGTGGAAATTCGTGCCTGCGCGCTGAAGCGCTTCGGCGCGCAAGCGTGCCAATTCGTGGACATTGTTCGCCGAGCCAAGCCGAGCCTTAAATCCGCGTAATCCGCGCCTGCGCGCTGTAGCGCTATGGCGCGCAAGCGCGAAATCCGCGGCTATCTGTAGCCGAGCCGGCCATGAAGAAAACTCAGCAGTTTCTCGACGACGGGAGCGAGGAGGGGATATTCGTCCCCTTGTCCGCGGCCCGGGTGGTAATCCTGCCCGTCCCCCTGGAGCAGACCGTCTCCTATCTCCCCGGGACCGCCGCCGGACCGAAGAAGATCCTGGAAGCCTCGACCCAGGTGGAGCTCTACGATCCCGAGCGCGATGGCTATCCCTATCGCGTGGGGATTCACACCGCCGCGCCGGTCGATTGCCGGGGAGACCCGGCCCAGGTGATGGATCGGATCGCCGCGGCGCTCTCCCCCTGGGTCGCGGAGGGCAAGGTCCCCGTCTGCCTGGGGGGCGAGCACAGCCTTTCTTTCGCTCCGGTCAAGGTTCTTCGGGAACGCTATCCCGGCCTGAGCGTTCTCCATCTGGACGCCCACGCTGATCTGCGGGATTCCTATCACGGGACGAAATGGTCGCACGCCTGCGTGATGCGGCGGGTGGCCGACCTCGGAGTGCCGTCCGTGGCGGTGGGCATCCGTTCGGTCTGCGAGGAGGAGGTCCGCTTCGTGGAGCGCCGCCGGCTGCCATTTTTCCCGGCCTGGGAATTCGGGGAGAAGGGATATCCCTGGGAGAGGATCGTTCGGTCCCTGAGCGGCCAGGTCTATGTCACTCTCGACCTGGACGCCTTCGATCCCTCCGAGATGCCGGCGGTGGGCACGCCCGAGCCGGGGGGGCTCTCCTGGTTCGACGCGGTGAGGCTTTTCCGCCTCCTCTCCCGCTCCGGGAAGAAGGTGGTCGGTTTCGACCTGGTCGAGCTCTGCCCGATGGCCGGCGCCGTCGATTCCGAGTATTTCACCGCCAAGCTCCTCTACAAGATGATTTCTTATTTCTGCCCCTGACGGCGACTGTGGGAGCGGCGTCTCGCCGCGATCCATGTTGGCCCGGATCGGGGCGAGGACGCCCCTCCCACAATGGACTTAAGAGGATCGTCTCTCTGCGGGTTGTGGGAGCGCCGTCCCCGGCGCGATCCAGGCCGACCCGGGAAAATGATTTATTCACGGTGGAATTGTTTATGACCGGCCCGGAAATCCGCATCTTCCCCGACGAAGACTCCCTTGCCGACTTCGCCCTGTCCGTCTGGGAAACGGCGGCTCGGGAGGCGGCGGACAAGGGGACTTTCTCCGTCGCCCTTTCCGGCGGGAAAACCCCCGTGCCGTTGTATCGGAAGCTCGCCTCCCGGACCGGTCTTCCCTGGAAGGCCACGCGGATCTATTTTGCCGACGAGCGCTTTGTCCCGCCCCATCACCTCGCCAGCAATCTTCGCCTGGCCCGGGAAACATTTCTCGACCGGATTCCTCTTCCGGGGGGCAATATCCATGCCCCGAAGACGGAGGGGATGATCGAGGAAGCGGCGCGCGGATACGAGGCCGTCCTCCGCGAAAACCTGGCCGCACCGGGCTGGTCCGGCCCCGTCTTTGACTTGATTCTCCTCGGCCTGGGCGAGGACGGCCACACCGCCTCGCTTTTCCCCGGCTCGCCTCTGCTCGATGAGAAAATCCGCTGGGTGAGGGCCGAGACGCGGCCGGCGTCGCCGCCTCAGCGGATCACGCTTACTCTCCCGGCGATCAACCGCGCCCGCCTGGTCCTCTTCCTGGTCTCCGGGGAAAAGAAAGCTCCGGTCCTCAAGCGTGTGATCGAAGACCGCGATCCCGCTCTCCCCGCGTCTCTGGTCCATCCGGTTCCCGGCCGCCTGATCTTCGGCGCCGACCGACCGGCGGCTTCCCGGCTCGGCAAATGATGTCCACGAATTGACACGCTTGCCCGCCATAGCGCGCAGCGCGAAGGCGGGAATTTTCACGAATGGCTCGGCCCGGCTTGTAACCGCGAATAACTCGCGAATAAGCCGGGTTGGCCTGGATCGGGGCGAGACGCCCCTCCCACAGACTCGCTATCGATCGCCCGCTCGCACGTATTGCCTGTGGGAGCGGCGTCCCGCCGCGATCCGGGTCGGGCCATCTGACCGATCCGTCCGATCGGGGGACAGGCTACAGCACTTTTCACGTTACACGTCCCCCGTTGCACGCTACACTCTCCCCATGCTCCTGGAAATGCACGCCCACAGCTGCCGGCATTCCGCCTGCAGCCATGTCTCCGCCGAGGAACTGATCCGTCAGGCGGTCAAGAAGAACCTCCAGGGGATCATCCTCACCGAGCACCACTACTTCTGGTCGCCGGAGGAGATCGCCGTACTGCGCCGGGAGGCCGAGGTCGACTCGACCTTCCTGATCCTGGCCGGGCAGGAGGTGGAGACCGAGATCGGCCATGTCCTGGTCTACGGCGGAGACCGGACGGTGGAGGAGGGGATAAAGCTTAAGGAACTGCGGCGGATCTTCCCCGCCGCGGCCCTGATCTGGGCGCACCCCTTCCGCTCCGGCCGGGTCCCCTCCGACGACGAGATCAGGAACCCCCTCCTGGACGGGATCGAAATCTTCAGCCTCAACCACTCGCCCAAGGAGAACTACGCGGGGCTGAGCCTCTGGCACCGCCTCAAGTTCACCGCCATCGGCGGCTCCGACGCCCACGCCGCCGGCTCCTCGGGCGTCCTGCCCACCCAGTTCGACCATCCCCTGGAGTCGATCGCCGATGTCGCGGAGGAGATCAAGGGGGGCCGCTGCCGCCCCTTCTTCAAGGAGATCCCCAAGGCCGGCTCCAACATCGTGGTGACCATGATCACGCTGGGGACGAAAGGGGACGACGAATACCGCACCCGCCTGGTCATGAAGAAGGTCTCCTCCGACACGGCTTGGGAACGGGTGAGCCGTTCGCTCGATCTGGTCTCCCGCCTTTACCGGAGCGGTTTTCGGGAGGGGACTTTCCGCGTTCCCCAGGTGATCGAGGTCAACCGGGAGAGCAGGCTAGTGATCGAGGAGGGGGCGCGGGGGAAGCGCCTCTTCGAGCTGCTCCCGGTTGTAGAAGCGGCCGTGGGCAAGGACTACTTTCTCCTCGCCGCCCGCTGGCTGGCCAGGCTGCACGCTTTGAAACTGCGCGAAGGAAATCCGGACGAAACCGTAGCCCGGGGAAAAAAGAAATATTTCTCCTACCGGGAGTCCTTCCGGCGGGTGGGCAACCCGTATCTCAAGACCGCGGAAGCGATCCTGGACGCCGTTTCCCGCGGAGAGAAGGAGATCGGAGAGAAGGGAGCCGGGCGGTTCGTTCTGGTCCACGGGGATTATCATCCCAAGAACATCATCATCGGCCAGGACCGCATGCAGGACATCAGCACCCTCTTTGTCTCGGTGATCGACTTCGACAGCGCCTTTCTCTGCTACCCGGCCTACGACGTCGGCTATTTCCTCTCCCAGTTCCGCTACCAGTTCCGGATCTTTCCCGATCTGCTGGAACGCTGCCGGGCGGAAGATTTTCTCGCCACCTATCTGGCCGACGCGGACGACGCTGCGCCCGATTTCGCGCGCCAGACCGTGCTCGCGCGCCTGCGGGCGAACATGTCCATCGCCTCCTTCCTGATCAAGGTGGGGAAGGGGATCGGGCCGGAGATGGACGGGCTGATCGGCGAGTCGAAGGAACTGATGACGTCCACGCATTGACACGAGCGGGAACGAATGGGCTCGGCCTGCTTTAAACTACGGATTTCGCGAACTGTACGAATAGCGATCAGTCGCCGTTCGCTGTCTTCGCCATGAAAACAGTCGATCCTGGAACCGTGGAGGAACTTTTCCGTCTGGCCCGCGCCGCCGAGACCGAGTTGAAGGTCTTCTACCGCGGTCTGCGCGCGATCTTCGCCCGCGACCCGGCCGCCGCGGCCTTCTGGGGCCGGATGTACGAGGATGAGACCGAGCACTGCCGCGAGCTTCTCCTCATCCACCACGCCCTGCCCCCGGACGTGCGCCGCTCGCCGGCCGATCCCGAGATTGTCGCCGCCGCCCGCCGGAACCTCCGGATGCCGCTCCGGGAGAAGTTCCGGGCCATCCGCAATCTGGACGACGCCTACACCGTCGCCCACGACATGGAAAACTCCGAAGTGATGACCGTCTTCTCCTTCATCCGGGAGAAGTTTGTCCCGCTCGTCCGCCGGCGCGCCTTCAGCCTCTCGGTTCTGGAAGAACACCTGGGGCGGATCATGGATTTCCCCCGGCGGTTCGGAGACGCGTCCGCGCGGCTGCGGGTTTTTGCCCGGAGGAAACAGTGAGTGAAGAAGAAGTGATCAGCGATCAGTAACTGATCACGGTCAGCGGTAATCCGCCAGGTTGTGCCCGCAGTCGCGCACGTAGCAGAGGTTCCGCTCCCGCTGGGAGACGCAGTTGAGGTCGTGCTTCAAGTCCGTCCCCGTCCAGATTGCCCCCGCGTAGAGCTCGGTCCAGTAATGGGCCAGCTTCTCCGAAGACCGGTAGCCCCATTTCTTCATCCCGTGATAGGTGGTGTAGATCAGGTGGGCGATGTCCTTGGGATGCCAGCCCTTTTTGTCCAGGACCCGGACCAGCCCCTGGAGGTAGACCGGCTTCAGGAGGTGGTCATTGGGATTGGCCAGGGCGAAGGCGAGGCAGGGGGGAAGCTCGCGGATGATCTGGTCCCGGTCGAAGACGGGGCTCTTTTCGGGCGTGTAGTATTTCTCGTCGAAGGTCCGGTGAAAACGGCGGAGGTCGGAGGCGAGATAATCGTCGAGGAGGCGCTCCCAGCCCGCGGTCTCGCGCGGCATGACGGTGGAGACATCCCGGGCATAATCGGCGGTCAGGTCGAAATGGCGGTTGTCGTCCCGGCGGCGGATGGACAGCAGCTTCTCTACCTCCGTCTCTTCGGCCGCTCCCGGCCAGAAGCGGGGCACGCAGGTGGAGATCGGGGTGTGGGTGGCCAGCCACTCCCCCACCTTCCAGCGCATGACCTTGTGCTTCTGGTAGGTGGAGAAGGGGATGCGGATGGAGCGAGCGTAGAGAGGATCGGAGTAGGGAGTGAGATCGAGCGAGATCGCCTCCTGCCCCTCCCCGTATATCCCCCGGCCGCCCGGCCCGACCGGGATGTCGGAATAGACCACGGGGACGATTCTCTCTCCTCCGGCGCGCCGGCGGTCGCTCTCCCGGATCACCCGATGGGAGATGAACTGGATCAGACGGCCGGCGCCGCTGAAAGCCTTCCCCAGGGAAAGGGGTATCTCCCCCCCGATCTTGAACTTCCGGTAGCCGTGCTTCTTGATCGTGTTGTGCTCGAGCGCTCCGATCTCCTCCAGGCGGCCATGATTCCGCTCGAAAGGCCAGAGGGCGGTGGCGTGGTAGCCCTGGCCGGTCATGGTCATGAGCGGCCGGATGCCATAGCTCGCGAAGAGGTCAGAGACGATCCGATAGATAGGCTCCACCTTGGCGAACGTTCGGCCCGGGCGGGCGTGCGCTTCGCCGGGGTAGGTGAGGTTGAAGTATTCCAGATCGAGGACGAGGACCGTGCCGTCGTCCCGCCAGAGCGAGGCGAAGACGTCGAGCCCCTTCACCCGGGTCATCTCGTAGATCTGGTCGTGGCTGGTGGAGGACCAGTAGCCCTTGAGATTACCCTTCCAGATCTCCGATTCTCCGAAGCCGATGCAGTAGCGGGAACCCGGGACCCGCTCCCCGCCCCGCCGCCCGTGATAGAAGTCGAGGATCCGCTCCATGATCACGGGGTCGTTGTAGTATTCGACGTTGTTGTTGATCCGGGGCGTCTGGTCCATGGAAAGCTCTCCTCGTGGGCATGGTATCAGAAGGAGAAAGATGTTTAACCGCGATTCTTTTCCGCTCGGCTTAGCTCGGCGATTTTAACAGGCGATTGAATAGGGTTGGATAGGATAAAAATAGGCCGGGTCGGCCGGGCTCATCCTATTCAATCCTATCCAATCGTCTGTTGAAATGGTTGGCCGGGCCATCCGACCGATCCGTCCGATCGGTCCCGCGGTGCGGGGGCCATTCGATATTTGAAACGGAGAGAGCGGGGGAGTATGCTTCTGGCCATGAGCCTGGACGGTCAGACCAACCAAGAACCTGAACTCGCCGGCGTCCCGCTTTTCCCGGTCAATCCCATCGTCTGGATCGACCAGCCGGACGACGTCAACGCCGCCGTCGCCGAGATCGCCCGCCAGAAGGCGGTCGGCCTCGACGTGGAGACCACGCTCGAGGATCCGCCCCGCCTCTGCACCATCCAGATCGGCATCCCCTCCCGGACATATATCTTCGATCCTCTCCGGCTTGATGATCTCTCCGCGGTCCACCGTATTCTCACCGATCCCGCCATCGTCAAAATCGTCCACTACGCTCCTTTTGAGCAGGGGGTATTCCACAACCTGCAGGTGGAGATCGGGCCGGTCTTCGACACCTTCGAGGCCTCGAAAAAGCTGCGGGGGGAGATGACCCGCTGGGATCACGGCCTGGACGCGGTTTGCCGGCGGGAACTGGGCCGGCCGATGGACAAGGCCTATCAGAAATCCCACTGGCTCCGCCGCCCGCTCTCTCCGGGGCAGATCCGCTACGCCGCCCTGGACGCGGAGATAATGCTGGTTCTATACGAGAAATTCTCGCGCGAGCTGAAGGGCTTGACAGGCAGTAACCTTGAGTAACTCCTCGTAGCCTTTGGTTCCCCGGTGTCTCTCCTCACCGTCATCCTCTAACCGCAGATCTCCGCGAATGGCCTGGCTGGCTCGGCCAATGATGTCCACGAATTTTCACGATCGGAGTCTGGTAGTTCAGGATGCTTTCGGTGCGATTTTGTGGGAGCGACATTCCTGTCGCGATCCCCGCCGTCCCGGCCGGTCTGCTTTTATCCTATTCAATCCTATTCAATCGTCTGTTAAATATTTGGCCGGGCCGAGCGGGCCGCGGCGAAAAATCACAAATTGCTGTTGACAGGGATGGGGGGGGACTGGTAGTTTCGCCTGAACCTTACGACGAACATGATGAATAAAAACAAAACCTACTCCGCCAAAGCCTCCGAGGTCGAGCAGAAGTGGTATCTGATCGACGCCGAGGGGAAGATTCTCGGCCGCCTGGCCACCCGGATCGCCGATATCCTGCGGGGGAAGAACAAGCCGATCTTCACCCCCCACGTCGACACCGGCGATTTCGTGATCGTGATCAACGCGGAAAAAGTCGCCGTCAGCGGCGCCAAATCCGAGAAAAAGGAATACCAGCGCTACACCGGTTTCGCCGGGGGATTGAAACGCTTCACCTATCCCCAGGTGCTCGCCTCCCATCCGGAGAGGATCATCGAGCACGCGGTGCGGGGAATGATCCCCCATCACCGTCTCGGCCGCCAGATCATGCTGAAGCTCAAGGTCTATGCCGGGCCCCAGCATCCGCACGCGGCGCAACAGCCGGAAACGATCAAACTCTAAAGAGATCATCATGGCCGAAACGGATATGATCAGAGCGACAGGCCGGCGGAAAACCGCGGTGGCCCAAGTCATCCTTCAGCCGGGGGCGGGGAAATTCAGCGTCAACGATATGGCCCCGGATAAATATTTTCACCGTGAGATTCTGACCAACCGGGTGAAGGTGCCCTTCGACGTCACCGGTTCGGCCGGGAAATTCGACGTGATCGCCCGGGTCGCCGGGGGAGGCAAAGCCGGCCAGTGCGGCGCCCTGGTGCACGGGCTCGCCCGCGCCCTGGTCCTCGCCAACCCGGCGTTCCGACCCTCCCTCAAGTCCTCGGGGCTGCTCACCCGCGACCCGCGCAAGCGGGAACGGGAGAAATACGGCCAGCCCGGCGCCCGGAAACGGTTCCAGTTCTCCAAGCGCTAAAATAGGGGGCGCTTTTGCTCCCCCTATTTTAGCGTTTGAAATTCTTGCCCGAGTATTTTCCCAGGCACGTGCGGCTGGGTATGCCGAAGCGCCCGGGGAGAGAGACAAAAAGCAGGCCTCCGGGCCTGCTTTCCTTGTTTGGCCGGTTGAAAAAATATGATTAAATGAGTAAAGGAAGGAACCCCATGACCAAAACCCCAGTCGCCATTGTCGGCGCCACCGGCTACACCGGCCTCGAGATCCTGAAGATCCTGCTCCGCCATCCCCGGGCGGAGTTGGCCTCCCTCACTGCCAAGGTGGACGGCACGATCAAGATCCAGGACGAGTTCCCGGTCCTCCAGGGAACGGTCGACATGGACTGCTCGCCCGTCAACACGGAAGAGGTGTGCCGGAAAGCCGAGATTATTTTTCTCTCCCTCCCCCACACCGTGTCCATGCGCTTCGCCCCGGCCTTTCTCCGGGCGGGGAAGAAGGTCATCGATCTCTCCGCCGACTACCGTTTTCCCCGGAAGGAAGACTTCGAATCCTGGTATGGCGCGCCCCACGCCGATCCGGAGGGCCTCGCTCAGGCGGTCTACGGCCTCCCCGAACTCTTCCGGGAGAAGATCAAAACAGCCCGGCTCATCGCCAACCCGGGCTGTTTTCCGACCGGGGCGATCCTGTCCATCTACCCGGCCGCCCAGGCGGGTCTTCTGGCCGCTCCCGAGGCGATCATCGACGCCAAAAGCGGTGTGACCGGGGCGGGTAGGAAGGCGTCCCTCGCCCTCCTCTTCCCCGAAGTGAACGAAAATTTCAAAGCCTACAGCCTGACCTCCCACAAGCACACGCCGGAGATCGCCGGCGTCCTCTCGGCCGCGCTCCGGCGCGAGATGAAGGTGGAGTTCGCCCCCCATCTCCTTCCGGTCAACCGGGGCATCCTTTCCACCATCTATCTCAAGCTCGCCGCCGCCTCGAGCGAGGAAGCCGTGCTCGACATCTACCGCCGCCAGTACGGCAACGAGCCTTTTATCCGTGTCTATCCGAAAGGAACGCTGCCTCAGCTCCGCGAGGCGGTCGGGACCAACAACTGCCTGATCGGGCTCAAGGTCAACCCCCGGACCGGGAACCTGATCCTGGTCGCCGTCATCGACAACCTTCTCAAGGGCGCGGCCGGGCAGGCGGTTCAGAACATGAATATCATGCAGGGCTGGGAAGAGTCGGCGGGGCTGAATTGACGGTTACTAGAGGTTGCTGATTCTCTCCATGAGCACACTGAAAACCATCAAGGGCGGCGTCACCGCTCCCCAAGAATTTCTCGCCGCCGGGATCGCTTGCGGAATCAAGACCGCGGGAGTGCGCGATCTGGCCATGATCTTCTCCCTCCGTCCCGCCGCGGCGGCGGGGGCCTTCACCACCAATCGGGTTCAGGCCGCGCCGGTCAAGCTCGACCGGGAGAGAACGAAGAAGGGACGCCTCCAGGCGGTGGTGGTGAACTCGGGCGTGGCCAACGCCTGCACCGGCAAAAGGGGATACGCCGACGCATCGGAAACGTCGCGCCTGGCCGGCCGCGGGCTCAAGATCGATCCTTCCCTGGTGGCGGTCTGCTCGACCGGCCGGATCGGCCTCTATCTCCCGATGGACCGGATCCGGAGAGGTGTGGATAAGCTGGCCGGGGTCGTCAGAGGAGGAGGGAATCCCTACGCCGCCCGGGCGATCATGACCACCGACACCCGCCCCAAAGAGGCGGCGGTCGAATTCTTGGCGGGCGGAAGGAAGGTCCGGGTAGGAGGGATGGCCAAAGGGGCGGGCATGATCTCCCCGCGCCTGGAGGTCGCCCCCCGTCGGCCCCGATCTATCGGGGCCACCATGCTGGCCTTCATCACCACTGACGCTTCCGTCCCCGCGTCTTTTCTGAGGACGGTTCTGTCCCGGGCCATCGAGCGCTCCTTCAACCGGGTCACCGTCGACGGCGACCGTTCCACCAACGACACCGTGCTGCTGCTGGCCAACGGGGCTTCGGGAGCGAAAATTCCCGTCTCCGGCCCGACGGCCGATCGTTTTGCCGAGGCGGTGGGCGCCGTTTGCCTCCGTCTCGCCCGCATGATAGCCGCCGACGGGGAGGGGGCCACCAAGGCGATCGCGATCGAGGTGAAGGGGGCGCGGAACGCCTCCGACGCCTACCGGGCGGCGATGGCGGCGGCTAACTCGCCGCTCTTCAAGTCGACCCTCTATGGCCAGACAACGAACTGGGGCCGCCTGATGTCGTCGATCGGCGCTTCCGGGGCCGAGGTCAGGGAGGAGAAGGTCCGGGGTTGGCTGGGGAAGGCGAAGATCATTGACCGGGGACTTCTCGTTCCCGGCGCCGGCCGGGCCGAGATCCGGCATAAGGAACTCCGCTTTACCGTGGATCTGGGGCTGGGCTCGGCATCCGAGACGGTCTACACCTGCGACCTCTCGCCGGAGTACGTGGAGATCAACAAGGAATAGTTAAAAACAGTGATCAGTTTCAGTTATGGTTGTTTGTGGGAGGGGCGTCTCGCCCCGATACAGGCTGGCCCGGCTCGGGCTCGACATTTTCAACAGACGATTGAATAGGATGGAATAGGATAAAGACAGCCGGTCCAGTCCATCCTATTCAATCCTATTCTATTGTCTGTTCGATTTTTATGAGGCCCAGCCTGGATTCTCCGACAGAAGGTCGGGGTCCCGCACTGAAATTGCGAAAAGATCAATCGGGGACACCATGCAGAGACTGATCGATAAAGCTGGGATCCTGATCGAGGCTCTCCCCTACATCCAGTCCTTCGACGGGAAGGTGGTGGTGGTTAAGCTGGGGGGAAGCGCGATGAGCGTCTCCGGCTGCACCGAAGGGGTACTCAAGGATGTCGTCTTCATGGAAGCGGTGGGGATGCGGCCGGTCCTGGTGCACGGCGGCGGCCTGAACATCTCGGCCCGCATGAAGAAGGCGGGGATCACGCCGCGCTTCGTTCAGGGGCTGCGGGTGACCGACGAGGCGACGATCGAGATCGTCCGGGAAACACTGGCCGAGATCAACCGGGGCCTGGTAGAGATGATCCGCAGTTTTGGAGGAAGAGCCTCCGGAGTCGGCGCCGGCACAGAGGGGGCGATCCGGGTGGTCAAGCATAC
Organism: uncultured bacterium; assembly: GCA_964551475.1. Classification (GTDB taxonomy): domain Bacteria; phylum Auribacterota; class Erginobacteria; order Erginobacterales; family CAZKCI01; genus CAZKCI01. Next base: position 25,288 of record CAZKCI010000045.1, on the reverse strand, counting down.
TCCCATGGTCAAGGGCGCGGACGGCAAAACGGCGGCGGCGGACATCGGCTTCGTCGGCGAGGTGTCGGCGGTTTCCCCCGCTCCCCTGACCCGGATCATCCGGCGGGGGGCCATCCCGGTCGTCGCGCCGATCGGAGCGGACGAACGCGGAAAGGTCTACAACATCAACGGAGACGTGGCCGCGGGGGAGATCGCCGCGGCCCTGAAGGCGGAGAAGCTGGTCTTCCTCTCCGATGTCCCCGGCATCCTGAGGAAAACCGAGGGCGAGGGACAGAGCCAGCTCCTCTCCTCGCTCAACCGGCAGGATATCCAGAGCCTGCTCACGGCCCGGGTGATCGAAGGCGGAATGATACCCAAGGTCACCGCCGGGTTAAAGGCCCTGGAGAACGGCGTGGGGAAGGTCCATATCATCGACGGAAGGGTCAAGCACTCGCTGCTCCTGGAGATCTTCACCGACAAGGGGATCGGGACGGAGATCGGGGACTGAAACGAAACAGGCTGTTGCCGCCAAGACACCAAGGCACGAAGAACAACCTGGACCAGATCGTGGGAGGGGCGTCTCGCCCCGATCCAGGCTGGCCCGGATCGCGGCGAGACGCCGCTCCCACAAAACAGATTGCGAACGGACGGATGAAATGACGACGACGGAAAGCATCATTGCCGAATACGGGCAGTACGTGATGGCCACCTACGGCCGCTCCCCGGCGGTCTTCGTCCGGGGCCAGGGCTCCCGGATCTGGGATGCGGAGGGAAGAAGATATCTCGACTTCTTCCCCGGCTGGGGGGTCTCCAACCTCGGCCACTGCCACCCGACGGTGGTCCGGGCGATCAAGTCCCAGGCCTCCCGCCTCCTCCATCTGCCGAATAATTTCTACAACGAGTGGCAGGGGGAGCTGGCCAAAACCATCATCGGGAAATCGTTCCCGGGGACCTGCTTCTTCTGCAACTCGGGCGCGGAGGCGAACGAGGGGGCGATCAAGCTCGCCCGCCGCTTCGGCCATCCCAACGGCCGTTTCGAAATCATCACCATGCTCTCCTCCTTCCATGGCCGGACGCTCGCCGCCATCACCGCCACCGGCCAGCCGAAATACCAGGCGGGTTTCGAGCCGCTGGTCCCGGGCTTCCGCTATGTTCCCTTCAACGACCGGGAAGCCCTGCGCGCCGCGATCACTCCGCAGACCGCGGCGGTGATGCTCGAGCTTGTGCAGGGCGAGGGCGGCGTCCGTCCCGCTTCTCCGGAGTTCGCCCGTTTCGTCCGCGAGCTCTGCGACCGGGAAAAGATTTTGATGATCGTGGACGAGGTCCAGACCGGGATGGGCCGGACCGGCGAGTATTTCGCTTTCCAGGCTTACGGCGTGCAGCCGGACGTGATGACGCTGGCCAAGTCCCTGGGCGGAGGGGTCCCGATCGGGGCCATGGTCGCGCGGGGAACCTTGGGCAGCCTTCTTCCCCCCGGCAGCCATGCCTCGACCTTCGGGGGCAACCCCCTGGTCTGCCGAGCCGGCCTGGCGGCTTTTCAGGCGATGGAGGAGGAGGGGATGCTCGAGAACGCCCGCCAGATGGGGGCCTATCTCATGGAGCGCCTCCGCCTCTGGAAGGACGAGATTCCCCTGATCGCCGAGGTGAGGGGGATCGGGTTGATGATCGGGATCGAGCTGGTTCGGGAGGGGAAGCCGGTGGTCGAGGAGTGCCTCAGGCGGGGGTTGATCGTGAACTGCACCGCGGAGAAGGTCTTGCGCTTGATGCCCGCGCTCACGATCACGGAGAAGGAGGCGGAGAAGGGGCTCCAGATCCTGAAGCGGTCGCTGAAAACAGTCAGCAAAACTAAAGTGACCAGTAATCAGTGATCAGTGGAGTCCGGCTATCGGCGGCAGTTGCGGACATCTGAAATCTCAAATCTGAGATCTCAAATCGGGAAATAATACAGAAGGGGAGAACACATGAGCAAAGTGGTCCTTGCATATTCGGGCGGTCTCGACACCTCGATCATCCTCACCTGGCTGAGGGAAGAGAAGAAGCTGGACGTGGTCGCATTTATCGCCGATGTCGGCCAAGGCAAGGAAGTTTCGGAGGCGGCGGCCAAGGCCAAGAAGACCGGCGCCGTCAAGGTCTACGTCGAAGACATCCGGGAGGAATTCGTCCGCGACTTCGTCTTTCCGGCCATCCAGGCCAACGCGATCTACGAGGGGACCTATCTGCTGGGGACCTCGCTGGCCCGGCCCCTGATCGCATTGAAGCAGATCGAGATCGCCCGCCAGGAGAAGGCCGAGTACGTCTCCCACGGTTCGACCGGGAAGGGGAACGACCAGGTTCGCTTCGAGCTCAGTTACCTCGCCCTGGAACCGGGGATCAAGATCATCGCCCCCTGGCGGGAGTGGGACATGAAGTCGCGCAGCGACCTCATCGCCTACGCCCGCGTCCACGGGATCGAAGTCCCGGTGACCAAAGAGCGCCCTTACAGCTCCGACCGCAACCTCCTGCACATCTCCTTCGAGGGCGGGATACTGGAGGACCCCTGGCGGGAGCCCCCGGAAGACATGTTCGTGCTCTCGGTCTCTCCGGAGAAGGCGCCCGACAAGCCGACCTACCTGGAAATCTCCTTCGTCCAGGGGATCCCCGTCGCGGTGAACGACCAGAAGCTCTCCCCGGCGAAGCTCCTGGAGGCGCTCAACCGCCTGGGCGGGGAGAACGGGATCGGCCGGGTGGACATAGTGGAAAACCGCTTCGTGGGGATGAAGTGCCGCGGGGTCTACGAGACGCCGGGGGGAACGATTCTGCACACGGCCCACCGGGCGCTGGAGTCGATCACGCTCGACCGCGAGGTCATGCACTTCAAGGATTCCCAGGTCACCAAGATTTCCGAGCTCATCTACTACGGTTTCTGGTTCTCTCCGGAGATGGATCTCTTCCGCCAGATGGTGAGCCGGACGCAGGAGGACGTGGACGGCGTGGTGCGGGTGAAACTCTACAAGGGGAATTGCTCGGTGGTGGGTCGTCAGTCGCCGACCTCGCTTTACGCCCCCTCCTACGCCACCTTCGAGAAGGAGGAGGTCTACTGCCAGAGCGACGCCACCGGCTTCATCCGCCTGAACGCCCTGCGGCTCAAGATCCGCGAATCCCTCCGCCGGGAGCGGAGCCGAAAGAAGGGTCGTTCTTAATATGTTCCGGTAGCCGCAGGCTTTAGCCTGCGTGTTAGCTGCAGACAGAGACATCACACAACAACGCAGGCTGAAGCCTGCGGCTACGGGCAAATTCATTCTCGGGCCAGGTCAGGTCCGCGGAAGGCGAGGTCAGCGATGAAAAAGAAACTCTGGGGAGGCAGGTTCCGCAAGCCGACCGACCCCCGCGTCGAGGCCTTCAGCTCCTCGATCGCCTTTGACGCGCGGCTCTTTCGCCAGGACGTCCGGGTCGGGATCGCCCAGGCCGAGGCTCTGGGCCGGGCGGGATATCTCACGCGCGGAGAAAAGTCCGCCCTCGTCCGCGCCCTCAAGAAGATCGGGGAGGAGATCTCCGCCGGCCGGGTTTCTTTCGCCGGCCACGAGGATATCCACAGCCTGATCATCGACCGCCTGATCCGCAAGGTCGGGACACTGGGGAAGAAGCTGCACGCCGGCCGCTCCCGCAACGACCTGGTCCTGGCCGATCTCCGCCTGTACTTGAAAGAGAAGCTCGCGGAGGCCGCCGCCGCCGTCCGGACTCTGCAGTCGTCCCTGGTGGCCAAGGCGGAAGCGGAGAAGGACGTGGTCATGCCCGGCTACACGCACCTGCAGCACGCCCAGCCGGTCCTTTTCGCCCACCATCTCCTCGCCTACGTCGAGATGCTGGAACGCGATCGCGGTCGCTTGAGCGACGCGGCGAAAAGGCTCGACGTTCTTCCCCTGGGGTCGGCGGCTCTGGCCGGAAGCGGCCTCGGCCTCGACCAGGATTTCCTCGCCCGCCGTCTCGGTTTCGCGAGCGTGGCCGCCAATAGCATGGACGCCGTCGCCGACCGCGACTTCGCCGCCGAAATCCTCTCCGCCCTGGCCATTCTCGGCATGCACCTTTCGCGCCTGGCCGAGGAGATCGTCCTCTGGTCCACCTCCGAGTTCGGTTTCGTCCGCCTGGACGAATCCTTCTCCACCGGTTCCAGCTTCCTTCCCCAGAAGATGAACCCCGACCCCGCGGAGCTGATCCGGGGCAAGACCGGGAGGCTCTACGGCAACCTGATCGCCCTCCTCACCGTCTTGAAAGGACTGCCGCTCTCCTACAACCGCGACCTCCAGGAGGACAAGGAGCCGCTCTTCGATTCCCTGGACACGGCTTTGATGGAGCTCTCTGTGATGGCGCCGATGGTCTCGTCTCTTTCCCTTAACCGCGCCGCCCTGGCCCGGGCGCTCCGGATGGATTTCTCCTCCGCCGCCGACCTGGCGGAGTACCTGGTCGGGAAGGGGGTCCCTTTCGGCGAGGCCCATCGCCGGGTGGGGGAGCTGGTCTCCCGCTGTCTCAGCCGCGGCGAGGATTGGGCCGGGATGACGCTTTCTTCCCTCCGGGAAATCTCTCCCGCTTTCGACGCGCGCGCGCTCAAGCTGCTCTCTCCGGCCGCTTCCATCCGGGCCAAGCTCAGCCGCGGCTCCACCGCGCCGGCGCTGGTGGGTCGGGAGATCAAGCGGTGGAGGAAAAAACTGGGGTCGAGGCGGAAGTAGATCGTGAAAAGCGGAAAATCCGTTGCACGTGCCACGTTACACGCGGCCATTCGCGCAATTCGGGATTTATGAAAATTCGTGGAAATAATTCCAAGTCCGAGCCCCTCTTCCCCGACAGCCCCGCCTGGGCCTACCGCTCCGGCCGCCTCTTCTGCGAAGAAGTGGAGGTCAAGACCATCGCCCAGGAGGCCGGGACGCCGGTCTACATCTACAGCCACTCTCACCTGGTCTCCCGCTTCCGCGAGCTCGACGCCGCCTGGTCCGGGCGCAAGCGCCTGATCTGCTATTCCATCAAGTCCAATCCCAACCTGGCGGTCATCCGGACGCTGGCTTCACTCGGCGCGGGGATGGATGTGGTCTCCGCCGGCGAGCTTTTCCTGGCCCTCCAGGCCGGCGTCCCCCCGGAACGGATCGTTTTTGCCGGAGTGGGCAAGACCCGCCCCGAGATCCACGCCGCTCTCACGGCCGGAATTCTCTTCTTCACGGTCGAGTCCTTCTCCGAGCTCCACCAGATCAACGACACGGCCCGGGAGATGGACCGGATCGCCCCGATCGCGCTTCGGGTCACGCCCGGCGTGGACGCCCATACCCACCGCTACATCACCACCGGGAAGGACGAAAACAAGTTCGGGATCGATCTCGGCGCGGCGCTCGAGTTTTACCGGCAGTGCGACAACCTGCCCCATGTCCGGGCGACGGGCATCCAGATGCACCTGGGTTCCCAGATCCTCTCCGTCCGTCCTTACGTGGAGGGGCTCCGGAAGCTCCGCGTCCTGATGGCCGAGCTGGCAGGGAAGGGGATCCGCCTCTCCCATCTCGATCTGGGCGGGGGGATGGGCATCTCCTACCGGGGCGAGATCCCGCCGTCGCCGTCCGATTACGCCGCCGCCTGGGCGCCCCTGCTCGAGGATTTCCGTTCCACGCTGGTCATGGAGCCGGGGCGTTTCTTTTCCGGGAACATGGGCTGCCTGGCGGCACGGGTGGTCTATCTAAAAAGGAAGGCGCGCAAGAACTTCGTCATCCTGGACGCCGGGATGAACGACCTGATCCGTCCGGCCCTCTACGGGGCCTATCACCGGATCCTCCCCCTGGACGAAGAGGAGAGGAAGACGATCACCGCCGACATCGTCGGCCCGGTCTGCGAGTCGGGCGACTTTTTCGCCCAGAAGCGGAGGATCGGCGAGCCCCGCCCGGGCGACTATCTGGCCGTGATGAGCGCGGGGGCCTACGGCTACGCGATGTCCTCGAACTACAACGCCCGTCTCCGCCCGGCCGAAGTGATGGTGAAGGGAAACCGCTGGTGGTTGGCCCGGGAGAGGGAGACGACCGCCGATCTTCTCCGGGGCCAGATTCTGCCGGAGTTCCTCCGCCCGAAAGACCGATGAAGACGATCTCCTTCGTCAAGATGCACGGCCTGGGGAACGACTTCATCCTGGTCGACAACCGTTCCGGGCGGTTGCGCCTGCGCCCGGCCGACGCCCGCTTTCTCTGCCGGCGCTCGTTTGGCGTCGGGGCCGATGGCGTGATTGTGGCCGAGCGGACCCGCCGGGCCGATCTCCGCATGGCGATCCTGAACTCCGACGGATCCCGGGCCGAGATGTGCGGCAACGGCATCCGCTGTCTCGCCCTCTGGGCCCGTCGCCACGGGCTCGTCCGGGCGAACCGTCTTTCCGTGGAGACCGACGCCGGAGTGAAGGCGATCCGCATCTTAGGTGACACGGCGACCGTGGACATGGGTGAGCCGTGTTTTGAGGGGAGGAAAATCCCGGTCCGGCGGGACGGGGAAATCCTCGATCACCCCCGGCAATTCGGGCCGAACCGCTTCCGGATCACCTGCGTGTCGATGGGAAACCCCCACTGCGTCATCTTTGCCGATCCCGCCTCCGCGCCTCTGGGGGAGAGGATCGAGACCGATCCGTTCTTCCCGAAACGGACCAACGTCGAGTTTGTTCGGGTGAGAAGCCGCTTCGAGATCGAGGTCGGAGTCTGGGAGCGGGGAGCGGGGATCACGCTGGCCTGCGGGACGGGGGCCTGCGCCTCGGCGGTGGCCTCGGCCCGTCTCGGGAAGACGGGGCGGCGGGTGAAGGTCCGCCTGCCGGGAGGGACGCTCCGGGTGGAGTGGGCCGCGGACAACCACGTCTATATGACCGGCCCGGCCGAGTTCGTCTTCACGGGCGAGGTCCCTCTCCCTGTCCGCTGAGGTCGATGCGGGGTTCGTAGCCGCGGACCCTTCGGGTCCGCGGGACAGGCGGGCCCCGGCGCGCGGACATGAATGTCCGCGCCTACGGAGATCCAATCCGAAAAAAGCCGCGGATTACGCGGATTTCGCGGATGATAATCTGCTACAATTTTCCCGAAGGGAAAATTGTATGTACAAGGAGGCCGTCATGTTTCAAGGTTCTTACACCGCCATCGTCACCCCCTTCCGGGACGAGGCCGTCGATTACGACGCGCTGGCCAAGCTCATCGAGTTCCAGATCGCCGGCGGCACCGACGGGATCATCCCCTGCGGCACCACCGGGGAATCGGCGACCCTCTCCCACGAAGAGCACGACAAGGTGGTGGAGTTCACCGTCCGCCAGGTCAACCGCAGGATCAAGGTGATCGCCGGCGCCGGATCCAACTCCTTTCGCGAAGCGCTCCGTCTCACCCGGCACGCCCAGGAAGTGGGGGCGGACGCCGCTTTGGTCATCACCCCCTATTACACCAAGCCGACCCAGCGGGGGATGCTGGAGCACTTCACCAAGCTCGCCCAGGAGACCGAGATTCCCCTGGTTCTCTACAACGTTCCCGGGCGGACCGGCGTCTGCCTCGATCCCCTTTCCGTGGCCCGGCTCTCCCAGGTCCCGCGGATCGTGGCGATCAAGGAGGCCAGCGGCTCGGTCGATCAGGTGAACCAGATCCTCGATCTCTGCGCCATCACCGTTCTCTCCGGCGACGACATGATCACGCTTCCGATCATGGCGGTGGGGGGAAAGGGCGTGATCTCGGTCATCGCCAACATCGCTCCCCGGGAGGTTTCCCGGATGGTCCACGCGGCCCTGGAGGGGCGCTGGGAGGACGCGCGCAAGCTCCACTTCCAACTCTACAAGCTTTTCAAGGCGCTCTTCATCGAGACCAACCCCATCCCGGCCAAGACCGCTCTGGCCCTGATGGGAAAGGTCCGGGAGGAGTTCCGCCTGCCCCTCTGCCCGATGGCCCCGGAGAACCGGGAAAAGCTGGTCAAGGTGCTGGAAGCCTACAAGCTTATCTAGCTGAACGTGATGGACGATATGGACATCTGCGCCCGGCGCCTGGTTCGTCCATCTCGTCCATAGTGTCCATATCGTCCATAGCGAGCGGAGACAAAGACATGATCAAACTCATCGTCTGCGGGGCGGGGGGAAGGATGGGCAAGAGAATCGTCGCCTGCGCCCTCATGGAAAAAGATTTTCGCATCGCGGGCGCGGTGGAGAGAGCCGGTCACCCCGACCTGGGACGGGATGCCGGCGAAGCGGCGGGGGAGAAGAAGGCCGGCGCGCCGATCCAAGCGGACCTGGCCGGGATCCTGGAGTCGGGCGACGTGGTGATCGATTTTTCCGCCGCGTCCGCCGCCGCCGCCAATGCCTCTCTCTGCGCCCGCCGTCGGAAGCCCCTGGTCATCGGCACCACCGGCCTCTCTCCGGCCGGGACGGCCGCGATCGAGGAGGCGGCCCAGTCCATCCCGTTGGTCTTCTCTCCCAACATGAGCGTGGGCGTGAACCTGCTCTTCGACCTCGCCCGGCAGGTGGCCGCCGCCCTGGGCGAGGAGTATGACGTCGAGATTATAGAAGCCCACCACCGCTTTAAGGCCGACGCCCCCAGCGGGACGGCGAAGAAGCTGGCCGAGGCGGTGGCGGAGGCGCGGGGGATCGATCTGGAGAAAAACGGTGTTTACGGAAGGAAAGGTCTGGTCGGAGCGCGCCCGCCGGGCGAGATCGGGATCCACGCCGTCCGGGCCGGGGACATCGTGGGCGAACACACCGTGATCTTCTCCACGCTGGGTGAGCGGGTGGAGATCGCCCACCGGGCCCATTCCCGCGATCCCCTCGCCCGGGGGGCGCTGCGGGCGGCGCGTTTCGTTCTCTCCGCCGCGCCGGGCCTGTATACCATGCGCGACGTGCTCGCCAAGACCACAAGCCAGAATAAGTGAGACGAGGCAAGCAGAGTGGTGGAGTATTGGAGTAATGGAGTGCTGGGGCATGCAGTTCATTGCTCCATTACTCCAACACTCCAGTACCCCTTACCCTAATCCGCGAATTCGTGATTGCCTGGGTGAGACCATGAAAATCGAGTATTCGCGCAGACTACAAAAACTCCCCCCCTACCTTTTCGCCGAAATCGACCGGGTGAAGCGGGAGATGATCGGGAGAGGAAAGAAGCTGATCGACCTCGGCGTGGGCGATCCGGACACGCCGACGCCGACGCACATCATCCAGGCCAACTACCGCGGCGCGAAAGACCCCAAGAGCCACCAGTACGCGCTCGATTTCGGGATGAAGGAGCTGAGGGAGGCGATCGCGGCCTGGTACGGGCGCCGCTTTTCGGTCAGTCTCGATCCCGAGACCGAGATCCTCCCCCTGCTCGGGTCCAAGGAGGGGATCGCCCACGTCCCCCTCGCCTTCGTCAACCCGGGCGACCGGGTTCTGGTCCCCAATCCCGGCTATCCCGTCTACCAGTCCGGGACGATCTTCTGCGGCGGCGAGCCGGTCCCGATGCCGCTCCTCGAAGAGAACGGATTTCTCCCCGATTTCTCCCGCATCCCCGAAGCGAAGCTCAAAAAAGCCCGGCTGATGTGGCTCAACTACCCCAACAACCCGACCGCGGCCGTCTGCGGACTCGGCTTTTTCAAGCAGGCCGCCGCCTTCGCCCGCCGGCACGGGATCATCGTCTGTCACGACGCCGCCTACACCGAGCTTGCTTACGACGGTTTCCGCCCCCCGTCTTTTCTGGAGCTTCCCGGCGCCAAGGAATACGCGATCGAATTTCACTCCCTCTCCAAGACCTACAACATGACCGGATGGCGCATCGGTTTCGCGGTGGGGAACAGGGATCTGATCGCGGGACTCAGCAAGGTGAAGTCGAACATCGACTCCGGCATCTTCCGCGCCGTCCAGATCGCGGGGATAGCGGCGCTGAACGGCCCCCAGGGGTTCCGGGAGGGGCTGCTCAAAATGTATCGCCGCCGGAGAGACCTCCTGGTCGACGGCCTGAACTCGCTGGGGTGGAAGGTAGACAAGCCGAAAGCGACCTTCTACATCTGGGCGCCCGTGCCCCGGTCCTTCGATTCGCGCAAGCTCACCGCCTTCCTGCTCGAGAGAGCGGGTATCGTCACCACGCCCGGCGTCGGACTCGGCATTCACGGCGAGGGCTATGTCCGGATGACGCTCACCCGGCCGGAAGGGGAGCTCGCCCAGGCGTTGGAGAGGCTCCGGGGTCTGGGCGTGGACTGGTCCCGGGGCTGAGGATTCGGGAGTGATGGAGTAGTGGAGTAATGGAGTCATGATGGCGTAGGGCTGGCCAATACTCCATCGCTCCACTACTCCAATACTTCCCTCCGGATGCGAGAAATGTCTCTCCTCCCATCTGCCAGGCCCGCCGATAATTATTCCGCCCTGGGCGGGATCTTTCTCTCGCTCGGCTCCAACCTCGGCGACCGGGAGGTCCATCTTCGCCAAGCGATCGCGCTTCTCGGCGCCCATCCGCGGGTTCGCGTGCTCAAGATCTCGGGCCTCTACGAAACCGCCCCCCGCGACCTCGCCGATCAGAGAGATTTTCTCAACTGCGCCATCGAGATAGCTTCTGATCTCTCTCCCCGGGATGTTCTTCGCCTCTGCGCCGGGATCGAAGATCAGCTCGGGCGCAAGAGGGGAGAGCGTTTCGGCCCCCGTCCGATCGACCTTGACATACTCCTCTATCGGGAGGAAATTGTTTCCGACGACGATCTGGCTCTCCCGCATCCCCGCCTGACGGAAAGGCGCTTTGTTCTGGAACCGCTGGGCGAGATCGCTCCGGATCGCCTAGTCCCCGGGACGGGAGCCACGGTCCGGGATCTGCTCGCGAGGCTCTTCGATGGCCAGCGAGTCGAGAAGCTCAAAGCCGCGGGTTGGATCAAGCAAAAGAGCAACGGAGTAGTGGAGTAATGGTTTGTCGCCCCGCAACTCCAGTACTCCATCATTCCAGTAATCCAACACTCCGGCTCAATCAGTTGTTCACCGAGGTGAGGACATGACCGACGCGACGAAGATCACCATTTCCGTCATCCGGGAGAAAAAGAAGCAGGGGGAAAAGATCACGGCGCTCACCGCCTACGATTATTTCAGCGCCCGGGTTCTGAACGAGGCGGGTATCGACCTCATCCTGGTCGGCGATTCGCTGGGGATGGTGATCCTGGGCTACGAGAACACGCTCCCGGTGACGATGGAGGAGATGATCCACCACGCCAAGGCGGTCTCCCGGGGGAACCGCCGCTGCCTCCTGGTCGCCGACATGCCGTTCCTCTCCTATCACATCAGCGAAGAGGAGGCGCTCCGCAACGCCGGGCGCTTTGTCCGGGAGGCGGGCGCGCAAGCGGTGAAACTGGAGGGGGGAAAAGAGATGGCGGCGCTGGTCTCCCGCATGGTCGCGGCCGGAATCCCCGTCCTCGGCCACATCGGTCTGACGCCGCAGGACATCCTGAACCTGGGCGGCTACAAGATCCAGGGGCGGGACCAAGAGTCGGCCCGCCAGCTGATCGAAGACGCGCGCGCTCTCGAAGCTGCCGGGGCTTTCGCCGTGGTCCTGGAATGCGTCCCGGCGGCGCTGGCGGGGCAGATCACGGCCGCCCTGTCCGTCCCGACGATCGGGATCGGCGCCGGTCCGCTTTGCGACGGGCAGATCCTGGTCACCTCCGATCTCCTGGGGATGTTCGACCGCTTCAAGCCGAAGTTCGTGAAACAGTACGCCGATTTCTGGGGGACGACGGTGAAAGCGCTGGGGGAGTACAAGAAAGAAGTGGAAGAGGGGACGTTCCCAGCGAGCGAACAGTCATACTGAGCGGGATCTCAAATCTCAAATTTCAAATCAAGCGTTAATCGTTGGTATTCCCTATGAGATTGATCCGTTCCATCGCGATAATGCAGAAGACCTCCCGGTCGCTGCAGCGCCGGGGCCGGACGATCGCCTGCGTGCCGACGATGGGCTATCTCCATGAGGGGCATGTCAGCCTGATGCGCGCGGCCCGCCCCCGGGCGGATGTTCTGGTCGTTTCCATCTTCGTCAACCCGGCCCAGTTCGGCCCCCGTGAGGATTATTCCCGCTATCCCCGAGATCTGAAGAGGGATCTGCGTCTCTGCCGGGAGGCCGGAACGGACATCGTCTTCGCTCCCCCCGTCGCCGGAATGTATCCCGAGGGCTACTCCACCTATGGGGAAGAGACGCGCTTGAGCCAGGGACTCTGCGGGGCCAGCCGCCCGGGCCATTTCCGGGGTGTGGCGACGGTTGTCCTCAAGCTCTTTAATATTGTCAATCCCGACCTCGCCGTCTTCGGGATCAAGGATCTCCAGCAGGCGTGGGTGATCCGGAAAATGGTCTCCGACCTGAACCTTCCGATCAGGATTGTCGTCGCTCCGATCGTGCGCGAGAAGGACGGACTGGCGATGTCCTCGCGCAACGCCTATCTCAATCCCCAGGAGCGACAGGAAGCGCTCTGTCTGCGGCGGGCGCTTATCCATGCTCGGGAGATGGCGCGGGGAGGGGAGAAGGACGGCCGGAAAATCCGGAGGGGAATGGAGGAAATTATCCGGACGGCGCCTTCGGCCCGGATCGACTACATCGCGCTGGTCCGGGAGAAAGACCTGGTCCCGATCTCCCGGATCGAGAAGGGAAGCCGAGGCCTGCTGGCGGTATTTATCGGAAAGACCAGGCTGATCGACAATCTAAGACTGAAATAGACGTTCAAATCGTTGAAACCGTTACACGTGACACGTTACACGTGGCCAGTCGCCAAGCCAGGCCCATTCGTGGAAAGGCTGATTAGCGCAGTTGCCAGCGCTTGAGCTTCGGCAGGATCGCGTTCATTTTCGCCCGCGCGTCGGCCTCCGAGAAGCTCATCTCGGCGACCAGGAACCCCGCCACCTTCTCCAGCATCATGTCCATGCTCACATCCGGCTCCTGGAAGCGGCCGGACTCGTAGCAGTAGCAGCAGTAGTCGGCGCTGCGCCCCCCGTCGTGGTTGGTCCCGAAATCCTCAGCGCTTTCCATCGCCATCGCGCACGACTGGCAGATCTTGAGATTGGGATTGGTTTCCATGCGGATTTCCTTTCTGCTTGATGATCGCTGTTTGTAGGCCCGCTCTGTGAGCGGGCGCTTTTGCGCCGCCTCGCAGAGGCGGCCTACAATTGCTGCCGTAAGGACGCGGATCAGAAAAAGAATCGGAAGGCCCCGACCAATGCGATCGATTCCAGCTTGTTCTCCGGCCATTCCAGCGACCCCGAGTCGTCGGTCCCGCCATCGAGCTTCTGCAGCTCGTAGCTGACCGCGGCTCCCAGGGCGAAGGAAAGGTTGTCCGTCCACTCCATCCCGGCTTCGACGGACCAGATCTCGCCGCCATCCCCGTCGATGTCGCCGAGGAGGGAGTTTTCCGCCCGCGAGTCGATCACGTCGAAGTAGAGGACCCGCCCGAAGAGGCCGAAGCCTTGGGGCAGAAAAACCTCGGCGTTCAGGCCCCCGCCGGCGGAGAAGACGGGATATTTCTCGGTCACGGTCTCCGTGTCCACCGGGATGTAGTTGACCTTGAACTCGCTGCGGGAGAAGGACTGGCGGCGATAGTCGACTCCCACCAGGGGGGTGATCAGGGCCTTCTCGCCGATGGGCAGCGTGGCGCCGATCAGGGCCTTGCCTCCCCAGCCCCAGACTTTCAGGTTGTTGGTCTGACGGAAGGAATCGGCGTTCCACTCCTCCTCCCCTTCGTCGGTTCCCCAGATCGCGCCTTCCAGGACGAAGGCGTACCAGTGCGCCTTGAGCTCGCTGACCTCCGCCTGGAATCCTCCCCGGAGCGCTTCCCAGTCGCTGTCGACGTAGCCCACGTCGCGGATGTTTTCCTGGTAGGTGGCCCGGCCGATAGAGGGCCGGAATTCGAGGCCGATGGGATAGGCCGCCGCGGGGAGAAGGCAGGCGAGAACAGCCAGAAGCGGTAGGGATCTTTTCATCGCAATTCTCCTCAGTCCGGATATTTCTAATGTCATCTTAATCATACTACGTATGGATGGATGAGCGGTTCAATTATTTGTCCGGGCCCAAGGTGGGGGGACAAATAAATGCAAGAAATCCCCTCCCAAAAGCATCCTTATCTATGGGAGTGCCAGATGACAAACCGCCGGCCGGAGGCCTGGTGTCTGCTTGCCCTGGGGATCGTTCTTATCGGGACGACCGCTTATCGTTTCGTCTGGAAATCGGAGGAGATGCGGGGGAAGGTCGAGTCCGCGCTTGACCGGATGAGGGGGCGGTCGGCGTCGTCCGGCGTTCCATCCGACCGGCCCGCGTCTCCCGCCCCCGCGCCCGTTTTCGAGTATGAAGTCGAACCGCTGATCGGGCGGGACTACCTTCCCCGGCTGAAAGAGGCGCTGGGGAGGGCCGAAAAATCCATCCGGGTGGCGATGTATGTCGTCGACCCGGGGGAGGGGAGGGATCATCCCGTGAACCAGATCCTGGAGGCGTTGGCGGCCGCCCGCCGGAGAGGCGTGAAGGTCGAGGTGATCGTGGAGTGCCCCTGGGAGAAGAAATCCCCGGCCTTGAAGAAGAAAAACTCGGCCGCGATCGATCGTCTCCGTCGCCAGGGGATCTCCGCCGCATTCGACGAACCCCGCCACTGCCTGCACGACAAGCTGGTGATCATCGACGATCGGGTGGTCTTCATCGGCAACCATAACTGGACGAAGGAGGCCCTCACCATCCACGACGAGGTTTCGGTGCGGATCGTCTGCCGCCCGCCGGATCCCCGTTTCGGCCGCTACTTTGGCTACATCGGGGCGATCGGAGGCGAGACGACGGAGGAGGGGAGAAGGGAGAAGCTTCAGCAATTCCAGAAGGAATTGCTGAAACGTTCTCAGGCGGAGGCGCGATGAAGAGATCCGGTCGCTGGTTCGCCGCAATTATTTTTACAGCCGTGGCCGGAGAATCCATCGCGTCCGGAGTGAAGGTGGAGGAATTGGATTTTCTCCCCACCGGCGCTTATTTTCAGCGGACCCAAGAGGCCATAGATTCGGCCCGGGAGTCGGTCTGGGTGGTGATGTATGCGATCGCCGGTCCGGAGAAGGCGGGGAGCCAGACGGCGGCGCTGATCGAATCCCTGATCCGCGCTCATAGGCGGGGCGTGGAGGTGAAGCTTCTCCTCGACTACTCGCTGGAAAAGGCCTTGCAGGACTGGAACGAAGCCGCGGCCCGGAGGCTGGCGGCGGCGGGGATAGCGGTCCGGTTCGACCATCCCAAGCACGTCACTCACACCAAGCTCGTCGTCATAGACGGGCGGGTCTCCATCCTGGGGAGCGCCAACTGGTCCTGGTCGGCCTTCAGCCACAACTGGGAGTCCTCCGTCCTCATCGTATCGGTCGAGGTCGCGCGTCGTTTCCGTGAATACGCCGCCGCACTTTTCGCCAAGGGGAAACCCCTGGAGGAATGGAAGCGGGGACGACGGTGAGCAGTGCGGGTTTCGTAGGCGCGGACCCCGCCCTACGGGCGGGCGAGCTTCAGGTCCGCGGGACAGGCTCTGTGGGAGCGGCGTCTCGCCGCGATTATAGCCGGCATGGATCGGGGCGGGACGCCCCTCCCACGGGAAAATAGTCAAAGCAGAAGAAGTGATCAGTGCTTCTCCGTCTCGACGCGGTAGCCCTCCCCGTCGCTGACGATCGTGATATTTCCGCTCTCGTCGGTGCGATAGACCTTCGCCCGGATTTTCCGGAGCCGTTCCAGCGTTTCGGGCGCGGGATGGCCGAAGAGGTTGCCTTTCCCGCAGGAGATGACCGCCGCCTCCGGCCGGACCCGGCCGAGAAAATCGTCACTCGAGGAATGCTTCGATCCGTGATGGGCAACTTTGAGTATCGTCGCCCGAAGCCTCCATCCCATTCTGCGGATGACCTCCTTCTCGACCTCCGCGGAGATATCGCCGGCGAAGAGAAAGGAGATTTGACCGTAGGCGATCTTGACGACGACGGAGGAGTCGTTGTTATCCTCCTTGAGGACGGATGGATGCAGAACCTCCGCCCGCACGCCCTCTCCCCAGTCCAGCGCCGTCCCCGCCCGTGGCTGGCGGTAGATCAGTTTCGGGCAGGCCAGTGCGGTTTCCAGCAGGGCCTCATATGCTTCCGAAGGATGGAGGACGCCTGGTTCGAGGAGTTCCACCACTTTCAGATCTGATGATTTGAGTATCGATTCCAGGCCTCCGATGTGGTCGAGGTCGGGATGGGTGACGATGATCTGGTCGAGCCGGTTGACGCCGCGGGCGCGGAGAAAGGGGAGAATCACGCGTTTGCCGGCGTCCGCGCCCCGGCGCGGGCCCGCGGGTCCGGCGTCGATCAGGATGTTTTTCCCTCCGGGCGTTTGGACCAGCGCGGCGTCGCCCTGGCCGACGTCGAGGAAAACGACTGTGAGTGTTCCGCCGCCCTGTTCCGGCGCGGAATCGGCGGCGAGTGTCAGGACGGCGAGGATAATGGCCGCGATCATCATAGTCTCTTCCCGACTATAAGGATCGCTTTCGGCCCCCGTTTCTTGCGTTTATCGTGATTATTTGTGGGAGCGCCCCGGCCACTGATGACTGATCACTTCTTTTTCAGTCACTGATCACTCTGATTGCGTCCCGCCCGGCGGGCGGGCGTGATAGAATGAGACTCCTTCCATGAAAACGACACGAGTCAAGCCCTCCCGCTCCCGCCCCGGCGGCCTTCGGGAGATCGCCCGCCTCCTCCGGGTGATCGACCGCCTCCAGGCCCCCGGAGGCTGCCCCTGGGACCGCGCCCAGACCATCCGCTCCCTCCAGCCGCAGCTGCTGGAGGAGACCTACGAGGTGCTCGCCGCCATCCATACCCTCGACGAGGCCAACCTGGCCGAAGAGCTCGGCGACCTCCTCTTCCAGATCCTGATGGTCTGCCGGGTGGCGGAACGGAAAGCGGGGATCACGCTGTCCGCGATCGCCCGGGGGATCGAAGAGAAGATCGTCCGCCGCCATCCCCACGTCTTCTCCCGCACCCGGGTGAAGGGGGCGGAGGATGTGATCAGGAACTGGGAGCAGATCAAGGCGATCGAGAAGAACCGCTCGCCCGACGCCTCCATCTACCACGACGCCTTGCGCCACCTCCCCGCGCTGCGCCGGGCGCAGAAGATCCAGGTCAAGGCCCGCCGGGCCGGTTTCGACTGGCGCCAGCGCCGGGAGTTGACGGCGAAGATCCGGGAAGAGCTGGGCGAGCTGGAAAGGGAGATCCGCCGGGGCGACGCGAGGGGAGTCGAGGAGGAGATCGGCGATCTTCTTTTCGCCCTCACCGCGTTGAGCCGCTATTTTGAGTTCGACGCCGAGCTCGCCCTGCAGAAGATGGTCGACCGCTGGCTCGGGCGTTTTCAGGGGATGGAGAAGCGGTTGCAGGAGGAGGGTCATCCCCTGCATCGGGACTCGCTCGACCGGATGGAGCGGATCTGGAAAGAGATCGGGAAGGGCAAGAAAAAGGCCAAGGGCAAAGGGCAGAGAGCCTAGAGCCGGGAGTATTTACCCTCTGCCTGGTTGACCGTTGACCAATGCAAAGTGACCAATGACTAATGCGTTGTATCTCTCCGCTCCCCTGAACGCGCTGGTCGAGGGGATCTTCAAGCAGAACGTCCCTCTCTCCGAGGTGAAGCGCCACGGCGACTTCGGCCTGGGCACCTTCAACGAGCTGGACGGGGAGATGGTCCTGCTCGACGGGCGGATCTACCAGATCACGGGGGAGGGGAAGGTCAACGAGGTTCCGGACGAGGTCCAGACCCCCTTTGCCTGCGCGACCTTCTACCAGGCGACGAGCCACGACGACCTCGCCGAGGAGACGGAGTGGCCCGCCTTCCACGAATTCCTGCTCAGTCTCTTCCCCTCGCCCAACATCATGTATGGCCTGAGGATCGAGGGGGATTTCGCGCGGGTGAAGACCCGTTCCGTCCCCCGCCAGGAGAGCTATCGCCCCCTGGCCGAGGCGGCGAAAGGGCAGGCGGTCTTCGACCTGAAGAACGTCTCCGGGACCGTGGCCGGATTCTTCACGCCGTCGTTCCTCTCCTCGCTCCACGTCGCCGGACTGCATCTGCACTTTCTCTCCGCCGACAAGACCTGCGGCGGCCATCTCCTGGAATGCCGCCCCCGGAAGGTCAGGATCGGCGTCCAGTTCCTGAACCGGCTGGAGCTGTCTCTCCCCCTGACCTTTGATTTCCTGACCTGCGACCTCTCCCGGGACATCGGCGAGGACGTCCGGAAGGCCGAGCGCTGAGCTTCGGCTGGGGCTTCATGGACGATATGGACGAGATGGACTGAATGGACGCTAGGGACTTTAGGAGCGGGTCTGCTTCTTCCGTGTGTCCATTTCGTCCATAAAGTCCATATCGTCCATATGATCTTTTCCGAAATCGGGTGTTCACTGATCGCTGCTTTTCTTTCTCTCCAGCAGCCTTGTCCGGTAAAGCCTCTCCGTGAAGCCGCCCTCCCTCTCAAAGGTCCGAGCCAGTGTGGCGATCTGCCGGTCGAGGAGCGTGGAGGCCACGCCGATCAAAACGAGGACGGCATTGGCCGAGATCTCGGGATAGGCGGCCTGGATGGACGGTATGGACGCTATGGACCTCATGGACGGAATGGACGATTTAATCTCGGCGGGCCGTTCTTGTCGTCCAGACTGTCCATTTCGCCTGGCCAGAGCTTTTTCCCTCACCCACAGCGCCACCTCCTCCGCCGTGCCGCAGCGCCGGGCCACGAGCTCCCGACGGCGCGCGTCCTCCCGCGCCCAGAGCTCCCAACCGTGCTGGCGCAGGAAATCCTCATAGTCCAGACGGAGCTCCTCGAGGCTGGAGCGGGCCACGCTGGTCAGCTTGAGCTCGGTTTTGCGGGAGGTCCCGCTCGCCTGGCTCCCCTCGGCGATGTTCTGCACGCCGGACCGGGCGGCCTGGACCATCTGGTCGCGTGTGCGGCTTTTCCGTTCGACATATCGTTCGCAGAACCGCACCGTGACGTCATGGACCAGCTGCGCTATCCGGTAGCTTTTGAGTTTCCGATAGCCGCCGTGCTTCGGTATCAGGGGCTCTTGTGGCTTGTGGCTCATAGTTCGTCCGCATTGTCCCTGCCATAGATAAGGACGCTTTTCGCGGGCATTTTCTTGCAGTATTTTTGCTCGCGCGGCCGTTTGCTGTCCATGCCCGTCCATCTCGTCCATAGTGTCCATATAGTCCATGGAGCTCAGCCGACATCGTGACGCTTGCATCGGCCGTAAAAATGGCGTAGCTTGGTGAGTGGTTCTTTGAAAAATACTTTTGAATTTCCGCCAAGGAAATCAAAAGGGGGCGAAACGGTTTCGACTGGGGCAATGAAGCCGGTTCCGCAGGCAGAGGTTGCCGGGAGGCCTCTATAAACACCTGGCACAATGATAACTGCCAATGAGCAGTTTGTAATGGCGGCTTAATGTCGCCACGTCCACCTGATCCAGCCCGCGGGATTGGGATGGGCGAACGGCAGCGGGCTGGTCCCGACCCTGAATCGCCGGGGGAAGGGGCGAGATTGATACGGGCGGTTAGTCCCCGACGGATCCTGTCGGCCGGAGCCGGCGGGGGCGAATGCAAATGACCGTCTAAGCCTGTAGACGACCGGAGGGATTTGCCACAGGACGGGGGTTCAACTCCCCCCGCCTCCAATGAAATGGCGTAATCTGTTATATACTAATGGATTACGCCATTTTATATTTAGGGGATGCCGTATTTGTGGCTGGATTTATCATGGTCATTTTCGGCTGATGCCGATGATCATTATTTTCTGCATTACAAGGAGTTGAAGCAAAAGCGTCTAAAATCCTAGGGAGGCGTATAACGCCTCCATTCTAGGGGATTGACTGATGGGATGCTGCATCTCCCGACGGGGAAGCGGGAAATCTTCCAGTTCGTCTAAAACCTGTTGCTTGGCTGTATCGGAAGGAAGACAATGTTCTCTACGGTTCACCCTAACCCCGGCGGGAGATGTTGTGAAGACAGGCGGGGAACATGAGGTTCGGCAGTTTCTGACCCGGCTCGGATAGAGATGTCCTGGCCGGGTTTTGTTTCTTCGGGATAGGGAGACGCGACTGATCAACGGTTTACCTCGGGAATCTTCCACCAATGCGGACCAAGCTAACCATCATAGGAGTATCGCTATCGCTCGCCGTCTGGGCGGCAGCTTTCGACCTCCCGGCTCAGACGCCTTCGCCCACGCCGGTGAACTATGTATCGCAGCTTGTCCCTGTCTACTCGACCTATTTGGGCGGGAGTCGTGGCGAGGCGGCGTATCACGTCAAAATCGCGGTCGATTCCGAAAGCAACATTTATGTGACCAGCGACACTTTTTCCCAGGACTTCCCCACCTGCAACCCCTACCAACCCTCCATGGAGGGGGATAATTACTACGATGCGGTGCTGACCAAGCTGTCTTCTTCGGGCTCCACCCTGATCTTCTCGACTTATCTTGGGGGTGAAAGCGGGGAATTCTCCACTTCGCTCGTCCTGGATGAGGAGAAGCGCATCTATATCGCGGGAGAAACGAGTTCAAGCGATTTCCCCACCAAGAACAGCTATCAAGCCGCCCTGCGCGGCCGTAACGACGCCTTCGTCGCCAAGTTCTCGTCCTCGGGTTCCGAACTGGAATACTGCACCATGGTGGGAGGCGTGCAGCAGTACCTGGGAATAGAAATAGCCGACGATCTCTGTGTGGACAGCGAAGGTCATGCCTATATCGGCGGCCAATCCGACGCCAGCGACTATCCCTTGCGGAACCCATATCAGAGCGTCAAATTGGCGGGTACCAATGCCATCATGACCAAACTGTCCAGCTCGGGATCGGCTCTCGAATACTCAACGTATCTGGGCGGATCGGGCAACTCGTACATTTATAGTATAGCCGTCGATTCGGAGGGGTATGCATACGCTACGGGTGAAACGGAAGCCCACAACTTCCCCGTCGTCAACGCCTACCAACCCCAGGCGGGAGGGGGCCAGTATTCGGCCTTCCTGACCAAGTTTTCATCCTCCGGTTCGTCTCTCGTCTTCTCGACCTACTACGCGGAGAATGAAGGGAATTCCGGAGGCATGAGCTTGGCCATAAACACCGAGATATATCTGGGTCACTACAATGGCAACGATTGGGAGCGAGCGGAATACGTTTCCAAATTCGCTTCCTCGGGGTCATGCTTGCTTTATCGCAGCGGCTTTGCAGCAAAAAACGGATTCTTGGGAGATCTGGTTCTCGGAGACGATGGAAAGCTCTTTACCATCGCGACGAATGACGATGGATTCCCCGACCTCAAGAATGCCTATCAACCGATCAATGCCGGAGAAGACGATGCCATGATCTGCTCCTTCGCCGCCGGGGATGCTCAGCGGCTGTATTCCTCCTACTGGGGCGGAAGAGCAAGGGACGAAGGGGGGGGCATCGCCGTCGATCGGGAAGGATCGGTCTACGTCAGCGGAAAAACTTGGTCGGATGATTTCCCGACGCTGAATGCCTACCAAGCGAGCCTGCTCTGGGCCACGGATATCTTCATCAGCAAGTTCAAATGGGAAGGGCATTATACGACACCTTCGCCGGTTCCCAGCCCTTCACGCTCGCCTTCTCCCTCTCCCAGCGCGACACCCGCGCCGGATCCGCAGACATTGCCGTTTCGCGAGGATTTCGAAGGGACATGGCAGTCGGGGGCTCCGGAGCGCTGGCGGAAGCAATACATCCGATACGATGTCGACTGGCTAGCGAGCCACGGCGGGGCTCACGACAAGCCTCCCGATCCACACAGCGGATTATTTAATGCGCTTTTTGACGATACAATCATCGGCGGCGATCCCGTCACCCGTCTGATCTCGCCGCCTCTGGTATTCCCGGAGGGTTCGGCCAGCCCCCGCCTGACATTCTGGCACGCGAGCTGGCAGTCCAGCCTGCTTCCAAATGTGCTCACAGTATATTACCGCGTCTCTCCGGAAGGCTCTTGGACGCAGCTTGCTAACTATGCAACCGAGGAATACTTCTGGGTTAAGAGGACGCTTCTCTTGCCTGAAGTCAGCAACGCTTATTCCCTATGTTTCCAAGGCAAACCGCACGATGGATTCGGGGTTTGCCTGGATGACATCGAGGTCCTGGCCGCACCCTCGCCGACGCCGACAGCTAAAATCACCCCTGCCCCCAGCAGGACCCCCACACCTACCCCTGTCACACCGACCCCTCCCCCCACGCCTCATGCTTTCTCTCTTACCCTGGAGAGCGGGGACTACGACGGCCATGGCGAAGCGGAAATCGCCATCTTCCGTCCTTCTAACGGTCTCTGGTCGATAGCAGGGCTGAGCAGGGTTTACTTCGGGATAGCGGACGATATACCCGTCTCAGGAGACTATGCGGGTGATGGGACGAGCCGGGTCGCCATCTTCCGCCCCCTCTCCAGTCTCTGGGCCGTCAGGAATCTAACGCAATTATCGTTCGGAAGATCCGGCGACATCCCTATTCCGAGAGACTATGATCGGGATGGAACGGCGGATGCTGCGGTCTTCCGCCCGGGTGACGGTATTTGGGATGTTCGCGATCTGACGTATATCTTCTTCGGAAGAGCGGGGGATATGCCCGTTCCCGCCGATTACGATAACGACGGCTGGATCGACGCTGCGATCTTTCGTCAGTCATCCGGTCTCTGGGCCATCCGCGGCCTGACCTACCAGTGGTTCGGGATGGGGGGAGACATTCCCGTGCCGGCGGATTACGACTTGGATGGGACGACGGAGATTGCCGTCTATCGTCCCTCTACGGGTCTCTGGGCGGGGATTCTATCCCAGGAAGACCCCAGCAGGATTTACCTCGGGATAGACGGCGATATCCCCGTCCCCGCCAACTACATTGGCGGCGACGGGACCCAGCCGGCCGTTTTCCGCCCATCTTCGGGCCATTGGGCGATTAGGAATCTCACCCGGTGCTGGTTTGGATCAACCAACGATCTCCCCGTCACCAGATAGCGAGGGGAAGCCATTGTGAGACCCGACTGGGAACACGAGGTTCGGCAGGTCTAGCCCGGCGTCGGAAAGCGATGTCCGGCTGGGTATTTTTATGAGAAGGGAGCACCGATGTCTGAACCCGACAATTTTGCAATCGTCTTCGCTGGAGATACCGTCCAGGCCGATCTCGTAAGATCTGTCCTTGAATCCAGCGGGATACGGGTATTCCTTAAGGACGAAGTGATCGGCACTCTGGCTCCTTGGCGGGTAGTCGGTGGTGGTCGCGGTGCTGTCGTGAAAGTGCTCGTTCCGTCATCCGAGGTGAAGAAAGCAAAGGCGGCGTTGAAGCCGATGGAACCCCAATCCAGTGACTAATAGCCAGCGGGACAGGTAAAGATTAATCCCACCCGCTTAGGACAGGCTGTAGGGATCAACACCAGATAATGAAAACATCTAAGAAGATGCTCACAACGATTATTCAGCGGTCGGTTTGCCGGCATACCGACTGGCGTCCGGCTCCGCCGGGAGAAACTAAACTGCATCCCCATCCTTGGGTGGCCTCGGCCGAATGGATTTGCACCAAGTGCGGCAAGCACAAAAAAGTGCGAATACCGCATGAACCGAGAATACCTATTGTCTGAACGGTACTTGAATACGATCCCAGGCCGATTCACGTAATCCAATACCGGCATGGGGATTAGCCAGGCATCAAAAGCCGAATCCGGAGATTCTTCTCGTGAGATGCATGAAGGGAATCGGAGTGATGGCGGGGGTGGCGGCGGTCCTGGCTTTCCCATGTTTCGCACAGGATCAGACACCGACGCCGACCGCTAACCCGTTTGCAACGCGCTTACCTTCGCCCTCTCCGACCCAAGCGCAAGTGGGGGCATCGTGGGTTGAGGCGACCTCGGGGGCCCAATGGGAAGGGAGGTCGGGCCACACCTCCGTGGTCTATGATGACAAGATGTGGGTGATCGGAGGATACGTTGGTGCCGATCGTAATGACGTTTGGTATTCGACTGACGGAGTAAATTGGACTGTGGCCACCTTTGAGGCTCAATGGTATTGGAGGTACGCGCATGCTTCGGTAGTCTTCAATGGCGAGATGTGGGTGCTTGGAGGCTTTAATTGTTATAACGATGCCTGGCATTCGAAAGACGGCGTGAACTGGGTTGAGGCCACCTCGAAGAACCGTTGGGGAAGCAGGGATGGGCATTCCTCTGTAGTCTATAACGGTGAGATATGGATTATTGGAGGATTGGATAATTGTTTTTCGTCAAGAAATAACGATGTCTGGCATTCGACAGACGGGGCAAACTGGATCGAGGCCACCTCGGGGGCCCAATGGCCGCCAAGATGGTTTCACGCCTCTTTGGTCTACGATGACAAGATGTGGGTGATCGGAGGACAAGGAGATTTTTATGACAATATGAACGACGTCTGGCACTCGACTGACGGAATAAACTGGATCGAGGCGACCTCGGGGGCTCAATGGAGGGCAAGGTCGGGCCACACCTCTGTGGTCTATGAAGACAAGATGTGGGTGATCGGAGGACAAGGAGAAGATTCTCATTCTAACTATAATGATGTCTGGTACTCAACAGACGGCGCGAACTGGGTTGAGGCCACCTCGGGGGCCCAATGGGAGGGAAGGGACTACCATACTTCTGTGGTTTACAGCGATAAAATATGGGTGATCGGGGGCGCAGGGAAAAATGATGTCTGGTACTCCAAGCCATTACAGTCCCCGACACCAACGTCGCATCCGACCACCGGCATTACGCCCCCAGTTACCAGAACTCCGACACCCACTCCGACGTCAACCCCTGAAGGATACAAAACCCCCACTCCAACGCCAACCCCTGAAGGCTGCAAGACCCCCTCGCCCACCCCCATTCAGATAGATTTCTATTATCGCGACCCGGTCCATTACAGCTACCTCATCCTTCACACGCCAGACACCTACTACTCTATCGGCTACTCCTCCAGCGCCTGGCAGGCCCTCTCCGGGTTCCCCGACTGCACCTTCTATAACGCGCAGTGGTCCTGGGGGACGCGACCCGACCAGACCTGGTGGTCCGCCTGGTTCTCCCACACCACCTCCACACAGTATCTGGAAGCTTGCTGGCCGCCAGCATCCCCTAGCCCAGCCATTCCTACCCCCACTCCTTCCGCTTCCCCCTCGCCCTGTTGCCTCGCCACGCCGGTCTATATGGTCCTCTCCAGCGGAGACTATAACGGCGACGGGACCTCCGACTTTGCCCTCTTCCGCCCCTCGATCGGTCTGTGGGCGGTTCGGGATATAACCCGGACATATTTCGGTACGAGCGGTGATCTTCCCGTCAGTGGGGATTACGATGGCAACGGCACGGCGGATATCGCTTATTTCCGTCCCTCAGAATGTC
>CAZKCI010000044.1:0-54754 GCA_964551475.1 uncultured bacterium | reverse complement strand
TCGGCCCGGAGGGTGTCGATCGAGATGAGGATGACCGGGGGGAGCTCGGGCGGCGGGGCGGCGGGGGGCGAAGGAAGGGGCGGGGGGGAGGGCGGGGGGTAGGCGGTGGCGGGGCAGCGGGAGAGGAGAACGTAGGACTCGACGTCGCCCGGCGCCATTTCGATCGCCCGGCGGAGCGAGCGACCGGCGGCCGCCCACTCCCGGCGGTCGAGCAGGAGTCTTCCCCATTCCCGCTCCGCCCGGGCATCGTCGGGATGGAGCGAGCGAAGG
Organism: uncultured bacterium; assembly: GCA_964551475.1. GTDB lineage: Bacteria > Auribacterota > Erginobacteria > Erginobacterales > CAZKCI01 > CAZKCI01. Next base: position 54,484 of record CAZKCI010000044.1, on the reverse strand, counting down.
CGGGCGAGCGCCCGCTCCCTCTCCTTCCCCTTCCCCGACTCGCGGTAATAGGCGGCGAGTTCGAGGAGGACGTCGGCGGAGGCGGGGGAACGCTGATCCGCCCGGGCATACATCGCGTCCGCCTCCGCTTTCTCGCTCATCTCCCAGAGACAGCGGCCGATCTTGACCATGGCCAAGGCGTCGCGGGCGTCGAGCCCGAGCGCCGACCGGTATTCTGCCGCCGCGGCCGCGAAAGAGTCGGCGGCGAACAGGCGATCGCCTTTTTCTATCCGGGCGGCCGCCGAGGCGTTCCTCTCCGGAGGGAGAGAGGGGCGGGAGAGAAGCCAGACGGCCGCGGCCGCGAGCAGCGCGAGGGGAAGGAAGATTCTGATGGCGCGCGCGAGATTCATGGAACAACGTAAACCGTGAACAGCGAACCGAAGCCGGGCAACAGGTGGCAGCTGTAGGTTTTTGTTTTACGGTTGATGGGACGCAGATGTCGCTTCATTCCACGTAATGCAAATATTTCCTCCGCGCTCTCCAGAATACCCGGATTACCCCGGACACTGGGTGCAAGGCATTTCCCTCTTATAGGCTCCAGATTGCCTATTCTAGTTTAGTTCAGATAGGCGACATATCGCGCGGATCTTGGGAGTTGACAATAAATGGTTCGACAAGATGCGCCGGGGTAGGCCTAAATTTATAGGGGGCATATATAGTGATTCCAAATACTATGATTGCGATAATAATAAGCATCCAACTCAATAATCTGTTCTGCGGAAATATCATGCCGATTTTTCTATCAATATATGATCGCTCGCGAGGGCAGCGGATTAGTATGCCTAAAGCCGTGATAACCGAAAATACGAAATATGAGTCGCAGACGGACAAGTGCCTCCATGATTCCCCCATATCACGCTCCATAATATACAATATTACGACGGATATACATTGCAGATAACTTGCGACCAGCAAAGCAAGGATTAATACCGCACGAATAGTCATGCCCCTGCGTCTGGCCATATCAATAGCCGAAACACCCACCAGGATGAACCAGAGATATCCATGCACAGGCAACCTCATCAATTCCAGATAGCTGCTGCATTTCGATAAGTGCGGTTTGTATTCGCGGTAGTCGTCCGACATGGGCTCACCCAAATAGTATGCTCTCGATTTTCCATCAAATAAATAGCGCGCAGCTTGGCTGTGCGTCGAGGGATCAACCAGACATTTTGCTATCGCCGAAGGCAAATTATCAAGATGGCTCTTCAGGTTATACGGCTTCAGAACCCTATCTTCGCAGCGGGGACTAAAAATGCAATTCGCCGGAATAACAATCAATAGCAATAATCGGTTCTCTTCCGTTTCGTGTGGGTAATCAGTCGAAGCACAGCTTGCCGGCTACCAGATAGACGATCGTTCTCAGGTAGCCCAGCTCTTTGAAACCGTAGGCCCGCTTCATGGCCGTCTTGATCTTGGAGTTGAGCCCCTCCACCACGCCGTTGGTGATGCGGGAGAGGGTGTAGTTGATCACCCCCTGCCAGTAGCGCTTGATCATCCGGGCGACGGCGATGACCGACTCCAGGCGACTATGGGTGGCCCAGAAGTACCACCGCTTGAGGTAGCGCTGGGCTTCTCCGGGCAGCCGGATCTCCCAGAACCGGGCCAGAGCCAGCTTGAGCTGGTATGCCTTGGCAGTCTTGAGATCCAGTTTCGTCAGTTCATCAAGCGTTGCGGCCTGCTGGCCGGTCAGGTTGACCGGGTTCTTGAGCCAGAGGAAACGGGTCTTCTTGAGGCATCGGGCATGGTGCTGCTCGGCCCGGCGGACCTCCTCTAGGGCTTCGTTCATCTGCTTCATGATGTGAAACCGGTCGAAGATGATATTGGCCTCGGGAAGGTGAGTGGCGAGCCCGTTCAGGTATGGATCCCACATGTCGCAGCAGACCAGGTCGATCGCCGCCGGTTCGTAGCCCCGGCTTTTCAGGTCGTCCGTGAACTCGCCGATCACCTCTTTCCGACGGGACTCGGCGGTGTAGAGGACCCGGGAAGCTTCGATGTCGCTGAACGTGGTCATGTATTCCTGGCCTTTACGGACTGAGAACTCATCGATACCCAGGACATGGAAATCAGAGAGATCAACCTGCTTCCGGGCGCGCTCCACATAGTGGCCCAAGATTCGCCAAATACGATTGGCATGGACCCGCGTCATTTCGGCGATCGCAGCCACAGTCATTTCGCGGCCTAACTGCAATACCAATAGCTCAAAGAGCAAGGTGAAGCCGGTTCCGGGCCGAGCCCAGGGAACCTCGATCTGCTTGATGCCGCACTGTCCGCAGTCGACACGGGGGACCCGGCTATGGATGTATGTCTCGTATTGAAAGAAGTTGAGATGCCTCCATTGCCGATCCTTGGTGTCATGAACCGCGCAGTTGCCCGCCCCGCAGGAGGGGCAGGTAAAGGTTGAGCCCCGGGAAAAGTCGATTGTCAGGTCCAGTCGTCCGACGTCTTTGGAGAACTTGATATCAACAACTTCCCAGGGTTTGTTCAGGCCCAGTGCCAGGGTGAAGAGGGTCAGCTCGTCCATGGAACAACCTCCTATGGTTCGTATTGAACCATAGGATACTATGCTGCCGGCTGGACGAGATAAGCCTCATTTACCCACACGAAACGGAAGAGAACCCAATATCGTTAAATCCGTTACACGTCACCGATTACTGACCGCTCCCCTGAACCCTGTTTTCCCTGAACCCTGAATCCTGAATCCTGCTTTTCCTTCAGCCTTCAGCCTGCCTTCTTCAGACGGTAAACCTTGATTTCCGGCCCAGGATGTTCGGGGGAAGGGCTGAAGGTTTTCAGGAGACCGCAGTTGGCTCTCACCCAATCGTAGAACGCCTCGCGATCGATGACCAGATCCGGCAGTCTTTCCCTGGTCCTGTCTGTGATATAGCTCTCTGCGACGCCGGAGCTGAGGACAAAATACTCCACTCTTCCCTCGATCAGGGACTCGAGCGGAACGGGGTGGCGGATATTGAGGTCATAGACCCGGTGCCAAGGTCGAGGGGGGTGCTCGATGAAATACTTGAGGGCCCGGGAGCCAGTGGGGTCGCTCATCATTCTCTCGGCGTAGAGCGCCTTTAGCTCTTCCGGAGACTTCCGATAGATGTCGTAGTCGATCACCGAGTAAAGGCGAATGTTCGGCCCCGCATACCCGGTGCTTTCGACCGCGACGCCGGCACGGTCGGGGACATTCGCGATGATCCAATCCTTGGCGAGGTCTATGGTCTGCAGACGATTCTGACCGATATCCCACTTCACGATTCCGTAAATCCGGGGGGATACCAGCAGAAGCGCAGCCGCCAATATTAATGATCCCCTCCCAAAGGAAGAGGGCAACGATGAAACGAGCCTCTCCAGCAAAAAACCGGCCAGAAGAAAAAGCATCGGGAAAGCGAGGAGAACATAGCGGATCGCGGTCAGCCGGCTCGCCCCCATGATCAGGAAAAAGGGAACCAGCATGATCGCGACCGCGGCAATGTTTAGATTTTTGATCCGGGGAAGCGCCGCCAGGAAACCCGCCCAGGCCATCAGATAGAGGGGCCAACCCATCGAGTCGGGAATGAGATCGCAAAGATAAGCCCACAGGGGGTTGCGAACCGCGCCCTCCGAGGCCTCAAAAGACAACGGAGCCTCTGGAGTAAGCGGAACTGCTGCCATCGATAACCCCTCAAGCAATATCTTGGGGGTAAAAATAATATCCGGTGTGAAAAGAAGGCTGAAAAAGACAAAGGACGCCGCCAATCCCGACCCGGCCTTCCAGAACATCCCCCGCTTCTTGTCCCAGAGTAAAAATACCCCGACTGGAATCACGTAAGCCAAGTAGTAAACGCGGATGGAGACGGCGCCGGCCAGGAACATTCCCGCCCAAACAATATCCGGGAAGCGATGCGTGCGGACGAACTTCTCGACAAAGAGCAAGGCCAGCAGGCCGAGGAGAAGGGCAAAAGCCTGCCCCCGGGCTATCTGGGAAACCTGCAGGTGGGTGATATTCAGGGCCAGGAACAGCGCGGCGGAGAGTCCGACCGCACGGCTAAAGAGCCTCTTGCCCAGCAGATAGAGACAATAGATGCAGCCGACACCGGCCAGGCTCTCGGCCACCCTTCCCATAAGATATAGAACATGGGGATTTGTGTAATAAACCCCCATAAAGTCCGACGCCGAGGCCCACCAACCCGCCAGCATGCCCCAGGCGAACAGTCCCGAATACCAGATAAACATTAGGTAGGAATAGACCCCGACAAACCAATTGGGATACAACTCGCCGGTCCCCACCTTGAGCGAACGGTAGAGCTGCCAGGCTTCATCAGGAAAATGCAAATTCCAGATTCCTCCCAGACGGACGACGGCAGCTATTACCATGATCCCTACCAAGGCAAAGCTTGAGGCTTTTTTTGTCATTGCTAATGTCGTATCGCAGCTTCGGCTAAGCGCTTGACGTCATTCATGTATAGACATGTAGACCAACTGAACGAAATTCAAAGCTTAAACATACCATTTCAAACTCACTGCTTTCAGATTTTGGATTTCCTGAACTCTGAGCCTTCCTATATGTCTGATATTCCATTATGTGAACACGAAAAGAGGTCTCTCTTCGGCCTCACTTCCTTCGATTTCTCTCGAGGTCTTCAAGATTCCCCCCGGTTATTTGGGCCTGTACAATCCCTGATACAACCGTCTCACCCAGGAAAACCCGGGCGCGCTTTTAATCTTTTCAAGAACTTCAGGATGCTTTCGCGCCTGGGCTTCCGCCAGGAATATTAACTGGTTCAGCCCCGCGGCTTTGCGGAGCAACAATATCTCTCGCCCGAAGAATTGAACCCGCTTCTGGATGTAATGATGACGACGGCAAAGCACCTCAAAAGCGTTGGACACAAGGAGGGAATTGTAGAACTCTATCGCTTCCCGGGTAACCAGAAATAGTTCATTGAAACCATATACCCAGGGAACGATTTCTTCTTGCGCCAGGAGAAACCGGCAGATTCCTTCCGAAACCCCCGGGAATTCCATGTTGATATAATCGTCTATCATAATAAGGCCACGGGGAGCAAGCGCGCGACGGGCGGTTTCCAGGTCGGATAAAGTTTCTTCGGCAGTGTGGCCCCCGTCGATTATAAAAATGCGGCAGTTATCGGTGGTATCTTCACGAGTCAGGGCAGAGGAAGGTTTCTTGATAACGGTCATAAAACTAGTGTCCGAAAAGCACATACGCATATTCATCTGAAAAATCGGCTCTGAACCAAAACCCGACGTGGAAACATTAAATTGCTGGAGGTCGAAAATGTCGTTCACGATCAGCCGTTCCTTCGCCTCCCGGATTAGCAATCCCAGGAGTGCGGTCGTACGGCCGTGATGGACCCCGATCTCAAAGATATTCCCAACAATCTCCTTCCTTTTCTGTTCACCATCGCAATAATGGAGGAAACAGGCGGCATCCAGGGGCAACCAGCCTTCAATTCTTCGTGACAGGCGTTTGTAACGCGGGAAGGCACTTTCGTTCATAGTAATATCCCCCTGCGAAATACACTGCTTGTTGATGAAGTATCCCGATTCAATATGCCTTTTTCGTCCTATCGCCGTCCCGGAACGACGACAATCCCATCGACCGGGGATGCCGCTTCATCTGAAGATGAAAACGACTGGTCGGTTTTCATTTTATCCGGAGCCGCCTGACACCTATCAGATCCACCAACGGCTCTTTCAGCACCCCGTAAACATAGGCGATCTTTTTTATTAGGGCAGCAGGATTCTTGGAATCGATCGGGTTGTTTTTCATCATCAAGCTCCTGTACCCGACAAGCATCTCTTCCGAGACATCCGGGTCGATATAGGAAACGGTCTTGCTCCTCAGGGACTGCAGTTTATACCCCGGGTCTCTCTCCAGGATCATTTCGTATCCTCTGGTGCCATATACGGGCTGGTAATAACTCACCCAGATCGATTTAACCAGGGGCTGAATTTTCTTAATGAAGTTCAATGTGTTATTCAGACTTTCCTCGTTTTCCCCCGGGAACCCGATGATAAACATGGTGTCGATAGGCAATCCGCTTTCGTGCATCAACTGCAGTTTGTCAAACGCCGATTGAATGCCGATCTTCTTGCCCATCAATTGGAGCATCCGATCGTCTCCCGACTCAATGCCGATATGGACCATATACGGCTTATATCTGGCCATCGTCGCGATTGATTGCGCATTTGTAAAATTGACGTGAGTAAATAATTCATTGCGGTTTTCTATTTCTATATTCCGCCCTTTTAATCCCAAATATATATTATCCATCCTGCCCGTGTTGACGGTAAAAACATCATCTAGAATAAATATCCGTTTCGCGCCGAGATGGAAAAGCAGCTCAATGTTATCCACTGTTCTGGTTATGCCAAAATAGGATATCTTCTTCTCTGTGTTGTGACAGAAGTGGCAGTTGTACGGGCAACCGCGACTGCTCATCACGTCCCCTTTGACGTAGTTAAAGGTCTTGAAATCCACCGCGCTCCAAGACGGATAATTATCAAAATCAATTTCCCGATCGGAAAAATAGTTTTCTCCCGGGCCAGAATGGATCTTGATATCGTTGCGAACCAGGAGATCTATCCGCTCGGGATCGATCATCTGCGTCCATTTTCCACCCATCACAAATTCCGTCCGGAAACGGCCCTTCAACCAGATAGCGTCAGCGATCGGCTGATTTCCGAAAGCCTGCAGAATCGACATCCCCACCAGGTCATAGCGCGTATCGGGTATCCTCCCCTTTTGAATGTCGTCGAGGTAGAAGCAGTCCGCTTCGTGCCCCAGGGAACGGACATACTGCGCCAGATCCAGAATGGCGATCTGGTTCCGGATCTCCTTGTATTCCTTGCGGGCGGTGAAAAGTATCTTCACAACCGTTACCGATGTTGCATCAACTTTAGGTGGTCTAACCAACCTGGCGCAAGCTCGAAGGGGCGAATCTTGGGGACCAACTTTTTGGAACCGGCGTGCAAGGACGGAGATTCATCCGGGCCCAGGCGGAGACCCGAATGCCTCGCAACCTTAGAGATGATAGGGACCTTTTCCTGTGTAACGCCCATCATGCCTGCCGCGACCCGGTCAACCGAGACCGGGTTGAACCCGGCCAGGAGAATTCCTTCCCGGCGGGGACGGGGGAGCATCGGCCCCTTTCCTTCCCCTCCGATGATCCCATCGACCAGCGACAGATATGAACGCTGAGGCTCTTCCCGTATTGCTCCGTCCTTCCCAGCGTAGAGAAGGATCCGGTTGAGGTCCGTGCCGATCCGCCAGAGCGTGTCATTCCCCCACCAGTGGCCACATCGGATCGAGCGGCCTAACAGTCTTTCATATACCAGGTCGGCTGTATCCTGCTTTCGATCGGCCGAGCATTCGCCGAGTGTACGGCGGCGGTATAGCCCCAATAACCGGTTGAGGGGGGAAGCGCACATCCCTCCCAGTCTCCCCAGGGCGATGTCGATAAAGATGCGGGCCAGTTTCCCCTTGAACCTCAGCCAGTTGCCCTCGGTATCGGGATATTCGTCGCCCCCATCACGGGGTTCGCCGATCCGGTAGTGGGGGAGAAAGTTCTTATCGGTGTTGATGCCGACGATATTCTTGATGTTGAGCGTCACACCCGCGCTCTTGTGCGTCTTGAGCTTGGGGACACTGACGACCACGTCGGCTTCAAGGATGTCGGTTGCCACCGAGTATTCCTGGACCTCCCCGCGATGGTGAGACTGGGGAACGCGCCGGTCAAAATCCGCGCCATAATACAGTATTTCGATCTCCCGGGGGAGACCGAAAAAGGCGCTCTGGCGGCCGAGGTTCACCACCACGGACCGTTTCGCTCCGTATTCCTGGATCGTCCGGGAGAGGAACAGGTTGTTCTGATCATATCCTTTCACCACCACCTTACGCCAATCGCGCAATGCAACAGGGAGAGGATAGAGACGGTTGAGCTTATCCAGCATCTCCCCTACCCCGCTCACTTTTACCAGGTTGTCCCAGTTGGCGTCGGTGACGGGGGCGTCGCCGATCATCAACTCCCCCTTCCCTTTCAGGGCGATCTGGGCGTAGTCGAGGATGGGGCGAAGAACCGAGGCGTGAACGATGATGGAAAAGACCGTCTCGCCGCCCCGGTGGTAGTCGAGGGCGAAGTTGGGCTTGATCACCACCTTGTGGCCGGGCTTGATCAGTTCGCCGAGCGGGTTCCACTCCGGCGTCCCGAAATGCTCCTTGTCCAAACCGAGAAGATGGAGGGCCTCCCGTACCCCCGCGTAGACACGGTTGGAGGGATCGACTCCAATCGGGAAGGGAAGCTTCTTTAGTTCAGGATACGGCTGATCGGGGTCGAATGGGGGACGGGTGGGGTAGTCTCTGAGACCTGTATCTACTGCCGCTACCGAATTATCGAAGAAACGATTGGGCTGAGAGCCGCAGGCTGAAGGCTGCGGGGAAGAAACTGATGGCTCGCGCTTATTATTCATATCGCAATGATTGGATAAGAGCATCAGCACTCAACAATATTGGAACGACGGACATTGTTGCCCGCACATTTGAGATATTAAACCGCACAGCTCTTCATTAGGATATCCGACAGCGCCGCGATAATCGCGATCGATATAGCCGCCTCATCAGCCAGGTAAAGCGCCCTTCTATTGGCTTGGCCTTTCATTCCCTTGCCTTAGTCTGGTCCAATCCAAACCTTGCCATATTTGCCTTCTGCAATCCGATTTGAGCGATTATAACCGCACCATAGCATACAGCCGCGATGTTAAAATTCATCGAAACTCCGATATAAATAGATATGAAGACAGCCAGCGCTGAGCAGAGAACACCGAAAATGCCGTTCAGCGCCCAATACCAGGGGGTTTCATCAGCAGAAACAGATTTTGCCAAGCGCATGCCGACAGGGAAAAACAAACCCATAAGGATTCCCATGGGGAATATCATTGCTATCGACACGATAATCTTCATAAGAACCGTAGAGCCGATCATGCTGACAAGAATTTCCCGAAGAAGGTATTTGAGGCCGACCAGGCATCCGGCGGTAATAATCGGGTATATGTAAGCCCAGGGTTTCCGGGTCAAGGGAAGCTTATCGCTGAGGAGACTGCCAACTCCGGTGCTGGCAATCAATGAAAACAAGAGAATCCCCAATGCATACATCGGATGGCTCAGCAACACGGTAAGCCTCTGAACAAGGGCGATTTCGGTCAACATAAATCCCGCTCCGATTAATGAGAAATAGACCGCACCCGCCCATAGCGTCTGCTTGCGAACAGGGATATCGATCACGCGGCGTTTCCGGAACATCAACGGAAATATAACCGTCGCTATAGCTACAATAAATAGCGTCCCCAGCAAGCCCAATAGCGTAAATGTTGCGATCAGGTTTCCCCTGGCAACCCCGACATTTGTCTCTTTCAGCGCGACACCGATCTTGGAAAGCCGTAACATATTGAAGAAATAGGGCGTCTCGTTAGATGGAGGACTGTAATTGAAATCAGCTTCTGCTATTACTGCCGACAGCTCGGAGCGCGATCGAGATGATACCATGCTGCCCAACAAACGGTCGGCGGAAGATCGTCCAGGCATCAAGATAATTGCGAAGCCCATTTCGTCACAGACATTTGCCAATTTGTACACATCCTCGCGCGAGAATGGTTGCCGACTCATGAGCAAAGTCGATATTTTACCGGCCGTTATTAAGGCGATATGGCCGGAGGGGGTTTCGACCCCATGGTCAAGCAGGGTAGTTACAGCTAAGCTTACGACACGTCCCGTTTCACCAATATGTTCCGGGCTATGCCACCTAGACACAGTAAAAATGCCGTTATCCCGGAGCCTCTCGAGAAATATGTGCCATGCTTCAACTGTGTACAGCGAGTTCTCGGACAGAGAGAAAGCCCCTGCGCCTGTCGCTGCCCATGTGTCTATGAGGGACATTTGAATAAGAGAGTACTTCTCCGGCTTCCTCGACAAATAATCTCTAGCTTCAGCCGTCACCAAAGTAACATCGGATCGGTCTGCGATACCCGCAAATGTCCGGAACTCATTCTTCAATAGATCAATGAAGATTGGGTTAATTTCTATCCCCACGACATGCTCTTGTCCAAACAAGAGTGCGCATTGGACATCTCTCCCACCACCTACTCCGATTATGGCCACGGGACCCCGACGGCTCACATAATAGGCAATATTCGTCACATCGTATCGCAGGTGATCGATGTCCTGTTTGGAACCGAACTTCCTGATATAAGTGGCGGCGTCGCCATCGATGTTCATCCGATATTGGGAAATACGATCCATCGGAGCGAACGGGCTGGGACCCCAATACTGCGGGCTCCTGAGATTGCTCTCGTCGTCTTCATACACGACAACCCGCGAGAAGGAGTTCCATCGCTCCACACGGTAGTCTTCGGGTGTTTCAATATTTTGGCCTTTAACCACCACTGGCCTAATGCCCATGGAACTAAGTGAGTTGGCTATACCCGCCAATAGGAATACCGCGACAAGCGCAACATCTATGCGCGAGTTCCTCCTTAGGGACTTGCTCCATCCAAAACACACAGCGGAGATGGCTCCTATGCAACCGCAAAGCAAAATGAGACTGGGCGCATCGATGAGTTCCAAGCCTCCGAGGACAAAGATACAACCCATCGATGCCCCGATAAGGTCACTCGCATAGAGTCTGCCCATCGGTAGGTTGCACTTGGTAAGAACCGCCGACACTACCGTCCCTGCAAAATAGTATGGCAGTGCGCAAGCAAACGTTGTAATGACAAGTGCAAATATGCTCATCGCGCTCTTGAAAAGACTCAGCGGGATCAAGCATAGCAACAGCAGAGTCACCGGAATGCTCAGCGAATAATGAATGCACGATATCCACAAGGACCGCTCAAGATTATCTTTAGTGAATGCCTTGGGGTTCAGAAATACCCTGGTTGCGCCCGCAGTCATTCCAAGCATTGCAGTGGATATCGCAAAAAACGCTAAGTGATACCATGTTGTGACGCTCAATAAACGGACCAGCGCAATCTCCAGAGAAAGCCCCGAGAAGGCAATAAGAAATAGTCCCAAATAAATGTTCATGGCATTAACCTCCTAACTCTCAGTATTTATTGGGTTCTTCAGCCGAGATTGTACGATCACATTTTTCCCTGAAGCAACGACCGGGATATCATCCACATATTCAATATGCACGTTGATCCCGCTGAAGGAATTTTTGATATGTGCCTCATGTTCGAGGCCATATCCCGGAGCCTTGACCACGCGGATTTGCAGTTCCTTCTCCGACTCCTGGATCACACGGAATATCTTCACTGGGAGGTCCTTGAAGATGTGGGCCACAGCGGGAGCGGCGATCAGTTTCCCGTCCGGCGTCTTGATGATGTCTGAGACCCTTCCCACCACCTCTTCCAAAATGGGCAAACCGCGACCGCAGGGGCAGACACGGTCCGAGAGGACGCCCACGTCGCCGATGGCGTAGCGGATCAGGGGCATCCCGTAGCGGTTTAGGTCGGTGACCAGGATCTCCCCCCATTCCCCCGGGCCGACGGGCTTGCCGTTGCGGACGGTCTCGATGATCACGTTCTCGGCGGCGATGTGCAGCCCCTTGTGCTGTTCGCACTCGGCCGCCAGCATGAACTCCCGGCTGGAGTAGTTCTCGAACGGCTCGACGCCAAACCCCTCTCTCAGCACCGCTCGGTCATCGGGTGTGACCTTTTCGGAGGAGGTTATAACGTGAGCCGGCCGCCAGGACGCTTTTCTGGCGGCCAGTTCCCGGGCGATGATCCGAAGCCAGGAGACATACCCCTTGATCCCCCGGGGACGGAGACGGAGAAGATAATCGACAACTTCCGCGATCTCTTTCTCCCCCGCCCCGAAGAGAGAGACCCGCCGCTGTCCCTGGAGCCGTCGTAGGCGACCGATTATGCTGGTTTTCTCGCCAGGCAGGCCGGATACAAGAAGAAACTTCTCCCCCCGGCAATACCCGGCCCAGTTGTATGTGAGATGCACCGCCGCTTCGGTCCATGCCATCTCAACGGTGTCGTGGTAGAAACGGGTAGGAAGCCCCGTGGAACCCCCGGTCGAATAATACATCAGACGACTGGGAGGGAAATCCGAGGAGACCAGATCGTCAAAATTGGAGTTGAGAATCTTTTTCTCCAGCACGGGAAGACGTCGCAGATCCTCCGGATCCCGGATACTTTCATGCGCGATCCCGGCTTCTCGGAAAACCCGGCTGTAATAGGGGACTTTTTCCGCAACGTGGCGTATGAGCGCGGAGAGTTTTTTCGTCCGCTCCGCCGCTAGGCGTTCCCGGGGCCACCACTGGCTTTTCCGCATCTGCCGGTAGGCGGACTCGTAAGTGAATACTGCCGGCGCCAGAGCCGCCATATGCGCCATCATTTTCAGGGGAAAAGGCATAAAAGCGTTCAGGGTCAGGATAGGGAATTGGTTCCGAGTTTCGGATTTCGAGTTTCTTCCAAGTTTCGTCTATCCGATAGTGGAATATATCCGATAACTAATCTGCGACATCTATGGACTGTTCGTTGAGGCCTCACTCCACCAGACGGAGCCGATGACCCGCACACCCCCCGGAAAGCATTCATCCACCGCGCGCTTGACGCCGGGATGCAAATCGTTGTAATCGTGCCCGGAAACGATCCTGGCGGAAAAGCCAAGGGCGGCCATAATGTCGGCTTTGACGAACTCGTATTCGTGAGCGCCGTCAATAAATACCAGCGACGGGGAGGAGCCGGAATAAGTCCGGAAATATTCCGCGCTCGTCCCATCGTAAAGTTCTACTTCCCCGGCGCGAAGAAAGTGATAGAGAACCCTCCGGGTGAACTCGCGGTGCTCTCCCGAGTCCAACCCGAAAGAGTTCCAAGAATAGTTATCTATCGAAATCACCTTCCGGCCGGGCGCCTTGTGATCCGCGATCAATGCGGTGGTAAGCCCAAACAGGGTCCCGACCTCGATGATCGGCCCCGGGAAGACCGAAGCCTTTTCTGTAAGCATAGCAACCGCTTCCCTGTCCTCTGACGATATGCTGCCCCAGAGGCTCTGGCCTGGATTTTCCCAAAAGGAAAGGCACTTGTAGATTACCCAAAGCAAACGCCGACGATGCCGAAAAGCCGCAAAGACTAATTTAATTTTTGAATTCATAGTGATGTCGTCACTCCAGCCTGTGGTTTTTTCAGGGATTCATTTTTAAGTCTCATTTTCTCAGAACAAATCCCGCCACATTGCATGTCCCAGGGACATCTTCCGGTTCAGGAATCGTGAAGTCGACGGCGCCATCGAGTTTCAAACCTGAACTCTTGATCAAATCCCGGAAAGCTCCCGCCAGTTCGGGGGTGACATGGGGTCCGTCGTTATCCACGGTCACCAACAATAAGCCGCCTTTCTTCAGCACCCTGGCCATTTCACGCATGCCGGAATGAGCGTCCTTGAGGGAAAGATGCTCGATCACGCTGATGCAAAATACCCGGTCAAAGTATCCGTCATCAAAGTGCATCTTGCTCAAACTATCCTGATATAAATTGATATTGAAACCCATTTTCTTGGGATCCCTGAGATATCCCCAAAGGTTGTTCGGGCGAAAAAGGAAAGGGATGCTGGATTTAATCGTATCCAGCAGATTGCCCCGCGCAGGGGCGAGTGCCAGGCGCCCCGTTCGACCACGGCTGAGGATACGCCGCCCCACTTGCCGAACCAGATCGAGGTAATAAGTCCGTGCCGACATTCTCCGGAAAATATAGGGGTCCACCCCGAACGCCTCGCATCCCCTATCCGCCAGATAGGGAAGTAGGGGCGAACCCCCGCAACCGCAGTCCAGCACCTTCATTCCCGCGACCGCCCCGGCATTGACGATCGCCCAGGGGTATTCCCAGTCCCGGCTCCAGAAGATCCCCACGCGCTCGGGATATTTTGCTCCCCAGCGCTCGACCTTCTTGCGAAACACTCCAAAGTAGATCTTTTCCATTTCCTCCCTGATTTTTACGAATTCAGGCAGGGTATAATCGGACGACTTAAGAAAGGTATTCCGCGGCAGCATGCTTACTCCTTGTCTTTTTGTTCGCAAGCCGATGATTTTGGACAGCTATCCACAGCCTGTCGCAGTTGCCGGATCATCTTTTCAACAAAAACGGCGGGAGCGAAGCCGGATGCGCGTCTCCTGGCTGCTTCCCCCATCTCGGACCGCAGTTGCGAGGAACCCAGCAGCCGGCAAATTCCGCCAGCCAGAGCGGCGGGGTCTCCGGAGTCCACCATGACGGCCGAGCCGCCGTCGAGCATCTCCCCGATTCCACCCTCCCGGGCCGCCACGATCGCTTTGCCGAGCTGCATATAATCAAGCACGGTCAACCCGAAGGGTTCGGGGACGACCGAAGCGTGGACACAGACATCCAGACAGTTGATAAGCTCCAGAGGATGTTCCACGAAGCCATGTAGGATAAAGGCTTCGTTAAGTCCCAGAGCGGCGATCCTGTCCCTGAGCACCCGCTTCTGGTCCTCATGGGGGGAATCTCCCAGGATGAGAAACCTGGCCTGGGGAAACTCGGCCAGGACTGCCGGGGCCGCTTCGATCAGAACCTGGACTCCCTTCCACAAGACCAGGCGGCAGGCCATGCCCACCAAGGGATGATCCTGCAATCTCTCGAGACCGTGTTGCTCCAGGCATTGCTTCCGGTTCGGGAAGGAATCGGGCAACTCACGGGTCGGATACCAGACTACTCCGGCGTTGGCTTGGCTCTTCAGGCTGTCTTTCACGGCCTGGCTTATGCAGATTACCCGGTCGCAGAACAACCTGCGGAATAGATTGAAAAGGGAATAGATCATCCCGAAAGCCTGATCTCGGGGGATCATGTTCGATAGCCACCAGACCGACTTCGCTCCGGCTAGCCGGGCGGCCGGACCACAGTAAAAGTGGGAGGGGTCGTTGGTGGAGAGAACGATGCCGGCCTGTTCGCCTCGGCAGTGCCGCCAGACCAGCCAAACGGCCTTCAGCAGTCTCAGCCCGTTGGCGAGGATCGTCAGGGGATTGGTCACCTTTCTCCCTCCCAGCAGGATCCAGCTGACTTTGAATCGAGGGAACTCGCAGGTCCGTAATCTTGGATCTCTCGCGAAACGGCCGGCTAGGGCGGAATGGGAGGGGCAAAGAAGAAGAGAGCATTCATCGCTCCGGAAATAGCGGAAGAGCCGAACGATGCTTTCCTCGGCGCCCCCGAATTCCCGGGCGTCATTGACTACCAAAATTTTCTTTGGGGGCATAGATATGGGAGTTCAGGGTTCAGGGTTCAGGGTTCAGAAGACCGCAAGTTGACGGTTGACATAGGAATGCGGTCAAGCTCTCGCTTGACACTCCTTTTTTACTTCAGTCTTCAGCCTGCCGGAATCCGCGGTTTGACCGAGAAGTATCCTAATATTAATATAGACGCGATTATACTCGCTGCCGATACCTTTTCCGACCAGAACACGTAGCCGGGCTTGGTGTAATGAATCGCTATACGACTGCTCCCCCGGGGTAGATGCACCACGATCTCGCCCTTCGGGCCGCTGAGTTGCGCTACTTCTTCCCCGTTGGCGTAGATCCGATATCTGGTATTCCAAAACTTCGGGAGGGCATAGAAACCATCGTCTGCAACCGGTGAAATCCGGAATTCCTCGTTCCGGTTTGAATATTCTTGCTCGAGAACCTTCACTTCTCCCACGACGCTCCCCTCTTCCGCTCGGGGCAGGTTGCGCACATTCGGAAAATATTCGTCGAGCCCCCATCCGCTTTCCTTCAGCCAATACGCTCCCAGCTTCGCTTCGATCGTCGGCAACTGGTTTTCACCGCTGATTTGGTTGATGAACGGCGAAAGAAATACCATCCCCTGGAAGACAGCAAGGCGGAAAAACCAGGTCAACCATCTCTTCGCCCGGGCCGCCGGGATCCGCGAGAAAAGGTTTTCCAAAACCATAACGGCGCACATGACGCCGAAAAAAGTGAGCGGCTGGATCATCCTCCAGGGGAACTGATTGCCCCGCAAGAAATCCGCCTTTTCCCAGACCCATGCGCTGATCCTCGTGGTCAAAAATGCGTACATCAGTATGCTCGCCAAAGAAGCGCCGATCGCAACGATGTTGTCCCCCTCCCTCCGCCTCCTCCCCCCAAAAAGCATAAACCCCAGCGACAGAATTATCCCGGCCGTCACTAGGAATCCTGGATTCCTGAAGTCGCCGAAATGCAGATAATCTTTTAAAGCTAAAAAGGTCTCCGGCCGGAATATCACCAAGCCTCGATGATGCAAATAGACATATTTCTTTTCTACTAATGCGGGGATCAGATATATCGCGCTGTCCACCAGCAACAGCAGCCCGCCGAAGATTGCCTGCGGCAGCAGACGAGACCATCGCTTTGGTCCGGGCCCGCCCCGAAAGATGCTGATAACGGCAAACAGGGCGAAACCTAGAACCGCGTTGATAAAAGTCAGAGGATGGGCGATCAGCAGTATGGCGCCAGTCAAGGCGGCGAGAACCACGTCTTCAATCCGCATGAATTTCAACCATCGCGCCAGGGAATAGAACGCGAAAGGCACCAGGCACGCGCCATAGGCCGCTCCCAGGTTGCTCACGGGGAAAACATTTCCCAATACGAAGTTTGAGCTCCCATAGAGCAGTCCTCCCAGGACCGCCCAGTCGACGCCGACAAACAGCCTCAGGGCCAGGTACATCCCCAGGCCGGAAAGGACGAACAAGAGGAACAGGGCGACCTTCAAGGTCGCGAAAAGAGACAGGCCGGCGGTATGGATGAAATACGGGATCACGCCCAGCCAACTCGAGTAATAAACGTAAATGGGAAGCCCCTTCCCGCCGACCGCGTTCCGGGAAAGGAATAAATACCAGTCTCCCGACCGCAGATGGTCGGAGATATCAGCGAGCCTCGATAAATGGTGATAAAAATCATGCCCGCTCGCTTCGCGAAACAGGAGTAGGGCGAAGACGCAGGATGCGAAATACAGGCAATATTTGACGACCCCCTTTACCTGGTGGGAGAGGATAACCAGCGCGCAAAATACCGCCAGGCTAACAAGTATCGCGTCCGCCTTGCGGAAGTATACTTCCAAAGGGATTGATGCCCTTCCACCGAGAATGTCGTTGAGGACGCTCATCGAGCGCCCTTCATAGATATCCGCGATGAGGCGGCGGCCGGCATACGTGTAGATTAAATAAACCGCCAGGAAACAGAGAAGAAGAGCAATAGCGAATCTTTCCCTGGCTATTCCTGCTTTAAACCTGCCACAGATTCCGTTCATTGGTGAGCCTTTTAAGCCCCTTCGACTCCGCTCAGGGCAAGTATTTTCGCGGCCAATTTAGCATAGAGCATAGGGCAGAGGACATAAAGACTGAAGGCTGAAGGTGAAAGAACATGGATCGGGCCGAGGACGGCCCTCCCACAATGAACACGCATAGAGCATAGAGCCCCACGGATTGAACGGCTTTAACGTGTAACGATTTGAACGATCCCTTTTTGCGCCTCTTGCGCCTTTTCGCGGCTAAAAGTTTTTCATTTTTTGGCGCTGAAGACGATAGATCTCTTTCTTGATGGATCCGATCTGGTTGGCAATGAACCCGAAACTGAGCATCTGGATGCCGGCGATGAGCATGATGACCATCAGGAGATAGATGGGGCGAGCGGGATACAGTGTTCGCGTCAGGTATTGGATCGCGAAGAGCACCCCCAGAATCAGCCCGCCCAGAACCATGAGCAAGCCGCTGACGCCGAAGATGAGCATCGGTTTTTGATAAAAGGAAAAGGCGAGGTGGCTCAGGATCAATCGCCGGGCATGGAAACTTGACCGCCGCCCTTTTCCTCTCTGCTCCGGTTTCTCCCAGCGCAGGACGGCTGGGATTTCCCCGATCCGGAAACCCAGGGCGACGCATTTGGATACGATTTCCAGATGGATTTCTTTCCCATCCGATTCCAGATCGAGCGCGGTGATCGCTTCCCGGCGGTAGCCCCGCGTCATGCCGCTGAGCATGGTCAGATTCCCGGGGACCGTCATAGCGAGCAATTTATTGCCGAACCGGCTTAAGAACGCCCGCTTGAAGGGGACGTTCTCCAATCGCCCCCCTTGTCGGTAGGGGGAAGCGATCACGACGTCGAGGTCGGTGCGCGTGAGCTTTTCAAAAAGTTTTTCGACGATCTCTTCGCCCCATGACAGGTCGGACTCGGTTGTGACGATGTACTTGCCCCGGGCTTCCGCGAAGCCCCGTCGCAAAGCGTATCCCCTCCCCCGGTTGGCCGGATAGGTGATCAGCTTCAGCCGGGCTTCCCGGGCGGCTAACGCCTGGACCTTCTCGAGGGAGGCGTCCGTGCTGCCGTCGTTGACTACGATCAGCTCCCACGGCTCGGCCATTTCGCCGAGTTTCCGGATCAGGCGCCGGACATTGCTCTCGATCCCCGACTCCTCGTTGAACATCGGTGAAATCACTGAAAGGGTAATCTCGGATTCCGGCGATGGAGTCATATATCTCTCCTCAAGTAATAGTACATGTAGAGATTGGAGAAAAGATAGGCTGAAGACTGCTGGTTAAAGAACTTGGATCGCGGCGGGGACGCCGCTCCCACATTGATAAACGACGAACTCTCTCCCCAGACGATGTCATCCTGTCTCCTGAACCCCGAACCCTGCTTCCTTCCCCCTTCAGCCTTCAGCCCTCAGCCTATATTCATCATCCTGCTCCGCGATATGGATCGCCCTCAGTTTTATCAAACACGCCGATAGCATCCAAAACACCGCCATCAGATCTATGTGGCTGAACCTTTCTCCCGTGACATTGGCCACCAGAATAGCCGGGATTATCCCGAGATATCCGAGAGCGCAACCCTTGAGAAGAGCATCTTTTTCCCGGCGGTAAACGCGGAGGGCCGATACGAAAAATATTCCGAAAATGGCGGCCAAGGAGGCCACCGTAACGAGTCCCATCTCTACCAGCATGTTCAACCAGCCGTTGTGGGCGGTGCCGACTACCTCGCCCCCGGAAAATTCCCGAACACGATATGAGAAGGTTCCGTATCCATAGCCGAAAAATATGCTGCTTTTCCACATTTTCAAGCCGGAATCTAAAAGGTTATAGCGTGTTCTCATGCTGACCGATTGGCTTTCACCGAATACCTTTAGCCCGGTAGGGACACCCGCATAAATTCCCTCTCTTTCCTCGATCGAAGCAGCGTCTTGAAAACGGTATCGTATCGTATCCGGTACCAATCCCGGATTGATAGCAAAAATCATTGTTATCAGCAACACAGACACCACGCAGAGCAAGGGACTGCGATACCATGTCGACGCTATAAACGCGGGGGGAAAGGATATCCACGCTCCCCGCGAATTCGAAGGAATCAACAGCCTGATCCCCAGAAGAAGGGGCAACAGCATAAGCTTCCCCGAGATCGTTTTTTGATTGGTCAGGAATATCCCCCAAAATAGACAGGCGTAGTAAGCGATGAAAGCCCCGAACACGTTGGGTTGCATGTTCAGGCTTCCAATCCGCCTCTTAAAACCGGAATAGGTCGCGAATCCGAGATTGACCCACTCCAACAGCCCCAGAAAAAACGCCATGACGACGACAATCAGCAGAACCGAAAAGATAATTTTTATTATTCCCCGATCGGGAATCACCCAGAGGAAAAACAGGAACAAAACCATCGGATCAAGATAGCGTTTGAAATCGGCCGCCATTTGAGTGTAATACACCGCCCCGAAATATATGGACGCGCGCAGGAAGGATATCGCCACCAGTATCATGAACAAGCTTATGAGCGTTGTGGCTGTTCGAGCCGTGCGCCGAGAATAATTCGGGCCTTCGCCCTTTTGCCCGATGACCAACCCGAGTATCAAGGCGGAGAGAAGTATGTTCGTCCCATTGAGGGCCTGTTGCGCACCCCCGAAATCGGCCGGGAGCATGGAGGAATAGGGGATATAGATGGCCGCGGCGATAAGCAATACTTCATAGCGATACAGCAATCCATACGCGATAGCCGGAATGGCGAACAGCCCGATCGCTCCATAGACCATAATCGGGGCCGAAATACTCTTGTAATGAACCCAGATGAATATGAATGTGAGCGTAACAGCGGCGAGAATCGCCCGACGAAAGCTGAGCCCCGCGCATTGTTTCCAGCAGTACCAGGAAACGGCAAATACGCACAGGACACCGAAATACTGATATATGCGGCCCATAAGTAACCACCGTTGAAATCGTTCAAATCGTTGAAGTCGTTGAAATCGGAACAAATATACTACCGTTGAAATCGTTCAAATCGTTGAAGCCGTTGAAATCGTTCAACTCGGCTCTCCTGTTCTCCAATCCTTATGCTTCACCAAGTATTGGATCAGGCCATAGATTACCTGCGAACACCTGATACACAGACTCTTGGAGCGTTCGAATTCATCCGCTGAAATGTACCCTTGATCCAGGGCAACATAGAGGAGACTGCGCGTTTCACCCGATGATCCACGAGCAATATAGAGGTATTTGACGAAATCCTTGTTTGTCCCTTTTTCGAAGCCCTCGGCAATGTTGGTCATCACGGAAACCGCCGATCGCCGGACCTGATCCACCAAGCCATAGTCTTTGGCGAACAACGGTTTTCTGGTAAGCATATATATCCCCTTGCTCAAATCCCTTCCCAACTTCCAGCATTCCAGGTCCTCAAAGTGATTGATCTTCATAGCCGTAGCCCATTTCGGGGGTTATGCCTTTTACGATTTGAACGCCTTCAACGATTTCAACGGTATTTGTCCTTTGTCTTTTCCGATTTCAACGATTTCAACGTTTTCAACGGTATTTGTTCTTCCCGATTTCAACGGCTATTGTATTAGCGTCTCCCCTTCCAACCCTTCCGGGATCGGGATGCCTTGCATGCGGAGAATCGTCGGCGCGAGATCCCAGATCACCGGTCTCTTTTCATACCGACTGACGCCCTGCATATAGAGCAGCGCGTCGGAATAGGTGTGCATCCCGCTGATCGCGCTCGACGTGAATATCTCCCGCTTCCCCAGTCCTGCCTTGAAGTCGTAGCCGTCGTGAGGGTCGATCACGATGTCCGGAGCCTTTTCGAGGCAACTCCCTCGAAAATAATCTTCCTTCCGGAAAACCTGCTTGCAAACCTGATCGCCGTTTTGAGATTTGAAATTCTTGAGATCTGAGATTATCGAGTTTCGGACCGACTCATAGTCGGCGGAGGGAACCGATCCGTTCTTCCATAACCCTTCCCTCAGTATGTGGATCCGTCCCGGAACGAGGGCGAAAGCCCTGGACCGGGGCGAGATAGCGGGAAAATCGAGATCGTGAGCGGGGGGACGAGAGTATTCAAGATAGCCGCGGGAAAGGAGCCAGGCGTTGAGCTGGACCTCGTTCTTCACCCGGCAAAAACCGTGATCGGAGAGGACGATGAGCTGGATGTCTTTCGTCAGTTTCGCTTTGATCTTCCCCAGAAGACCGTCGATCCGTCGATAAAAGTCGATAAAGTATCTCTTATTCAGGTTTTGGGATTCTTCCGAATCCCAAAACCTGAATAAGAAGTGGTTTATGCGGTCCGTATCCATAAAGTGCATCACGAATAGGTCCCACTGCTCCGTGTCCCAGAGGGAGAAGAGTGTTTTCACCCTCCCCTCGAAGACTCGCAAATGCTCCTCCTTGAAATAATCCAACGATTCGCGGGCCTTGGCCGGGTTGATGTCCATGATGTATCCGTTGCGCTGGAGCTTGAGGAGGGCGGACGCGGGGTACACCGCCTTCTCCAGCGAAGGGCTGATAAAATCGCCGACCATGATACCATTGACCGGGCGGGGGGGGTAGGTGTTGGGGACGCCTAGTGAGATCACCCGTTTCCCCTGCTCGGAGGCATACTCGTAGATCGTCTTCGCACGGAGATCGGAGGCATTGGGAAGGAGCAGATTCAGATCCCGGTCCAGATCGCTGAAGCCGAAGATCCCGAAATCACCCGGGTTCCGGCCGGTCTGGAACGCCGCCCAGGCTACGCCGGAGACGGTGGGGAGGACCGAGTCCATCTGGACCAGCTCCCCTTCCTGGAGGAGACCGGCCAGGTTGGGCATCAGGCCCTCCGCGATGAACCGGCGGGCCAGCGTGTAGGGGAAGCCGTCGAGGCCGATAACCATGACTTTATTCGCGAGCTTCATAGCGGCTGTTTCGCCTGGAAATATATTTTCTCTACTATCCATAATCTTCTTCATAACTTCAGGCGTTCGAGTCTCCAGATCATGAATGCCCGGATTGAACTCGCCGCAAAATATGCATAAATTGGCACGAGTGGAAAGTTGAAACGAGGCGCCCCGTGAAACACGCTTATGATTGCTATCCAGCACAATACAATAAGGATAAATAGATAATCTTCCGCAGGCTTGCATCTGCGGATTGCGCCCAATACGAACAGGGAGAACAGAAGCACATACGCGAAACCGCAAGTATATTCAACGGCATTATAAATCAAGTTCCGATGCGATATGGCTCGGGACACTCGAGCAAAATTATATCCGGGAACCCACGAAAGATCCGGACCAAAAAACCGCCTCCATTTCCAGACGACGATATTCTTCAATACATACCCCGGCTCTCGCAAAACTGACTGGACCCCCAAGCGGTAAAATTTTCGATCCATCTCTATTTCAGCAAGGCCCTCGGGCTTTTGACTCATTCTTAGTTCTTCCGCTAGCCGCATACCATCGTATGTATTGGGATAATAGAACGAGTGCCCCCCGTCTCCCGCGCCGAAATACAACGTCTTGAAGGCCAGGTAGTTCCGTATCGGCCAGGGCGAATACCCCGCTAGCGCGCACAAGGATACCAGGGAAAATATACCGAACTTGCGCCGATACCTCTCTTTTCCCCAGAAGATGAAAATCCAGATCCCGATACAAGCCGGTATTAGGATGGCTTGGGGTCTGACCAGAGCGGAGAGGCCGAGAATGAGCCCCCCGATCACACTGCCAAAAACCGGCAGCCTCCGGCGGCAGGCTAGGAATACCCCTAGCGCAAGGAGGAAAAGAAAAGTGAACAAATGCTCCGATGCCAGCAAACTGGTGGTAAATATATAGGTCGGATAAAACGCCAGGAGTGCCGACGCGATTTTCCCCACTATCTCTCCCCCACACGACCGAAATATCCAGTACCCAAGCGCACACACACCGGTGTTCAGCAAGACTCCAGTCAACTTTGCCGCCAGCAGGTTGGGACCGAATGCCTTAAAAATCAGCGCCAGGAACAACGGATACCCAAAAATAAAGTGAACCGTGGGTTCAGGATAGCCATACCTATTGCTAGAAGCGATCTCCAAGGCGCGCTCGTAGTACCATCTAAAATCAGAATGAGGAAGAGTCGGGGCCCAGAGAACCCAGGCCAGACGGAGGCCGAAGGCGACCGCGCAGAGCACCGTTACCCATACTGCGGGCGATATCTCTTCCAGATTTCTCAGGAGCTTGGACCCGCTGCTGCGGCCGCTAGCCTGTTCCACCCGGGATGAAATTATAGTCCTATCCGCCATGCGGAAAATTCCTTTTGGGCCTATCACTCTTTGCGCTTTTTGAGCCTTTTCGCGGCTAAATGCTTTTGTCGGCCAGAACGATCCCGCCGGCGACGGTGTTATCGCCCCGCGAAAGGACGAAGCGGCCCAACTCCTTGGTGTCGTAGAACGACTCCGCCACAACGGGCCGGGCGGTGGCGATCACCGCCTCCCCCACCTCCGTCTCTTCCAGGCGAGAGGCCTTCTTTTCCAGAACCTCCAGCGTAGAGGAGTTGATCCTCTCCTCGATCTTTCCCACCCGCGCCGGGACCTCCTGTGTGGCGCAGCGGAAGATCAGCTCCTCACCGACCTGGAGCGGAACGCGAGACATTGAAAAGATGCTGGCCTTGACGCGCGTGGTGACCGGCGGAAGTTTGGCCTTCGGGCAGACTACCTCTCCCCGATGGGCGGCAACCTCGGGATCGAAAACCAGGCCGATCGACTCCCCCGCTTCGGCATCTTTCTTGCCTTCGGCGAGGAAGATTTTCAGGGCGCGGACACGGGATTTGGTTCCGGACGGGAGAAAAACCACCTCATCACCTTCCCGGATGCGGCCCGACTCCAGGCGGCCGACGACGACCTTCTCGCCGTCGATAGCGTAGATGTCCTGGACGGGGAAGCGCATCGGCTTGTCGGCCGACGAGGGGAGGTTCTTGAATGAATCCAGCGCTTCGAGGAGTGTCGGCCCCTTATACCAAGGCATCTTCTCCGACCGTTTCGAGATATTGTCCCCCTTGTTCGCCGCAATGGGGATGATGTGGCTGGGGAAAAGACTTATTTGCTTGAGGAAGGCCTGCATCTCCGCGCTCAACTTGTTGAATTTCTCCTCGGAGAAATTCACGAGGTCGAGCTTGTTCACCGCCACGATCAGCTGTTTCAAGCCCAGGAGGCCGACGATGAAGGCGTGGCGCTGGGTCTGCTCCCGGATCCCCTCGGCGGCGTCCACGATCAGGACCGCGGCTTCGGCCTGGGCGGCCCCGGTGATCATGTTCTTCAGGAACTCCCGGTGACCGGGGGCGTCGATGATCACGTAGTCCCGGCGGGGAGTGCGGAAGAAAACCTGGGCGGTGTCGATGGTCAGATGACCCCGGCGCTCCTCCTCCAGGTGGTCGACCACGTAGGCGAACTCGACCTCCTCCCCCATCTCCTTGCAGGCAGAGCGAATCTCGTCCAGCTTGTCTTTAGGGAGGGACTCGGTGTCGTAGAGAAGACGGCCGATCAAGGTCGACTTGCCGTGATCAACATGGCCTACTATGACAAATCTCAGGTGATCCATTACTACCTCCATGAATATAGGTCAGTTATCCTGCAATTGTGTTGATTTGCTTAGCTTATTCTCATACTATATTCCCCCTGCCTTCCGGCATAAAGGGATAATCACGAATGAACCCGTCCCCAGCCCAACACTCGATGTATAAAGCGCTTATAGCAGCCATCGTCCTCGTTTCGACAGTCTATGTCGCTCGCAATCTGATCCCTATCCTGGACGGGAAAGAACAGTACGACTTTAGAACCTACTATTATGCCGCCCAAGCATACGAGCGGGGTTTGGATCCCTATAATCTCCAGTCGTTAAGAGATGTGTCCGGCCGCGGAATCATTCTGACCTTCATCTATCCGCCCCATTGTCTGACCATCTTGGGGCCCTTGAGCCGGATCGGCTACTCTGAAGCGTATTTCTCGTTCTTGGCGGCCAAGCTGCTCGCCCTCGGGTTGCTGATCTGGATATGGACCCGAGTCGTGCCTACGACGCGAGCGGATGTATGGCCATTGCTCGTCACCGCCTTGCTCGGCTATCAGGGCGCCACCATGGTAGATCTGATAGCCGGGAATCTATCCATATTCGAGCAAGCACTGCTCTGGGGCGGAATCTACCTGCTCCTAAGGCAAAAAACTGTTCTCGGCGGCGTTGGTATTTTCCTCTCGTCCTTTGCCAAGTTGGTAACTTTTGCCCTGGGGCCAGTGATATTTATTATCGAGCGCTCCCGCAAAGCCTTGTCGATCTGGCTCTCCCTGTCTCTCGCGGTCGGCCTGGTATATCTCGCGTCTTACCTGGCCCAGCCGGAGCTCTGGGACCGGTTTATTTCCTCCAATATCGCCGCCTCCTTCTCCGAAAAAGGGCATCTCAACCCCAGTTCGCTTGTCCTCAGCCAGGCCATAGCGAGCCGCTTGGGTCTTGACGCCACCGCTGCAATCGCCATGTATATCGCATGGTGCATTCTTGTCGCCTGCATCTGGCTTTGGTCCTGCCGCAACGCTTTCAGGTCGCAGGATAAGTATCCGCTCCTCTATGTGACTCTGCTTGCCTATGTGGCAGTTTCACCAAAAATGATGCTTTACTCGCTCATGATCGCGCTGCTGCCTACACTGCATACGATCAGCGCGGTGGTGCCGAGCCGGTATCGGCCGGCCGGTTGCGCTTTGCTATGGGTGCCCCTTTTTGATTATCAGCCGCTTTTTCTGGCCGTTGGAATATTTTTCATCCTGGTGCATCGAATCTATATGACTAGGGATAAGCCGAACGAGAATATGGAGCTTACGCTGAATCCGCTTCGCGATCTATGAAACTACAAATTCCGCGAATTGAGCCCTCATGCATTCAATATCCCCCCTGCTTATGATAGCCAATTTTGAGGGCATCGCCTGTTTGTAGCGGGAATTCCGCGAATTCGACCTCGGCATAGCTTGACTCTTCCCTACTTCTTGTTCGGATTATATTCATCGACATATCTTTCATGTTGCAGGGAAAGCGCGCCAAAATTGATAAGCAAGGCGACTTTATGCGGGCTGTGCTTAAGGTAATTGATCGTAACTGACCTTTCCCAATTCGCGATATTCTTGAGTGCCTTGATCTCGACCACCTTGGCGCCGCATACAAAATCAACGCGATACAGCTTGCTCGTTTGCTTGCCCTTGTACATCACCGGAAATGGAACTTCCCTGACGAACGGAATGCCTCGCTCTGTAAACTCAATCGCCAGTGCTTCTTTATATGCCGCTTCCAGAAGCCCAGGGCCAAGTCGTTTATGCACCTCCATCGCCGCGCCGATTATTTCGTAAGTGCCGTTTTCAAACTTCTGCTTCATCGAGATCCGCGGTTATTTAATTGCGTTATCCGTAGTTGGGTAAGCCAAGCCGTTTTAATTCGCGCAATTCGCGTTTTTGAAATTCGCGTAATTCTAGTTTGGCAATTCGCGTAATTCGTAGTCGGTAATTCGCGTAATTCGTAGTTACATATAGCCGAGGGCGCGCAACTTCTGCATCGTATAGATCGACTCCTTGTCTTGCGCCCTTCCCGCCCGTTCCGCTTCCTTCGTGGTCTTCAGTTCCTCCACGATCTCGTCGATCGACGACGCCTTCGAGGAGACGGGCCCGCAACAGGGGACGCAGCCGATGGAGCGGAACCTTTTCCCATCCCTGGCGAAGTAGAGGTCGGTGATCGGGATCTTCTCCCTCTGGACGTATGACCAGATGTCGAGCTCGGTCCAGTGCAGGAGGGGGTGGACGCGGACGTGGGTTTCCTCCTCGGCCCGGGTCTTGTACTGGTCCCAGAGCTCGGGGGGCTGGTTCTGATAGTCCCACTGGAAGTCCTGGTTGCGCGGGGAGAAATACCGCTCCTTGGCCCGGATGCCGTGCTCGTCGCGGCGGATGCCGAGCAGCATCGCCTTGAAGCCGCGGGCGGTGATCGCGTCCTTGAGAGCCTGGGTCTTGAGCGCGCTGCAGCAGGCGAGCTTTTCTCCCTGGTTCGGCCCCATTCCTTTCGCGAGCGCCTCCTGGTTGCGGGCGACGATCAGGTCGAAACCCCACTTCTTCGCGTACTCGTCGCGGAAGCGGTACATCTCGGGGAACTTGTAGGAGGTGTCGATGTGCATCACCGGGAAGGGGAGCTTCCCGAAGAAGGCCTTCCGGCAGAGCCAGACCAGCGTGGTGGAGTCCTTCCCGATCGACCAGAGAACGGCGATCTTCTTGAACTGGTAATAGGCTTCGCGGATAATATAAATACTCTTACTCTCGAGTTCGTCGAGTTTATCCACGATGATTATCCTCCTACAAACGGTAAAAGCAGTTGTAAGTTATAAGTTATAAGGAATCGGCTCGCGGATGAAAGCAGTTGTAGGTTGTAAGTTTTAAGAACCCGGCTGGGCATTCACCGGCGAAATCCCACGTTTCACTGCTCGGTTTGCTTCTTCGCAACCATGCTATTGATATATCCGTTCAATACCCTTTCGACCTCTCGTCCCGATTCGTATATCGCAGTGAAAACCTCTTGAGAAACATGTCCCGCGTCCAATGAAGTATAGAGGTCATCCAATACTTCGTTGAGAGACCCCCTGGATTGGCGGCAGAACTGGATATTTTCTTGGAGATGGTATCTCCCAAATCCTTCAGCGATATTCCTGGTGATCGAACAGGCAGCATCGCGCATGTTCGATATCAGCGCGTACTTTTCCTCTTTTGGCATCTTGCTGGTTATGTCGTAAATCTTTTTCCTGAATGCCCTCGCCAGTTGCCAAACTTTTAATTCCTCAAACCTGTGAATAGTCATAGCGCAATGGGCTGTTCGTTTGCTTACAACTTACAACCTACAACTTATAACTGGCCACCATTCAATGCCCTACAACCTTCTGAATTTGCGAAATGTTCTCGGAAACCCACTTGTATAGCCTCCGCACCCCCTCCCCCACACCAACCTTGGGTTGCCAACCCAACTCCTTCCGGGCGAAAGCAATATCGCTGACGTAAATTTTCTGGTCGCCGGGACGGGCTCCAGCGAAGCTGAATTTTGCTTTCCGTCCCGACACCTTCCCCAGAAGCGCCAGGAATTCCAGGAGGGAGATGCTGTTCTTAGGCCCGCCGCCGATGTTGTAGACTCGCCCCTGCGATTTGCCGATCCGGGAGATGGCACGGTCGACGGCATCGAGAAGATCGCCGATATAGAGGATGTCCCGCACCTGTTTCCCGTCGCCGTAGAGGGTGAGGGAGCGGCCGAGCTGATGGGCGATGATGAACCAGGCCACCCAGCCTTGGTCCTCGACGCCGAACTGCCTCTCGCCGTAGATGCAGGACTGGCGAAAGACCACCGTCCGCAGCCCGTAGATGCGGCTGTAATCGCGAACGTACTGGTCGGCGGCGCCCTTGGAACAGCCGTAGGGGGAGTGGAAATCAAGCCCATATATTTCGGAAATCGCTTCGCGCTTCCCGAAAAATGAGTAGCGAGTCTTAGTCTCTCGAAGGGCTACGTCTTCCAGTGAACCGTAGACTTTGTTCGTAGACGAGAAGATAAAAACCGGGTTTTGGCCCGACTGGCGGACCGCCTCCAGCAGATTGAACGTCCCCAGCGCGTTTCTCTCGAAATCGTCCCGAGGATTGTGGACCGAATCCGTAACCGCCACCTGGGCGGCGAAATGGAGGACAAGATCGAAGGAACCGTCCTTGAAGGCGCGGCGGAGGGCGGCGGGTTCCCGGATATCGGCGCGGACGAATTGGAAGGGCCCCAGGCCGCGGAGCCATTCGAGGTTCACCTCGCTCCCCCGGCGGGAGAGGTTGTCGAGGACGGTGACGCGGGCGCCTTTCTTGATATAGCGGGCGGCGGCGTTACAGCCGATGAAACCGGCTCCGCCGGTGATGAGAATGTTTTTCATTGCATCTCCTTTGGCTTGGCATATTTGCCGCGAAAAAGCTCAAAAGGCGCAAAATTCAATTGTAGGCCCGGACTGCGTCCGGGCGGCCAGGATCAGGGCGCCGGGACACAGTCCCGGCCTACACATTACAAAAGAGCCCGAATCTCCAAGAGTGGAATACGGAGAATACTCGGGATTATAGACTAACGTCGGGAGGGGTGCAACTACCGGAAGCGAGATACACCTAATGGCGATCCCCCCGGAAAGGGAGAATCGCCATTAAGCGCCGTAGTAATGGCGGGAATAGATATACCGGTAACGATAGAGGTAGTACGGGATATACGTCACCACGGCGGTCATGATCGAGCCGATCGGCTTGGCCTTATTCTCGATCAGGAGGGAATAGGCCCTTTCCACGTCTACCGCCTGTGTCTTGCCCGCCCGGACCACCATCAGGGATCCGTCGAGGTGACCCCCCAGGACACCGGCATCCGTGACGGCCAGGATGGGGGCGATGTCGAAGACCATCCAATTAAACTGCGTCCGCAGATCGGCGATCAACTTCTGCATCTGGGATGAATTGAGAAGCTCGGAGGGATTGGAGGGGCCCTGACCGGCGGGGATGATGTAAAGGTTGTCCACCCTCGGTTTGGCCGTGAAATGCTCCAATGAAGCCTTCCCATTCAAGATCTCTGTCAAACCTGGTTCCCGGGGAATGCCGAACACCCGATGAATATTAGGTTTGCGCAAGTCGGCGTCGATCAGGATGGTCTTCTTCTCTGTGTCCTGGGCGAAAACCGTCGCCAGATTGGCGGAGGAGATCGTCTTCCCTTCCCCCCGGAGAGAACTGGTGACCAGGAAGGCCTGGAGCGGGTTCTCCAGGGAGAGCGACATGATGTTGGTCCTCAATGATCGAAACTGCTCGGAGATGTGGGACTTGGGGTCGGCCCAGACAACCACACGGGGATCGACGGAGCCATCCCCTGCCCGGGGCTTGGTCACGTAGGACGTGATGCTGACGTCGGTCATCACCTCGTCCTTCTTGGACTGGAGGTATTCGCGGAGCTTCGCCAGTGTAAATTTATTTTTCTCTTCGGGCATATTGTTTCCGTTTGTAGGCCCGGTCTGTGACCGGGCGTCCTGGTCGCCGGTTCACACTTGTCCGCCGAAGCGCGATAGCGCGAAGGCGGAGAACCGGCCTACATGGATCGGGGCGAGACCCGCAACCGAAAAAGTGATCAGTTATCAGTAACCGTGAACCGTTGAACCGTGAACCTGCTTCCCTGAACCCCGAACCCTGACCCCTGAACCCCATTTCCCCTACTACCCTTTCGCTTGGAAGATCACGGCAATGATGATGGCTAACACCGTCACCGCCGTGAACACCAGGATCGCCATGATGCCCAATCTCTTCTTGGAATTATTGAAGGCTTTTTCCTCCGGTGTCATGATCTGGCTGGTCGCTCCCAGCAAGGGAATGGGAAGAAACTCCCGCAGTTGGTTCGGCTCTTCGAACGAATGATCGGTCGTCTCAGCCAGAACCAGCATCCCCCCGCCGATGACCAAACCGAAGAAGAAACCGGCAAGAACTATCAGGTGCCGTTTCGGCTTAAACGGCTGGAGGGGTATCTCGGCGTTGTCCACAATACGAAACTTGGTGCCACGCTCTTCAAGCTCCATGCGCCGGGTGGTATATGCCGATTCCCGCATCCTCATCAGATTGGTATATGCGTCGGCGTAATTACCGCTATCGCGACGTAGTCGTTCCAACTCCTTTTTTTTCCCGGGTATCGTCTCCATCCTCTCAAAGGCCGCCTGAGCGAAGGTCTTGGTCAATTCAATCGAATCCTCGAGCTCGGCGATCTCCCTCTCGGACTCCGACAACTGCATTTTGATCGCCTGGTAGACCGGGTTGATAGACGTGGTCTCCTGCTTGACGGACTGGGCGGCGGCGGTTTTCAGGGATTCCTGAAGGTTATCGATCTCTAAGGTCAACTGCTTCACCAACGGATGCTCTTGCGTCGAATCGACCCGCAAGCGCGTCAGCTGCACCTGCTTCTCGACCAGCTCGTTACGCAGACTCTGGATGACCGGACTGGTCTCGCTTACGCGTTCGCTCAGGATAAACTCGTCTTCGCCCTCCATCTGCTTGAGCATGGTTGCCCGCTTGGTCTGCAGTTGTTTTAAGCGCAACCCTTGTCTAAGCAAATCATCGCTATAATACTGGTAGCGGAGGGAATATATGTTTTGAGTCCCCCCCGCCCCCAGGGGACGAAGATATTCGGAGCTGAAGGGCGGGGATTCAGGAGATGCGGTTAGTGGATTTTGCCAGCTCAGAGAGGAATAGAGGCGGTTGCTTAACTCCTCGGGCAGCAGATCAGCATAGGCCTCCTGGAACTTCTGGAGATCCTCTTCGGCCTGGGCCAGCTTCTTCTGATTGATCTCGATCTCTTTGTTCAGCCACTCGATTCCGGCCTCGGTTTCCTTTTCCTGAAGCTCTAAATTTTCCTTGATAATCTTCCGGGTGAGAAGGTTGACGATCTTTTGGCAATCCGCCGCGTTGGTAAAGGAACAGCTGATCTGCAGAAAACTCCCCCCCGAAATAGTCACCTCGACCCCCTCTCGAACTTGTTCGACCAGCTTGCGGTATTCCAATTCGTTCCGGGTATTTTCGTGGAGATTGAGCTCCTTGATGATCTCCTCGATCATTGTTTTGCTCTTCATGCGCTGGAGGATTTCACCCATTCTTCCCGAAATCGGAGTGGACTGCGAAAACCCCTTGATATACGGATTCTCCTTGGATTTCTCCGATACTTCCACCACCGCCGTGCTTTTGAACATCGGCGTGACTGTGTAGCTGTAGCCCCAGGCGATCAGTGTCCCGAAGATCACCGGGATGAGCAGAAGCCATTTCCGGTGGAAAACAATCTCCAGGTAGCTCCGGGCAGTGGAGCGAAGGGTCATTGACAATCTGTTGTCCATTTATAAATTTCCTTCTGAAATATTAGAGATATAAAAGGCCCCTTCTCCCAGGGCCTTTTGATCGACCACCATCCGCAGGTTCCATATCCTGAACCCCGAATCCCGAACCCTGCCCCCCGAACCCTGACCCCTTTATTTCAGGTAATCCTGCCTGAAATTGTCCCAGTCTTCATAGGTGTTGCCGAGATCGGTCAGGGCGGTGATTGGTTTGGTGATCGCCTTTAACATTTCCGTAAACTTGTCAACCGCCAGCTGCGGATAATAGATGATCGTTCCCGGATCGATTCGAATATTGTCTTCCATCTTCCCCTGGTAGAGCATGGCATAGACGTTTATCCAACGGTGCGTAGGATGTGTCCTGTCCGGCGAGATGATCTGCACGCGGCGCATGGCCGATGACCCCAGCTGGGGGATACCGGCCTGGAACATGCAATCCCAGAGCGTCATATTGGCTTTATCCATTATATATTCCGATCCTCCGCCGCTGGGTTGAAGCACATAGAATTTTTTGCTGGCGTAATCATCGATGAATACGTTTACGAACGGATTATCGATATAGGCCGTCAAACGCTTCCGGATTTCCTCGGCCAGCTCATCGCGGTTCATGCCTTTGGCTAGGATGATCTCATTGGTCAGGGGAACGATCAGTTCTCCGCCTTCTTCAACCTCAGCATTAAAACTGAACTCGGGATGATTCCTGACAATAACCCGAACCTTGTCCTCGGGCCCGAGCGTGTATTTCCTGATCGCCTCCGTTTCTTCCTCAGTCCTGTCCTGCTCCCTCTGGACCAACAGATCTTTTTCGATCTGCCTGAGATAAAGGTTGGTGCGGCGATAGCGCCCTTCCTTTTTCCTGATCTCCGAGAAGGACCGGCGGGCCTCTTCCATGTCGCCCCGGGCCATGCTGTTCCTGCCCTCCTCATAAGTCTCAAGAACAGCCGACTCCTCCTCCCCCGCAGCCAGGGCGCGCATTGTCTCTTCCTCTTCGGCGATCTTCTGGGCCTCGATGGCCTCCTGCTCGAATGCCTGCTGTTCCAGCTTAAGGCGGGCTTGGGCGAGAAGCTCTTTCGCCCCCTGGTGATCGGGATACATGTCCAGAACGGCTTGGAACTCGCGGACGGCGTCGGCATACTTTGCGTAGCGGAGATACTGGCGGCCGCGGGCATAGGCGGCGTAGATCTTCTGGTCGGAGATCGGCTCGCCTTCCGGAGAGGCCGAGGCAGATCCTTCCATCCCAGCGGTAAGCCTGGCCATGGCCTCCTGATAATAATAAGGAGCGCGACGGTAGGAGGGGTTCATCCGGATGACTTCTTCCATCGCCCGGGCCGAAGCCTCGAAATTCCCCTTCTCGAACTCCTGCAAACCCTGGCGATAGAAATACTGGACTTTCATACGGGGAGAAGAGGGGACGGTGGAACGTTGAGAAGCGGACATTGCGGGAGCGGCCGGCTCGGGAACCGCCTCGGGGGGCGTTTCGGGGAGTGCCTGATCCGAGTCCGGGACAGCGGGGATCTCGGCGGGCGCTATCTCTTCGGCGGGTATATCTGAAGAGACCGCGGGGATCTCCATCCGGGTTTCCTCCGCCACCGCTGGGCCGGCAGCCGGCGGAAGCGCCGCCATGACGGCGCCGGCGGCGATCATGGAGAGGATACCCAATGCGAGCGTCTTGCTGAGCATTTTCACGTCTATATATCCGTCCGCACTCCGGCCGATTAGCCAAAACCCATTGTATACTATGGAACCCTCGGGAGTGTCAACACGTCAAACAATATTTTTCTTTCTGGGGGCCCCTCGTCGGCTTGGCCTATTCAACAGACGATTGAATAGGATTGGATAGGATAAAACAGGATCGCCAGGCCAGCCCATCCCATTCGATCCTATTCAATCGTCTGTTAAAAATCGTCCGCCAGGGCGGTCCGGATCGCGGCAAGAATGTCCCACAGGGAAAGAGTGATCAGCGATCTTGAAAACCTGAACCCCGAACCCTGACCCCTGGTTTACTCCAGTTCCAGCCTCTCGAAGATGATGTCCCCCATGATCACCTCGTCGCCGGGAAGAAGCACCCCCCGATCGATCTGGAGCCAGTCCGGGACCATGCCGGACCGATAGATGGACCGCCACTCCTGCATGTTCTCGGAGTCGGGATACTTGAAGAGGACCGGAGTCAGGTATAGAAACCGGAGATTCTTCACGGTCTTCTTCAGCTCGTTCATCTGATCGAGCTTCCAGGGGATCCAGACGGCGGAGCGGTTGGCATACCAGGCTATCGCCCAAGGGACGTCGGAGATCACCGCCTCGTCGTCCTTCACCAGCGACTGCATCTTCTCCAGGCTGGGGTTGGTCCTGATCTGTGTCGCTTCCTCCTTGCCGACCACGGAAGCGAGATACCGTTGTCGGGGAAGGCCGAAGACCGCGGAGGATGCACCCGGATAAAGGCTCAAGACGCAGATGACCCCCGCCAGCCAGTACGCCGTCCGGCGGGAGAATGAAAAAGCCTTCAGCAGCCCCGCCCCCGTCTCCAGGCCGACGAGTATGATCAGGGGAAGGAACGCGATCGCCCGTCCGAAATCGCCGTTTCCCGCCGCGATCAGGAAAAGCTCACCCATGAAAAGGACCCAAGCCATAATCGTGGCTGAACGCCGGCGGAGATCGGTGTCGGAACGGACGATCGAGATCAGGAAAAATGGAACCAGCAGAGAGTGGGAAAAAGACACCCAGTACTGATAGCCGAGACGGATAAAGCGGACAAGTTTGGCCCACCAGGAGACGAAGGGGAACGGGCTCAACAAGGCTGCGGGGTCGAAATCGCGCGCGACACGGTTGCCGGGGAAGAGATCGCTGTAGGCCCGGAAGTCGAACCACCGCAAGGAGAAAAACGGGCTTCCCGCCACGCTGATCTGCCTGATCCACCAGGGGAGGGAACAGAGAGCGAATGCGCCCACAAATGCCAACGCGTGTTTCCAGCGGGGGGAGGGACTGCCGGCGATGACAAGGGCGAAGATAGCCAGGGAAAGGAAGAGATAATCGAACTCAGTCAGGTAGAGGAGACCGGCCAATGCGCCCAGACCGCCTGTCCAAACGATCGACCCGGGGTGGCGATAATAGACGCCGAGCGAGAGGAGAAGAAGCAGGAAGGAAAGCCAAGAGAACGGGAGACCGGAAAAGGCCCCTTCGATAACGCCCGGGTTTGCGGCATAGAGCAGGAAAGCGGCGCATGCCGCCGGAAGGCCCTGGCGGGAGCGGACGATAAAAAAGAGCAGTATCCCCGAGAGAAAAGCCCAGAGCAGCGAACATCCGTAGACCGAGCCTTCGCTGACACCGGTGATCCGAAAGAAATTTGCCAGGATAAAAATATAGACGGGTGAGTTGTAAAGATCGGGAGGGGAGGGATCGCCGCCCTGTCTTAGAATGGCGGCCGGCTTGAGAAAACCGGTGGTCAAGCCTTCCCCGCGGTAGAAACGGCGGGCCTCCTGGGCGATATCGAGGGCGTCCACCGTGATCAGACCTTCGTAATGACGGACCAGGTACACCCCCCAGAGGGCGGAACCGGCGACCCAGATGCCAAAGGTGATCAGAAGCACCCGGGTGAAGCGATCGATGAGACGGCGGTATTCGACGACTTGTTCGGTCATGGGGGGTTCAGGGGGCAGGGTTCAGGGTTCAGGGTTCAGGGGGCAGGGGCGCGATCCGGGCCAGATGGATCGGGGCAAGAATGCCCCTCCCACAAAAACAGTAACCAGTGAACGACAAAAAACGGAGAAAATTACCCGCCGGCGTTGACCTTTTCCCTACAATACTATATATTAAACCTAGGCAATAGGGAATACCGTGAGCCTACGTAAAGCCATCATCGCCTTTCTCTCCTTGCTTCCGCTTTTAGCTGGCGGCGCCCCCGCCTCCGCCCAGTCCATCGACCTCCTCTCCCCCGACACCAGCGGTCTTGTCTGGAGCGGGGCGAACGACGTCTCCTGGCTCGCCTCCTTTTCCGGCTGGACCGACGGCGACACGGTCCGGCTGGATTGGACAACCAATGGGACTAGCTACACCCAGTTCGCCCAAAACCTTCCTTACGACCTCAGGACCTTCCGCTGGTTCACCAGCACCCTGCGCAACGATAATTATTACATAAAGGTCACCAAGTCCGATGCTCCCCTGATCTTCGACGAAAGCGTCGACTTCTTCCATCTCTCCAATCCCGTGCTCGGAAAAACCTACTTTGTCAACGACACCGATCTTGCCAACGACGTCTATTGCACGGCGGTCGGGGACAACGCCAACAGCGGACTCTCCCCCGCCGCCCCGAAGTGGAACCTGCAGTCCATCATCGACGGCTATGCCCTGGGAGCGGGGGACGTGGTCTTCGTGGATACCGGAAACTGGAGCCTTCCCGACCGCATATATGTCACTTCCTCGGATCGGGGGACCTCGACCGCGCATCTCGCCTTCGCGGGTTCGCCCAATGGGACCATCTTCTCGGGAATAAACCTTCCCGGATCCAGATCCTGCCTGCACTTCGACGGAAGCTTGTATTGGGAATTAGCCTACTTCAGCGCCCAATCATCGCCTGTCAGCGGCATACGGATTCAGTCAAACATTGGCTGTGCGCTTTATGCCGCAACGGCAACGGGCAACCTCGGAAGCGGCATCTCGGTGGACAGTTCGAGCAGGATAAGAATGGAATATTGTTCAGCGCAGGGGAACGATATAGGGATCAACATTTTCTCTCCTACATCAAATCAGATTTTTATCAGTCAATGCCGCCTCATAAACAACAGGGAAGGGGTTAATATATCTCAGTCAAAGTATGTAGGGGTGTATGGTTCGTCTATTAAATCCACCTCGGGCAATATCGTTCTCCTGGACGGCCCCAGTCGTTTGCTCTTCTGCGGCAATACGTTAGAAGATGTAACCGGAATTTACCTGGGTACGGGGACCTCCTCGGTCCGCATTTACAACAACATCATCCAACCATCCGGGAGCGAGAAAAGCGCGCTCAACTTTGCTGATGTCGATTCGGACAAAAAGGACTTGATATCCGACTTTAATTTGATCAATCCCATCTTAGGAGCTATCGCAGGCCGCTGGAAGAGAGACGATAGTTACCCTGATCTGAGAACATTCATACTGGGCACCGGCCAGGACGGCCACAGTATCGGCGGAGATCCTCTCTTTTTCGATCCCGCGGGGGATGACTTTCACCTTCAGAGCACTGAAGGCAGATATTCTGACGGCTCCTGGCACGAAGACAGCGAAGACAGTCCGGCTTTGAACGGCGGGGCCGTCAGCTTCGCCTCCGCCTTGCTCACCGCTGGAGTCCAGCCCAGAGCCTCGATCTTTCCCCTCTCCAGTTCCTCCGGGTTTACTGCCGGCCAGGAATGGATCGAGGTCGAGGCGGATTTTGCCAATTATACGGGGATAGCCGGCAATAACCTGATCGGGTGCGCCGGATCCGCTTTTGCCCATTCCACCGGCGCGCTGGTTGTTCAGCCCGCCGGGGCTGACTTCAGCCAAGAGCCGGACCCGAACGGCGAAAGGGCAAACATTGGCGCTTACTCGAACACACCGGAAGCTTCGAAATCGAGCCGCCGCAGCCTGTTCGTAGATTTACCTCTGGGGAAGCCGCTGGCGCTGGAAAAGTGGAGCGCGGTCCACGATATCTCCTGGCGGACATTCGGAGACGGCTGGACAGGGGCGGATACCCTTTCCATCTCCTGCTCCACCGATTCAGTGAACTGGACCCTCCTCACCGCGGGGATCGCCTATGATTCTTCTCCCTACGCCTGGTACACGGCCTCCGGCGCCGATTCCAGCACGACAAGAGTCCGGATCGAGCACAGCGCCGGGACGACCCCCCGGGCAAACGAGGCGAGAAGCGGAATCATGGTGGTGGACAACTCTCCTCCCGCCAATGTCGGGTGCTCGAGCCCGGCCGATGGCGTGATCGGTCTTCCCCGGCTGACCACGCTGGTCGCCCGGGAACTCTCCGACTCGCCGGCCGGCCTCAACGCCAGCCCCTATTACTTCCGCGTGGACACCGATCCGGGTTTCGCCTCGCCGAACCTGCTCAGCTCCGACTGGATAGCCAACAATCTCTGGACGGTGAGCCTTTTCCCCAACACTACCTACTACTGGCAGGTCCGGGGACGCGACAACGCCGACCCTCCCAATGAAAGCCCCTTCCAGGCACAAACCGATGTTCCCGGCTCCTACCGGACTTTCCGGACACAGGGAATCTACCGGGCGGAGACGGTGGAGCCGAACGAGGCGGCCGCCGTCACCAACGGCCTCCGCTGGATTCTCCAGAACTACAACCTGGACCAGGGAGACATCGTCTATGTCGCCCCCGGCGCCTACACCGTATCCGAACCGATCGTCTTCTCGCCCGGCGACGAGGGAACCGAAACCTCGCCGGTCCGAGTCACGGGCTGGGGCGGCGAGGTGCTCCTGGACGGGAACGGGACCGCCGGCAACTGCCTGCAGGTGACCGGGGACTGGTTCCAGATCGAAAACTTCTCCTTCACCGGGGCCGTCTCCAGCGGTGTGCGTATCAGCGGCAAACATGTCACTCTCCAGGGGGGGAGGTCCTTCCGGAACGGCGGCGACGGCATCGAGGTGGGCCCCTCTCCCTCCAACACGGGCGACTACGCCGAGATCCGGAACATGCTCGCCTACGAGAACTCCCTGGCCGGCATTCACCTCCTCTCGAGCTTCTCCTCCGTCCTGGAGAACAACACCTGCGCCGGCAACGGGACGCGGGAGATCTACCTCGAAGACTTGGGTATGAACGGATCGGCTGATGCCACTCTGCGCAACAACATCGCCTGGGCGAGGGGGACGGGGGGACAGATCGCGGTCTTCGTCGAACCCGAGAGCCAAACCGGTTTCGACTCCGACTACAACGACATCTTCGCTTCCGCTCCCGCCCAGGTCGGCTATTGGAACTCCGCCACCCAAACGACCTTTGCCAACTGGACCGGCGTTTCGGGTGGAGACCCGAACAGCATCAGCGCCACCCCCCTCTTCGTCGGGGGAGGGAACTACCGGCTCCAGTCCACAGCCCCAGCCGGAAGCTATAAGCCGGGCATAGGCTGGACCGGGGACGGGGCCGATTCCCCCTGCCTGGACCATGG
Organism: uncultured bacterium; assembly: GCA_964551475.1. Lineage (GTDB taxonomy): Bacteria > Auribacterota > Erginobacteria > Erginobacterales > CAZKCI01 > CAZKCI01. The sequence goes on along the minus strand of CAZKCI010000044.1, from coordinate 15,154 downwards.
CGATCCCCGCTTGCCGTTCGGCCTGGAGACCGCCCCCAACGGCGGAAGGGTCAACCTCGGGGCTTACGGCAACACCCAAGAAGCTTCCCGCTCCCCGGGAAAGACCGGGCGAAACTTTTACGTCAATGAATCGTCTGTCGAATATGACTACTTCTGCTCAACCGCCGGACTCCCCTGGCCCGCGCACAACGGCTTGAGCCCCGCCAGCCCTCTCGACTCCGTCCAGGCGGTCCTGGATAATTACACCCTTGCCGCCGGAGACTCGATCTTCATAGACACCGGCTTTTACAGCCTGAACTCCCCTATAACAGTCAGCGCCTCCGGAAGCGCGGGAAATCCCGTTACCTTGACCGGTTCCCCGGAAGGGACGATTTTCGACGCCAGGAGTTCTGCGACAAACTGCCTGAGCGCAAGTTCCGCTCCATATGTTTCATTGAACGGATTGCAGTTCATCAACGCCAGGCAATCGGGGATTTCCGCCTATAACTCGGATTATTTGATGATTTCGGGCTGCCGCATCGCCACCGCGGGGCTTCATGGAATATCTATCGCCGCATCCCAGCAGATCCTGATCCGCGACAATCAGCTTGTATTCAACAAGAGCGCGGGGATTTACTGCAACGAGTGTTCGGACAACTCCGAACTGTGCGACAACACCGCCCAAGAGAACCAGAGCCACGGCATCTTTATCTATCAAGGGTCAAGCATTCGAATCAGCAGGAATACCTCCCTGTTAAATTCGGGTCACGGGATATATCTCTACGCGGTCGGCGGATCCAACACAGTCGAGGGAAATGCGTCCAATTCCAACTCTGGATATGGGATCTCCTGTCTGCAGAGTCCCACGGCGGTGCTGGATAACAGTATCCGCGGCAACGGCAGCAGCAGCATCCGACTCTCGACCATCAGCAATCAAACCATCTCCGGGAATATTTGCTCCTCCACGGGGATCTCCGCGGACAGGCTGAACAACTGCCAATTCGCCAACAACCTGATCCTGGACACAACCGGAACGGGGATCTACCTGGACGGCGGCACGAATCTCGCCTTCCAGAACAATACCTTCTACCGCACCACCAGCCGGGCCGTGTACATCCCCAGCAATGCCTCTAACGCGAGGTTCTCCAACAACATCTTCTGGGCGGAGGGGACAGGAAACGCCGGTTTGTATTTTCAGTATCCCAGCCCCGCCGACCACGGACACACGCTCGATTACAACCTCTATCATGCCCTAAGCGGCGCCACCATCGGATACTGGGGAGCCTCGCGCAGCACATTCTCCGCCTGGCAGTTGGCCACCCGCCAGGACAGTCACGGTTTCTCCGCCGACCCTCTTTTCGGCAACCCGGCCGGAGGGGATTTCCACCTTCGGTCCACCGAAGGGAAATACCTGGACGGGAAGTGGGAAATGGTCGCGGGCTACAGCCCGGGACTGAACAAGGGCGAGCCCGCCTCGGATTACAGCCAAGAGCTCTCCCCCAACGGGGGGAGGATCAACCTCGGGGCTTACGGCAACACCCCCGAGGCCTCCCGCTCGGGAATGAAGACCCTCTCGATCTCCACCCCCCTGGGCAGCCCCTGGGGAACCGAGAAGTGGAGCCGAAATCACGAGATTATCTGGGCCTTTCGCGGATCCGGCTGGCTCCCATCGGACACAATCCGTCTGGAATACACCACCAACGGGGTTTCTTTCTTTGAGATCACTGCGGGGCTCCCCTACATCTCGGGCATATATTCGAGCTGGAACACCCTCTCGGCCTCCGGGGATAATACCAACTACCGCGTCAAGATCTCCTCCCCCACTGGTCCTGCCTTCTTCACTGAAGACATCAGCGGTTTCTGCATCGTAGACAACACCCCGCCGACCAACGTCGGCTGCCGCCTCCCCGCCGATGGGAGTCTCCGGGAGCCGCTTTCCACCACGCTGACCGCTCTCAGCGCCGGCGACTCGCCGGCCGGACTCAATGCCAATCCCTACTACTTCCAGATCGACACCACACCTTTCTTCAACTCCCCTAACCGTCAAAACTCGGGCTGGAGGGCGCTGCCCACCTGGCACGCGGCCCTGCAGCCCAACACCACCTATTATTGGCGAGTCAATGCCCGAGACGACGCCGACCCGGTGAACGAGCGGGGCTTCTGCGGCGACGCCAACGCGGTCGGAACCTGCTGGTCTTTCCGGACGCTCGGCGTCTACCACGCTCTCGACATCGAGAGCGAGACCGTGGGTCTGCGCTGGATTGCGGACAACGTTGCGCTCAATCCCGGCGATATCGTCTATGTCGATGCGGGGACATATACCCTCAGCGAACCCTTGGAACTGGGCGAGTCCGATCAGGGTTCCGGCGACGCGACGGTCAGGATAGTCGGCTACGGAGGAGAGGTTATCCTCGATGCCGGCGGCGTCCATAACAACTGCCTGGTTCTAAGCGGCGACTATTTCCTAATCGAGAACTTCGTCTTCACCAACGCCCTCTCCAGCGGCGTTCTGATCACGGGCGACCACAACACCCTGACCGGAGGAGCAAGCTACCTGAACGGGGGGGACGGGATCCAGGCGACTGGGAGCTACATCACGGTCAAGAACATGCGGGTGTATGACAATGCGCTGGCCGGGATTCACCTCTACACCTCCCAGCATTCCCTGATCGAGAGCAACACCTGCGCCCGGAACGGGACCAGGGAGGTTTTCCTGGAAGACCAGGTCCCGGCCGCTCCTTACCATCGGGTCGGCTCCGCCGACTGTTCGATCCTCAACAATATCCTCTGGGCTTCCGGAGCAGGCAGGATCGCCCTTTGGGTGGACAGCGAGAGCCAAGTCGAATTCTCCTCCGATTACAACGATCTTTACTCCTCCTCCGGCGGAGCGATCGGTTATTGGAACTCCGCCACCCAGGCCGCCTTCGCCGACTGGAAGGGAGCCAGCTTCCAGGACCAAAGCAGTATTAACCGCAATCCCCTCTTCGCCCCCGGTCCGGACGATTTCCACCTCCTATCCACGGGTGGGCGCTGGGACGGCGGAAGCTGGACGACCGATACCCAGACCTCTCCCGGCGTTGACCAGGGCAGCCCCTTCTCCATCTACGCACTGGAGTCGGCTCCCAACGGGGGGAGGATCAACCTGGGAGCTTACGGCAATACCGTCCAGGCCTCCCGCGCCCCTTCCCTGTCCGGACGCAACTTCTATGTCAACGACGCCGACACGGAATGGGACTACTACTGCTCCACCGGAGGCCTTCCCTGGCCGGACCACGACGGGATGAGCCCCGCTTCACCCCTTAGCTCCCTCAGGGCGGTATTCACCAACCACACGATGCTCCCGGGGGACACTGTCTATGTCGATACCGGCCTTTACTCGACCACCTCGACCATCAGCGTTCCCGCCGCGGGAACTGCGGGTCAACCGATCACCATCGCCGGATCACCCTACACCTCCATCCTGGACATCGAGGGAGTTCTCTCTACATGCTTGTCCATCGCGGATAAAAGCTACATCAGCCTGGACCGGATCTGGATTTTCAACGCCTCCGGGAACGCCCTGTCCATAGCCAGTTCCCCCAGCTGCGCCGTCAGCAACTCAATCATCAGGGGAAGCGGCGCCAATGCCGTCAACGCCAATGGTTCCTATCTCATCCTGAAAGGGAATGTCCTGTCCTACAACTTCGGTTCGGGGGTCTACCTCTGGGGAGGAAGAGGAGCACTCCTGGAGGACAATATTGCCAGTCACAACAGTTCTGACGGTTTCAGTCTGATCAACTTGATCTCGGCCACCCTGCGAGGCAACACGGCCTTCGCAAATCTCGGAAGAGGGGCATATCTCTACAACCTCTCCGGCAATAACCTCGTGAGCGATAACCGCATTGAATCCAACCAGGGGACGGGGCTATACGCCGGGCTGGTTCAAGGAGGATTTTTCCAGAACAATACCGCGCTGGGAAACGCGCGCGGGATGTCCATCAATGCCTGCAATCGAGGTGTCATTACTGGGAACACGGTTTACTCTAACGCGGGACCGGGATTGTATGTTTCCGGATCGAGCAGACCGACTGTCGCCCACAACACCGCCTATGGCAACACCAGTTCTGGGATCTTCCTGGAGAATGAGTGTCCCAACAGCATGGTCATAAACAACACCTGCTACCAGAATGGCGGCGAACTCAAGGTGTCGTCCCCATCCAAGGGCAACATCATCGCCAACAACGTTCTCTGGGCGACCCAAACAGGCGCGTATGCCATCTACGTCGATTCCCTCGGCCAGCCCTCCTCCAACTATAACATCCTCTATGCCACCGGCGGGGCGGACATCGGCTATTGGCTAGGAAAAAGAACGACCTTCGACCAGTGGAAGACAGCGAGCGGTCAGGATGGAGCCAGCCTCAACTTCAACCCGATGTTCGTCGATCCCGGAAACGGCGATTTCCATCTCCAGTCCCCGCTCGGAAGCTACCACGACGGCCTCTGGACACCCGACTTCAGCGCCAGCCCCGGCCTGAACCTGGGCCAGATCTACACCGCCGACTCCTACCTCGCCCAGCCGATCTCTCCCTCCTCCACCTTCCTGGAGCTCACCGACGCCTCCAACTTCCTCGACCAGACCGATACCGCGGACATCCAAGGTGACTTCACCTCCTACACCGGGAAGGCCGGAAATCTTTTGGTCGGAGCCTCCGACGTGGACGCGACCTTCCCGGCCGGGACCCGGGTCTTCCAACCCGCCGGCAGCGATTACACGCTCGAGCCGGAGCCCAACGGAGGGCGCATCAACATCGGGTCTTACGGGGGCACTTCCCAGGCTTCCCTGGCCGACCTCAAGACACTGGCGATGGTAGAGCCGGTCGGCGGGGAAAAGTGGAACGGGATCCACGATATCCGCTGGCTGGCGGTAGGAGAAGCCTGGGTACCGGGGGATATCCTGATAGTGGAATACACCACGAACGGAACCTCATTTTTCACCATCGCCACCGAAACATATCCCAGCCAGCTCTATGCGAACTGGTCCACCTTGTCCGCGGCCGGCGACGGATCCAACTACCAAATCTCGGTCCGGGAGCCGGACGGCCTCCGGGCCGGGTCCGGGACCTTCACCATCGACAACACCTCCCCGTTTAGCGTGGGTTGTTTCCTGCCCGAAAATGCGGATACGGGGCTGCCGGCGTATGTCCCCCTGAGGGCGCTGAACGCCGGAGACGCCCTGGTCGGGCTCCACCCCCTCCCCTATTACTTCCAGGTCGCCACCTCGCCGGCCTTCGCCTCGCCGGGGCTGATCAACTCCGGCTGGGTCCCCTGGTCCATGTGGACACCCAGCCTGTCCTCCGGGACAACATACTACTGGCGGGTGAAAGCCCGGGACGAGATCTTCAACGAAAGCGTCTTCTGCGGGTTTTCCGCCGACACCGGCGGCTACGGGGTCTTCTCCACCTCCGCCGTCCATCAGGCCCTTAATATCGAGAGCGCCACCACCGGCCTGCGCTGGATCCTGGCCAACCGGGATCTCGAACCCGGGGACACCATATACGTCAGTCCCGGGACCTATGTCCTCGCCTCTCCCCTGGCGGTTTCCGCGCCGGACTCGGGGTCGAGCTACTCCCCGGTCCGCATCGCGGGGACCGGCGCGGGGGTGATCCTGGATGGGAGCAACCTGATCGGCAACTGCCTGGTTCTGGACGGGGATTTCATCGAGATCGACAACATCAGCTTCACCCGGGCCACGGGGGCGGGTCTGCTCGTCCCGGGGGATAATAACACCGTTCGCCGCGGACGCTCGTGGGGCAATGGGGGCGATGGCTGCTTGATCACGGGAAACGCCAACACCCTCCTCAACTTCGTCCTCGATGCCAACGCCGGGGCGGGCACGACACTGGACGGGGGCGAGGGGAACCGTGTGGTCAATGCCACCTCTTATAACAACGGCCTGGGAGAAATCATCTGCCAGAGCGCCCCCCATAGCTATCTGCGCAACAATATCCTCTGGGCGGCGGCGACCAGCGCGTATGGGATCTACGTTGACGGGGCGAGCCAGAACGGTTTCGTCTCCGACTACAACGACCTCCTGGGGCCCGCCCCGGCTTTCCTGGGCTATTGGGGCGGGGATATCACCGACCTGGCATCCTGGAGGGCGGCCTCCCTCCAGGACGGCAGCAGTTTGAGTTTGGACCCCCTCTTCGCTCCCGTCGCCGGGGACTACCATTTGCAAAGCCCGGCCGGGCGCTGGGTTGCCTGGGCGACGTGGACCGACAGCGACGACAACCTAACCTGGCCCTGCATTGACGCGGGCGATCCCTCCTTCTCTTGCGCCTACGAATCCTCCCCCAAGGGGGGGCGGATCAACCTGGGGGCCTACGGGAACACCTACCAAGCCTCCCGTTCTCCCGGGGCGCCGGGGACGAACTACTGGGTCAACGACACCAGCCTCGTAGGCGATGTCTATACCAGCGCCACGGGGAGTGATTCTTACAGCGGGGCTCTGCCCAACCGCCCCAAGCGAACTCTGAATAATCTGATCGACCTGGCGAACCTGGAGCCGGGGGATACCGTCTTTATCGACACCGGGATCTACCCGCTCGCGGCCACAGTCGAGATCGGGCTTCCCGACTCCGGGGGCGCGGCCGCGGCGGTCTCCCTGGTCGGATCGCCCAACCGTTCGCTCCTGCCGGGGAATGCCGCCATCAACACCGGGCTTTATCTGAACCGGGCCCAATATCTGGACCTGGAAAGTTTGACACTGGCCGACAACCTGGACTACGGGGTCCGATCCGAGAACGCCAGCCATATCCTGCTCGGGAATTCAGCCATCGAATGGAACGGGCAGAGCGGCGCCGGGGCGGCGACCGGAGGCGGGGCCGGGATTCGGGGACTGGGCGGCTCCTACTTCACCATCGCCGACAGCGTTGTTTCCGGGAACATCGCCAGCGGAATTCAATTTGACAACTGCGCCGGCCTCGCCCTGTCCGGAAATAGGATCGAAAAAAACTACGGATACCAGGGGATCGGGACCAACTATGCCGGCGTCCAGGTTACCGGCTGCCCGGGCCTCTCCGTCAACGGAAATACCGTCTTCCTCAACTTCGCGGGCCTGGTTATCTCCGATTCAAATGCGGCCAGTGTCGACGGCAACGCGATCTATTCCAACATGAGATCCGGGGCCACCTTCTCCAACTCTTCCGCCGTGTTCCGAAACAACCTGGTCTACGCCAACCTCCTGAGCGGCGCCGGATTCAGCGGACAGCCGGCGGCGGTCCGGAACAACACATTCTACGGGAACATCGTCCGCGAGCTCACCATCGACGCGCCCAACTGTACGGTTCAGAACAACACCGCCTGGGCGACGGGGACGGGGTACGGTTTCTATTTCCTCAACACCTCCGGCCATTTCTCCGACTTCAATAACATCTACACCAACGCGGGGGGCGGAGTCGGATGGTGGGGGGGGGCGCACTTCACCCTGGGTGAGTGGCAGATCGCCAGCCGCCGGGACTCCCACAGCCTGAGCGCCGATCCCCTTTTTGCGAACCCCTCCGGCGCGGACGGGATCCTGGGCGGGCGGAACGGCGCGGACGACGATTTTCATCCCGAGTCCACCGAAGGCTCCTATCATTTCGGGTCCTGGACGGCCGACGCCGCCGAAAGCCCTTCCCTGAATTCCGGAAGCCCCTATGACGACTACGGGCTGGAAACCGAGCCGAACGGGCGAAGGATCAACCAGGGAGCTTACGGCGGAACCGCCGAGGCTTCCCGATCCTCGCTCGATTCTCTCTTCCTGATCAATCCCTACGGGGGGGCGGCCGGGAACGAGAAGTGGAGCGGCGAACACGACCTCGCCTGGCTTCCGGTCGGGGAAGGCTGGGGCGGAGGGGACACGGTCAACCTCTCCTATTCGATCGATGGATCGGCGTGGTCTTCGATCGCCGCCGGGATCGCCTGGGACGCTCTCACCTTTCCCTCCTGGGACACCTCCGCCTCCCCCGATGGAGCCACCTACCAGGTCCGCGTGGCTGACGACTCCGATCCGGGGGTCTCGAGTTCCAGCGGGCGCTTCATCATCGACAACAGCCCTCCGGTCAACGTCGGCTGCATCTCCCCGGCTAACGGTTCCGTCGGCCACGACGTAAGCCTGACATTGACAGCGGCCAGCGCGATCGACGCCCTCGCCGGCCTCCACTCCTCTCCCTATTACTTCCGCCTAGATACCTCGCCCTCCTTCTCTTCCTCCTCCTCCATCAATTCCGGCTGGTTGGCTCAGGCCGCCTGGCCCGTGAGCGGCCTGGACAACCGGACCTGGTACTACTGGCAAGTCCAGGCCCGGGACACGGCCGACCTGCCCAACGTCTCCGCCTTTTTCGGCGACACCGACGCCCCCGGCTCCTGGTGGACATTCCGGACCGCCGCGGTCTTCATCGTCAACAACCCCGAGGAGTTCAGGGACGTTCTCGACAGCTACACGCTGGAGCAGGGAGACCGGATCTACGTCAACACCGCCGGCGCGTGGGACGGCCTCACCGCCCCGATCGTGGTCACCGACGTCCACTCCGGGACGGCGGCCATGCCCATCGTCATCCAGGACTACAACGGGCGCCCAGTGATCTCGGGCGACGGGGCGGTTTCTTCTCTTCTCGATGTCCAGGGCAGCTATTTCCTGGTCCAGGGGATCGACTTCACCGGCGCGGGCGGGTCAGGGCTCCTGCTCGAAGGAGACCACAACACGGCCAACTCCTGCTCCGCCTATGAGAACGGAGTCGCCGGATTCGAAACAACCGGCTTCTCCAACCGGATCCAGAACACATTCACCTGGCTCAATACCCAGTACGGGATTCTCCTCAACGGCGCGGCGACGAGCTGGGTCCTCAACAACTCCGCCTACGGAAACGGGTCTTATGGCATCTACCTCTCCTCCTCCACGGCGACCCTCCTCAACAACAACAGCCTCTGGTCGGCCGGGACGGGCCAGACTTGCCTGGGAGCGGACGGGACCAGCCAGCCGACCACCTCGACCAACTGGGACAACCTCTACGCCAGCGAAGGCGCCGCGGTCGGAGACTGGGGAGGAATCCGCCCCACACTGGCCGACTGGCAGGCCGCTTCCTTCCAGGACCTGAACAGCCTGAGCCGCAACCCCCGCTTTTACAAGATCGCCTGGTGGGGGAACCGCGAGTTCATCTACGACCTCCACCTGGTCTCGAACATGTACGGTTTCTCACCCAACATTAACCGGGGCTGGTCCGGCGGGACAGTCCCCCTGCTCGACTACGACCAGGAGGGGCGCTGGGACGACCCGCTCGTGCCCGACGCGGGAGGAGGGCCATTTGCCTACTACGACATCGGGGCCGACGAATACGTAGACCAGGACATGGATTACCTCCCCGACTACTGGGAGAATGTCTACTTCGGACACCTGGGTGAAGGTTACCAGTTCGACACCGATGAGGACGGCTTGATCAACATCGATGAATACTACTACTACACCAACCCGGCCAACCCGGACACCGACTTCGACGCCTTCAGCGACGGGGAGGAGGTCGACTATGGGACCAACGCCCTCGACCCCGACACCGACTACGACGGCCTCCTGGACGGATGGGAGATCTACTACTACACCAACAGCCCCTACTCGACGCTCACATCCGACCCGCTCGACCCGGACACCGATGACGACGGCTACAACGCCAACTTCAACGACGGGAGCGAGGTCGCCTACTGGAACAGCCACTCCTGGGCGCGCTGGGACGACGACATCAACTACGGCGGGGGGAACGGACTGGTCAACCTCCTCGATCCCGACTCCGACGGCGACGGCTGTCCCGACGGCTGGGAGGTCTTCTACGGGCTCGACCCGGCCGATTACGGCCAGTTCGAGATCTCGAACGGCGGCGTGGGCGACCCCGACGGCGACCGCCTGAACAACGTCGAGGAATACTACTTCGGGACCAGCCCAGTCGACCCCGCCTCGCCGATCACCCGCTACATCGATCGCCTCGCGACCGGCGCCGGCAACGGGACCTCCTGGCCCAACGCCTTCACCTCCCTGGAAAACGGCCTGGACTGGGCGAACGGAACCTCCGTCCCAGTGATCCTCCTCGCGACCTCCGGCGTCTACTACGAGCGCAACCTGGAGCTGGAGCGGGACCGGATCGCCCTCTTCGGGACCCATCCGCGGATGCCCATCCTGGACGGCCAGAGCTTGGGACGGGGCTTCATCATTTTCAACGTCGGCATCGCGAAGATCGACTCGTTCGTCATCCGCAACTGCCGGGTCAGCGGCCCCGGGGCGGGCATCTACCTCTCCAACTCCAGCCCCACGCTCTCCAACTTGGTCCTCTACCGGAACGTCAGCGCCGGCACCGGACGGGGCGGGGCGATGAATCTCGCCGTCAACTCCTCGCCCCTGATCGCCGACTGCGCGATCGTGGGGAACACCGGCTACAACAACTACGGGGGGATCTACGTCGCTAGCGGGATCCCGCTGATCTACAACACCATCCTCTGGGGAAACGGGGACGACCTCCAGGGAGTTGCCTGGAACCAGCTCTTCGCCTGCGACATCGAGGATGGGGACGGGGCCGGCTTCAACGGGAACATCTCGCTCGAGCCGAACTTCTACCACCGCTACAGCGCCCCCCTCGATCCCCAGAAATATCTGCACGTAAACGCCGCCTCGCCCGCGATCAACGCCGGCCATTCCTGGCGGACGATGATCCGGGATTTCGAGGGCGACCCCCGCTGGAACTACCTGTCTGTTCCAGCCATCGGTCTCGGCATTCCGGGGAGGAACTACTACGACATCGGGACCGACGAGTTCGTCGACCTTGACTACAACACGCTCCCCGACTGGTGGGAGATGAGCTACTTCGGCGCGACCGGGCAGAACCCCGCACTCGACCAGGAGCCGGACGGGCTGATCAATAGCCAGGAGTATTACTACCTGACCGATCCCCTGAACGCCGACACCGACTTCGACCGCCTTACCGATTCGGACGAGGTGTCCTACTGGAACACGATCCATGACACTGTCTGGCCGGACAACCCGAACAACCCTCACCGCTGGGACTCCGACGACGATGGGGACTACCTGGTCAACGTGATAGACGGCGACTCCGACACCGACGCCCTGATTGACGGCCTGGAGGTTTACTATTATCTGACCGATCCGGGAGCTTTCGATACCGACGCCGACGGTCTGGGTGGCGACGGCGAGGAGGTCGACTACTGGAACATCCAGCACAACCTCCTCTTCCCGTCGGGCGCCCACACGACCTGGAACTACGATTGGGACGGGGACGGGATCGTCAACCTCCTCGACTGGGACTCCGACAACGACGGGATGCCGGACGGTTGGGAGAATGACTACCTCCTCGACCCTTGCGACGACGGCTTCTACTTTTTGGTCAACGGGGCGGGTGGAGACCCCGACGACGACCGTGTGAACAACTGGATGGAGTACCGCTTCGACACCGACCCCACCGAATCCTGGTCGCCCCAGACCGTGGTCGTGGCCCAGAGCGGCTGGGCCGACTACACCTCGATCGGAGCGGCGATCGCCGCCTACAGCCCGCAGTCCTATCCTCCGCGCGTGATCCTGGTCCGACCGGGGACCTACGCGGAGAAGAACCTGGTGATGAAGGAGGGACTCTCGCTCCTGGGCGAGTACGCCGCCGCCACCATCCTCGACGCCTCAGGCGGGCGGGGCCTGATCTTCAACGGGGTGGTCAACGCCCTGGTGGACGGGTTCACCATCCGGAACGCTTCGGTCGAAGGCCCCGGAGCGGGGATTCTCTGCTACGCCTCCTCCCCCTTCATCTCGAACTGCATCATCGCCTTCAACACCGCGACCGGGCCGGCCGGCTTCGGCGGCGCGATCTACTGCTCCAACTTCGCTTATCCCGACATCGTCAACTGCACCATCGCCGACAACCGCGGGACTGACGATCAGGGCGGCGTCTACCTCGCCGCTCCCGAGGACCAAGTCGCCCTCGCCAACACCATCCTCTGGTCGAACGGGGACGAGCTCTTCGGTACCCAGACCGGCATGGTCCGCTACTGCGACATCGAAGACGGTGACTACGCGGGCGTCAACGGCAACCTCTCGGCCGACCCGGTCTTCACCAACCAGTCCGCGGGGAACTACCACATCCACTGGACTTCCCCGCTGCTCTGCATCGGGGACTACCCCAAGGCCGGAGGCTACGATTTGGACGGGACCAGCCGTCCCCAGACCGTCTGCCCGGGGCCCCTGAATCCGATCATCCTCCCCCCCCAGCAGGCTTTTGAAATCGGCGTCCACGAGCCCCTCGCCCAGCCCTCCCCTACGCCGTCGCCGACAGTGACGCCGACGCCGTCGCCGACCGCGACCGCCACGCCCTCGCCCACACCGTCTGTTACGCCGACCGTCGTGCCGAGCCGCTCGGCGACACCGTCGCCCACGGTGACTCCGATGACGCCGCCGCCGATCACGCCGCACGGCCCGACCCCCCGGATGCCGACGCCGACGCCGACGCCGATGACGCCGCCTCCCGTGTCGCCGCCGCCGACACCCATCGGTCCGACCGCAACGCTGACTCCCGAGGGCTACAAAACCGCCACGCCTACCCCCTACAACTTCAAGACGCCCACTCCCTCCCCTACCCCTTACGGGTACAAGACCCCCACGCCGACACCCTTCCAGATCGATTTCTACTATCGCGACCTGGCCAACTCCTCCTTCCTCTACCTCTGGACACCGGACACCTATTACTCCATCGGCTGGGCCACCGACACCTGGCAGGAGATCTTCGGGATGCCCGACGACATGCGCTACAACGCCCAGTGGACATTCGGGACTCTGACCTGCTGGTCGGGATGGTTCATGCACACCAGCGCGACCCAGTGGCTGGAGTCCTGCTGGCCGACGCCGATACACGGCCCCTCGCCGTCGCCCACGCCCTTCCAGATCGACTTCTACTACCGCGACCCCTTGCGACACAGCTATCTCATCCTGCACACACCGAACACTTACTACAGCATCGGCTACTCCTCCGGCGCCTGGCAGCCCCTCTCCGGCTTCCCCGACAACACCTGGTACAATGCGCAGTGGTCCTGGGGGACGCGCCCCGACCAGACCTGGTGGTCCAACTGGTTCATGCATACCACGGCCACCCAGTATCTCCAGGCCTACTGGACGACGCCCACGCCGTCGGTGACGCCCACGCCGACGATCACCGTCACGCCGACCGCCTCGCCCTCCCCCTCTCCGACGCCCTCCTATGCCTATTGGTATCTCGCCGCCGGGGCCACCCAGATCCGCCCGGGGCCGTGGGTCTCCCAGACGATCAACTTCGAGGAGTATGTCCAGGTGACCAATCCCACCACCCAGACCGCGCCGGTGGAGATCACCTACGTGGACGAGACCGGGCCGCTCTACCGCGAGGACATCCGCATCCCGCCCGAGTCGCGCCACACGATCAAGGTCAACGGCAAGCCGGGCTGCGCGGCCAACGATTCCATATCCATGATGATCTATGACTCGACCGACCGGATCATCATGGTCGAGCGTTCGATGTACTGGGACGCGGGCGGCTACACCTGGTGCGGAGGGAACAACTCGGTGGGGAACAACACCACCAACCTCTTCTGGTACCTGCCGGAGGGGGCCACACACGTCTTCGACACATTCATCCACGTCCTCAACCCCGATCCCTTCAACTCCTCCCAGGTCCGCGTGACCTTCATGAACGAGCAGGCCCAGACCTGGACGGTCGAGAAGTCCGTGGGGCCTCGGAGCAACTGGACGGTCTACGCCAACGATGTGGTGGGTTCCCAGGCCGGGATTTCCACCACGGTCGACGTCCTCAACGGAATCCCGGTGGCGGCGGAGCGGACGATGTACTGGGACACCTGGGAGGAAGAGGACCCCGCCCGCTACATCGAGTGGGTCGAGGGGCACGCGAGCCTGGGCATCACCGAGACCGCGACCAAGTGGTACATCCCGGAAGGGGCCACGCACATCTTCGACCACTTCATCCTGGTCCAGAACCCCTCGCTGACCGAGTCGGCCGACGTCCGTGTCACCTTCATGGACTATCGCGGGAAGGAGACCATCCACGACCATACCATCCCGCCGCACTCCCGCTACACCATCTGGACCAACTTCATCCTGGGATCGGTCCCCGGCTTCTCGGCGGAGGTGGAATCGCGCAACGGCGTCAACATCTTCGTCGAACATGCGACCTACTGGGACGCGGCCGGCTACCACTGGGCCGGCGGCCACGGGACGATCGGCCTCATCCACCCCGCCCCGCTCTGGTTCCTCCCGGAAGGGTCGACCACCATCTTCGACGAGTACCTGATGATCGCCAACCCCAACCAGACCGATACGGCGCGGGTGAAGATCACCTTCATGGGCGACTTCGGCGTCCAGACCGAAGTCCGCCGGTCGATCCCTCCCCACACCCGCTATACGCTGAGGGTCAACGACGTCATCTCCTCGTCCGCGATCTCCTCCAAGGTGGCCGAGACCGAGGACCGGGTCCCGATCGTGGTGGAGCGGGCGATGTACTGGGACTCTCCGCCCACCGGAGGGATCCACTGGAAGGCCGGCCACTCGACGATCGGGATCGGCGTGCGGAACCAACTGCCGATGAGCCTGCTGAGGGAATAAGGCTGAAGACTGAAGGCTGAAGGAAAATAAATGAGGCATGGGGTATGGGGCGGCCTTGACGGTCTACCTCACACCCCATGCCTCATTTTTTTTAGTGGCTCTCTTCCATTTTGTGTGGGTCATTCACAGACCGGTCGCTAAGAGTCGAACGCCTCTTGGGGGGCGGCGGCGTTTTCTCCACCAACATCGATCCACGCAAAATGAAAGAGAGCCCATTTGGACAACTCGTGTCCGATCGGACACGGGTTGTCCAAATCCGATACCGTAAAGTTGGACACTCTCTGTCCGATCGGACGCGAGTTGTCCAAACCTGATAGCGCAAAGTTGGACACTCTCTGTCCGATCGGACGCAAGTTGTCCAAAACTTCCAGAACGTATCCATCCCGATTATCTTCACCTTTCGACTAGCGTTATCCGGAGCCAATATATGAACTGCCCCGAAGGGGCGTCCGAATCCGCGAATCAACCCACACGAAACGGAAGAGAACCTTTATGGATTGTGGGACCCCGACCTTCTGTCGGGTTATC
>CAZKCI010000043.1:0-78279 GCA_964551475.1 uncultured bacterium | reverse complement strand
CACCGGCCCCTTCCGTCTCGACCATGATCTCGACGCCGCCCCCTTTATCGATCGCGAACTCACCCACTGGGACCTCTATGCCTGGAAGAACGGCAACTACAAGCGCCGTCCCGGGACCTACCTGATGAGCGGGAGGGACTGCTGGTGGGGGCAGTGCACCTTTTGCTCCTGGCGGACGCTCTATCCGAAATACCGCGTCCGCTCGGTCGAGAACGTTCTCAACGAGATCGGCCGGATCGCGGACACGCTCCCGGTCCGGGAGATCATGGACGACGCCGGGACTTTTGCCGCCGGGCGCTGGCTCCGCCAGTTCTGTCGCGGGCTGATCGAGCGCGGCTACCACCGCACGATCGGCTTCGACTGCAATTTCCGTTTCGGGGCGGCCACCAACGAGGATTACCTGCTGATGAAGAAGGCCGGCTTCCGCCTTCTCCTCTTCGGCGTGGAGAGCGGGAACCAGGAGACCCTGGACCGGCTCCACAAGAATCTGAAAGTGGGGGAGATCATCGAGTCCTGCCAGATGGCCCGTCAGGCTGGTCTCTATCCCCATGTCACCCTGATGTTCGGCTATCCCTGGGAGAGCTACGAGCAGGCCCTGAAGACGCTGGCGCTCGGCCAGTATCTCCTCAAATCCGGTTTCGCCTATAGCCTGCAGGCCTCCCTGGTGGTTCCCTATCCGGGGACGGACCTCTACCGTGAAGCGCGGGAGAACAGCTGGCTGGAGAGCGCGGACTGGTCCGATTTCGACATGACCCGCCCGGTGATGAAGATCCCCTTCCCGGCGGAGGAACTGCTCAAGCTCGTCCGCAAGCTGTATGCCACCGCTTTTCACCCCCTCTTTCTTCTGCGCAAAGCCCTCTCCATCCGCGGCCCGGATGACGTCCGCTATTTCCTGCGGGCGGCGGGAAAAGTCGTTTCCCATATCAAAGATTTCCGGAAGCAATGAAATTCCATTTCGAGATTTTCCGGAAGAAAATATCGAAATGGAATAAGGATGACTTCCTTCTCCACTCCGCGATCACGCTGGCCGGAACCAAGCTGGGCGACGTCTTCAACCTTCTCTACCGCCTGGCCATGGCCCGCCTCCTCTCGGTGGGGGAGTACGGTGTCTTCAATACGCTTATCTCCTTCCTGGCCGTGGCGGTTCAGTTTCTCTCCCCCTTTCAGCCCGCCTTTACCCGCTTCATAGCCGAGCGGGTGAGCCTTCGAGACTATGGGGGAGCCCGGTCCCTGGTCCGGCGCTCCCAGTTCCGCCTGCTCATCTTCGCCGCGCTGATCCTCGTCCTCTTCTGGGTTGCCGCCGCGCCGATCTCCTCTTTCTTCCGCCTGGAGAGGCCGGGCTATGTGGCGCTGGTGGGTTTACTCCTCTCCCTCGCCATTGCCGCGGCCGTCCCCTCCGCCGTTCTCCAGGGGACCCAACAATTCACGGCCCTGGCCGCTATCGCCGCTGCCTCCCCGCTGGCCAAGCTGGCGCTGGGAACCGCCCTGGTCCTCGCCGGGACAGGGATCTTCGGCGCGCTCGCCGGTTTCGTTGCCGGTTCCCTTTTCATCCTGGTCGCCGCCGCGATCGTCATGACGAGGAACATCGTCCGCTGGCCGCCCGCCTCCCCATCCGCGCCGCCGGTGAGCCTTGTCCCCGTTATAAAATACTGCGTCCCCACCAGCGTCGTGCTCGGCTCCTTCTGGGCCCTGACCACGATCGATATCTTCCTGGTCAAGCGTTTCTTCACACCCGAGCAGGCGGGATACTATTCGCTGGCCCAGATGGTCGGGATGATCATCCTCTTTCTCCCGGGGGCGATCTCGCTGGTGGTTTTTCCCAAGGCCACCTCCGCCCAGGCCCGGCGGGAGTCTTCCGGGCATCTTCTCTTCAAGGGGATCCTGATCGCGGGGGCGATCTGCGGCGCCTGCACCGCCGCCTGCGCCCTTTTTCCCGAGACGACGCTACGGATCCTCGCCGGACGGGCCGAGGAAGGATCGATTCCCCTGGTCGGCTTCTTCGCCCTGGCCATGAGCTTCTACGCGCTTGCCAGCATAACCCTGATGTACCATCTGGCTGTCCGCCGCACGGCGGTGGCCGTCCCCGTCCTGGTCCTTGCCGCCGCGGAAGCGGCGGTGATCTGGCTCCGCCACCCCTCCCTGGCCGCGGTGGTGCGGACCGTCGCCGTCTTCGCGGTGGTGACTTTCGGGGTCTCTCTGGCCATGCTGCGGCTGCCCCGGTCAAACGGGTCGGACCGGTCCGACCCGTCCGACCGGTCTGACCAGCCCGGCCCGCTCCAGAGGCGCTGAACGCCATGCCCGCCATCGACCTCTCCGTCATCGTCACCACCCGCAACGAGGAGAAAAATCTCCCCGCCTGCCTGGAATCCGTCCGGAGGCAGACGCATCCCGCCGAGCGGATCGAGACCATCGTGGTCGACAATGCTTCTTCCGACGCCACCAAGGAGATCGCCCGTCGCTTCACCCCCCTGGTCCACGACCGGGGGCCGGAGCGAAGCGCCCAGCGCAATCTCGGAATCTCCCTGTCTCAGGGAAGGTATGTCCTTTACCTGGACGCCGACATGAGACTGAGCGACGGCGTGGTCGGGGAGTGCGTGAGCGAGGGCGACCGTTCGGGCTGGGTGGGGATCTACGTGCCCGAGATCGTGGTCGGCCGGTCCTGGTGGACGCGGGTGAGGGATTTTGAGCGCGGCTTCTACACCGGCAGCTGCATCGATGCCGTCCGCTGCGTCCGGCGCGAGACCGCGCTGGCCCTCGGCGGCTTCGACGAGTCCTTGAACGGGCCCGAAGACTGGGACTTTGACCGGCGGATCGGGGAGTCGGGGCCGCGAGGCGTTCTGCGCGCTCCCCTTTATCACGATGAGTCCCCCTTCGATCTGGGCCGCTATCTCGAAAAGAAGCTATACTACAGTCGCGGCTTCGCCGCTTATCGGCGCAAATGGGGCGAGAATGACCCGATCATCCGCCGCCAGTTCGGCTGGGTTTACCGCTTGGGGGGGGTCTTCGTCGAAAAAGGAAAATGGCGGCGTCTCCTCCGCCGGCCGGATCTCGCCCTGGGCATGTATTTCCTTCGCTTCCGGGTTGGTTTCGCCTATTTTCTTGGAAAAGGTTGATGGGTTATGGTCAGGAAGTGGGACTGGTAGATGGGTTAGGTTAGTGGTGAGACGGGCCGCACCATCAACCTGACCCATCTACCAAACCCACATCTTCTCCTTTACCTATCGACTTCGGTAGCTTAGGGCAGCGTCTCTGTCTGGCACTGGGCGCATTTCTTGTGGAGAGAGCAGTGAACGGAAAATACTACATCGGCCTCAGCATCGGCCATAACGCCACGGCCGCGCTCCTTCGGAACGGGAAGGTTCTCTCCTGCGTCAGCGAAGAGCGCTTCAACCGGATCAAGAACTACGCCGGCTTCCCCGCGCGCGCGCTCAGGCATTTCATCGACGATTACACTATCTCTCCCGACTCCATCGCCCGTGTCTCCACCAACTTTCTCTACCTCCCCCCCCAGCTGATGGTCGCCCGGGCCGGCGCGGTCTCCCCGGCCTACCTGGCCCGGGAGCTTCTGCGGGGGATCGGCTGCCGTCTGCCGCCGGTCGCCCGCCTGGAGGAATCGCTCTACCGGTCCTACATGCGGACATTTGGCCGCCGCTTCGCCTCGCGCCAGAGAGCGGAGATCGCCCGCTTCCTCGGTGTCGGGCCGGAGAAAGTGGTCCCCTGCGACCACCACGAAGCCCACGCCCACTCCGCCTATTTCGGCTCCCCCTTCCGGGGCCGCGACGCCCTGGTCCTCACGCTCGACGGGGAAGGGGACTTCTACGCCGCCACCGTGTCGGTGGCCCGCGCTGATCGCATCGAGCGCATCGCCGCCACGCCGATGTCCGCCTCGCTCGGCGTCCTCTACAGCGCGCTCACCCGCTACCTGGGGATGACCCCGCTGGAACACGAGTACAAGATCATGGGGCTCGCCCCCTACGCCCAGGAGAAATACTTCAGCGGCCTCTACGGCCGAATCCGCTCGATCATCCGCCTCGACCCCGCCCGCCCGCTCGTCTTCGCCTCCGCCTTCGACCTCCACCGAGCCGAGTCCTGGATGGAGAAGAACCTGCGCCGGATCCGCTTCGACGTGATCGCCGGGGCCTTCCAGAAGGCGACCGAGGACCTGATCGCGGAGTGGGCTCAGGCCTGCGTCCGGGCGACCGGGATCCGCAGGGTCTGTTGCGCGGGCGGCGTCTTCATGAACGTCAAGGCCAACAAGCGGATCCTGGAGCTCGACGAGGTCGACGAGCTCTTCATCTTCCCCAGCTCCGGCGACGAATCGACGCCGATCGGCGCGGCTTACGCCTGGCACCGCCGCGACGGGGAAGGGGAGATCCCTCCCCTCGGCGACGTCTACTGGGGGCCGGAGTGCGCGGCGGCGGAGATCGACCGGGCGCTCGCCGGCCTTCCCTCCGGAAGATATCGGGTCGAGCGTCCGCACTCGATCGCCGCTGAGATCGCCCGCCTCCTCGCCTCCGGCAAAATCGTCGCCGTTCTCCAGGGCCGGATGGAGTTCGGCGCCCGCGCTCTCGGCAACCGTTCGATCCTCGCCGACCCCTCCGACCGCTCCGTGGTCGAGCGGATCAACAAGGCGATCAAGGGGCGGGACTTCTGGATGCCTTTCGCCGCCACCATCCTCGAAGAGCGAGCCCGGGATTATATCGTCAACCCCAAGAATCACTACGCCCCCTACATGATCAACAGCTTCGACACCACGGAACGGGCGAGGAAAGAGCTGGCCGCCGCCATCCACCCCTACGACAAGACGCTGCGTCCCCAGGTGCTGAGGAAGGAATGGAACCCGAGCTACCACGCGATCATCGCGGAGTTCGAGAAGCTCAGCGGGATCGGAGGCGTCCTCAACACCTCCTTCAACCTCCACGGCTACCCGATCGTCATGACCGCGGTGGACGCTCTCCAGGTCCTCGCCGATTCCGGGTTGGAATACCTGGCTCTGGGAGACAGATTGGTATCGAAAACCGATCAGCGTTGTGGCCGTTGAAATCGTTGAAGTCGTTCAAATCGTTGAAGCCGAACTGATTCGCGTTTTATTCGCGGTTAAAAGGCCGAGCCAAAGCCAATCTCCAATCCGCGTAATCCGCGAAATCCGCGGTTATCTTTTGCCGAGCCGCTGCCGGGCCAATTCGTGAAAATTCGTGCCTGCGCGCTGTAGCGCTTCGGCGCGCAAGCGTGTCAATTCGTGGATATCGGTCGCCGTGCCGAGCCAAGCATGAAAGTCGCCATACTCGCCGACGAGATTGTCCCCGGCTCGGCTCCGAAAATCCTCGGACAGCCGATCCGGGGTCTGCGCCAGCTCGGCTACGACGCCTCGGGACTCGTTCTGGTCCGCAAGGAGGCGGAGACCCGCTACGCCGACGTCTTCCGCCTTCACCTGGAGGGGATCCCTCTCCGCTACCTCTTCGAAAACTTCCCCCCCTGGGTCAGGGCCCTGGACTTCAAGTTCCCGGGCTTCTCCTTCTTCTCCGCCCACCATCTCCTCGCCTATCCCTTCGCGCCCGGCCTGGTCCGGGAAAAGGAGTACGACCTGATCGTCGCCCAGTGCCAGTATTCCACATTCACCGCTCGGGCGCTGAAAGCCCGCCGGAAAATCCCCTACCTTCTCCTGATGTGGGACCCGTCCCCCTACACATTGGAGAAAGTCTATACCGGCACGCCGCTCCAGAAGTTCTTCCCGGTTCTGAAACCGCTGACCCGGGCTCTCGACCGTTTCGCCTTCAAGGAAGCCGAGGCCCTGATCGTCTCCGGCCGTCTCCACCATGAGCGCCTGCGCAAGGTCACCGACAAGCCCCTGGAGGACCTGTATCCCGGATGCGTCATCCCCGACGAGTATGTTCCCTTTTCCCGCCGGGAAAAGGCCGTCCTCACCTACGACCGCTGGGACATCGGCAACCGACCGGAACCGTTCCTCGCTATCCTCGCCGCCCTCGATCGCTCCATCCGCCTGATCGTCGGCGGCTTCTGGCACCCCGCCCGCCTGCAGGACGAATTCAGAGCCGCGCTCAAACAGCGAGGGCTTGAGGACCGGGTAGAACTCCTCGGCCCGCTGGACGAGAACGAGATCATTCGCCTCTGCTCCCGGGCGATGCTTCATCTCCACCTGAACGAGGAGGCCTTCGGAATGCAGACACTGGAGGCGGCGGCCTGCGGGACGCCGATCATCATCCCCCGGGGCTCGGGCGTGACCGACCTCTTCCGGGACGGCGTTCACGGATTCTTTCCGGAGAAAAACCGCTTGCCCGAGACGGTCGAGCGTGTAAAATCTCTCTTTTCCGATCCTGCCCGCGCCGAGGCGATGGGGCAGGCGGCCCGGGAGGAGGCGAAGAAGCACGACTGGGACGCCCATTCCCGGCGGTTGGCGGAGATCATCGAAAGGTACAAGAAGTGAAAGTCCCCTTCCGCCCTGAGGAGCGTTCGGACAAAATTTTCCGATCGGAAAAAGTTGTTAGACTTTTCCTCGCTTGTAGACGGTTCGCGATCAATGGGTTATGACTGGAACCTGAACTTCGGAAGGAATGACATGGACTGGAGAAAGAATAAGGTATTGGTCACCGGCGGGGCTTCCTTCATCGGCAGCCAGCTGGTCGACGCCCTCCTCGCTCGGGGGGCCTCCGTCCGGGTAGCGGACGACCTGACCAGCGGAAAGCTCGCCAATATCCGCGATCACGTTCAGAAAAAGAGGATCGAGTTCCGCCAAGCCGACCTGCGCGAGCCGGGCGTCGCCCGCAAGGCGATGAAGGGGATCGATACCGTTTTCCATCTCGCCGCCGCCCATGGGGGGAGAGGCTATGTCGACCTCCATCAGGCGGAGCCCGCCACCAACCTTTTCCTGGACGGACTGGTCTTCTGGGAGGCGTACAAAGCCGGCGCGGAAAGGATCGTCTTCGCCTCGTCGGGATGCGTCTATCCCAACTTCCTCCAGTCCGATACGGAAAAAGAGATCTACCTGACCGAAGACCTGGTCAAGCCCCCCTACGACTCCGACAACATCTACGGCTGGGCCAAGCTGATGGGCGAGCTCGCGCTCAAGGCCTTCCACCACGAGTACGGGATGAAGACCGCCTCCTGCCGCTTCTTCACCGTCTACGGTCCCCGGGGGGTGGAGAACCACGCGGTGATCGCGATGATCGCCCGGTCCTTCATCCGCCAGGACCCCTTCCAGGTCTGGGGGGACGGCACCCAGGTCCGGAACTGGACCTTCATCGAGGACATCGTCCGGGGGACGATCCTGGCGGCGGAGAAGATCTCCGACGGGACGGCGGTCAACCTGGGGACGATGGAGCGGATCCGCGTGATCGACGCCGTCAAAATGGTCATGGATCTGTCCGGCCACACGGCGAAGATCGCCTTTCGAAAGAACATGCCCACCGGCCCCCTGAACCGGGTGGCCGACAATTCGCTGGCGAAGAAGCTTCTGGGCTGGGAGCCCCGCGTCCTCTTCCGGGAGGGGCTCCAGCGCACCTATGACTGGTATGTTGCCACCCACGACCGGGCGGCGGTGAAGAAGGGCTTCGAGAAGAAGCTCGTCGAACGATAGGGGCCTTCCACGAATGAGCACGCTTGCGCGCCGTAGCGCTGCCGCCTCCGCCAAAGTAGCCTTTGGCTACGACGGCCGGATCAGCGCGCAGGCACGAATTTTCACGAAGGGGCCCGGCTTGGCCCGGCAAAAGATAACCGCGGATTTCGCGGATTACACGGATTGGGGCTTGGCTTTGGCCTGGCAATTAACCGCGAATTCACGCGCTTGCGCGCCGTAGCGCTATAGCGCGCGAATAAGGGGAAAAGCAGCCGGCTTATCGTCTTTGCGTCCATATCGTCCATGTCTGCCTCGCAACCTTCGCCACCAGAGAAAATGTCCATGCCCAGCAAAACTACCGTCCGCGGAATCTCCGTCATCGGCCTCGGCAAGCTCGGCCTCTGCTCGGCCGCCTGCTTCGCCGACGGCGGCTACCGGGTCTGGGGCGTGGAGATCGACTCCAAACGGGTGAAGATGATCAATCGGGGAGAGAACCCGGTCCGGGAGACCGGATTGAGCGAGCTTCTCCGGAAGGTCAAGCCGCGTCTCACGGCCACCGCCGACTATTCCGAAGCCGTTCTCAACACCGACGCCACCTTCATCATCGTCTCCACGCCGAGCCGCCGGGACGGATCCTTTTCCAACGACCAGGTGGAGTCGGCGCTCAAGGCGCTCGCGCGCCCCCTCCAGGAGAAAAACTCCTATCATCTGGTGGTGATCACATCCACCGTGATGCCGGGGACGACCGACGGCTGGGCCCGCCCCTTGCTGGAAAAGCTCACGGGCAAGAAATGCGGCGTCGGCTTCGGCCTGGCCTACAACCCCGAGTTCATCGCCCTGGGGTCGGTTATCCGCGACTTCCAGAATCCCGATTTCCTCCTGATCGGCGAATGCTCGCGAAGAGACGGGGAGATGCTGGAGGAGATCTACCGGAAGGTCTGCCGGAACGACCCCGCCTTCGCCCGCCTCTCGCCGGTCAACGCCGAGATCGCCAAGATCTGCCTGAACTGCTACGTCACCCTGAAGATCAGCTTCGCCAACGCGCTGGGCGGAATCTGCGAGTCCGTCCCCGGGGCGGACGCGAACCGGATCCTCTCCGCGATCGGCCTGGACTCGCGGATCGGCCGGAAATACTTCCGTTCGGGTCTGGGATTCGGCGGCCCCTGCTTCCCCCGGGACAACCGCGCCTTCTCCTCCTTCGCCCGCCGGGCGGGGACGCGGGCGCGCCTCTCGGAGCTGGTGGACTCGATCAACGAAGAGCAGGCGGAGCGGATCGTGGACCTCGCGGTCGCTCGGGCGAAGAAAGGCGCAAAAGCGGCTATGCTCGGCCTCTCCTACAAACCGGACACGCCGATCATCGAGGAATCCCAGGCGGTGGATATCGCCCGCCGGCTCAGGAAGGCGGGTTTCCGCGTCGCCGTTTACGATCCCCAGGCCCTGGAGAGCGCCCGGGCGGAGGAGGGGAAGGCCTTCGAGTATTCGGAAAGCCTGGAGGACTGCCTCCGCGGCGCCTCGCTGTGCCTGATCGCCACCCCCTGGAAGGAGTTCCGCGAGATCGAGCCGGCCGCGCTCAAGGCCGCGATGAAAACGCCGGTCGTCATCGACTGCTGGCGGGTCCTGGAGGGGAAGGACCTCTCCGGGATCGAGTATATCCCCCTGGGCCGGGGGGATAATTGTTCTTAGTATTTGTGGGAGCGACATTCCTGCCTGCCCCGATCTTAATATATAACTAAACGTAATCGGGGCAGGCAGGAATGCTTCTCCCACCAGAAGCAGTGACTGAAAAGAAGTAAACAAAACAGTTATCAGTAACTGATGACTGATGTCTGATCACTTCTGTTTCTGTGGGAGCGGCGTCTCGCCGCGATCCCTGTTTCCTTCGATGGTATTTCCCTTCTCCCCGTAGTAAAATCACCGCCTGACCATGCAGAAGCCCGCTTCCCATCCCCGGGACCTCTCCGTCCTCGTCTCCGGCCAGGCCCTGACCAGCCGGACCGAAACGATCGAGGAGTACCTTCGCGAGAGGGTAGGGGCGCTGGGCGTGATCGCCATCGCCAACCCCTACGCCCGCCCCGGATCGGCCACGCGGCGCTATTATGACGGCGGCCGTTTGCTCTGGGGGAAGCCGCTGGGCAACCTCCATTTCCGAAAGAAGAGATGGTTCTCCCAGTTTCTCCTCTCCTTTGTCTTCCTCGGCTATTTCTTCTCCATCCTGAAGGCGGCGCGGGAATTCGGCAGAACCTTCGACGTTTTCATCGGCGTCTCCTGCTTCTCCGCCGGCCTGGGGCTCCTGCTGAAGAAATGGGGGATCGTCCGGAAGACCGTCTACTACAGCATCGACTACTATCGCCCGCCCAAACGCTTTGGGATGAACACGGTGATCGTCGGCTCCTTCCGCCTCCTCGACCGCCTCTGCGCCCGCCGCTCGGATCTCACCTGGCATATCACCTCCCGGATCGCCGAGGGGAGGGAGAAGTTCGCCGGTCTCAAAGCCGACGCCTATCCCTGGATCGAGGTTCCCCTCTGCTATGCCGCCCGCCTCCTCTCTCCCGCGCCGGAAAAGGAGGTGGAAAGACAGACGCTCGGCTTCGTCGGCACGCTCACGCCTAACCAGGGGTGGCCTCTTCTCATCGAGGCGGTCCCCTTGATCGCCCGCACGCTCCCCGAACTCCGGGTGGAAGTGATCGGCTCCGGCGTCTACGCCGATGCGGTCAGACGTTTGGCCGCGGCTTCGCCCGAATCGAAACGCTTCGTTTTTCGGGGCTTCGTCCCCGAAGAGGCGGAGGTGGCGCGGATCATCTCCCGGACCGGGGCGGGCCTGGCCCTCTGGACGGGCGACGAGGAGGACAACGCCCTCTACGCCGACCCGGGGAAGCCGAAGTTCTACGCCTTCTCCGGGATCCCCTCCGTGGTCACCCGGGGGACGCCGATCGCGGCGGAGATCGAAAAGGACCGGGCGGGCGTGGCGACGGACTACGAACCGCCGGCGATCGCCGCGGCGGTGGTCCGTCTCCTCAGCGACGCCGGCTTCTGGCGGGAGTGCCGCCAAGGGGCGATCGCGTTCGCCCGGACCTGCACCTCCGAGATCGTCCTGGGACGGGCTTGGGAGGAGACGCTCAAACGAGTGACCGTTACTGATTACTGATCACTTTGTCTTCAGTTACTGTTTTTATGTGGGAGGGGCGTTTCGCCCCGATCCCCGTCAGCTTGGATCGCGGCGAGGACGCCGCTCCCACAGAGGGCAGAAAGAAAGCCAGTGAAAGAATATCCGAGTAGTTATCCCCTGGTCTCGATTGTCCTCGTCAGCTGGAACGGGGAGGAGCTTCTCCGCGCCCATCTCCCCTCCCTCCTCAAGATCGACTACCCGAACTTCGAAGTGATCGTGGTCGACAACGGCTCGACCGACGAATCGGTCACGTGGCTTCGCATGACCCATCCCGCGATCAGGGTCATCGTGAACCCGGCCAACCTGGGGACGGCCGAGGGATCGAACGTCGCCATCCCCCACGCCCGGGGGAAATACCTCTTCTGGGTCTCCAACGACATGGAGTTCGACCGCGACATCCTGAAAAACCTGGTCCGGCGCTGCGAGGCAGACGAGGGAATCGGCATCTGCACGGTGAAGATGCTGCGGATCAAGGACGGCAAACTGGTCCGGGAGATCGATAGCCTCGGGGCGAATGCCGACGTCTTCGGCTTCCCCGACGCCCGCGGGATCAACCAGGCCGACCGGGGCCAGTTCGACGAGTTCCGGGAGGTGTTTTTCTCCTTCGGCGGAGCGATGTTCATCCGGAGGAGCGTCCTCGACGTCACCGGCGGCTTCGACCCCGACTTTCTCACCCTCGCCGACGACATCGACCTCTCCTGGCGGGTGCGCCTGGCCGGCTTCAAGGTCATGGTCGAGCCGAAGGCGTTTCTCTATCACCGCGTCTCCGCAACCTTGTCAAAGAGCCACAACCGCCCCCAGAAACGCTACCTATCCGAACGGAATACGCTGCGCACGTTGCTCAAGAACTACTCGGCGGGCTACCTCTCTTTCATCCTCCCTCTCTACGCGCTCCTCCTCGGCGGGGAGATGCTTTTCTTCGCCCTCTTGGGCAAGTGGGCGATGGCCCGCGCCGGCTGGCGGGCCCTGTTCTGGAACATCTCGCATCTGGGCGCGACGTTGGAGATGAGGCGGAAAGCCCAGAAGACCCGCCTTGTCCCCGACCGCGCCATCGTGGCGATGATGCTCAAGCGCTCGGAGAAGCTCCGCCTGTTCTGGGACTTCATCTTCCGCCGCGGTCTGGGCGACTGGAATGGCTACTTTTGATGTAAAATATCCCTAGAGAATATTCTTGACATCTGGCTCGGGTTGAAGGAATATATTATTGCCCAGTTTAACTATATATGCTGCTACGCCACCATAGGAGGTACGAGATGAAGTTGAGATGTGTTCCGATAGCTTTTATGGCGGTGATTGTATTTTCGGCTGCCCTGGCGCTTCCTCCTTCCTCGCTCACTGCTTCGGAATCTCTTAGCTTTGTGCCGTGTCCTGGCTCCATGATCGCCTATTGGCGAGCGGAGGGTAACGCCACCGACTTGGTCGGATCCCACGACGGAACCCTCGTGGGTGGGACCGCCTTCACGGACGGATTTTGCGGGACGGCATTCAGCTTCGCCACTGCCGGCGCGAACGACTATGTCAGCGTTCCCTCCAGCAGCGATTTCAATCTAGGCACTGGCGACAACAAGACTTTCGCCTTCTGGTGGAAAGCGAATTCTCTCCCCGCGAGCGAGTCCGGGCTGATAACCCGA
This sequence comes from uncultured bacterium, assembly GCA_964551475.1. Taxonomy (GTDB): domain Bacteria; phylum Auribacterota; class Erginobacteria; order Erginobacterales; family CAZKCI01; genus CAZKCI01. Next base: position 65,909 of record CAZKCI010000043.1, on the reverse strand, counting down.
AGGGACTCCAGCGATTCATCCCGTGGCCTCCACTTCTCCCTCGCCAAGAATGGGGCGACCAATGTCTACTATCTCCATCTGCAGGTGAACCACTGGCTCCAATTCACCCCGGGGTACGCCGCCGGCCAGTGGTATCACGTGGCCGTCACCAAATCGGGGACGACCTGGAAGGTCTACCACAACGGCGCCGAGCTCTCCGTCTGGCAGAGCTACGGATGGCCCTTCACCGGCAACGCCACCAAGAACGTGCCTCTGCTGCTGGGGAAAGACACGCTCGTGTCCGGTTCGCTGGACGGCTCGATGGATGAAATTGCCGTTTTCAACACGTCGCTGAACGCCGCCGAGGTTCTCGCTCTCTATCAGAGTTCCTGCCATTACTGCGATGACGCCCCGACCGCCACTCCCACGGCGGCCTTGCCGACGACACCCACACCGTCTCCTGCCCCCACCCCGCTCTGTCCCGAATCCATGATCGCCTACTGGCAAGCGGAAGGTGATGCGACTGACTATGTCGGATCTCACGACGGATCTCTGGTGGGGGCGGCCGCCTTCACCGACGGGGTCTGCGAGACGGCTTTCAGCTTCGCGGCCTACGGCGGGAACGATTATGTCAGCGTCCCCTCCAGCAGCGATTTCAATCTCGCCGCCGGCGACAACCGGAGCTTCGCCTTCTGGTGGAAGGCGAATTCTCTTCCCACGAGCGAAACCGGTCTCATCACCAGGAGAGATCGCATCGACAGTGACCGGGGGCTTCATTTCTCCCTGGCTAAGAACGGCGCCACCGCGGTTTATTACCTCCATCTGCAGGTCAATCACTGGTTGCAGTTCACCCCGGGATATGCGGCCGGCCAGTGGTATCACGTGGCCGTCACCAAGTCGGGGACGACCTGGAAGGTCTACCATAACGGCGCCGAGCTCCCCGTCTGGCAGAGCACGGGCTGGCCGTACACCGACGACGCCACCAAAAACCTGCCTCTCCTTCTGGGAAAGGACACGCTCGTGTCCGGCTCGCTCGATGGGTCCATGGACGAGATCGCCGTCTTCAACCAGGCCCTGAGCGCCGCCGAGGTGCTCGACCTTTATCAGAGCTCCTGCCATTACTGCGACTCCGGCGCTGCCGCCACTCCGACCGCAGCCCCGACGCCGCCTCCCGGTCCGACCCCGATGTGTCCCAATTCCATGATCGCCTACTGGCAAGCGGAAGGGGATGCGACCGACTATGTCGGATACCACGACGGATCTCTGGTCGGGCCGACTGACTTCACCGACGGGGTTTGCGAAACGGCTTTCAGCTTTGCGGCTCCCGGCGGGAACGATTATGTCAGCGTCCCCTCCAGCAGCGATTTCAATCTCGCCGCCGGCGACGACAAGAGCTTCGCCTTCTGGTGGAAGGCCCATTCCATCTCCGGAAGCGAAACCGGCCTCATCTCGAGGAGAGATTCCGCCGACGCCGACCGGGGACTTCATTTTTCTCTCGCCACCAATTCGGGGACCAATGTCTATTACCTGCACCTCCAAGTAAACCGCTGGATCAAATACGCCCCGGGTTATGTTGCCGGCCAGTGGTACAACGTGGTCGTAACCAAAGAGGGGACGACCTGGAAGGTCTACCACAACGGCGCCGAGCTCCCCGTCTGGCAGAGCACGGGCTGGCCCTTCACCGGCAACGCCACCAAGGATGCGCCTCTGCTGCTGGGGAAGGACACGCTCGTGTCCGGTTCGCTCGATGGGTCCATGGACGAGATCGCCGTCTTCAACCAGGCTCTGAGCGCCGCCGAGGTGCTCGATCTTTATCAGAGCTCCTGCCATTATTGTCCATCGGGGGAATCCACACCTACTCCGCCTCCCGGCCCCACCCCTCCGAATACGCCTCCTCCACAGCCCACCTGTACCGCCGCCCCCCCGACGCCGTCTCCTAGTCCGACGCCTCTGGAACCCCTGCTCGACGCCTTGGCCAATCCGACGGCTGGAAACGCCCCCCTGACGGTCGATTTCGATGGGACCCTTATCCAGGGAGGTTGTATCTCGGCTTATCGTTGGGATTTTGACGACGACGGAACCTGGGACTATATCTCTTCCCAGTCGCTCAAAACCTCCCATACCTTCGGATCGACCGGAACCTATCTCTCGGTCTGTTCGGTGGTGGATGCTTTGGGGCGCTATGCCTATGATTCTGTGATTATTCAGGTTTCCGATCCCGCCCAGCCTCCGGTGGTCGAGGCGGCGGCGACGCCGGGTTCGGGGGCTGCCCCGCTGGATGTGACCTTCGGCGGTTCCGTGCAGTCTTCCCGCCCGATCGTCCTGTATCTCTGGGATTATGACGGCAACGGTGTGGTCGATTGGGGGTCGGACCAGACCGCCGCGACCGCGTATACTTTCGGCGCGCCCGGCTACTACACCTCGCGCCTCTCCGTGGTGGACGACTCCGGCCTGATGGCGTCCGACACGGTCTACATCCAGGTCGACGCCGGGGCGACACCGCCCCAGGTCGACGCCTTTGCCTACCCGGCCTCCGGGACGGTACCGCTCAAGGTCGGTTTCTCGGGCATCGTCACTCCGCCGGGAGGCATCGCCCTCTACGAGTGGGACTTCGACGGGGATGGGGCTTTCGATTGGTCTTCCCAGAGCGATGGTTCCGCCTCCCATGTCTTCTCGGTTTCCGGCGATTACGAGGCAAGGCTGCGGGCCACCGATGCCTCCGGACTATACGGGGAGGACACGATCACCATCACCGCTTTCGCGCCTTCCGAGCTCAAGGTTTGGATCTCCGTCCCCAAGGACGGGTGGACGGTCTCCGGCGACGCGGTCTCCGTCCGGATGAATACCGCGCCCGGAGTTTTGACCAAGTGGGTCCAGGCTCAGTACCGTCCGACGGGAGAGGGGGAGTGGATCGATCTCGGTTCGGCGATCGAGCCGCCTCCGTATAGTTTTGACTACACCTGGGACACGGCCACTCTCCCCCCAGGCTCTTACCAACTCCGAGCGAAGGCCTCCGATACTTCCGAGGCGGTGGTCTATTCCGAGTCCATCACTGTCCAGGTGGTGGCCGCTGACGGACAGGCGGACGAGGGGATCGACCCGGATGGCGACCACGTCAAGCGCCAGGAAGCCCTGACCGGCGAATCCGCGGTTCTGGAGATCGCAGGGGGCCTTACGCTGACGTTGCCCTACGGGGCTCTCGGAGGGGATGCGACGGCTGTTCTCTCGTCTCTCTCCGACAACCCGCAATCGGGGAGGAGATCGCGTTCCGCGACTGCTCTCTTCTCCTTCGCCACCGTGTCCGTTGAGGGCGTCGCCGGCCTGCTCAAGCCGGGGGTTCTCTCCATCCCCTATGCCGATGCCCATGGAGACGGCATCGTAGATGGCACGAGCGTGAATGAAGGAGACCTGGCGATCTTCCGCTACGATGCATCGGCTGGAGAATGGCAGGCCGTCCAGGAGTCGACCGTCTATTGGGACGAGAACTTTGTCTGCGCCCAGGTCATGGCTACGGGTGACTATGCCCTGGGGACGGTCGTGAACCTTCCCACTCGTCTCATCCTGCACTCCGGCGATTATAACGGGGACGGGCTCGCCGACGCCGCCGTCTTCCGTGCTTCAAGCGGTTTGTGGGCTTCCCCGAGCGGGGAGAGGGTATATCTGGGAGCGGCCGGAGACATCCCCGTGAGCGGCGATTATGACGGGGACGGAACGGCGGAAAGGGCCCTCTTCCGTTCGTCGACCGGTCTCTGGGTCGCGGAGGGGCTTGCTCGGTTCTACTTGGGGGCAAGCGGGGACGCGGGAGTTCCGGGGGACTACAACGGCGACGGGACCTGCGAGAAGGGGATTTTCCGGTCTTCGAACGGCCTCTGGTCGATTCCGGGGATCACCCGGGCCTATCTCGGCTCTTCAAACGACCAGGCCGTCCCCGCCGACTACAGCGGCGATGGGAGGGCGGAGATCGGGATCTTCCGGTCCGCGAACGGATTCTGGTCGATCGCCGGCGTTACCCGGACCTACCTGGGAGCGGACGGGGACATCCCGATCCCGGCGGATTATGACGGGGAGGCCGGGGCCGAGATAGCCATTTTCAGGCTGACCAACGGCCTGTGGTCAATACCCGGCTTCGACCGGTTCTATTTCGGTTCCCTGGCCGACATCCCGATCCCGGCGGGCTTCCGGGAGGGACCCGAAAGCGCCGCTCTCTTCCGCCCCTCTTCGGGAATGTGGGTGGTCCGCTTGTGGACGAGGTTCTACTTCGGCTCTTCGGGAGATCTGCCGGTTACGCGTTGATCAGTTCTTCACTCCTGCGTGAAGACAGGGGCGGCCGGATAGGCCGCCCTTGTCTTTTGCGGGGGGATGCCCTTGTCAGCCAGCTCCAGCGGACATGCCAACCGTCCGCTTGCCGGGGGGAAAAAGCTGTGCAATACTCTTCCTGGCACGGGTCCCCCGGGTTAGGCCTTGCCCATTGTGCCTGTCTGATTGCTGTGCATCGATCGGCGAATGTGGGCGTTATAAGCACGAGCGGGGACCAATCAAGGCCAGGCCATGAGCAATCAGCCCGACATCCATGCCATCTGGCAAAACGCCCAAGATCAGGAAAGGAAAATCTGGACGGAGAGCAAGCAGCCGGAAAGCTATTTCATCAACCACTGGACAGAGCTTCTCCGGAGAACGCCCTTGATTCGCCGCAGCCTCCTTCGGGCGAATGCGATCCTGGATGTCGCGTGCGGAGGTGTCCCGATCCTTCATGTTCTGCCTCCCGCCCAGCTCATGGTCGCTACCGACCCTCTCAATCCGGATTTCGCGGCCCTATACCCGCGCCAGCAATGGATCCGATACGATTCATCCTGCGCGGAATCTCTGCCCTACGAGGACGCAACGTTCGATGTCGTGTTCTGCATGAACGCGCTAGACCACATGTCCGACCCCCCTACCGCGGTGCAGCAGATGCTGCGGGTTCTTAAACCCGGGGGATGGCTTCACCTGGACATCACGAACTCCTCTCCGCTCTCACGCCTGCTGGCCCAAATGGGATATCGCCGGCACCTGTCCGAATTTCACCCCCATCTGCTGACATTGTCCGGCGTCTGCTCATGGTTGAGGAGCGGGTGTGAAGTCATGGAGGTGGAGACGTTCCCCGCCTGTTCGTTTCGAAAACTCCTCTACGGTTTTCGCGTGCTGGCCGGCAAAAATCAGTTGGATGAGTGTCAGAAAAGAATCTCCGCCCTTTCCCTGCCGCATGGCCAGATGTTCGTCAGCGTCCTTCTGGATGTGTGCAATGGCGCGCTTTATCGATTTAATAAAAAGACATTCGCGCAGGGCGGGCGTATTGCCGCGAGGAAAAAATCAGCGGGCGGCGTCATGAACCAGTCGCTTCGGGAAATTTGAAAAAGGCGCGGGGAGAGGGAGACGAACGATGGTTGACCTGAAAGGGAGGATCCGGGCCTTCTGGTCGGCCCAGGTTCCCTATCTGGAAGAAGGCCGGGAGAGCGCTCCCGTAGGCAGTCGGGATTTCTATATCGCCGCCGATGCTAAAAGATGCCGGTACGAATCCTATCTCCCCGCTTATCTGACCCGCCTGGCCGATGGAGGAGGGACGCTGATCGAAGTCGGTTTCGGGCTGGGGGGCGATTTGCGATACCTGGCCCGCAAAGGGATGCGGGTGGTCGGGGCCGACCTGTCTCCCTCCAACGCCCGGATCGCCCAGGGGGGCTTCGATTCCCTGGAGCTTCCCGGCCAGACCCTGGCCGCGGATGGAGAATCTTTGCCTTTCCTGGATAACAGCTTTGACGCCGCTTACTCGTTCGGGGCGCTTCATCACACCCCGGATACCTTCCGAGCGATCGCAGAGCTGCGTCGGGTCTTGAAGCCGCAGGGAAGATGCCTGGTCATGCTCTACCATCAGGGTCTGGCCTACCGCCTGATCGCCCTGAAACATGCCGCGCTGCAGTGGTTCGGTCACGGTCGGGATCGCGAGGCATTCATCTCCCGGGCCTACGACCAAACGCCTCTGTCGAAGCTTTATTCCCGCGCCGATCTTCTCGCGCTCTTCTCCGGTTTCCATGACGTCCGCATCGCGATCGAGAATTACGGCGGGCTCCAAGGCAATAAAATGTTTTTCTGGGTCTATCATCTCCTCCAGGCGTGCCCGCCACTGAAACGAAAGCTCGGCTCCTTCGCCATGGTCGAAGCGGTAAAATAGATGAAAAAACACGGACCGCGGGACGAACGGACAAAGCGGAGAGAGGAGCCGGTCCCTGACCGGCGCTCCTTTCCCGCCGTTGCGATCCTCGCCGGTCTGGCCCTTGCCTATGTCGTCGTCTTCTACGGCGTCTCCCATCTCAAGTACCGCTCCTTCTCCTACGGGGACATGGACCTGGCGGCGATCAACCAAACCTTCTGGTCCGCCTCCCACGGCGTCTACGTCTCCCGGGGACAGGGCGAGGCCGCCCTCTTCAGCGGCCACAGCTGGATCATCATCTTTCCCCTTCTCCCGGTCTACATCCTCTTCCGGAATCCCCTGATCCTTCTCTTCCTCCAAGCTCTCTTCCTGGGGCTGGGCGCCTGGCCGGTCTATCTCATCGCCCGCCGGCGTTTCCCGCCTTGCTTAAGCCTCCTCTTCGCTTTCTCCTATCTGGTCTTCCCGGCGATGAACTATGCCAACCTTTTCGAGTTCCACCCCATCACTTTCGCCACGCCTCTCCTGCTCTTCGCTTTTTTCTTCTGCGAAGAAAAAAGGTGGGTCTCCTTCTGGATATTCGTCGTCCTGTCCCTGTCTACGCGCGAAGACGCGGCCTTCCCCGTGATCGGATTGAGCTTGTTCATGGCGGTCACCGCGCTGGTTCGGGAGAGGGATCGACGCCTGAAAAACCTTCTCCGCGCCGCCGCCGTCTTCCTCTTGGCCCTCGTCTGGTTTCTCTGCGTGACCCGGGTGCTGCCGCGGCTCCTGCAAAAACCCGGTGAGGCCACCAGCGCCGATCTTTTCGTCGGTTCATTCTACGGCTGGCTGGGGAAGTCGCTCCCCGAGATGGGCAAGAATCTGGCCTTCCATCCGATCGCGGTGCTGAGGAGCCTTCCCTTCAAGGACGCCAAAGCCGCCTATCTTCTGAACCTCCTTCTTCCCGTCGGATTTCTCTCTCTCCTCTCGCCCTCCGCTCTCCTCATGCTCCTCGTCGCCCTCCTCGAGGTGCTCTTCTCCTCCCGCTTCACCCATTTCTCGATCCGCTACCAGTATTCCTCTTTGGTCACACCCTTGGTCTTCATCGCGGCGATCCGGGGGGCGGAAAACCTCCTCTCCGGGAAGGCGGGGAGAACGAAATCGGCGCGTCTGGTCGTGGGAGGATGGGTGGGACTGGCCGCGATCATTGGGACGATCTGGTTCGGGCCCTTGATCCATCTCCCGGAAGGAATCCGCGCTTGGAAGACGACCGAAGAGGACTCCCTCCGCCAGTCCCTGGTCGAGATGGTTCCGGAGGCGGCGCCGGTCGTCGCCACCTTCGCCTTCACACCGAAGCTCTCGATGCGCCCGATCTTTTTTCTCTTCTACCACATCTACGCATCGCCCACCCATCCCGACTTCCCGCCCCTCATACCGCCAATCCAAAAGAAGGCCGAATACGCGCTCGTCGACTTCAACGACTGGCTGACCTTCTATGATTTCTACTCGCCGGGAGGGGACCGCGCGGTGCGAAAATTTTTAGAGGAGGGGAAGTGGGGAGCAACGGAATACGTCAACGACCTCGTGCTCTTCCGCAAGGGTACGCCGGGCGATTTTGAGCCGGTGGAGGCTGTCGATCGGGCATCGCCGGCCAGCCCCGCCGATCGGGAGGTGGCGCCGGGGCTGGTATTCCTGGGCCACACCGCCTCGGAGGCGGAATGGCGGGAGCACCGCCTGCTCGACCTCTCCTGCTGGTTCCGGGCGGCCAAGGCAGTCGGCCAAGAGTTGATCGTCAACCCCGTCTTCTTCCTCGACGGCCAGGCCGTTCTCGAACAGCCGCTCTTCGCGCCGGCGCGGATCCTTCCCCCCAACCGCTGGGAGTCGGGAAAGACCTACCGCGTCCGCGGCCGGATACTGATCCCGAAGGATCTCCCGCCGGGAAGCTACGAGCTGCGGCTGGCGCTGGAGCTCCGACAGCCCGCGATGACGCCGCAGGGATTGCAGTGGCAGATTCGGCGGGGTTGGATCGGGGGGCAGAAGAACGTCTTTAGCAAACAGGCTGAAGACTGAGGGCTGAAGGGAAAGACAACACAATGCGCTGAAGACCTGAGGGAGCGGCCCCGATTGCATAAAGATGCATGCAGAGATCGGGGCCGCGATCCAGGCCGACACGGCTCGGGGCCCCGATTTTTATATCCATTGAATAGCAATCGGGGCAGGCAGGAATGCCCCTCCCACAACAAGAGGCAATTACTGTCGATCAAGCACATATCGGCGTCCATACCGTCCATAAAGTCCATATCGTCCATGGAGTCCATTCGAGACTATGCCCGGAAAAATAATCCTTCTCCTCCTCCTTTCCCTTTCCTCGCCGGCGGCTTTCGCCGCCGGTGAGGAAAGGCTCGCCTGGGACTTCGCCACCCCCGGGCAGGCTTCCGGCTGGACGGGGGAGGGGATCCAGACCAGCGGGATCCGCGACGGCCGCCTCCAGATCCTCGGCGGCGAGCAGGCCCAGCTTCTCTTCCCCCCCCGTCTCTCGTTCCAGCCGGAGGATAACCGCTACCTCAAGATCCGCTTCAAATCGTCCTCTCCGCGCTACCTGCAGGTCCTCTGGGAGACGCTGGACGTTCCGGGCGAGATCGCCCGCCTCTCCGTCCCGCCTTCACCGGACGGCAACTTCCGCACCCGCTGGATCGACCTTTCCCAGTCCCGCCGCTGGAAAGGGGAGATCCCCCGCCTGGCCCTGGTTTTCAGCGGCCAGCCGGGCTGGATCGAGATCGACTCGATCGAGATCGGTCCCTTCGATTTCGGACAATATCTCTCCGACCAGTGGAGCGAGTTCGTCATGCCGCGGGGGCTGACTCTGGGGACGATCAACTATCTTGTCAGCCCATCGCTCTTCAACCGGCCGTTCATCGTCTGGCTGAACATCATCGCGGGGATAGCCATCCTGGGCGGGGGGATCGCCTATCTCCGGGCCCGCCGGGAGGAGAAGGCGCGCGCTGTCGTCCGTCTCGGCGTCGCCCTCCTGATCGTCTGGATAGTCTACGACGCCCGGGAGACCTGGACCCAGTTTCGGACGGCGGAGGATATCTACCGCTCCTATGTCGCGCCCCCGCCGGAGAAGAAGACTTTCCCTCCGCTCGGCGATTTCTACCGCTTTGTCGACTTCTGCCGGAAATATGTCCCGGCGGAAGCGGTATTCAAGCTTCTCCCCGAGCCTTTCTGGCCATTCGACTGCCGTCTCAAGTATTTTCTTCTCCCATCCTGGGTGGAGACGGAGACCACAGCCGCCTATTTCAGCGGCCGTCTGCCGAAATACCGGATTGTCTACCAATCGCCCCGGATCGTCTTTGACCCGGTTTCCGGAAGCCTGAAGAGCCGCGACGGCAAGACGGTCTATGCGAAGAAGGGCCGCCTGATCGCCCGTTACGACCCGCAATCGTTCATCTACCTGGTGGAGCAGGAATGATCAGCCTGGCTTGGCGAATGATTTTAGCCTACGGCCTTCCCTGGGCGGCGGGGGCGGTCTTTGTCTCCTGCCTGGAATCGGCGGATAAACCCCTTCCCCGGGGGGAAAAGCTCGCATTGGGCCTGGCCTTCGGTCCCGGCCTTCTCTCGTTTTATCTCTTCTACCTGGGCCTGCTCCGAATCTCCTTTACGCCTCTCCACCTCGCCCCCTTTTTCATCGCCGCGGCCGTAGCCGCGGGCGTGATCTTGAAAAAACGGGGCTGGCGCGGGCTCGGCCTCTGTCGGACGGTCGTACCGGTCGGACTGGTCGGACCGGTCGGACGTCTCAGGCCGGCCTGCCGAGCGCTGGACGTCCTGATCATCGCCCTCCTGGTCTGGAAGGGCGCCTGGTCCTTCTTCCTCCTCGCCTCCAAGCCTACGCTCTTCGACGACCCGGTCTCGAACTACAACTACAAGGCCAAGGTCTTCTATCAGCAGCGTTCGCTGGTGCTCGATCCGGAGCACCCCGGCTTTCTGGGAGGCCATGAGCCCCGGTACCCGGACTATGTCCCTCTCTTCAAGGCCTGGACGGCGATCGGACTGGGCGAGTGGAGGGAAGGCGGCATCAACCTCTTCACTTTCTTCACCGCCCTCTCTCTGGGGTTTATCGCCTACTACGCCTTCCGCCGGGCCCTGCCGCCCTTTCCCAGCCGAATCTTCGCCTACCTCTTGGTCGGGATTCCCCTCCTCGTCTTCCATGCCGGCGCCGAGCACCTGGACATCGTCGTCGCCTGGTATTATTTCGCCGGAACGGTCTATCTCCTGCGCTGGATCAAGGAGGGGGATCGGACCGCCTTCCTTCTCTCCGGCCTTCTCTGGGGGGTGGGACTTTCCGCCAAGGACGAAGTCATGGCCCTCTGCGCCGGAGGAGCGCTCCCGGTTCTCATCCTCTATGGAGTCAACCGGCGCTGGAAGATCGGCCGGCTCGCGGCCGAGGCCGGGCGTTATCTCGCCGCCGCCCTGGTCCTCAACCTGCCCTGGCTCGTCGTCAAAAACGTCTATGGCCTGGCCCTGGGCCTTCCCGAAAGGTTCCGCCGTTTCGAATTTCACCCCGAGGCCTTCGGGCTGATCGCCCAAAATCTCTTCGGCTCGGGGAACTACAACATCCTCTGGTCCATCTTCATCGGGGGCCTCATCATCTTCTCGCCCCTGATCTTCCGTTCCGTCCTCAAATACCATATCGTCTCGATTGCGGGCGCGCTTCTGGTCACGCTTTCCCTCTTCATCTTCACGCCGTTTTTCGAGTATCTTCTGATCGGGACCACGATCAGCCGCGCCCTCTTAACGATCGTCCCGGTGATCGTGCTTTTTCTGGCCGACCTCTACGCGGCGGCCACAGCGGAGAAGATTCCGCCACTGAAGACACAGAAAACACTAAGATAATTCACGCGCAGGTATCCATCGGTTGCGAATTCGTGGGAGGGGCGTCCCGCCCCGATCTATTAGCCAAGCCGGCTTGGGCTCGACCTTTTCAACAGACGATTGAATAGGATGGAATAGGATACAGACGGCCAGCCAGACCCATCCCATTCCATCCTATTCAATCGTCTGTTAAATTATTTGGCCGGGCCGGCCCGGATCGCGGCGGGTCCCGAAGAAGATTTCGGGATGGGGCAGACGCCGCTCCCACGGGCTCGACGTGCGAGGGAGCTGTCGTCAGAGAGATTGTGGGAGGGGCATTCTTGCCTGCCCCGATTGCTATTCAATGGATATAAAAATCGGGGCCCCGATCCGGGCTGGCTCGGATCGCGACAGGTCCCGAAAAAGACTTCGGGATGGGGCAAATGTCGCTCCCACAGGCCCGACTTGCGAGGGGGCTGTTAGTAGAGAGTCTGTGGGAGGGGCGTCCCGCCCCGATGAGGCCCCGTCACCATTCGTGTGAATTCGTGGAAAGCCGTCTTGTGCAAAAACAGGAGACTCCCATGCAGATCGCCGTGTGCATTCCCTGTCTGAACGAGGAAGCGACCGTCGGCAAGGTGATCGACGACTTCCGGCGGGTCCTCCCGGAGGCGAAGATCTACGTCGGCGACAACAACTCCCGCGACCGGACCGTGGAGATCGCCCGCTCCCGGGGAGCGGAGGTCCTCTCCTGCCGCCGGCGGGGGAAAGGGTCAGCCGTCCGGGATCTCCTCGACCGCGTTGCCGCCGACATCTACATCCTGGTCGACGGCGACGACACCTACCGGGCGCAGGATGTCTCCCTTCTTCTCGGTCCGGTCCGGGAAGGGCGCGCGGACATGATCATCGGGAACCGCCTCCACAGTTTTCAGTCCGGTTCTTTTCCCAGCCTCCACCTGGCCGGAAACAAGCTGATCCGCTATCTCACCCGGCGCCTCCACGGTGTGGACATCCCGGACATGCTCAGCGGCTACCGGGTGATGAACCGCGCCCTCACGGAGGAGATGTCCCTGATTTCCGGGGGGTTCGAGATCGAGACCGAGATCAATATCAAAAGCGTCTGGCTCGGCTTCCGCATCGGCTCGATCAACAGCGAATACCGGCCCCGCCCGGCCGGTTCCGCCTCAAAACTCAAGACCTTCCAGGACGGCTACCGAATCCTGACCACCATTCTCATGCTTCTGCGCGAGTATCAGCCGATGACCATGGGCGGCCTTCTCTTCTGCGGCCTGAATTTGATCGCCCTGGTCCTGCTTCTCACGGGTGGGATATCCAGCCGCCTGCCGGTCTTCGGCCTCGGCCTGCTCGCCTCTCTCCTGGGGGCGATTGCGCTGGCGGTGGGGATCGTCCTCAACGCCCTCAACATCTCCCATCGCGAATCGGAGGAGCTGATCCGGAAGCTGCGTTTGAAAAAGGGCGGCGCATAGTATTTTTGTGGGAGCGGCGTCTCTGCCTGCCCCGATAGTCCCGGCAGAAGTTCGGGACTATCGGGGCCGCGATCCCGGCTAACTCGGATCGGGGCGAGACGCCCCTCCCACAGGCTCGCTGTGATAACATCGTCCGTTCAGTCCCCCATTCGTGAAAATTCGTGGATAATCAGTTTGCGAGCCCCCAGCCAGATAATCCCGCAATGAAGATCCTTGTCCTCAACGAGCCCTTCGTCCCCGATTTCTGCCGGACCCAGCGCTGGGCGGCGCGCTCCCGCTCCCGGGTGCTCCGTCCCCCGGACTGGCTCGCCTACGCCACCGCCGTCCTGGAGCGCGACGGCTTCGACGTCGAGCTTTACGATTTCCCCGCCCGGGGATGGGACAAGGCGGAGCTGAAAACGTTGGTCCGGGAGAAGCAGCCCCGCTACGTCGTCCTCGACTCCACCACCCCCTCGATCTATTCCGACATCGAGTGCGCCCGGATCGCCAAGGCCGAGGCCGACTGCCGGGTGATCATGGTCGGCCCCCACGCCGGCACGCTGCCGGCGGAGACGCTGGAGCTGGGCCAGGGCGCGGTCGACGTGGTGGCCCGGGGCGAATTCGACTACACCGTCCGGGACGTCGTCGCCGCGGGGGAGGGGAAGCGGGATCTGGACAAGGTGCCGGGGATCTCCTACCTCTCCGGCGGAGCCATCCGCCACACGCCCGACCGTCCCCTGATCGAGAATCTCGACGAGCTGCCTTTCCCCGCCTGGCATCACCTGGACATCATGCAGTACTACGCGGGGGACAAGCTCTACCCCCACCTGAACGTCACCGCCGGGAGGGGGTGCCCGTTCCGCTGCATCTTCTGTCTCTGGCCGCAGGTGATGCACGGGAGGCGCTACCGCCTGCGCTCCGCCGCCAACGTCGTCGACGAGATGGTCTACGACCTGGAGCGATGGCCCCGGCTCAGGAAAGGGGAGCTGTTCTTCGAGGACGACACCTTCACCGCCAACCGGGCGCGGGCGCTCGAGATCTGCCGGGAGATCGGCCGCCGCGGCCTCCAGGTCACCTGGTCGGCGAACGCCCGCGCCAATCTCTACGACCTTGACCTCTTCCGGGCCATGAAAGCGGCGGGATGCCGCAACCTGGTGGTCGGCTTCGAATCGGCCAACCAGGCGGTGCTCGACCGGGTGAAAAAGGGGATCACCGTCGCCCAGTCGCGCGAGTTCATCGCCATCGCCCGGAAGGCCGGTCTCACCATCCACGGATGCTTCGTCTTCGGCCTGCCCGGCGACACGCGGTCGACCCTAGAGGAGACGCTGGCGTTCGCCCTGAAGTCCGGGATCGACACCGTCCAGTTTTCCGGCGCCATCCCGTTCCCGGGCACCGAATACTACGATCTCTGCAAGGAAGAGGGGATCCTGACCGCCCGTTCCTGGGCCGACTGGCTGGACGAGGGCGAGCAGACCGCCGTGGTCCAGTACCCCCATCTCAGCAAGAAGGAGATCAACGCCTATATCGACCGGGGGCTCCAGGAATTCTACTTCCGCCCCAGTTACCTGATCCGGTTCCTCTTCAATTCCCGCTCGCTCTCCGATCTGACCCGGAAATTCCGGGGAGGGAAAAATTATCTCTCCTATCTGTTCTCCCATCTCCGGGCTAAATCCGGCAAATAAAATTCACCATGGAGAACATGGTAGGACATGTAGACGGAGAGGAATTCAGATTAGAGATTGTCGGTTACTGATCGCTGATCACTTCAGTTTGTGGGAGGGGCGTCTCGCCCCGATCCCGGCCGGCCCGGTTGGGGCCCGGCATTTTCAACAGACGATTGAATAGGATGGAATAGGATACAGACGGCCAGCCAGGCCCATCCCATTCAATCCTATTCAATCGTCTGTTAAATTCTTTGGCCGGGCCGGACCGGATCGCGGCGGGTCCCGAAGAAGATTTCGGGATGGGGCAGACGCCCACATAAAGATAAGACAATGACCGTCATCTATCTTTTAGGCGGGATATGCCTTTTGCTGCTCATCCTTCCCGCCCTTTATGTCGCGATTCTCTCCCTCGCCGGGCCGGCGCGGAGCGCGACCTCGTCCGCCCCCCCCCTCCCGCCGCTCACCGTCCTCATCCCCGCCCACAATGAAGCGATAAACCTCCCCGCCAAGATCGAGGGGGTCTTCTCCCAGGACTACCCGCCCGGGCTCCTGCAACTGATCGTGATCGACGACGGATCGACTGACGGCACCTCCGAAACGCTCTCCCGTTTCTCCGGGCGGATCCGGACGCTCCGCCTGACCGAGGCGCGGGGCAAGATCGCCGCGCTCAACCTGGGCCTGGGCGAGGCGGCGACCGATGTCGTCGCCATCACCGACGCCGACACCGAACTGGAACCGGGCGCCCTGAGGGCGCTGGCCGTTGCCTTCGCCGACGAAAGCGTGGGAGCGGTGAGCGGACGACTGATGGTGAAGGGGGAGGGGAGGACGGCCCGCTGGGAAAGGTCTTACGCGGAAGCCGAGGACAGCTTCCGCGGACGGGAAAACCGCTTCTCCTCGGTGCCTTTCCTTTTCGGGCAGCTTTCGGCTTTCCGCCGGTCCGTTCTCCCGCGCATCCCCGAAGCGGCCGCGGTCGACGACCTCGAGATCGCTCTCGCCATTCGGGAGAAGAGCTTCCGCGTGATCTCTTCTGAGGGGGCGATCGTCTGCGAGGTCCCGCCGCCCGCGCTCGGCGGCCTTCTCCGGCAGAAAGTGAGGCGGGGGCTCTGCACCATCGAGGTCGTCCTCCGCCATCTCTCTCTTCTCGATCCCCGCCGGCAAGGCCGGTTCGCCCTGACCTTCTTCGTCCGGCGCGTTCTCCCGCTCTTCTCGCCCGCTCTCCTTTCCGTTCTCTTCGTCTGCCTCTGGGCGGCGAGCGGACACTGGTATGTCCCGGCGGCGATCTTCGGAGTCCTGGGAATTCTGGCCTGGCTGAAGAACCCGCCTTTCACCGAATATATGGTCATGATGCAGGGGACGATCTGCCTCTCCTGGTGGATGTACCTGACCCGGAGAATCCCGGAAGGGGCGAACTGGAAGAGCCGTCCCGAGAGGAGAGGCAAATGCTCCTCATAAACCCGCCCCTGCGCCACCCGGAAGCGGTCGTCCCGCCTTTGGGGATAGCCTGTCTCGCGGCGGCTCTGAGGGAGGCGGGAAGGATCCCGGCCATACTCGACGCCAATGCTCTCGACCTCGACGAAGCGGCGGCGGCGGCGCAAGCGCTGCGGTTGCGCCCGTCCGTGGTCGGCCTGAGCGTTCTCTACTCCTCCTACCCGGCCGCGCGCGAGATCACCCGCAGGCTCAAGGCCTTTGCCTCACCGCCCCTGGTAATCTGGGGGGGACCGCATGCAACCACCTGCCCCGAGGAATCGCTCCGGGAAGGAGGGGCCGACCTCTGCGTGATCGGGGAGGGAGAGGGGACCATCCGCGATCTCGCGCCCGGCCTGGAAAAGGGGCCTGGGTTCTGGAGAGCCGTCCCCGGCCTCGCCTTCCGGGAAGGCGAGGGGGTCGTCCGCACCCCCCGCCGGGAACTCCTCGCCGACATCGACTCGCTGCCCTTCCCCGCCTACGACCTTCTGCCCATGGACCGCTATCGGACGCTGCGCGGCGTGCGCGGGCTTTCCGCCGCCGTCCTGACCAGCCGGGGCTGTCCCGGGAAATGCATCTTCTGCAGCCGCTGCGTCTTCGGGCGGACCATGCGCTACCGCTCCGTTCCCCGCGTCATGGAGGAGATCGGGCTGCTCGCGAAAAACCACGGCGTCCGGAATATCGCCTTCATCGATGACGCCTTCCTCGAAGACCGGAATCGCATACTCGATCTCTGCTCCCGCCTCGTCGCGTCGGGTCTCGGCCTCTCCTGGCGTCTGGGGAACGGAGTCCGGGTCGACCAGGTTGACGCCGAGCTCCTGAGAAAGATGCGGGAGGCCGGCTGCACGGACCTCGCCTTCGGCGTGGAATCCGGCGATGACGAGGTCCTGAAGCGGATCGGCAAGGAGATCACGACCGACCAGGCTAGGCTCGCCTTCCGTCTGGCCAAAGAGGCCGGACTGGGGACGATCGGTTTCTTCCAGATCGGCCACCCTTTTGATACCGTGGAGACGATGGGAAAGACCATCGCCTTCGCCATCGAGCTCGATCCCGACTACGCCGCTTTCGCCGTCTCCACGCCGCTCCCCGGGGCGGCCCTCTGGGAGTGGGCCCGGACGCGCGCCCGCCCGGTCGGGCGCGGGAGAGGCGAGCGGATCGACATCTTCAGCAAAAAGCCCCACTTCGTGACCGAGAACTTCACCGCCGGCGATGTCTCCCGCCTCTACCGTTCGGCCTACCGGAGGTTTTACTTCCGCCCCCGCTATCTTCTGCGCAAGATCCGCTCCCTGCGCCAGGGGAAGGACCTCCAGGCGGCCTGGGCGGGGCTTAAATACCTGGTTGGAATCTAAATAGATGGGTTAGGGTTAGGAAGTGGGTTTGGTCAATGGGTAAAGTCGATGGTGGCGGCCGCACCATGGACCTTACCCATCTACCAGACCAATATCATTACCCTTACCTATCGACCGGCAGTGACGATGTTCCGTTACCTGACCTCATACGCCGCTCTTCTCCGGCAGAGCCTTTTCCCCCACCCGGGCGACCGGCCCCTCCAGATCACGCTCTTCATCACCTCCCTCTGCAACGCCTCCTGCGCCCACTGCTTCTACGCCGACCGTCTGAACTCGAACGACGACCTTTCCCTGGAACAGGTAGAAGCTCTCTCCCGATCGCTCGGCCCGCTCTTCTCCCTCTCCTTCTCGGGAGGCGAGCCTTTCCTGAGCCCGATCCTGGCCCGGGCCTGCCTCCTCTTCTCCCGGGAGAACGGAGCGAAGCGGATTCAGATCCCCACCAACGGCCTTCTCCCCGAAAGCATCGCCCGCACCACCGGCGAGATTCTCCGCGAAACCTCTTCCGAGATCACGATCGCCCTTTCCCTCGACGGTCCGGAGGCGACCCATGACCGCCTGCGGGGGAGGGGGGGGTGCTTCCGGAGCGTCCGCGAAACCTACCGTCTGCTTTCGGGGATGAAAGACGCCCACCGCTCCCTGCGCCTGGTCACGAACACGGCGATCTCCAACCGGAACATCGACGAAATCCCGGCCTTGATGGCCATGCTCCGGGAGGAGTGGACGGCGCTCGACTCCGTCAACTGGGACTGGGTGCGGGGAAACCCGGCCGACCCGGACGTACGCCTCCCCCCGATCGAACGCTGCCGGGGCCTGAAACCCGCCCTTCTCTCCGCCAAGGCCGATTTCCTCCGCCGCTCTACGGGGAAGCTGTGGGCGGCGCTGGAACTGGCTTTCCGCGATTACCTCTTCGACGTCGACCTGCGCGCGCTTTCCGAGAAAAGACAGGTCGTGCCCTGCCGGGCGCCGGGGATCTACCGCGTGGTATACGCCGACGGGGACTGCTCCTTCTGCGAGACGCTCCCCGCTTTCGGCAACGTCGTCCGGGAGGGGGCCGCCGCCGCGCTCGGCGGACCGGCGGCCGGGAAGATGAGGAGAGAGGTGCGGGCGGGGAGGTGCTTCTGCGCCCACGGATGCCATCAGCCCTTCAACGTCATACTCGATCCGCGGTCCTGGCCGAGGATCCTTCTGCGTCTCGGCCGGCGTTACGGGTAGGAGGGACGGTGGCAAAAGTTGCCACCGTCCCTCTCGGTTCCTGTAGGCCGGTTCTGTGAACCGGCGGCCGAAGCCCCGCGCCCGCTCACACCTGTCCGCCGGAGCGCGGAGCGCGCAGGCGGAGAGCGGGCCTACAGGCTGAACTTGCGGAAGCGGATCGATCCCCAGAGGTGGAAGAAGAGCTCGGAGAGCATGATGAGCCACCAGGCGGAAAGGAAGAGAAGGAACTCCCTTCGGCGGCGAAGGAGCAGCTGGAGCTTGATGCCGCGGGCGGCTTCGTTGAGATAGACGATACAGACCGCGGTGTAGGAGACGAGGAGAAGGGCCGCGCTGGCGACGATCCCAAAAGGACAAGCGCCGCCCAGGACACCCGCCAGGAAGAGGGCGAGGGACCCGTAAAACGGATAGTAGGCGGCCAGGGCCGGCGTGAAGACGCCGAAGAGCTTCAGCGTCTTGAACCGGACGGGATGTTTCCGTTCCAAATAGCGGTCGGTGTACGCCCAGCGAAAACGGAGCCGCTTGCCGAGAAGCTGGCCGAGACGGTAGCGATGCGGAGGATGGTTGACCTGGACATCGGCGGCGAAAGGAACCGCGAAGCCCGCGTCGAGCACGCGCCAGGCGAGGTCCGTGTCCTCCCGATAATATCTCAGGGCGGGGTCGAACGGCCCCGCTCTGTTGAGCGCTTCCCGGCGGTAGAAGATGTTGCAGGTCTCATAGTTCCCGTCGTCCCGGTTGCGGACCTGCATGGTCAGAGCCGAAATCTCCCGGACATCGCAGGAGGTCGCCCCCGGCACGCCGCCCACGGCCGGATCGTCGAAATGGCGCAGGGCGTTCGCGATCCATTCCGGTTCCGGAAGACAGTCGTCGTCGATGAAGCCGATGATCTCGAAGCGCGCCGCGTCGAGGCCCCGGTTTCTGGCCGCGCTCTGCCCCCGGTTATCTCCGGGGAGATAGGAAAGCCGGGGGAAACGGGGGAGGAGGGCGGTCACGGCTTCTCCCGTCCCGTCACGGGAGCCGTCGTCGGCCACGATCACTTCGAACGATTCCGGAGGGACCGTCTGCGCCTGGAGCGCCTGGAGCAGGCTAAGGAGCTTGTCCCGGCGGTTGCAGGTGGGTATGATGATGCTGGTCCTGAGCGGTTCCGCCATGGCGTCGTCTCCGTGCCGCCCGGATGTATAACCGATGCCAAGGGTTCCGTCAACTCAAGGCGCGGATGTTGATCCCCACCCATCCAACGGAGGAGTATAGGAGTACTGGAGTATTGGAGAGTTGACTGGCCGCCATCACTCCATTACTCCATCACTCCATCACTCCTTTTCCCGCGTGAGAACCCTCCGCTCCCTCCTCCCCGTCCTTCTCCTCGCCGCCGTCTTCGCCGTCTTCGTCTACTTCTATCTGGTTCTTCCCCAGGGGCCCTTCTCCTGGGACGAAGCCCACCACTCCACCTTCAGCCTCCTGATCGCCCGGTCGATCCGGGAAGGCGATATCCGGGCCTTCTGGCATTTCACCAACGCCCAGACCTACTGGCCCTTCCTCCACTCCTGGGTCTCGTCCCTTTTCCTGCTCGTCGGAGGATATTCCTACGCGGCGGCAAGATGCGCCAACGTGGCGATCGGGTCGGCCGCCCTCCTCCTGATCTTCCTGGCCGGACGCCGGCTCACTTCTCCGCCCCGCGGCTCGTTGGGCCTGGCCGCCGCGCTCCTGTTGGCGGCTTCGCCGATGTTTCTCTTCTTCTCCTCCACCGCGATGATCGAGAACCTCGGCCTCCTCCTGACGTTGGGGGTTGTCTACTATCAGATCCGTTCCCTCCCGCGCGGCGACATACCGGTCATGCAAGCGGCGACGCCCCGTCGCCGCTCAGAGCAAACGCCCCGGAGCGCTCCCCATAAGTCTTTCCGACCAGCCGGCGTCTCGGGGTTGATCCTGGGCCTTCTCTACCTGACCAAGTATGAATACGCCCAGTTCGCGGGCCTGGGTCTGATTCTCTTCTGGCTGAGCCGGCTGGCCATCCCGGAAGGGGAGGGGGCGCGGAGACGTTGTCTTCTGGACGCGGCCGCCGCCTGCGGGGGGTTCCTGCTCGTCTGGTCGGCCTGGATGATCATCCCCCCCGCCTCCGCCAAGTGGGGAGTTGTCGTCTATCGTTTTTTCGACACCGGGAAGTTCAACCCGATGAACTACACCCGGGCCGAGAACCGCCTCTTCCATCTCCGCTCTCTCCTCTACTCTTACACCTTCTCTCCCGCGATCTATCTTCTCTACGCGGGCGGACTCATCCACGGATTCATCCGTTTTCGCGATCTCCGCCTCCGCCTTCTGCTCGCCGTTTTCCTCGCCACGCTGATCCCGATGTCGCTCATACTCAACTCGCAGGAGCGTTTCATCTACACCTCGACGCCGGCGCTCTATCTTCTCTCCGCCGCGGCGGCGATGGAGCTCGCGAAAAAATCGCGGAGGCCGGCGATCTGGGCCGGCGCGGCGGCGGCGGTCGTTCTCATCGGGGATCTTCCCAAACTCCCGGTCTATATCCATCAGGTCGGCAATGCCGTCATCGGCGCCTACTCCTTCCGGGACGGAAACCGGCTGGACTGCTCGACCTTTTTCGGCCTCGTCCCCTATCCGAAGTTCCTCCGCCCGGCGCGGGAATACTTCAACCCGAAGGCGGCGGGAAGGATCCCCGCGCATACGCCGGAAGACCTGGTCGAGTTCCTCTGGTCGGTATCGGGATCGCGGGGCTCGGTCTGCGCGCCGTTTTACATCGGATCTCTCTCCCCCCACCTCTGGCAGTGGCACGCGATCGCGCGCCACCAGCCGATCTTCACCGACTGGCGTCCCGACGCCTATTTCTTCCCCGCCCTCGCCGTCTCCGACGACTCGCCCCACCGTCTCCTCTGGAATACCTATCTCATCGACGGAAGGGTGAAGGAATGGAACGCGTATCTCGCCGGGCTCGAACAGCGCGGGCTGATGAAGCCCTACGTTTCCCGGAGCTATCCCGACGCCGGGCTCTCGCTGACGATCTACGTCAAGAACCGCCCCCTCTCCGACCCCGCCTGGCGCAGCCTCCGTTTCCCCTGACCCGGCTGAATGAAACCACGGATGGCACGGATTGGATCCGGCTCGACTTAATGAATTCCACGAATTGACACTAATTTGCACGAATGGGCCCGGCTGGTTTTTTAGGTTCACTTCGTGATAATTCGTGCAAATCCGTAGACATCATGAGGGGGCGAGGCGGGGGGAGATTAATCCGTGGAAGTAAGGCGAGGGTTCAATCCGCCGGGTTGCGCGGAGGCGACGGGTGTGGGATACTGAGCGGAAATCAACCACCAGGAGGCATTCACAGTGATCAGCTATCTCAACAACTACGCCGGGCGCGTGCGCGATTGCCTTGCCCGGCTCCCCTTCCCGGAGCTGGCGAAGATCGTCGAACTTCTGGCCGAGAAGATCGGCGAGGGGAAACAGATCCTCGTTTTCGGGAACGGCGGATCGGCCGCCACCGCCTCCCACTTCGTCTGCGACCTGGCCAAGGGCGTGACCGCCATCACCGGGATCAGGGTGAAAGCGATCGGGCTGAACGACTGCATCCCCCTGATGACCGCCTGGGCCAACGACACCTCCTACGAGCAGGTATTCCAGGAACCCCTCGCCAACTATCTTCGCGAAGGGGATGCGGTCATCGGCATCACCGCCAGCGGCAACTCCCCCAATGTTCTGAGGGCGATCGAGTATGCCAACCAGCACGGCGGGACGACGATCGGCTGGATCGGGATGGGGGGAGGGAAGCTCTTGAAACTGGTCAAGCACGCCATCGTGGTGGAGAGCAAGTCCTACGAGGAGGTCGAGGACGTCCACCTGGTCATCGCCCACATGATCAAGATGGGCCTCTTGGAGAAACTTCCCCGGCCGCGGAAATAGCCGTCTTCCGCGCCTCGCTATTTCCCGTTCTTGCCCATCCAATACTTGCGGAATGATTCCAGGCGCGGGAGCGTCTCCCGGTCTTTCTCCCTCCGCGCCGCCGTTTTGCTCGCGATGATGTCGTCCAGGTGGCAAACCGGGAAACCCTCGACTTCGATGCGCCTTTCCCACGCGGCCTCGAAATTCTCTATGCCGTCAGGCGCGAATACGAGATCCAGATCGAAAGGCCCTTTTCTCAACTGGATGAAATCCTTCCCGCGCTCGATCTCGCTTATTTCGGTCTCGGTAAGATCGAAGCCCATGTCCCGCAAAGCGCCCAGCAAAGCGGTATAATTGGCCGGAGTTTTGGCGGCAAACAGATCGACGTCTTGGGTCGTATCCGGGAACCCGAGCAAAATAGCTCCCGATTTCCCGAGGAAGAGATAGCGCACTTCCCAGACCCGGAAGGCATCGCGGACTTTCAACGCCTGTTTGTAGTCAAATGCGGGCATAGCCCAGCCAATCCGGGAGCTCGGTATCGCACCAATCCCGGTATTGGTCCATGGTCTGGAAGGCGCGGAATCCGGCATCGTCCAGTACCGGCTTATAGGTATGGATAAAAGAATAATCGATTCTTTGGGATAGCGGCCGCCGGGCGGCGGCTTCAAAATCCGCCAACCAATCCGGCGGTATCATCCCGACGGCAAGACGATCTTTCTGTCTTCGGTTCGTTTGCATGCGATCTCGTTATTTATGGTATCATGCTTACCAGAAATTGTCTAATCGGCGAATGTCATGAAGGTCATCAAATACAGTCCGCGAGCATGGAAAAAACTCCAGGCTATCTTCTCCCCGCCGGCGGACGCCGCCGCCCTCGCCCGAGTCCGGGCCATCATCGACCGGGTCCGGAGGGAGGGAGACCGGGCGCTTCGGGACTACACTCTCAAGTATGACGGAGCGCGGATCCGCTCCTTCCGGGTCGCTCCCGCGAAGATCGCGGCCGCCCGCAAAAATCTTCCGGCGGATGTTCGGCGCGCCTTCCGGCGCGCCGAACGGAACATCTCCCTTTATTATTCGTCGCAGCTCCCCCGCTCCTGGAAGAAGGCGAGGGGAGACGGCCTCGTTTTTGGGGAAAAAGTCACTCCCCTGGAAGCCGTCGGCGTCTACATCCCCGGAGGGAAAGCCCCCCTCGTCTCCACCGTCTTCATGACCGTCATCCCGGCCCGGATCGCGGGAGTGGAGAGGATCGTTTTGGCGACCCCCCCCCGGAAAGACGGGACGATCGACCCGTTCATACTCGCCGCGGCGGATTTCCTGGGCGTCCGGGAGATCTACGCCCTCGGCGGCGCCCAGGCGATCGCCGCCCTGGCTTACGGGACCCGCTCCGTCCCGCGCGTGGACAAGGTCGCCGGGCCGGGGAACGTCTACGTCACGCTGGCCAAGAGGGAGGTCTTCGGGGCCGTCGACATCGACATGCTCGCCGGGCCCAGCGAGGTGGCGGTCCTGGCCGACGATTCCGCGGAGGCGCGCTTTGTCGCCGCCGACCTCCTCGCCCAGGCCGAGCATGGGGCGGGAGGGATGGCCCTCCTCGTCACCCCCTCCGCCCGTTTGATCGAGAAGGTGAAAAAAGAGATCGCCGGAATCCTCCCCGGTCTCCGCCGGTGGGCGATCCTCCAGGATTCGTTGGAGAAGGGGACTCTCCTGATCAAGACCAGGAATCTTGGCGAGGGGACGGATCTGATCAACCGGATCGCGCCCGAGCACCTGGAGATCCTGACTCGCGATCCGGGAAAGACCTTGCGGTCGATCAGAAATGCCGGGGCGATCTTTCTCGGCCGGGACAGTCCCGTAGCGGCGGGGGACTATATCGCCGGGCCGAGCCACGTCCTTCCCACCGGCGGCTCCGCCCGCTTCTTCTCTCATCTCTCGGTCTACGACTTCGTCAAGAGGACGAGCGTCATCGCCTACACCCGCGCCGGGTTGAAAAGGGATGCGGCGGCCGCGGCCGTTCTCTCCGGTCTGGAGGGTTTGGACGCGCATTCCCTCTCCGTGCGGATCCGTCTGGGAAATCCCGGCCCCCAAAGTAGTCTCGCGCCCAGGCGCTAAGAACTGATCGCTGATAGCTTCTTTTTCTGGTTTTCTGTGGGAGGGGCGTCTCGCCCCGATCCAGGTCGACATGGATCGCGACAGGAATGTCGCTCCCACGGGGACAAAAGTGATCAGTCATCAGTGATCAGTAACTGATCACTGGTTACTTCTTTTTCGGTTACTGTTTTTGTGGGAGGGGCATTCTTGCCTGCCCCGATTACGATGACTTGTATATAAAGATCGGGGCCCCGATCCGGGCCGGCCCGGATCGCGGTCCCGATAGATCGGGACAGGCGGAGACGTCTCTCCCACAAAGTCGCATAGAAAGCGATCCTGGAGAGATCGGTCATTCGTGCTAATTCGCGTCAATTCGTGGACATCATCAGACGAGCCAAACTATAATTCGCGAAATTCGCAGATGTACTTCAGACCCAACATTGAAAGCCTGTCCCCCTACGTTCCCGGGATTCAGCCCCAGGAGCCGGGATTCGTCAAACTCAACACCAACGAGAATCCCTACCCGCCCTCGCCGCGGGTGGCGGAGGTTCTCCGCGCGATCTCCCCGGCCGATCTTCGCCTCTATCCCGATCCGGTCTCGGACCGTCTGCGCGACGCCGTCGCCTCCCTCCACGGCCTGTCCCGCTCCCATGTGCTCGTCGGAGACGGGTCGGACGAGATCCTGTCCATGATCTTCCGGGCCATGGTAGGGAAGGGGGATCGGGTCGTTCTCTACTATCCCTCCTACACCTTGTTCCGGGTCCTGGCCGAAATCCAGGAGGCGGAGACGGTCGTGTACGACCTGGAAGAGGATTTCTCCCTCCCGGAAAAATTCATCCGCGCCCGGGCGGCCCTGAAACTGATCGCCTCGCCCAACTCGCCGACCGGGACGCCTTACTCCCTGGAGGCGATCGACCGGGCGCTGGAGGCGACGGAGGGAATCGTGGTGGTCGATGAAGCCTACGTCGATTTCGCGGCCGGCGATTCGATCCCGCTTCTCGCCAAGTACCCGAACCTGATCGTCACGCGCACGGTCTCGAAATCATATTCCCTCGCCGGCGTGCGCATCGGCTACGCGCTGGCCGCCGAGGAAATCGTCGCCGGCCTGATGAAGGTCAAGGATTCCTACAACGTCAGCCGCCTGAGCGCGGCGAGCGCGGAAGCGGCGATCTCCGACCGGGAGTATTTCGCCGCGACCGTGGCCAGCGTGCGCGAGCAGCGCCAGAGACTGGAGCGCGAGCTCGCGGGGATGGGCTTCACGGTCTTCCCCTCCGGGGCGAACTTTCTTCTGGCGCGAGCGCCGGGAGGAAAAGCCGGCGCGATCTACGAGAAGCTGCTCGAGCGCAAAATTCTGGTGCGCTATTTCAAGCTGCGCCGCCTGGACGACTGCCTGCGGATCAGCGTGGGGACGGAGATGGAGATGACGACACTGCTCGACGCTCTGCGTGATATTCTGCGGTCGTAAATAGGGGAGGGGGCCCGGAGCCTGATGCATCGGCCGGGCCGACGCTGGCTCGTCATCAAGACGATGTCATTGCGAGGAGCGAAGCGACGAAGCAATCTCTCGGTTGGCAAGGGATCGAGATTGCTTCGCTCTCGCTCGCAATGACAAATCCGGACAAGGTATTTCTGGAACACCACATTAGCGGACCATCAGAGAACGGAGACGCATTCCTCATGAAAAAGCGTTCGGCCAGGATCAAAAGGACCACCCGCGAGACCGACATCTCCGTCACGCTCGGACTCGACGGCCGCGGCCAGGCCTCGATCGACACCGGGATCCCTTTCTTCGACCACATGCTCGAACTCTTCGCCCGCCATGGCCTTTTCGACGTCTCCCTCCAGGCCCGGGGCGACCTTGCCGTCGACTACCACCACACGGTGGAGGACATCGGGATCTGCCTCGGAGAGGCCCTGGCGAAGGCCCTGGGCGACAAGAAGTCCATCCGCCGCTACGGATCGGCGACCGTTCCCATGGACGAGGCCCTGGCCGGCGTCGATCTCGACCTCTCCGGCCGCTCCTTCCTGGTCTACCGGGCGCCCATCCGCAGGATCAAGATCGGCGATTTCAACCTCGGACTGCTCAAGTCCTTTTTCCAGTCGCTGGCCGATCACGGGCGGCTGACGCTGCACATCGAGCTGCGCTACGGCGAGGACGCCCATCACGCGGTCGAGGCGGTTTTCAAGGCCTGCGGCCGGGCCCTGCGCCAGGCCGTGGAGAGGGACCCGCGGGTCAAAGGCGTGCCCTCGACGAAGGGCAGACTGGAGTAATGGAGTATTGGAGTAACGGAGTATTGGGAGACAGGCCCGATTCAGTTCCATCACTCCACCACTCCAATACTCCATTACTCCTTTGTTTACCCGACCATGCTCATCCTACCCGCGATTGACTTGAAGTCCGGCCGCTGCGTCCGCCTCTTCCAGGGGCGGGCGGAGAAGGAGACCGTCTACTCCGAAGACCCCGCCGCCATGGCCAGACGCTGGGAAGGGGAGGGGGCGGAGTACCTGCACGTGGTCGATCTCGACGGCGCCTTTCAGGGCCGTCCGGTCAACCTGCCCGCCGTCCGTTTGATCCTCCAGTCCGTGCGCATACCCGTCGAGCTCGGCGGGGGGATGCGGACGATGGAGGCGATCGAGAATGCGCTGGCCTCCGGGATCAGCCGGGTCATCGTCGGGACCAAAGCGGCCGAGTCGATGGATTTTGCCCGGGAGGCCTTCAAGAACTTCCGCGATCGTGTCGTCCCCTCGATCGACGCCCGGGACGGAAGGGTGATGGTGAGCGGCTGGGCGGAGGAGGCGGGGATTCGCGCGGTGGACTTGGGAAAGAATTTAAAAAAGGTCGGATTCCGCTTGGTCGTTTATACGAACACCCTGAAGGACGGCACACTTGACGGTTACGGCGAGGGAATCGCGCCATTTGAGGCATTCTTGGATGAGACCGGGTTGGGCACAATCGCCGCCGGAGGAGTCTCGTCTATCGATGATCTGCGCTTTCTTAAGAGCTTAGAGCGCAAAGGCCTCATCGGAGCTATCATCGGCAAAGCGCTCTACGCCGGGACGATTTCCCTGCCGTCAGCGATTCGCGAGGCGAGATAAAGCCAATGTGGGAGGGACATTCCTGTCCCGATCCAGGCCGGCTCGGATCGCGACAAGAATGTCGCTCCCACAAAAAGACAAGAGGAGATCCCATGGAAGCTTTCCTGTCGCTGGTAAAGTTCAACGACCAGGGCCTGGTCCCGGTCATCGCCCAGGACTTTCGGAACGGCGAGGTCCTGATGATGGCCTGGATGAACCGGGAGACCCTGCGCCAGACCGTCGAGACCGGCCTCATGCACTACTGGTCCCGCTCCCGGCAGAAGGTCTGGCTCAAGGGGGAGACCTCCGGCCACACCCAGAAAGTGAAGGAGATCCGCTTCGACTGCGACGCCGACACGCTGCTCATGAAGATCGAGCAGAAGGGCGGCGCCTGCCACGAGGGCTACCGCTCCTGCTTCTTCCGCCTGGTGACGGACGGGGGGAAAAAGATCGAGGTCTCGGGAGAAAAGATCTTCGCTCCGGAAAACGCCTACGGTCCCGGCCAAAAATAGAGAAGTCCGCCCGATGGACGCGAAAGCCTTCTACCGAAGGTACTGGCGGGGGAACAACATCGCCGTCAATCCGTTCGACCGCCATCCCGGGGAATGGACTCGGGAGAACGTCGACTTCCATATGCGGCTTTTCCGGCCTTACCTCGGCAAAAGGCTCCTGGACTTCGGATGCGGAGACGGCCAGTTCCTGGGATATCTGTCCCCTTCCTGCGACATCGCTCATGGCGTGGACATCTCCGAAGAAGCGATCCGGATCGCCCGAGAGCGCCAACCCCGTCTTGAGTTCAAGACCATACCCGGGGAAAAGATCCCCTATCCGGATGAATATTTCGATACGGTTTCCGCCATCGATGTCCTGGAGCATCTCCTGGACACCGAAACCGCCCTGGAAGAAATCCAGCGCGTGCTCAAACCCGGGGGGTATTTCCTGATCGCCACCAGCGAGCTGACCCGCCTAAAAACAATCATCATCGCCTTGCTCTACCTGGATAAATACTTTTACCCGGCGTCCCCTCACGTGCGGCATTTTACGAAAAGCAACCTGCGGGATCTCCTGAAGAACAAGGGATTCCAGACGGTCGCGTATTGCCGGAACCGCGCTTATCTGGGGTTGATCCCGCAAGGGCAATTGGTCGTCGCGCAAAAAACGCCAGCGGTCAGATTGACCCCCGGCCGACGGTTTATTTAGAGTGGACATCAATGCGCATATTCGATAGTATCCCCGCAGGAAATATCAACCCGGAGGTGCGTATGGAAGAGAAAGGATTGATTGGGACGATTTTTGATTTATCGTTCGACAAGTTCATCACCACCAAGGTGATCAAGTTCCTCCTGGTGGTGGCCATGGTCGCCAACGCGATTGTCACCATCGCGGTTATTGTCAGCGTCTGGCAAGGCAGCACTTGGTTGGGGATCTTGGCCCTGATCCTCTCTCCGGTGATATACCTTCTCCTGATGCTCGCTTCCCGCATCTACCTCGAACTGATCATCGTGGCCTTCCGGATCGTCGAGCACGTGAGCGGGATCGAAGAACTGCTCAAGAAGAAAGAAGTGGCTCCGGCCGGGAAGTAGAAATATTACCCGTCGCGGTTTCATCATACCGCTGCTGCTTTTCCTCCTCGCCGGAGGAATCCGGGCGGGAAGCGTGCTCAACGGGCGCTTCTCGCCCGGTTTTTACGAACTCCCGACGGGGATGGACGAGTACAACTACGACCGACTCGCCTTCGCCCTCGCCGGCGGGGAAGGGGACCGCTCGCTTCTCCCCTTCAGCCTCCCCCTCTATCCCCGTTTTCTCGCTCTCCTCGATGCCCTTTTCGGACGAGACCTCCTCCTGGTTCGCCTGATCCAATCCGCAATCGGGGCGGGATCGGTCGTCCTGCTCTACTTCCTGGGGAGAAAAATCGCCGGAGAGAAAACGGGCCTGCTCGCCGGCGTCCTCCTGGCGGTCTACGGGATGGCGGTCTTCCATGAAGGGCTCCTGGTCCCCGCCACACTGGCCCTGTTCCTTTCGCTCTCCGCTCTCCTCTTCTGGGCGAACGACCGGCGCGGATTCTTCCGGGGGACGGCGGGAGGAATTCTCCTCGGCCTGGCGGGCCTGGCCGCCGCCGCGGATCTCCTCTTTGCCTTCCTGGTCGTTCTCCTCCTCTTCACGCGGGGGAGGGGAGGGATGAGAACGGCCGCGGGCGCGTTGCTGGGTATCGCTCTCGCCCTGGCCCCCTTCACCCGGGCCGGCTACTTCGCCTCCGGAGACCTCATCCTGGCTTCAGCCCACGGCGGCGTGAACTTCTATATCGGGAACAATCCCGAGGCGAACGGCGGCTACAGAACCCCCGTGCTGCTCACGCCCTCCGCCTCGGGAATCATGAGGGATTCGATCCGGATCGCGGAGACGGAGACCGGGCAGCGGCTTTCCCCGGCCGAAACATCCCGTTTCTGGTTTCGGAAAGGCTGGGCGTTCATCCGGTCTTCGCCCGCCGCCTTCGTCAAGCGGGCTTTCGCCAAGCTCCGCCTCCTGATCAGCCGCTGGGAATACTGCGACGTCGGGGGCGTCCGGATCGGCCGGCAGGAGACCTTTCGCTTTCTGGGTGCGCCGCTTCTCCCCTTTATCCTCATCGGTCCCCTGGGATTGGCCGGGATGATTCTGGGCATTTCCCGCTGGCGCGATGGTAGACAGTCGCGCAATCCGCTGATACTATATATCTACGCAACCGCTCACGTGGCCGGGATAACCTTCTTCTACTACCAAGCCCGGGCGCGGTTGTTGCTGATCCCGGTCTTGTGCTTTTTCGCCGCCGACACGCTCCTGGCGCTGCTCGGCGCCTGGAGAGAGAAGCGTTTTCGGCGGGCAGTGATGATACTGGCCCTGACGGCCTGGTGCGGTCTGCTTTCCGCCTCCCCACCGTGGAGGGAAATGCGATCGGAGACCAATGTCCTGATCATGGCGGCGCAGGATGAGGCGGGGGAGGGGAGACACGCCGCGGCGCGGGAGAAGATCGCCCTGGCCCGGACGCTGAACCCGGAGCTCGGAGGAGCCGATCTGGTCGAAGGGGGAATCTATTTCCTTGCCGGAGATCGGGTTCGGGCGGAGAATCTATTCCGGACGGCGGCCCGGCGGGAACCGCTCAACCCCGATCCGGCCCTAAACCTGGGTTTTCTTCTGCTTGAACAAAAAAGAGATCGAGAAGCCCAAGAAGAGGCTTTGCGGGCTCTGGCGGCCGATCCCCTGTCGGCGAAAGCGTATGTTCTTCTCGCCCGAATCGTCGGAAGGGGAAACGACGCCGAGAGAGAAGGGGAGGCCTATCGCCGGGCGCTGGAGCTCAATCCTAACGACATCGAAGCTCTTCTCAACCTGGCCGGAATATCCGCTCAACGGGGAGATCTCCGGGAGACGGAACGGTTGAGAAAGAGAGCGGAGAGGATAGAACCGAAGATCCGGCGGAAGGCTGAAGACCGCAGGTAAATATTCCACACCCATGGCTATAAAGAAAAAATCCAGCGTCGTGGACGACCGTTTCTGCGCCGATCGCCCCTGGGTCCCCTATCTCTACATCCTCCCGTCGGCGCTCATCATCGTGGTCTTCCAGCTTCTCCCCATGTTCTACGCCTTCTTTCTGAGCTTTTTCCGCTGGAACATGGTTTCTCCGGCGAAGCTCGTCGGGCTCCGGAACTACGTCGTCCTCTTCCAGGACCCCGACTTCTGGCTTTCCCTCCTCAACACCACCATCTTCGCCCTGGGCTCGATCGTCTTCGGTCTCGCCCTCTCCCTCTTTGTCGCCATCTGCCTGAGCCGGGGGATCAAGGCCCTGGGCTTCTTCCGGACCGCCTACTTCATACCCTACGTGGCCTCCATGGCCGCAATCGCGATCGTCTGGCGCTGGATCTTCCAGCCCCGGGGGCTCCTGAACAGCGCGCTCCGGGCGCTGGGGGGGCTTCTCCCCGGCATCCTCCCGAACACCTTCGGGGAGATCCGCTGGCTGCAGGAGCCGGGTTGGGCAAGGCTCGCCATCATCATCTTCATAGTCTGGAAGACGCTGGGCTTCAACGTCCTGATCTTCCTGACCCGCCTTCTCGACATCGACCGCTCTTACTACGAGGCGGCCGAGATCGACGGGGCGAACGCTTTGGGCAAGTTCCGCTTCATCACCTGGCCGCTCCTGATGCCGACCACCCTTTTCCTCCTCACCATCTCCACCATCTTCGCCTTCCAGATGTTCATCCCCGTCTTCATCATCACGCCGGAAGGGGGGCCGCTCAAGTCGACCACCACCACCGTCTTCTACCTCTACCAGGCGGCCTTCAGCAACAACCTCTTCGGCTACGCCTGCGCCATCGCCTACGTTCTCTTCTTCATCATCCTGGCTTTGACGCTGGCCCAGAAGAAGCTCCTGGGGAAAAGCGCCGCCACCGGAGAATGAACAAGTAAGCGAAGTAACCAGTCATCAGTTACTGATCACTGACCGCTGATTGCTGATCACTGCTATGCCATGACCAGATTCCTCGCAAAATTCTTCGTTTACGCCGTGATCATCGCTGGGGCGGTGACCATGGTCTTCCCCTTCGTCTGGATGATCTCCACCTCCTTCAAGTCCTCGCTGGAAGTCCTCTCCTCGCGAATATCGGTGGTCCCCGAACTGAAGAAATACATCCGCTCCGACGGGGGATGGGAGCCGGTGGAGTTCCAGATCGCTCTCGACCTGGACCGGTTGGTCTCGGAATCCGAGGGGCGCTTCACCACCGGCGTCCTCTCCGGACCGGATGCCGCTTCCGCCTTCAAGGCGGAGGCGGCGAGCAGCTACGCCGCTCTCCGGGGGAAAATCGGGAAGGTTTACGCTGTCTACCAGGACCGGGAGAGCGTCCGGGAGAAACTCGGCGCTGCCTTCTCCGCCACACTGGGGAAATTGGAGTCCACGATCTCGTCGCTGCCTCCGGGCGCGGCCGGCATAGCCCGGGCGGAGCTGGAATCCCTCCGGAGCGGACTCCTGAGTTCGGATGAAAAATCGGCGGATACGCCGGAGCGGATCGCCTTGGTGGTTCTGGCCGGAGAGAAACGGGGCGAGAAGAGCTCGCTCCCCCTCGGCGAGATCGCCTGGAAGCGCTTCCTCCTGGACAACTTCGTCAAGGCCTGGCGGGCCGCCCCCTTCGCCCGCTATTTCCTCAACACCATTTTCGTCTCCCTGGTGGTGACCGTCGGCCAGGTCCTGACCTCGGCTCTGGCCGCCTATGCCTTCGCCCGGATGAAGTTCCGTTTCAAGGAGCCCCTCTTCCTCATCCTTTTGGGGACGATGATGGTCCCCCACGAGGTGATCCTCATCCCCGACTATGTCATCATCTCCAAGCTGGGCTGGATGAACACCTACAATGCCCTGATCGTCCCGTTCCTGGGCGCGGTCTTCGGGACCTACTTCATGCGCCAGCATTTCGAGACACTGCCCCAGGACCTATTCGACGCGGCGTCGATCGACGGCTGCGGGCGGCTGCGCACCCTCTTCCAGCTCGTCCTCCCCCTCTCGCGCACGGTGATCCTGACCATGGCGCTCTTCACTTTCATCGGAACCTGGAACTCCCTCCTCTGGCCGCTGGTCATGACCAACACCCCGGAGATGAGGCCCCTCCAGGTGGGGCTGGCGGTCTTCAACCAGGAGAGCGGGACGGAGTGGGAGCTTCTGATGGCCGCTTCCACCTTCTCCATCCTCCCGCTCCTGCTCATCTTCTTCATCGCCCAGAAGCAGTTCATCGAGGGGATAACGAGATCCGGGATGAAAGACTAAGGGGAGAAGGTGAGAGCCGAAGGAGTGATGGACGATATGGACGGTATGGACGAGATGGACAAAATGGAGCGATGAAACGCATTCTCTCAATGCTCGGATCCGCTCTCGTGATTCTGGCGGCCGGCTGTGGCGGAGGCTCCGACGGTTCGGGGCGGAGCGACGGGAAGCTGGTCGTCCACTTCTGGCACGCCATGGGCGGGCCCCTGGGACAGGTGCTGACCTCCCTGATCGATGAGTTCAACGCCGCCCACCCCGCCTGGCTGATCAAGCCGGAGTCGATGGGGAGCTACGAGGCCCTGAAGCAGAAGCTCCTGGCCTCGATCATCGCCCGCAACCAGCCCGACATGTCCCAAGCCTACGAGGCCTGGATCAGCACGCTGATCGGCGGCAACGCCCTGGTCGACCTGAAAACGCTCGACCCCGGCTTCGATAAAGACCTGCAGGACTTTTATCCCGTCTTCATCGAGGACAGCCTCTACGACGGCAAGCTCTTCTCCCTTCCCTTCAACAAATCCGTCCCGGTCATTTACTACAACAAGGAGATGTTCCAGCGGGCCGGACTCGATCCGGCGAAGCCTCCCGAGACCTGGGAGGAGTTTGTCCGCTTCTCCCGCCTGCTCACCCGAGACCTCGACGGCGACGGCCTCCCCGATCAGTGGGGGCATAAGTTCACCGACCACGCCACTTACTTCGAGTGCCTCCTGGCCCAGAACGGCGGCGCCCTCTACGACGATAAAACCCGGACCCTGCTCTTCGACTCCCCGGAGGGGAGGGAAGCGGTCGAGTTCCTGGTCAATCTGGTCCGCCAAGACCGCTCCGCCGACTTTTACCTCGGCGGCTACGAACACCAGGTGGACTTCGCCGCCGAGAAGGTGGCGATGATCGTCGCTTCCTGCGTCTCCCGGACCTTCATGCAGAAACAGATCAAGTTCGCCTGGGGGATGGCGCCCCTGCTCAGCCGGAAGCGCCGGGCCAGCCTGGTCTACGGCACCAACATCGTGGTCTTCGCCCGGTCCTCGCCCGAGAAGCAGCAGGCGGCCTGGGAGTTCATCAAGTGGTTCACCAGCCCCTCCGTCTCCGCCCGCTGGTGTCTCAGCACCAACTACGTGCCGGTGCGGAGATCGGCGCTCGATCTCCCGGTCATGAAAGAGGCGATTGCGAAGAGCCCCGACACCGCCGTTCCCATCCGGGAGCTGGAGTTCGGATTCTTCGAGCCCAGGATCGACGAATGGCTGAGGATCCGCGAATACCTGGGAGACGCCGTCAAGGCGGCTCTGCTCGGGAAGCTCGACCCGGAGGCGTCGCTGAAGCGGGCCACCGCCAAAGGCAACCTCTGGCTGAAATAAACAGGCTCGGCTAAAGACTTCCACGAATTGACACGCTTGCGCGCCGTAGCGCTTCAGCGCGCAGGCACGAATTTGCACGAAGGGGGGCTCGGCTGAAGAGATCCGCGAACACGCAGAAACGAGCACGCAAGGTCCTCGGTTAATTTCGTGAAAATTCGTGTCAATTCGTGGACATCGGTTTAGTTCGTGGAATTCGTAGCATGGAATCCCCGGTCCTGATCGGCGTTCTCCGCTCCGCCCGCGACCGCGAGATCCTCCTCCGCCAGCGCTGGTATCGCATTCCCTGCCGCTCTCCGATCGGCGAGATGCCCTCCTATCTCGCCTTCTACCAGAGCGTCCGTTCCGGAGCGAAGGAACCGGGCATCGCCCTCTACGCCCGCGTTTGCTCCGTATCCCGGCATCGGCGCCGCGCGCTCTTCCCCCGCGAGCAAAATCACCCCCGCGCCCGGGAGTGGTATTGGAAATTCTCCCTCGGTCCGGTCCGGAGACTCCCCCGTCTCGTCCGCAATCTCTCCCGGACCCGCGTTTCCTTTATCCGCGCCTCGCTCGGCCGGCTCCGCGGCGCGAGCGAAATGCGCGACCTCTTCGGCATTCCGCCCCTCGAGGAGATCATGGGAAGGATGCTCAAGCGAGAGAAGCTGGACTTCCGCCCCCAGTTCATCCTGAGCGAGCGCGGACGCTGCCGCTACCGCCTCGATTTCGCCGTCTTCGCCCCCGGGGCGCGGATAGCGGTGGAGTGCGACCACAGCCGATGGCACAACCAGCCTCACCAGAAGAAAAAGGACCGGCGGAAAGACCGCTGGCTCAAGCGGCGGGGGTGGAAGGTGCTGAGGTTCGACGAGAATGACCTGGTGCAGCGGCCCAAGGAAGCGCGCCGGAAGATCCGGGCCGCGGCTACTTTTTCGCGAACGGTGCGGGGGGGCGGTAGGAACGGAGGACCGATTCCCAGTCCTCGCCCGGAGGGGCGTCCACGTAGATCTCTGGTCCCGCGGGATGGGTGAGGGAGAGGTGGAGGGCGTGGAGCATCAGGCGGGGGGCCCCTCCCACCGGACGGTTTTCCCCGTAGAGCGCGTCTCCCAGGATGGGATGGCCGATCGCGTAGAGGTGGACCCGGATCTGATGGCGACGCCCGGTGAGCGGGGCCACCTCTATCAACGTACATCCGGCGAAGTTTTCCATCGGCCGGTAGCGGGTGACCGCTGGCTTCCCCCGGCGGCTGACGCCCATGCGCCCGGATCCGAACTCGCGGATGGGCATGCGCAGAATGCCTTCGCGTTCGATCGTCCCCGACACCAGGGCCAGGTAGATCTTCCTGACCTGGCGGAGCTCGAATTCCCGGCTCAGAAAGCGATGCGCCTCGGCGGTCTTGGCGAAGACGATCGCGCCGCTCGTTTCCTTGTCCAGTCGGTGGACCACGAAGACCGGTCGGCCCAGGTGTTCTTCCAGGCGACCGCGGAGAGTCGGCGGCTCTCCCTCACCCCGGCCCGGGATGACCAGAAGACCGGAGGGCTTGTTGAGGACGATGAGATGCTCGTCCTCGAAGAGGATGTCCACGATCCTTTCCACGTTCCACTTTACAGGTTGCGCTCCACGGGTTACATTACTCCGGTTGACGCCAACAACGGGAGGAAAAAATCCGTGAAAAAGATCGGATCCGTTCTGATCTCCGCCTGGGCTCTGCTCTATCCCCGGGCCCTGCTCTTTGCCCAGGACACCACCCCTCGCGGGCCATCCCAGTGGACGGCGAAGAACTGGGTCGGGTTCTTCCTCTATATCGGTCTTTTCATCCTTGCCGTCATCGGCATCTACAAGCTGGCCGGCGTGGATGAGATCACCGAGAACGAGAAAAAATAGTCCCTGGGTGAGGGTAAGGTTAATGGTCTGGGCGGTGGGCAAAGGTTAAGTGTCGGCCAGACGGGCTGCACCATTGACCTTCCCCATTCACCAGACCAATAACCTTGCCTTAGCCCATAGTCCTATCAGTTATGATCCACGCCGTCATCATGGCCGGAGGGAAAGGGGAGCGCTTCTGGCCCTGGTCCCGGGAGAGCACGCCCAAGCAGCTCCTTCCCATCGTGGGGGAGGAGTCGATGCTGGAGCAGACCGCGGCCCGGGTCCGTCCCCTGGTCGGGAACAGCCGGATCTGGGTGGTGACGAACGAGAAACAAGGTAAAGCGATCCGCCGACTCCTCCCCGGCCTTTCTCCCCGCCATCTCCTCCTGGAACCGGCCGGCCGGAACACCGCCCCCTGCATCGCGCTCGCCGCCGCCGCGGTGGCCGAGGAGGACCCGGAGGGAGTCCTCCTGGTCCTTCCCGCCGATCACGTTATCTCCCCCCGCAAGGCTTTTCTCCGGACCATGGCCTCCTGCGCCCGGATCGCCCGGAAGCGCGACTGCCTGATCACGGTCGGGATCCCTCCCCGCTACCCCGCCACCGGCTACGGCTACATCCGGAGGGGGAGGGAGGAGGCCCGGGACGGGAAAACCCGCTTTTTCACCGCCGACGAGTTCCGCGAAAAACCGGACCGGAAAACCGCCCGGCGGCTCGTCTCGTCCGGCCGCTATTACTGGAACGCGGGAATCTTCGTCTGGTCGGTCAACTCGATCGCGGCCGCGCTCGATGCCCATCTCCCCGACATAGCGAAGGGGGCGCGCGAGATCTGCCGCGCCCCCCGGTCCGCGCGCGGCGATGCCCTCCGCCGGATCTATCCCCGCCTGCCCTCGATCTCGATCGATTATGGGGTGATGGAAAAGCACGACCGCGTCCTGGTCGTCCCCGCCTCCTTCGCCTGGGACGACGTCGGCTCCTGGGACGCCCTGTCGGCCTATTACCCGAAAGATCCGGAAGGGAACGCCGGGCGGGGCGATTTCGCCGCCGTGGACAGCGCGGGCTGCCTGGCCGTCTCGGACGGGCCGTTGATCGGCCTGGTCGGAGTGGATCGGCTGGTGGTGGCGGCCACCCGGGATGCCGTCCTGGTCTGTTCCCGGGACCGCTCTCAGGACGTGAAAAAGCTGGTGCAGAAGCTCCGGAAGAACGCCCGACAGAGAAGGTTTCTGTGACGGACGGCGTGCAGACGGAGAGCAGAATTCTCGGCATCGACCTGGGAGAGAAAAGGATCGGCCTGGCGGTGAGCGACCCGCTGGGGATGACCGCCCAGGGGCTGCCCACTCTCGAGATAAGATCGGAAAAGGAAGCGCTGGCCGGGATCGCCGCGGCCGCGCGGGACTGGAAGGCCGTCCGAATCGTCATCGGCCTGCCCTTGAACATGAACGGGAGCGAAGGAGCGCAGGCCAGCCGGGCCCGCAGAGTCGGCGCCGCCCTGGGCAGGATGCTGTTGCTCCCGGTGGATTTCCGCGACGAGCGCTGGTCCTCGCGGTCCGCCGAGCGGGTGCTTCTGGAGGCGGACTTGAGCCGGAGAAAGCGGCGGCAGGCGCTGGACCGTCTTTCGGCCCAGATCATCCTGCAAAACTATCTGGACAGCCGGGTGAAACCGGCTCATGACTGAAGGACGTCATGGACGAAATGGACTGGATGGACAATATGGACAAATGACGAAGGAAACAAGCAGTGTCCATATCGTCCATAATGTCCATACCGTCCATGAAAACGGAGACCACTCACTTGCACGCAAAAGACAAGCCTACTCTTATCACCCTGGACAGCGGCTTCCGCATCCTCTGCCAGGCGATGGAGGAGCGGGACTCGGCGGCGATCGGGATCTGGGCGGCCGCCGGATCCCGCGACGAATCCGCCCGCCTGAACGGGATCTCCCACTTTCTCGAGCACATGCTCTTCAAGGGGACCTCTCGCCGCTCCGCCCAGGAGATCTCGCAGGAGATCGAGGGGAGGGGAGGGACCCTGAACGGCTTCACCTCCGAGGAGACCACCTGCTACTGGGCCAAGGTCCGCTCGCAGGACCTTCCCCAGGCCATCGACGTCCTCCTCGATCTTTTCTTCCATCCCCGCCTTCATCCCCGGGAGATCGACAAGGAGCGAGGGGTCGTCCGGGAGGAGATCCGGATGAACCGTGACCACCCCGCCTCGCACGTCCACCACCTGATCCAGGAATCGATGTGGCCGGCCCAGCCCCTGGGACGCCCCATTTTGGGAACGGAACGGACCATCGGCGCGATCTCCCGCCGGGAGCTGAACGATTATCAGCGCGTCCGCTATCATCCGAAGCATGCGGCCGTCGTCGCCTGCGGAAACCTGGACCCGGAGAAAGTGACGGCGGCGGTGAAAAAGCGCCTGCCCCGCGTCGTCTCCCGGCGGGCGGCGGGCGGTCAACGGGCCCGCTACACCCGCTCCCCCTCCACCGTCGCCGTGGAGAAGAGGCCGATCGAGCAGTCCAATCTCTGCCTGGGCTTGCAGGCCCTACCGCGACTCCATCCCGACATCTATGCCCTCAACCTGCTGAACATCATTCTGGGAGCGAACATGTCCTCCCGCCTTTTCCGGGAGATGCGGGAGAAACGCGGCTGGGCATATTACGTGCGCTCCGGGATTGACGCCTACCGCGACTCCGGAGCGCTGGTCGTCGACGCCGGCGTGCCCCCGGAGCGGGCGGAGGAGTCGGTCCGGCTTATCCTGCGCGAGCTGAGGCGCTTGTGCGACCGGCCTCCCGGCGCCGAGGAGTTTGCGCGGGCCCGGGAGTATTTCCTCGGCCAGACCGCGCTCTACCTGGAGCAGACGCTGAACCGGATGCTCTGGCTGGGGGAATACCTGGTCTGCGCCGGG
Organism: uncultured bacterium; assembly: GCA_964551475.1. Classification (GTDB taxonomy): domain Bacteria; phylum Auribacterota; class Erginobacteria; order Erginobacterales; family CAZKCI01; genus CAZKCI01. Next base: position 26,851 of record CAZKCI010000043.1, on the reverse strand, counting down.
CGCTTCTTCACGCCCGACGAGATCGCGGAGAAGATCGGGCGGGTTACCCCGGAGCGGATCCGGGACCTGGCCCGCCGCTTGTTCGCCTCCCCCCGTTTCTGCCTGGCCCTGGTCGGCCCCCGGGACGATGAAAAACGCCTCCGCCGGGTATTGGGAGACGGGGCATGAGCGCTCAGCGGGCCAGAAAGCCCGTCTGGCGCGAGTGGCTGGAATCGATCCTGCTCGCGGTGGCGGTCATCTTCGCCGTCCGGAACTTCATCGTGGAGCCCTTCCGGATCCCCACCGGATCGATGGAGCCGACGCTGAACGGGGTGAAACGGGAATGCCCGGTCTGCCGGCGCGTCTACCACTACGACGACCGCCGCTGCTCCGTCGACGGTTCCTCCCTGCGCACCGCGCGCATCGGAGACCGGATCCTGGTCAACAAATTCATCTACGGCTCCAAGACCCCTGACCGCATCCCCTTCACCGGCATCCTGCTCCCCTATCTTAAGCTCCCCGCCCTGCGCCCCCCCCGGCGCGGGGACATCGTGGTCTTTCACTACCCGGAGGATCTGAAAGTCGACTTCGTCAAGCGCCTGGCCGGCCTTCCCGGGGAATCCTTGGAGATCCGGGAGGGCCGAATCCTGATCGACGGTAAACCGGTGACGGATCCGGCCTTCGCCCGGACCCATTATTTCAACCAGGGCGATTTTGCCGTGCCCGGACGGGCAATCCGGATTCCCCAGAAAGGGGACCGGCTCAGCCTCAGCCCCCGCACCCTGCCCCTCTACCGCCAGCTGCTCATCAACGAGGGGCATTCCGTCGAGGAAAAGAACGGGCAGGTCTTCGTCGACGGGGTGGCGAGATCCGAGCACACGGCCGGGGCGAACCACTATTTTCTGCTCGGGGACAACAGCGCCAACAGCAAGGACAGCCGGGTCTGGGGTTTCGTCCCGGAACGGCACATCGTAGGCAACGTGTTTTTCATCTACTGGCCGCCCCGAAGGTGGGGGATACCCAAATAAAAAGTTACGAGAAGTTACGAAAGGTTACGAACAGTTACCGATGGTTACGGAAACAACCGGATCCAATCAACCTTTCACAACCTTGAGTAACCCCTCGTAACCTGCTTGTTATGGCTGCGCCAGCGATTAAAAAGGAACCTCTCTTCGCTTTCTCCCCCCGGACGGCCGGACCGGCGGGGAAGCAAGCGGTCATCACGCTGGGAGCGAAGTTCACGCTGCTCATTCTGGGCGGGATCAGCGCCCTCACCCTGACCACCACTCTTCTCTCCATCTCCCAGCTGCGCTCCTCCCTAAGCCTGGGGCTCCAGGAGATGGCCACCGCGATGGGGAAGGTGGTGGGGGTTGCCTCCGCCTACCAGGGGTTCTTCGATGTCGACACCCGCAAGCTCAACCAGTACATCGATTCGGCCGCCGGCCAGCCCGATGTGTCCTTCGTGGCCCTCCTGGACAACCAGGGGAAAATCGTCACCCAACGGGGGCTGTCCACCCTGGAGGCGATGGCTCTGGAGCAGGGGAATGACCCTCTGCCGGATCGGGAGGTATACCAGAAGAAACAGGAGATCGCCCTCGACGCCCCGATCGGCAAGATCGGGACGATTGTGATCGGGATCTCCACCAAACGCATCCGGCAGGAAGAGAAACGAATCATCTCCTCCCAGGTGGGTGTGGCCGTCGGCACCGCCGTTCTCTCCCTCGTCGTTCTCTGGATCTTCATCGTGTCGATCACCCGCCCCCTGAGAGAGCTCAGCCGCCAGGCGGAGCTGATCGGCCGGGGAGATCTGGAGCATCCGATCATGGTTAAAAGCTGCGATGAAATCGGGACGCTGGCGGCCGGGATCGAGACCATGCGGGGGAACCTCAACGACAACATCCGGCGAATAGCCTTTATCGGGAAGGTCTCGGCCGCCCTGACCGCCGCTTTTTCCCTGGACGAGGTGGTCATCGAGCTGCGCCGCCATCTCAAGGAATTCCCGCTCTGGCCCTGGGGGGAGGCCGGACTGGCCCTGATCGGACGGGGCATCCCCGACCACCAGTTCCATTACTACCGGGTCTTCCCGCTCCAGGCCCGGGAGGACAAGAAGTTCAATTACTTCCCGCTCGCGCACACCGTGGTCGGAGAAACGGTCGGGAAGAAGAAGCAGCTGAGCCGCGGCGGGATGAGTTCCGCCTCCGATCAGAGCGATTTTTTCCTTTCCCTGAAGGAGAGCGGGATCGTGTCCGACCTCTGCGCCCCCCTGGTGGTGAAGATGAAGGTGCTGGGGGCGCTCTACGTGGGCTTCCCGGACGAATCCGCCCAGCGGACCGAATTGCAGGAGATGATGCAGACCCTGGCCCATGAGCTCTCCAGCGTGATCGAGGGGATCTACCTGGTGGAGGATCTCCGCTTCAACCTCCAGCAGCTGAAACGGGCCCACCAGGAACTGAAGGGGCTGGACAGCCTGAAGACCGAGTTCATTTCCAGCGTGAGCCATGAGCTCCGGACCCCCCTGGTCTCGCTCACCGGCTACAGCCACATGATGCTGGAGGAGAAGCTGGGGCCGATCACCGACCTGCAGCGGGAGGGACTGGAGGTGTCGGTCAAGAGCCTCAGCCGCCTGACCAACCTGATCGAGAAGATGCTCTCCTTCTCTTCCGAGCAGCGGGCGGAGAAGCTGGAGATCTCGGATTTCTCGATCGAGGCGACCCTCAGCCACGTCCTGGCTACGGTCAAGGCGCATGCCGCGGACAAGAACATCGACATCCGCACCTCGGTAGAGAAGAATCTGCCCCTGGTCCGCGCCGACGAAGACAAGATCATCCAGGTCCTGATCAACCTGATCGACAACGCCGTCAAATACAGCCCGGAGGGGACCCGGGTAGAGGTGAAGGCGCGCCGGCCTTTTGCCCAGACGCCGGACCGGACTGGAAGACTCGAATTGCTGGTCCGGGACCACGGGCGGGGGATGGCGGCGGAGCAGCTGCCCCACATCTTCCAGAAGTTCTGGCAGGCGCCGGCCGCCGACGGGGAGCGGCGCAAAGGCCTGGGGCTCGGCCTCTCCCTGGTGAAGAAGATCGTCGAGTTGCACCAGTGCGTGATCGAGGTGGAGAGCGAACCGGGGAAGGGGACCACGTTCGTCTTCACGCTGCCGATCGCCCCTGACCAGTCAGTCGGCTCGAAGTGATGGACGTGAGCGCTCCCCGCATTCTCATCCTCACCCGCCGACCCCAAACCCTGGCCGCCGCCGTTCCCTGGCTGCGCCGAGAGCGATTCGCAGCCACGGTCGCCGCGCCGGGGGAGGGGAGGGGGAGGGAAGGGGAGGCGGATGTCATCCTCCTCGATCTCGCGCCGTCCGCCGCGCCCGCCGTACGGCTCTGCCGGGCCCTCTCCGCCTCCCCGAAGACCCGGACCATTCCGATTGTGCTCATCGCCGCCCGCTCTCAAATCAGGGAGAGGATGCAGGGATTGAAGGCGGGCGCGCGGGATTTCATCTCCACGCCCCTGGAGCGGGGTGAGGTCGTTCTCCGCGTTCGCCATGCGCTGCGCTCCCGGAGAAGCTCCGAGTGCTGGCGGAGGAAGGTGGCCGTTTTCCGTTGTCTCAGCAGTTCCGACGCCCTGACCGGCCTTTGCAACCGCCGGGGGGCGGAGCGGATTCTCCACCGCGAGGTGAAAAAAGCGGTCCGATCGCGGACACCGCTCTGCTTCGCGGCCGGAGACCTCGATCGCTTCAAGGAGATCAACGACGGCTACGGGCACAAGGCGGGCGACGCGGTCTTGCGGGAAACCGCCCGTCTCTTCTCCCAGAACATCCGCCGGAGCGACTGCCTGGCTCGTCCTTCCGGCGACGAGTTCTGGCTGATCGCCCCGGGGACCGGCCTGGCGGGCGGCGAAAGTCTTTGTGAAAAATTGCGCATTCTTCTGGCCGGACTGAGCCCCGCTCGTCTCCAGCCGCCTCCGGCTCTCACCATCTCCTGGGGGGTCAGCGCTCTGGAGCTCCGCCGCGGTCAATGCCCCGAACGCCTGATCGAGGAGGCTGACCAGGCGCTCTATCGCTCCAAGCACCGGGGGAGAAACAAGACCTCGGTATTCAAAGGACTTCTCTCTGGATAGAGAGTTATGGACGAAATGGACTAGATGGACGATATGGACAAAGATATCAAGGAACCGGCGTAGACATTGTCCATAGAGTCCATATCGTCCATTTCGTCCATAACTTCGCTGTCCCAGGCCTTCTCCCAGTGCGAAATCCCATCAACGAGTCCGAGCGCAAGCAGGGGTTGGAAATCGCCCGCCGCCTCCGGGACTTCTGGTCCTTTCACCGCGGCTTTGATGCCAACATGAAAAGTCTTGCTCTGCACACCGGGGTATCCCGCGACACGGTATATCGCTGGCTTCAAGGGAAGGGCATTCCCAGGCCGGAAAAGACCCGGCTGATCGAAGAATGGCTGGCCAAACGGGCGGCTGATTCCGGGCGCTGATTCCGAGGACCCCAGATCAGGCCGCCCTTTCGCCTGAATTCATATCTGACACTGGTAGTGATAAGGTCCCTTATGTAAACTAACCTATCCTGCGTTCGGAATGAGGATGACCGGGCCGGGAATGCTCAATGCTCTGTCGGATAGGCAGTTACGGCAACAATCATCATCATCGCGGCATTTCGCGATGATGATGTGGGGAGTCTGTGGATAACCTGTGGGAAATACCGGTGGGAAAAAAATGGACGAAATGGACGCTATTGACTAGATGGACGAAAGCAGGAGTCTGAGGGCGGATTTCTCTAAAGGTCGGAGCTTCAAGGCAGATCGTTATGGACGATATGGACGTAATGGACACCGGTTCCCGGCTTCTTTGCCGTCCATTTCGTCCATTGAGTCCATCTCGTCCATACCGTTCTGGTCCCTGCCCTTACAAACCTTCCGAGACCGCGAACATGATCGCGGAATGCTCGGTAGACGGCCCGCCGATCATCACCGTCCCGCCGCGGGCCAGCGAGAGGCTGGTGTCCAGGATAGCTTTCTTCTTCTGCCGGATGCGCAGAGCCACCTGAATGGTGCGGGCATCGGCTTTCTGGGGTGTGATCTCCACGATGAACTCTTCGGGGACAAGGAATACCAGCGTATCGCTCTTGCCCATGGGGACGGTGCGGGAAGCTGAGGCCAGTGTCCGGTAGCGCTGATAGCGAAACGGCGCCCGCCGGATCTGCTCTCGAATGTAGGCCAGGCCGGGATCGATCTGGCCCGGCTGATCGGAAGCTTCCAGGACATCGATCAGAAGGGTGACCGAATCGTCGCCGGCGCGGGCGGATGGGACGACCGCCGCGAAAAAGATCGGGAGAAACAATGCTGTAAATATCAGCGATTTCTGGCGCATGGTCGGTGTCTAGCCTCCGGTGTCGGTTCTATGTGGACAATCCGTCAACCCAATACTCCAGTACTCCAACACTCCCATACTCCTCTTGTCTGGACGGAGTAATGGAGTACTGGAGTGATGGAGTATGGCGGGCAAGATATATCATCCGGGATCACTTCCCCAGCCAAATGACGGTGAAACCGTCCTCGCTGTCCTGGAAAATCGTGACCTGGCGGTCATGGGCGGCGATCGAATTGATCCGGCAATACTGGGACGGGAGGGCGCCGGCCCCTCCCCCGCGCCATGACGGAAGGACCAGGGCGATGGCCAATGCCGCCGCGGCCGCGACGCCGCCGATCCAAAGCGGCTGGGGCCAGGAGAAAATCCTCCGCCAGACTGACCGTTCCGTCCTCGGCGAGACGGCGGATTCGATCCCCCGGACCACGGCCGGCCAGAGCGGAGGGCCGGCCGGTTCCCGCCGGACCCCGTCGGCCCACTCCCGGAGCCCGCGGGTGAGGCGTCCGTAATCGGAGACGATCCGGGAGCAGTCAGGGCATCGGGAGAGATGGGCCGTGATCTCCTCCGCCCGTTCCGGCGGGAGCTCTCCGTCGGCGAAGGCCGAGAGCAACCCGCGCAGATGACGGCAGTGTCTTATGTCGGCGGTCATGTTTTTTCTCCCCGAAAATATTTTTCCATCTGCTCCCGCATCTTTTCCCGGGCGTAGAAGAGGCGCGACATCACCGTTCCCGAGGATGACCCGGTGGCCGCGGCGATCTCCTGATAGGAAAGACCCTCCCACTCCCTCAGAATCAGCACCGTTCGATGGGCGTCGCTCAGCCCTTCCATGCCCCGGCGCAACGCTGATCTCATCTCCTCGGACTGGGCCTGCCGGTCCGGGCGGAGACGGGCGCTCTGGGGCAGCTCCGTTCCCGCTTCCGGGATATCGTCCAGGCTCTCCAGGGGAGAGCGCTGTTTTCGCCGTTTGTCATCCAGCGCCAGGTTGACCGCGATCCGATAGAGCCAGGTGAATATCGTCGATTCCCCCTTGAACCGCGGCAGCGCCTGCCAGGCCTTGATAAAAGCCTCCTGGGCCAGGTCTTCCGCCAGATGACGATCGAAGACGATCCCGTAGATCAGCAGCCGGATCCGCTCCTGATAGCGCTCGACCACGCCCCGAAAAGCGTTGCTATCCCCTTCCCGACAGCGCCGGATCAGCTCAAGATCCTCGCCGCGGGGATCGGGGGTTGGCGGGCTGTCGTTCACTGAGTTGGACGCTCGGAGGGGCGGTTTTATTCGACGCCGGCGGGCGGAGGCGCCGCCACCGAGAGGCCCCGGCGCCGGATCCTGACCGCCAAGGGGGTGTAACCGATGAAATCTCCGTCGGCATGGACGGGGATGCCCGCCTCCGGTATCTCCATCTCCCGCAGGCTGACGATAGCGACGTCACGATAACGGTGGTGCAGGCCTCCGATCACACCCATAAAATAACGGAGATAGTCGAGGCGGCCGCCCCGTTTGAACAGGCACAGATCCAGGAGCCCGTCGTCGATGCGGGCGGCGGGGGCGATTCGGTGCTTCCCGCCGTAATAACGGGCATTGGACACGATGGCGGAATGGCCGGTGAGGAGGCGGCCCCCGTCGATGCGGACGGTGAAGGCGGACGGCCGGAAGCGAAAGAGGGCCTGCACTCCCGCCCACTGGTAGGCATAGCCGCCCAGGCGCTTTTTCATGGCGTAGTTCACGGTGCGAACGGCTTCTCCGTCGAGTCCGACGCCGGCCATCAGGGCGAACCAGCGGTCGTTGGCTTGCCCGAGGTCGATCCGCCTTACGTTCCCCCCGGTGAGAACCTCCAGCGCTCCGGTCAGCCGCGTCGGAATCTTGAGCTCGCGGGCGAGCACGTTGCGCCATCCCAGGGGCACGATCCCCAGACAGGCCGCGGTTCCGGCGATGCCGTTGATCACCTCGTTCAGCGTCCCGTCGCCTCCCACCGCCACCACCAGGCCGGCCCCCTCCCCCGCCGCCTCTCGGGCCAGCCGGATCCCTTCCAGGGGGCCTCGGGTGAGCTTGACGTCAATCCGGGATCCCCGGCGGGAGAGCTCCTTCTTCAGCCACTCGATCTGCTCGGGGTATCGGATCCTTCCGGAAACCGGGTTGACGATCAGAGCGGTCTTCACTCCCCCCCTCCCCTCTCCGCCCGCTCCTTCCACCAGCGGTCCCATTCCTCGGGGCGCCGGGAGAGATCCTTGCCGGTGATCTTTTTCAGGGCCAGATAGGCCTCCCGGCGCACCACTTCCCGATCGTCCCGGGCCAGAGCCAGGATCAGCGAAGGAACCGCCTCCGCCACCCGGAGGCGCCCCAGAGCGAAAGCGGCCGCCGCGCGAACGTAGGCGTCGGGATCGGAGAGCTTTTGCGTGACCCGGGGAATCTGGGAATAATTCCCCAGGTCGGCCGTCCCCTCCAGGGCTTGGAAACGGACCGAGGGGTCGGGATCGTCCAATCGCTCCAGGAAGATCCCCAGAGAAGAGCGGTCCCGGAGACGGCGCAGGGCGGCCAGCGCCCGGTAGCGGACGAACCAGTGGGGATCGGAGACGGCGGCGGCGCGCAGGTCGGGAAGAAGGCGGAGGCTCTCCGTCTCCGCCGCGGCGGCCGCCCCCCGCCCCCGCACATAGGGATTGCCGTCGGTCATGGCGGCCAGGGCCGCCTGCTCGGCCGAGGAGAGGCCCGGACGGCCGGTCTGCTCCCGCCGGCAGCCGACCAGCGCCGGGAGGAGCGCCAGCAGAAAGCCCGCCAGGGCCAGCGATGGGAAAGGAGTAATGGAGTATCGGAGTAATGGAGTACTGTTGCGGCCAGGCCCCAGCACTCCATTACTCCAATACTCCAGTGCCCCTCTACTCCAGTATTCCAGTACTCCCCTGTTTGCCCCGTCTCTCATCATTGCGACTCGCCCGATGGCTCGGCCATCCCCTTCGCCCACACCGCCTCCATTCCCTCCCTCCACTCGGAGAAGACTTCTTCCGCGCCGCGGCCGATTTCCGCCCGAAAGGCCGACCCCCATTCCTCCCCCCGGCTCAGGCGTTGGAGAACCTGAGCGATCCGGAAAAATCCGTAGGTCTCCACGATATGATCGACCAGGGAATAGGCCTCGGCGTAGGCCAAGGCTGCCGTTTCCGGCCGGTTGCCCATTTCCAGCGAGGAGCTGAGCGCGGAAAACGGGATGATCTCCCCCCTTCTCCCGGCCGCCTCCAGGCGGTCCAGAGCGGGGGGATCGATCTTGGCCTCTTCATACTGGGCCAGGCCCTCCTGCAGCCAGCGGGGGCATCGGTTCCCCGCCAGGTCGTGAAGAAGCGCGTGCGTGTACTCGTGCCAGAGAATTTTTTTGAAATCCGAAGGCACCAAGCCGCCTTCAGGAACCGGCAGGCGGATCTTGCCGTCATACATGCCGCCGAGCCAGGCGGGGGAAGCCCGGAGGGAGTCGAACTCCGGGCGGGTATACATGATGACGACGATCGGCCGGGAGGGGTAATACATGTAATCCTTGCCCACCTCGCGCTGGGCTTCCAGAAGGAAGTCCTGAATGTCGTAGATATTATACTCCGGCGCTCCCGGCTGGAAACGCAGCTCGAAATTGGCCGCGCGCGACGGGGAGAGGCCGTTTTCCACAATAGCCTCCTTGACCAGTCGTTTGAGCTGCTCCTCCAGGTCCGGATCGGGGCGCCGGGAGAGGGATTCGCGCCAGAGCGATTCCGCCTCGGCCAGGTTCTGGGAGTCATAGGCGACATAGCCCAGGGCCTTGAGGGCGTCGGGGTTGCGGGGATTGATGGCGAGAGCGTCGCGCAATGCGGACTCCGCTTCGATCAGTTTTTTCTGGCGGTACAGGGAGATGCCGTAAGCGGCGAGAAGCTCGCCTTGGCGCGACCGGAGAAGAGGGTCGCCCGGAGAGGCGATCTCCAGGCGGGAGAGATAGTCCAGGGCGCGGGCGTAGTCCCCCTCCCCCGCCGCCCGGTTGGAAAGATCGCCCCAGGAGGAAGCGGCGTTGACGGACGGCGCCTCCCCGGAGAGAAGCGCCAGGACCATGATCGCCATAGTCGCTTTCATTTCAAATTCAATTGTAGCATACAGCCCCATTACTCCAATACTCCATCACTCCCATGCTCCATCTTCCCCCTGCCTGGCGGGGCGATGGAGTACTGGAGTAATGGAGCGCTGGGATGATACAATAGCCGGTCGTCAAACATCTCAGCCCACGGAGGACACCATGCCGCCCGCTCCCTTGAAAGTCTCCTTCAGCTCGCTCAACAGCTATCTGCAGTGCCCGCTCAAATATAAAATGAGCGCGGTGGACAAAGTGGCCCCCGCCCCCCGCTCGGGGGCGGGATTGAGCTTCTATAAGTCGCTGACCGCCGCTCTCGAGCGTTTTCACCAGGAGGGGATCAAGGACCTGCCGACCGAAGCGAAGCTCCTGGAGCTTCTCCAGCGCAATTGGGAGCGGGCGGGCTACACCGACGAGGCGGAGGAGCGCCACCACCGCGAGATGGCCGAGGGGATTCTCCAGGGGTTCTACCGCGATTTCGCCCGGGAGAAGCCCAACCCCGTCTACATCGGCGTGCTCCTCAACGTCTCCACCAAGGCCTGGTCCCTCTCCACCCGGGCGGACCGGGTCGATCTCCTGCCCGACGGCACCTACGAAGCGATCAAATACAAGACCGGAAAGAACGTGACCGAGGCCGCCTCTCTCGCCCACGATCTCCAGGCGGTCCTTCTCTTCCAGGGCGCCAACGCCCATAAGCGCTTCTCCGGGCGGGTCTCCAAGGTCAGCTTCTATTTCCTGCGCCAGAACCGCAAGATCAGCACCACCCCCTCCCCCGCCGACATCAAGGCCGTCCTTCGCTCCGTCTCAGAGACGGTGGAGAGCATCCAGCGCCTCTCCCGCCCCCGGGGGCCTTTTACCCGGACCATGGAGGGGATGGTCGATCTCCTGGGCCGGGTCGTCCCCGTCCACCGCACCGTGGCCGCCGACCCCGGAGACCCCCTCTCCCTGGCCGAGAAGGGGCCTCTCTGCTCCACCTGCGAGTTCCTGGAGGCCTGCCCGGCCTGGCCGGCCAAGCCCCGCTCCTTCTGCTCCGACAGCGCCGACGCCTACCACGAGCGCATCCGCCTGAGCTATTCCAAGCTCTCTTCCTACAAGCGCTGCCCCCGCGCCTGGAAAAAGGTCTACCTGGACGGGATCGGCCTCCAGCCCCGCCCCTTCTTCTCCTTCGGCTCGGCCATGCACGAGGCGATGGAGATCTTCTACGATCCCCGCGGGCGGAAAAAATCCTCCCTCCCCTACCTCCTGGAGCTCTGGGACCAGGTCTTCAAAAAGCACCCGGCCGGCTACCGCGACCAGGAGGAGGCCCGCTCCTATCACCGGCACGGCGTGGAGATGATCAAGAAATTCCACGCCTCCTTCGTGGCCAAGACCGGCTACCGCCCCGCCTACTCGGTGGAGGAGTACTTCGAACTGCCCCTGGGGAAGAACGTGGTGATGACCGGCTACATCGACCGGATCGACCGGCGGGATGACGGGTCTTTCGAGATCGTCGACTACAAGACCGAGCCGACCAGGCGCTCCCAGGCCGAGCTCGACGGCGACGACCAGCTGACCATCTACTTCTGGGCGGCCGAGACCATGCTCCAGCTCAAGATCTCCCAGCTCGCCCTCTTCATGATGAAGTTCGACGCCAAGGCCGTCACCGTCCGCCGAAATTCGGACATTCCCCAGGTGACGGCCGCCATCGACGCCGTGGCGGCGGAGATGAAGGAGAACATCCGGCGCCATCGGGAGGAGCACCAGGCCGCCGAGGGCGAATGCCGCTACTTCCCGGCCCGCAAGAACAAATACTGCCGCTCCTGCGATTACCTGGAGAACTGCCCCCTGCAGCCGGAGATCCTCTCCGACGAAAAGATCCGCTCGATGGAGTATGAATGAGGGAGTAGTTACTCAGATCGGGTTTAAAAGTTCAACGGTTCAGCGGTTCACGGTTAGCCGGGCTGTCCGGCCAACCGTTGAACCGCTGAACCGTGAACCTGAGAACCCGATCCGCCTTTTACCAACCCTGGATCTCGTGCAGGTAGATCTTGATCAATTCCGCTTGCGGGTTTTTCGGCTCCAGGTCCAGATACTTGCGGAAGTGGTAGGCGGCATCGCCGGAGCGGCGGTTCTTCCGGTAGAGCAGGATCCCCCGGTTGAGATGAGCGGGGGCGTAGTCCGGCTCGATCCGGATCACCCGGCCGTACTCGCGGACGGCCGGGCCGTTCTGGCCGAGATCGGCGTAGACGACGGCGAGGTTGTAGCGGGCGGGCAGGTAGAAGGGATCTTCGAGCAGGGCCTGCCGGTAAAGGCGGGCCGCCTCCTCTTTCTTCCCTTCGGCGTAGAGGCGGGCGGCCTGGCCGCTCAATCCCTTGAGTCCCCCGGGGACTTCCTTGCGGAAGGCCAGGTTCGGGTCGAGTTCTTTGGCCCGGGCGAGCTCACCCTCCGAGAGGTCGAGCTTCTCCTGGTCCCGGTAGATCACGCCCAGGTTGTAGTGCCAGCGGGCGTTGTTCGGCTCCCGCGCCGACAGGGCCCGGAACTGCTCCTCGGCCTCGGGGAGCTTCTCCTGCTCATAGGCGATGTTGCCCAGGGCGATCCGCGCTTCCTTCTGGTTCGCATCGGCCGCCAGGGCCGCCCGGTAGGAGGCGACCGCGTCATCGGTCCGGCCCTCCCGGAAGGCGATGTAGCCCAGGCAGTAGCGCGAGGAGGCGACCTCCGCGTTCCCCGCCGCGGCCTTCTCGAAATAGCCCCGGGCGCCGGCCCAGTCCTCTTTCTCCAGGCGGAGAAGGCCGAGGAGATAGTTGGCCGGCGGAAGCGCGGGGTCGGCTTTGAGGGCGGCCTCGATTTCGGAGACGGCCTCGTCGATCTTGCCCTGCTCCCGATAGATAATCGCCTTCCGGTAGCGCAGGGTGGCAGTGTCGGGGCGCAGAATGAGCGCCCGGTCGAATTCGGCGAGCGCCCCGGCGTTGTCCCCCTGCTCCTCCAGGATGGACCCCAGAAGATAATGGGCGTTGAAGAGATAGAGGTGGGAGGGCGCCTGGACGGAGAGGCGGTCGATCGCCTTCCGAAAGTAGTCAGCGGCCGAAACAGGATCCCCTTCCGCCTTCCGGCAGTAGCCGAGCTCGTAATAGAGGCGTCCGTCATCGGACCCTCCGGCGATCGCGCTCTGCAGGCTTTTTTGCGCCCCGGCGATGTCGCCCACCAGGAAGAGCTCCCTGCCCTCCCGGCTGGGGGCGATCCACTGGTGCTTGGTCTCCCACTGGCGGAGATAGTTCCAGGAAACGTCGGGGTGGAGCCTCATCCAGCGGGTCATGGGCGCGGCGGCGGCCGGGCCGGCCAGGCAGAGCATGATCAAAGCGATCAGTCCTTTTCTCATCGTTCCTTCCTTTCCTGCTTGCTGGGATTTAGGAGCATTCTGCCACAGAGACATCAAGGCACCAAGGAATCATTGCTCAAGGCTGCAGGATCTTCAGCGCCTGCTTCAGCCAGCGCGGGTGGTTGCTCGCTATCGCGTTCACCTCGGAGGCGACCACCGGCCGCAGCTCCTCCTCCCGGTCGATCGTCCAGGCATAGACCTCCCGTCCGACCGCGGCCGCCGCTCTCACCGCCGCGGGGGTGATGATATTCCAGCGGGCGCAGAGGATATCAAGGCCCTCGTAGCCGCCGGCCTCTTCCCTCTCCCCTGCCAGCGGATCGGCGAAGATCAGCCCCGTGGAAATGCTCTGATCGATCCGGCGGGCGATCCGCGGGCATTCCCGGTCGAAGGAAGCGATCGTTGCCCGGGAGCGAAATCCGTAATCCTTGACCAGGCGAACCACCGCGGAAACCAGCTCCTCCCGGACGCTCTCCTCCCCTCGGTCGATCTTGATCTCGATGAACAAGCGCAGGGAAGACGGCGCGATCAGATCCAGGACTTCACCCAGGAGGGGGATGCGCTCGCCGGCGCAGGAGGGAGAGAAGCGGCTGCCCGCGTCCAGTGTCTTGATCTCCCGCAGGGTCCGGGAGGCGACCGGGCCCGTCCCGTCGCTGGTCCGCTCCAGCGTCCGATCGTGGAAGACCACCACCGCCCGGTCCCGGCTGAAGCGGACATCGAGTTCGATCAGGTCGGCGCGGACTTCCACCGCCCTCCGAAAGGCCGCCAGCGTGTTCTCCGGCGCCTCCGCCGAGGCGCCCCGGTGAGCGATGACTTTCATGACGTCTCCAGGCTCGGCTCAATAAATTCCACAAATTGACCCAAATCGCAGCATGGACGATATGGACAAAATGGACGCTCTGGACAAATGGAGAAGTCGGGGCCGGCGTCCATTTCGTCCATAACGTCCATTTCGTCCATGATGTCCATGAGGAAACGGCCGTCCCGAAAGCCTCTGAGCAGGAGGCTTTCGGGACGGCCGTTTTATCTTCGGTCTGACTCTACCAGGTCACCGGCAGATCCATGGTCGCCCCGAAGTACAGATTGGTGACCCCCCGGATCGACCAGAGGCCGGCGGGCGGACGGAAGATGCCGATAGCGCGCGTCCCGTCGCCCGAATAGTCGGCCGGGACCGGGAGATCGTTGGTCCCGCCGAAATAAGCCCGGGTCACTCCCCGCGCGTTCCAGAGGCTGTAGTAGGAGCGGAAGATCGCCGGCTCCGAGATGCCGTCGGCATTGTAATCGCCGGGAACCGGCCAGTCGCTGCTGGACCCGAAATACGTCCGGGTGAAGTTCCGGACCGACCAGAGGCTGCGGGAGGAGCGGAAGACCGCGATCTCGTCCGCCCCGTCGCCGTTATAGTCCGCGGGGACGGCCAGATCTCCCGTCGACCCCAGGTAAGCCCGGGTCAGATTCCGCACCGCCCAGAGTCCGCTCCCGTCCCGGAAAAGCCCGATGTCGGCGCTGCCGTCCCCGTCGTAATCGGCGGGCGCGGGCAGGTCGAGGGCGGAGCCGAAGAAGACCCGGCTGACGTTCCGAATCCCCCAGAGTCCGGAGGAGGAGCGATACGCGGCGATATCGGCGCTGCCGTCGCCGTTGTAATCCCCGCTGACCGGGGTGTCGCCGTCCGCCCCGAAGTAGAGGCGGGTGAAATCCCGGACCGACCAGAAACCGACCGAGGAGCGGAAGATCGCCGGATCGGCGGTGCCGTCGCCGTTGTAATCCCCGGACTCGATGATCGTCCGGGTGATCGGATAGTACGGCGTAGGCGAGGGGGTGGGCGGGGCGGGAGGGAAGGATCCGGAGGAGGAGTTGCGGATGACGGTCCGCAGGCAGGAGTTCTGGTTGACGAAATCGAAGGCGTTGTTGTCCGAGTCGTAGCCGTTCCCGTAGCCGTAGAGAGACCCGGCCGGGCACATCATCGCCGCGGTGGCGTTGGGGGCCGCCTTGCGCATCAGGGTCTGCCCCACGGCCCAGCTGGGGGCGGGGGCGGGGGCGGTCTCCGCCTGCTCGGCGGTGCCATAGCCGATCCGGTCCCACTCGCTGCCGAGGGCATCCTGGATGATCAGGTGCCCGCCGGTGTCACTCATCCCAGCGGTATGGGTGAAGATGGCATCGGCTGCCACCGGCCCCACGAACTGGGGTTGAGCGGTGAGATAGTAGTGGTAGGCGGGAAGAGAGGTGCCGGAGGGGATCGTCACCTTGGTGGTGGCGGTGGACCCGGTCGCGGTTAGGTAGATCACCTTCCACCCGCCGATGTTCACCGACTGATCGGTCGAATTGTAGATTTCGCAGAACTCATCGTTGGCGCCGGCCGGCCCGTTGGTCGCGATCTGGCTGATCATGAGATGGCGGAGCGGCGGAGTGGGCGTGACCACCGGTTCGATGTTGACCGGGTGGTTCGTCCAGGCGCCGTCGGTTATCGGCTGGCAGTCGGTGGCCCGGGCGGCGGAATCGGTGGCCAGCGAGTAGAAGTTGCCGTCGGTCTCCACCCGGATGTGGCAGCGGGCGGTGAATCCGCAGATCGAACAGACCCGGCGGCCGTCCGAGGTCTGCAGGATCGCCTGCCGCCCCGACCCGCACTCCACCGTGGTGGAGAGGCGGGAGCAGGTGTCGGCGCGGGGGAAGTCGTAGGAGGCGGAGTTGTTCCAGACCGAGATCAAGGCCGCGGCGGGCCTGGTCAGGTCGAGGAAGTCCTGGCTGGTGTGGAGATCGGATCCGTGGTGGTCGACCAGGAGCACGTCGAGACGGCGATCGAGGTCGTTCCGGATCACGTCTCCCGCCGTCTCCTCCACCGGGGCGCAGGGGCCCAGCGAGGAGGAGGTGTCCCCTCCGATCCACATGTCGAATCCGCCGTAGGAGAGAAGGGAGACGATGGACTTGGCGTTCTCGGCCGGGTCGCCGGTGCAGTTGACGGTAAGGTCGGAACGGTTATAGATATGGACTACGTCGCCTCCCGGGGTCGTCGAATCGTCGGCATTGCCGATCGCCAGGCATTTCAACTTCGCGTAGCCGCCGGGGATCCCCAGGTCGATCTCCGCGCCGATGGGAAGGGTCTGGCGCAATCCGCCCACCGCCGCGAGATAGGCGGCGTCGATGGCGCTGCCGTCGGCCTTGTAGCTCCCTCCCCGATCGTAAACCACGCCGACGCCACCCGCGTTGTTCAGGCCGTTGCGGACGAAATCGGAGTCTTCCGGCCGCTGGGTGCCGTTGAAGAGATAGGGCACACCCGCATAGTGATCGGCGTCGTAGTGGCTGATGACCAGGTAGTCGATCCGGTCGAGCCCGAGGGACTCCATCAGGTAGAGAACCTCGCGGGCGGCGGCCCAGACCGGGCTCGAGAAGATCGTGGCGCCGCAGTCGTAGAGGACAGCGGTACCGCTCGCGGGATCGTGGATCAGCGTGGCCTGCCCGGCGCCGTCACCGAAAGCGTTGGTGCCGGGAACGCCCGACCAGACCTGGTAGATCCGGAGATTCCCGGGAGGGGTGATGGTGGGGATCGGCGAGGCGGTGGGAGAAGACGCCGGCGTCGGAGAGACCGGACAGGGCTGGACCAGTATGGTGAGATTGGAGGTGGAGGACCCTGCGGTCACGCTGACCGTCTCGGCCTCCGTCTGGGCGGCCACCCGGTCGTACCACTGGTCGGTGTAGCAGTCCTCGGGATGGATGATGCTGCGGTAGTCGGTGGAGACGAAGATAGTGTAGTCGCCGGTAAGAAGGGGGCGCAGTGTGTAGGAACCGTTGGCGGCGGAGCGCGTCCAGCAGATCTGGCTGGTACCGGAATAAACGGCGAGCACAATGTCGCCCAACCCCTGCTCGGTCTGCTCATCCAGAACCCGCCCGGTGATCGTCCCGCCGCGAATCATGGGAAAATCGATCCCGGCGCAATTGGTCGGGACCCAGAGAGCATCGTTGAAACTGTAGACCTGGTTGTAGTACTGCCTGACGTAAACCGGGTTGTTGGCGGGAGCGTTTCCGGGGGGACGGGCCTCCATGCGGTAGGTCCCCACGGGCAGTCCGCTGATCGAATAGTATCCGCCGGAGTTGGTGGTGTCGTTTCCGGAGCCGCCGGTGCCGGTGGCCACCACCAGAATGCCGCTCAATCCCGCTCCGGTGTCGTGGTCATAGACCCGCCCGGAGATCGGTCCGGATGCCGGCGGCGCGGCCGTCGGCGTGGGGGGAATCGTGGGGGGCGGGGTGGCGGTCGGACGGGGGCTGGCGGTGCGCGTCGGGGAGGGCGCGGGTGACGGGGTTTGGTAGCCGAACGGCGTCGGCGTCCGGGGCGCCGTGGGAACCGCTGACGGCGTCGGCGCCGGCGTCCGGCTGGGCGAGGGGAGCGGTGTCGGCGTGGCGGTGGGGGCGATGACGTTGACGTCGTCGAAGGCCAGGTTGCCGGCGACCTTGGTGTAGGAGAAACGGAGCTGTTCCGTCGCCGGGTTGAGGCTGTAGGGGCCGAGGATGGTTCCGGTGGTGGGGAGGTTGTTCAGATCGGCCAGCGTCTGCCAGGCGGATCCGTAAAGCTCTTCGACCAGAAGCGAACTGCTGGCGTCGATGCCGATGCCCCGCACCCAGAAGTTGAGCTGGTAGGAGCCCTGCGCGAAGAGGCGGGTGGTGACTATGTCGCCGGTCAAGTCCAGCTTGACCGAGGGCGACGCCAGGCCGAAATTCCCAGCGCTGGTATAGGTGTCGGAGTCGGCGTTGCAATTGGTGAAGGCCCAGCCTTCCGGGCGAACACCGGTCTGGAAACCATCGAAGCCTTCCGGGGCCAGCGGGAGGGGCGTGGGTGTGGTGGCGATGATCGTGGGTGCCGGTGTCGGGGTAAATGGCGCCGGTGAAGGTGTGAGGGGTGTCGGTGTGGGCGTCAAGGGCGTGGCCGTGGGCGGAGCGGCGGTCGGCGTCGGGATCCAGGCCGTGGGCGTGGGTGTGGGCGGTGTCGGCGTGGGCGTCAGGGGGGTTGGGGTGGGAGGGAGGGGCGAGGGGGTGGCGGGAGCGGCGGTCGGCGTCGGGATTACCGCGGTGGGCGTGGGCGAAAAAGCTGAAGTCACGACCACGTCGTCGAAGGCCAGGTTGCCGGAGGTCTTATTGTAAGTGAAACGCAGCTGAGTAGAAGCAAGGTTGAGATTGAAATCCCCAAAGGTAGTCCCGGAACCAGGGATGTCACTGATGGACGTGAGCGGGTTCCAGGTGGAGCCAAAAAATTCCTCGATCAGGAGGTAGCTGCTGGAGGATATCGAATAGCCACGAAGCCAGAGACTCAGTGTGGACGGGCTGGAAATAGAAGCCGTAACGATGGCATCGTCGGTGGCGTCCAGTTTGATCGAGGGCGAAGCCGCGCCATAGCCACCGGCGCTGGTGTATACGTCTGAATTGGCGTTGCAGTTGGTGAAGATCCAGTTTAAGGGACGGACTCCGGTGTCAAAAGTGTCGAACCCCTCGTGGATCAGGTCGGCCGGCAGGGACGGGAAAGCGATAGCCAGTGAGGCGAAGGCGCAGAGGCCGGCAAAAACGCGCGGGATTGTCCCTTTCATCGAGTAGGCTCCTGGGTGGAAGAGTTGGGGCGGATTATCACTTAATTATTATACTAGTATATTTCGGAGCGCTTGGCAAGCAGGTAAATATCAAAAAGGTTCAACGGTTCAAGGGTTCAACGGTTCAACGGTTGATATAACCGTGAACCGTGAACCGCTGAACCTTGGAACCCTGTCCGCGTGAACCGCTGAACCTTGGAACCCTGTCCGCGTGAACCGCTGAACCTTGGAACCCTGTCCGCGTGAACCGCTGAACCTTGGAACCCTGTCCGTGTGAACCGCTGAAGCTAACAACCTGTTTTAGCAAATGGTTTCTACCAGCTCCACACTCCCCCAGACCTGAACCCGGTCCTCCAGGATCGACAGCGTCCCCCTGATCCCGGGGATCGTCTCCAGAAAAGCTGCCGCGCGAGACCATACGCTTTCTTCCGAAGAATACAGGCGGTTGGCCAGGGCGGTGGCGGCGGCGTCGGCCAGGGCCGCGTCGGAAGCGATAACCACCGCGGCGGCGGCTTTCCCCCAGCTCAGGGACGGACCGATCAGTCCCGAGGAAGAGGCGATCCCCAGGGGAGAATCGCCGGGGCGGACAAGCATTCCGAACTTCCCGGTCAACGGGTGGTTTTCGCCCGCGAAGAGTCCCACCGTTTTTTCCTTTTTCAGCGCCAGATAGAGATCTCCGCCGTTCTCCACAATCACCTCCGCGGAAAGACTACGGAGCCCTTCTCCAACCCGCTGGGCCACGGCCCCGGCCACCGCGGCGAACGGGCCGACACCGCAGAGATTCCCGGCCGCTGCCATCATTCGGACAATCAGCGGCGCGTCGGAGAGTGCTCCCAGGGGAAGAAGACTCGCCGTAAAATCCGGATGGCGGAGCAGATAGCTTTCGAGATCCCTGCGCTCCGCGCGCAGGATTCCCCGCGCGGGGATGGAGAGGTCGCGCTCAGCGCGGATCAAAAGATCGCTTTCCTTCTCCCGAACCCGGAATGAAACCAGATCTCCGGAGCGGACCAGGGAGCGATAGCGGGGAGGGCCGAAGCCGTCTTTCATGGACGGAATGGACAGTATGGACGATATGGACTCGATGGACGATATGGACGCTGAACGCCAACCGCCGTTTCTTCTTTGTCCATATCGTCCATGGCGTCCATCCCGTCCATCAGCGATTTTCCAAAAGGCGCAGGCTGTCGGAGGCGGGGGCGAAGGAAGGATCGATCCGGCGGGCGGCCTCCAGCTCCCTCCGGGCGCCGGCGAAATCCTTGAGAAGAAAATAGATTGTGCCCAGTCGATAGCGGACGGCGGCATCAGCCGGGTCGAGGCGAAGCGCTGCGGCGAGGGCGTCGGCGGCCTGGCGGTAGAGATCCTGGTGGCCGTAGGCGATCGCCAGGTCGTAGTAGGACTCTCCCAACTCCCGGTAGGCGCGGCGGCAGCCGGGATCGAGCTCGGCCGCTTTCTTGAAGGAATGGATGCGCTGGTAGGAACAGCGGGGGTAGGCGAGCCCTTTCTCGCACCAGTCGCGGGCCTGATCGATGCCCCGGTCGGCCCGATGCCACTCGCCCCCGGCGAAGGCAAAAAGCGCGCAGATGAGGTCCACCAGGATGGCGTTAAAGGCGGAGGCGCTCAACGGTCCGGGGAACGGCGAGCAGGACCCTCCTCACCGGACAGGGCGGGGAACCCCCCCGAACCGCCGGGGATCACTTGGCCGTCGCGTTCTTGGCCAGACGGGCGGAGAGGAAACCGCCGGTCAGGGCGTCGATGTTGGCGGTGAGACGGGCGATCCGGAGCTGGACATCGATCTTGGAGCGCGCGTCGGACGGGGGCGAGAAGATCATCTCGATCTGGGCCCGGCGGCGGTCGAAGAAATAGGTGTTCACCTGCTCCAGGACGTCCTGGCGAAGCTCGGAAAGATCCCGGGCTTCCTTGCTGATCTTGGTCTGTTCCTGGCTGTAGATGAACTCCTTCAGGTCCCAGCGGAAGAAGAAGCCCCAGCCGGTGTCGTCGCCGCTCTCGTCTTCGGTCTGGAAGGTTGTCCCCTCCCCCTCGCCCTCGCTGCTTCCATGCGAAGTCGAGGTCACATCCCCCGAGGAGCGGGAGTAGGTGTCGCGGGTGGACCAGGATGGAGCGGCCGTTGACCACTCCTCGCCGTACTCCTCTTTGTTCTCAGTGGAGGTCGAGGTCTCCCTACCCGACGAGGAGGAGGTTTCCACCGCCTCGCTCCACTCGAAGGTCTCATAGCCGGTCGTGCCGTCTTGCGTGGATGAGTTGTAGCGGAAGGTGACCTCGGGAAGGAACGCCCTCAAGGAGGCTCCCCGCCGCCAAGCCGCGATTTTGTCCGGATGGACCTCGGAGAAGCGCATCGCCGAGTCCTGGATCTCGTTGTAACTCGGCTCCTCGGCGAACAGGGCTTCCAGATCGGCCATGGATTCGATCGGTGGCGGCTGGGTGGCCGTCTCCTGGCCGACGACAACGGCGCGGATGGCGAAGAGGCAGACGGCGCCCGCCAGCAGCGCCAGGGCTTTCTTCCGGATCATGGGAACCCTCCTTCTCGGGGCTTTATGTGTTGGTGCGGTCATGGTGGCGATGGTTTTTAGTACGAACGGATGAAGGTGACGGCGGTGAGCGGGGGCAGGTCCTTCTGCCTCTCCGTGATGGTCCGGGTGAAGAACCCCCCGGTCAGAGCGTCCAGGCTGGCGTCGAGCTGCTGGATCCGGAGCAGCATCTCGACCTTGGAATAGGGGTCGGCCGGGGGGTTCAGGATCATGTCGATGCGGGCGCTGCGCCGGTCGAAAAACTGCACGGTGACCTGCTCCAGCACGTCCTGGCGAAGTTCGGAGAGATCCCGGGCTTCCCGGCTGATATACATCTGCTCCTTGCTGTAGAGGAAATCCCTGAGGTCCCAGTCGAGCCGGATATCCCAGGTCTTCATGGAGGTGTCGTCGTTCTGGGTCTGAACCCGGTTCTCCCACCTCTCCGCCTCCCCCTCTCCATCCGCGTTTGTGGAGAAAGATCCGCTTTCGCTCGAGTTGAAGTGGGAATCCCCCCAACCCCAAGTTAAGTAATGGGAGTCGTAATCGCTTTTCACCTCGTCGGACTTGACTCGGGTCGAGGACCGGCGCCTACCGGAAAAATCGTTGCTGGAGAACTCACCCTGCCAGCGTTCTTCGGTCCGGTTCCGGGCGTAGGTGCCGTCAGAGGTGGAGAAGCCGAATGCGAACTCGGGGACGAAGGCCCTCAGCGACGCTCCCCGCCGCCAGGCTGCGATCTTGTCGGGATGGACTTCCGCCCAGCGCGAGGCCGCTTCCTGAACTTCCACCCAGGTCGGTTCGGCCGCGAAATAAGGCTCCAGATCGTCCAGGGAGGCGACCTCGCTCGGCTTCTTGACTCCCGCGGCGGGGCCGGCGGTTTCCACGGAAATCCGGGGTGTCCCCTGGGCCATCTCGGTGAAGGTGAAGACGGCGTCGGGGTTCCCGTCGCCGTCGAGGTCGACCGGCTTGCTCTCGCCGAGCTTGAGCTCCAGCTTTTGCGCTTCCGATTGGACGGTGGCCTTGAGCACGCCGCCGGTTTCATCGATTTCGTCGACGGTGAAAGCGTGGCGCTCCTGGCCGTCCAGCGTGAACTCGCAGGATCCCAGGAGAACGGCCTTGCCCTCCTGGGAGAGGTCGACGCAGGGGATGGCGGTCGATCGGCAGACTCTCTGGTTGGTGGCCAGCCAGACCGTGGCGGGGTCGAGCGGGTCGAAGGAGAGGAAGGTGCTGTTGCGGTAGTTGAGACCGAAGGTGACCCGGCGGAAGGTCTTTCCGGCGTCGGCGGAGGCGGAGACGCCGTTGTCCGAGGCGGTGAAGATCGTCTCGGCGGAAACCGGGGAGACGACCAGGTGGCGGATCGAGGTGTCGATCATCCCGAGAGCGGCCGGCTTTTCCCAGTTCTTCCCCGCGTCGGCACTGGTGAAAACGCCGGAACCGGTGCCAAGATAGAGGCGATCCGGCTGGGAGGGGGCGAAAGCGATAGCCCGGATGGAATTTCCTTCGGTGCTGGCATACGTGAAGGCCTGTGACCAGGAAGCGCCGCCGTCGGCGCTCCGGAAGAGACCGTTTCCTTCCGTCCCGGCGAGTACGATCTTGGAATCGAAGGGGTGAACGGCGAGGGAGATGACCGCTTGGTCGGCGACGATTCCGCCGATCCTCTCCCAGGTGGCGCCGCCGTCGCGGGAACGGATCAGTC
This sequence comes from uncultured bacterium, assembly GCA_964551475.1. Taxonomy (GTDB): domain Bacteria; phylum Auribacterota; class Erginobacteria; order Erginobacterales; family CAZKCI01; genus CAZKCI01. Next base: position 4,290 of record CAZKCI010000043.1, on the reverse strand, counting down.
CGCTGAGCGTTCCGCCGAAGACGGTGGCGGGGGCGGAGGGGTCGAACGCCAGACAGAGCACGGCGGATTGCTGCGCGCCGGTGCCCCGGTAGACGAGCTTCCAGCTCTGGCCCTTGTCGGAGGAAAGAAAGATCCCGTCGAAAGTGGCCGCGATCACCCGCTCCTGGCGGGAAGGGTCGACCGCGATGAAGGTGACGCCGGAGAGGTATTGCTCTTCCGGGACCGGCGTCGCCGCCTCGATCGGTTCGCCGGAGACGCCGGCGGTTTCGTTGGATTGCGCCTTCGCGCCGGAGGTCTTGGCCGCGGCTTCCGCCAACGCGTCCAGGCGGACCTTCTCCGCTTTCGCCGCTTCGATCTGGGCTTCGAAAGTGCCGATCTGACCCTGGGCGGCGGCAAACTGCCTTTCCGCGGAGGCCACCGAGGACTTGAGCGCTATCCCTTCCGCCTCGTGCTTTTTCAGGTAGTCGGCCAGTGTCCGCTTTCTCTCGCCGCCGCCGGCGACGGCGGTAAGGCCTCGCTCCCCGAGCCAGTCGGCGAGCTCGCTGTATTGGGGCTCGGGGACAAAGTCGGCGGAAGTCTCCTCGATCCCTTCCACCTGGGAGGCGGTCAGATCGTCCGGCTGCCACTTCCCGGCTTCGGCCTGGACGCGGAGAAGCTCGGCCTGCTCTTTCTTCACTTCCTCTTCGGCCTGCTTGAGCCGTACTTCCGCCTCCTGAACCTTGCGGGCGGCTTCGGCAGCGGTCTGAGCGACCGTACTGAATTCACCGGGAGCGGCCTGGCCGCCCAGGGCGTCCTCGCCGGCCGGCAGAGAGATGCGCGAAACCTTTTCTTCGCTGGTCTCGATCAAACCCAAGGCCCGCAAGGACTTTTCCCCGAGGGTCGAGGTCAGGGCAATTTTATCGTCGCGAAAGCTCTGCAGGGCCGTCCAGGTGGCCCCGCCGTCGCTGGTGGCCAGGATCTGCTGGTCGGTCCCCAAGTAGACGCGGCGCGAATCCAGAGGATCGTTGCCCAGCGCACGCAGATCGGCCTTGAGATCGGTATACTTGATATCCCAGACCGTGGGAAGCTGGGCGGTAAAGACACCCCGGGAAAGCAACGCGAGCGCGCCGAGGGCGACAAAAAGGCAGGCGGCGAAAATGGACCACGTCCTGGCACGGGCCATGGAAAACCTCCTTGTGAGTGATTGACGTAAAGACACTCTCTACTTTATAGTAGAAGAAAGCTCCGGCAAGGTCAATATAAAATCGCACGATTTCTGGCGCCGGCGCGCGCCACCGGAATCCCCCGATCATGGATCGTTTCCGCGACGAAAAGAGCCTCTCCTTCCTCATCCTCCTCCTGGCCGCCCTGGTCTTTCTCCCGGTTCTCCGCTTCCCCTTCGTCTGGGACGACCTCAAGGTGGTGCGCGACAACCCCTTCCTCGGCTCTCCCGCCTTCCTCCCCCTCTACTTCCAGCCCCACTACTGGCGGTATCGCGTCCCCATCTCCGAGAACGACTATCGCCCGGTCCAGATGATCGCCCTGAGCGCCCTGGCCGCCCTCGGCGACCGCTCCCCCCTCCCCTTCCGCGTGGCCTCCGTCTTCCTCCATCTCTTCGTCTCCTGGCTGCTTTTCCGCCTCGTCCGGGCGCGCGGCATCGCGCCCACGCCCGCCCTGATCTTTCTCGCCCTCTTCGCTCTCCACCCCGTCCACGTCGAGGCGGTGGCCTCCGCCCGCAATCTCTCGGAGTTCCTCTGCGCGCTTTTCCTCATCCTCTCCTTCCGCCTTTTCACCGGCCGGACGGGGGCGGGGCGGAAGGCGGCCGCGCTCGCCTTCTTCGTTCTGGCGGTTTTTTCCAAAGAAAGCGCCGTCATCTACCCCCTTCTCCTCGCCGCTTTTCCCTCCGGGCGATCCCCGAAAACTTCGGTTCGCCGGAAGATCGCCGATCTTATTCCGTTCTTCCTCGTCTCCGGCGCCGTGCTCGCCCTGAAGGTCGTTCTGGGACCGGGGTCGACCGAACGAAGAGAGATCAGTCCGCTGGGCGCCGTCTTCGCTTTATCCAAGCTGACCCTCGTCTACCTGGGGCTCCTCCTCCGGCCTTTGCGGCTCCATGTGATCTACCCCTTCGTCAAAGGCATCTGCTGGACCCATCCCGAATGGCTCCTGAGCCTCCTCGTCGTGGTCAGCCTGCTCCTCCTCGCCGCCCGTCTCTGGAAAAATTCCCCCCGGGCGGGCTGGATCGCCCTGTCTTTTTTTGTCAGCCTGCTCCCGGCCCTCTCGGTGGTCGGGCAGATCGGAAGGGTGGTGGCGGAGCAGCGCCTCTATTTCCCCTCCATCTTCGCCTGCCTGCTCGCCGCCCTCGCCGCCGGGACTCTCCTGGACCGCTCTCCGAATGGCTGGAAAAAAGCGGGCGCCGGCGCCCTGGCCGTCCTCGCCGTTCTCTACGCCCTCTCCGTCGGCCGCTATCTCCCCTTCTGGAAAAGCGATTTCAGCCTCTGGAAACGGGTGACCGAGATCTGTCCGGCGGCCGCCATCGGCCACAACAACCTGGCGATCGTTTACCTGCGCCTGGGAGACAGCGAACGCGGGACCGCGGAGCTGAAGAACGCCCTGGCCATCAATCCCGACCACAGCGAGGCCCACCTCAACCTGGGTATTCAATATCGCCGGGACGGACGCGGGGAGGAGGCGGTCCGCGAGTTCGAGCGAAGCCTCTCCTCGTATCCGAGCTACGACCTGGCCGCGATCAACCTCTCGGAAATCCTCCTTCATCGGGGACGGATCGAACGGGCGGAAAAGACGATCCGCGGCGCGCTCGATTTCAATCCCTACCTCCCCGAGCTCCGCAACTGCCTGGCGGTGGTCCTGGAAAGGCGCGGGGAAATCGCCGAGGCGGAGAAGGAATATCTCCGGGCGGCCGAGCTCGACCCCGAGTATGGAGCTCCCCTGCGCAACCTGGCGGAGATGTATCTGGAGGGGGGAAAAAGGGCGAAGGCGATGGAGACGGTCCGCCGGGCGATCGAAAGGGATCCCGCCAATCCCGCCGGGCTGCAGGTCCTCTCCCGGATCCATATCGCCGGAGGCGATTTGCGCCGGGCGCGCCTGGTCCTGGAGGACGCGCTCCGTCTGGACCCGGCCAACGTCGCCCTGCGCAGCCAGCTGATGGCGCTGAAGTCGGCGGGGGCAACAACCAGGTGATGGGTTGGGGTTAAGATGTGGGTTTGGTAGATGGGTGAGGTTAATGGTGCGGCTTGGCTCGTCGGTCGGTCCGCCGTGCCACACCCAACCCTAACCCATCAACCAGACCCACTCCCCAACCCTGGCCCATCAACTGGTTTCTACTGGCTCCTCTCCACCGCGCTCTTCACGTCCTGGATCTCGTTCTGGAGATCGTTGATCTTGTCGGTATCGTTCTTGATGTCCTCGACGATGTTCAGGATGTCCTGCAGGGTGTCGATCGTGGACCGGATCTGAGAGATGTCGCTGGCCACGTCGTTCAAGTTGTCGGTGTTGTTTTCAATCCCGCGCATGGAGCCGTTCAGGTCGTTGGTGTTGTTCTCGATGTCGTCCAGGCGGCTCTCCACGTCCGAGTCCGCCGCGCGCGAGGTCTGATCCTTGATGTCCGAGACGTCCGCGGCCACGGACGGGAGCTCCTTCAGGTTCTTGTTCGCGGCGGCGAGCAGGGCCTTGAACTCGGCGTTCTCCTTGGCCAGCAGGCTCAACTGCTGCATCATGATCTGCTGCTGCTTGAACATCTCCTCCTGCTGCTCCAGAAGCTTCTCGGTCAGGGCACCGGCGGGCTTGATCTCGATCTTGAAAAGCGACCGATTCTCCACCAGGCGCACTTCTTTGGGCCCCTCCTCCACGGCCAGGTCCGAGCTCGACGTGATAAGCTCGGGCTTGCTCTTCCAGGCCGTCTCCCGGAAAAGCGCCATCGCCGCGGAAAGCTTCTCCTGGGCGAGCGCCTCGTTGCCGCTATCCCGGGCGCGATAGGCCTCCTCCAGCAGGCCGTAGGCCTGATCGTTGGCGGCGGCGGGAGGCGGAGTCGGCGCGGAGAAGGAGAGGCCGAAGCCGATGAAGAGAGACGCGCAAAAACCGAGTATGGCGATGAGCCTGATCATGCTGAGCCTCCTTTTGAGAGCGGTGGTGTGATGGCGCTAGTGTGGTTTTCCAGAAATACCTTGTCCGGATTTGTCATTGCGAGCGAGAGCGAAGCAATCTCAATTGCTTGCGCCCCAAGAGATTGCTTCGTCGCTCCGCTCCTCGCAATGACAGGATTATTGTAAAGCAGTGTTAGTGACACCACACTAG
>CAZKCI010000042.1:0-26517 GCA_964551475.1 uncultured bacterium | reverse complement strand
AATGACAATGAAAGAGGGCTCCATCAGGATTTTTTTACCTGGCTCGAAAAACTGGCGCCGTACGGAAAAGATAAATATAAGCATAACCTCACGGGTGAGGACAATGCCGACGCCCACCTGAAACGAACGATCCTGGGCAGGGAAGTCGTAGTAGCGGTGACCGGAGGGAAACTGGATTTCGGGCCGTGGGAACAGATATTCTACGGCGAATTCGATGGTATGCGGCCCAAGCGGGTGCTGGTGAAGATCATCGGCGAATAACCACGAATCGGCCACGGCGTGGCCCGACATAATGTAACTACGAATTACGCGAATTGCGCGAATTGGGTCTGACTTGGCTCGCTAATAATGTCTACGAATTGACACGAATATTTACGAATTGGAGCAAGCCAGCCCTAATTCGCGCCAACTCGCGGATATCAGTCGCGAGTCATAGCCGAGCTTAATTCGCGAAATTCGCGCAATTCGTAGTTAAATCAGTTCTTTGGCCAGGCCCGCCACGGAGCGGGCGATCGCCGGGGCGGCGGTCAGACCCGGCGACTCGATGCCGATCAGCGTGATCAGACCCGGGAGCCCCCGGTCGGACTCCTCGCGGATGACGAAGTCCCTCTCCGGCTCCCCCTTCCGGAAAAGCTTGGGGCGGATGCCGGACATGTCGGGGACGAGGTCTTCCTCCTTCAGCCAGGGGAGATACCCCCGCGCCTGGCGGAAGAACTCGGACCGGTGCGACTCGTCCACGTCATAGTTGATCTCGTCGACGTAGAAGGCGTTGGGGCCGATCTTCATCCCCCCGCCCAGGTCGATCACGGTGTGGAGGCCCAGACTGATCTCGGTGGGGGGAGGATAGACCAGGCGGCGGGGAACCTTTTTCCCCGCGCCGCTGACGCGGAAGTATTCCCCCTGGCAGGGATGGATGACGTAGCGGGCGGCCGCGGTGTCGATCCCCGATAGCTTGGCCACCGTCTCCGCGCCCAAGCCCGCGGCGTTTATCACCACGCGGCTTATGAAATCATAACTCCCGCCGTCGGCGTCCCGAATGCCCACCTGGTAGCCTTCGCCCGTCTTCCGGAGAGAGACAACAGAGCAGTTATAGGCGAAGGTAGCCGCGGCGGAGGCGCGATGTTCAAAATGGGCCATCAGGCGATGGCTGTCGATGATGCCGGTCTCCGGCGAGAGGAGACCGCCGCGGGCCGCGATGTGCGGTTCCAGGCGGAGGACTTCGTCCCGGGAGATCAGGCGGAGCCCCTCGACCGCGTTCCCCTCCCCCTTCTTTTTCAGTTTCTCCAGAATGGGGAGGTGGCCTTCCTCCACGGCGATGATCAGCTTGCCGACTTTTTTATGGGGGATCCCCGCCGCGGCGCAGATCTCGTAGAGAAGACGCCGCCCCTCGACGCAGAGACGGGCCCGGAGCGAATCCTTCGGATAGTAGATGCCGGCGTGGATGACCTCGCTGTTCCGGCTCGAGGTCTCCCGTCCGAAACGGTCGTGCCGCTCGACCACAATGATCTCTTTTCCCAACGAGGCGAGTTCGGCGGCGATGGCCAGGCCGACCACGCCGGCCCCGATGATCGTGATCTCAGTGGTATCCATGATTGCGGTCCGATACCAACCCCGGGCAGGGGGAAATCATAATCCCGGATTTCCTCTCCCCCGCCCCGGGGGAGAGGTTGTTATAATACCGATCGGGAACCGCAGGCGAAACAAAAACCATGCCCGCCAGAACTCTCGGTTATCGCATCCTCGCCCTGGCCCTCTGGCTCGCGGCCGGCCTTCTCCTCCTCGCCGGCTTCGAGATCCACCTCCGCCTCTCCCGGACCCGCGTCGTCCGCCCCGGCGCCGGAGCTCTCCCCGCCGCGGTCGCCCGCGACGCTGAATCCTTCATCGAGTACACGCCGGCCGGAAGGCGCCTGATCCCCGGCTCCCGGGTGCTGATCAAGAACCACCGCATCTCCGGCCGGGACGTCCTGATGGAGGTCAACTCTCTCGGTTTTCGCGACGACGAGCTCCCGGAGAAGAAGGGCCCGGACGAGCTTCGCGTTCTCGTCCTCGGCGACTCCATCACCTGGGGGGACTATCTCCCCCGGGAGGAGACCTTTGTCGAGATCGCCGAGAGTTTCCTCCGGGATCTGCTCCCCTCCCGCCGGGTCTCGGTGATCAACGCGGGCGTCGGCGACATCGGCCTCAAGGAAGAGATAGACATCCTGGAAGAGCGCGGCCTCCGCGCCCGGCCGGACCTGGTTGTCGTCGCCTTCTATCTGAACGACAGCCGGCCTTCCTGGGGCTTCCCGGGCGAGCTCGGGTCCCCGGGCTGGCTCCGCCGCCACAGCGTCCTCGCGGAGACGATCTACGCCAACCTGAAGCTCCGCCGCTTCATCCGGGAGCAGGGGGAGGAGCGTCTGGGCTGGACGGAGGAGATGAACGACCTCTCCTGGATGAACAACCGGGACCAGTTCCTCCGCCTGGCCGCGCGGGCCCGCTTCGACTGGGGAGCGGCCTGGGAAGAAGACTCCTGGGAAAGGGTCGGGCGCGAGCTCGACCGCCTGAAATATATTTCCGAGCGGAACGGTTTTCGGACGGCAATAGTCGCCTTCCCCAACGCCCTTCAGGTCTACGCCGGTTATCTCGAGAACCGGCCCCAGCGAAAAATAAAAGAACTCGCCGCCGCCCGCGGTTTCGCCTTTCTCGACCTCCTGCCTCCCCTGCGCGAGTTCCAGCAAAAGGAAAAGAACATCTATTTCGACTGGTGCCACCCTACCGCGAAAACCAACTCGATCATCGGAGACATCTTGTCCTCCTCCATCGTGCAAACGATGAAGAAGGACAAGATTTGAAACTGCCTACGCACGATTGTTCCTACGGAGAGAAAGGCATATACTGCTCGGGAGACGGCGCATTCAGGAACGCATAAATTTTCCGCAGGAAAATTTATAATGGAGAACGCCAAAATCGCCCGCTTCTTCGATGCGGTCGCCGATCTCCTCGACATCCAGGGGGAAAACCCCTTCCGCGTCCGCTCCTACCGGAACGCCGCCCGCCTGATCTCCGACCTGACCGAGAACGTCGCCCAGATCGCCGCGGAAGGCGGCGATCTCACCCGCTTTCCGGGGATCGGGACCTCCATCGCCGAGAAGGTCTCCGAGATCGCCCGGACCGGCCGTCTCGCCGCCCTCGATGACCTGAAAAAGAAGCTACCCCCCGGCCTGCCCGAGCTTCTCCGGATCGAGGGGCTGGGGCCGAAGAAGGTCAAGCTCTTCTACGATCGGCTCCAGATCGACACCCTCGACCGGCTCGAGGCGGCCGCCCGCGAACATAAGCTCCTCGACCTCCCCGGGATGGGGGAGAAGAGCGAGGAGAAGCTCCTCCACGCGATCGCCGCCTTCCGCCCGGGGGCGACCCGGACGCTCCTGGACGTCGGTTTCACCTACGCCGAGTCCATCGTTGCGCATCTGAAAGGCGTGGCGGGGGTGAAGGCCGTCGTGCCGGCGGGCTCCCTGCGCCGGAGACGGGAGACGATCGGCGATCTCGACATCCTCGCCATCTGCTCCGAAAGCGGGCCCCTGATGGACGCCTTCGTGAAATACGAGGACGCCGAGGAGGTGCTCGCCCGCGGGCCGACCAGGTCGAGCCTCCGCCTGACCGGCGGGCTCCAGGTGGACGTCCGCGTCCTCGAGGAGAAGTCCTTCGGGGCGGCCCTCCTCTACTTCACCGGCTCCCAGGACCACAATATCGCCCTGCGCCGACTGGCCCAGGAAAAGGGGCTCCAGGTCAGCGAATACGGCATCTTCCGGGCGGGGGCGGAAGGGAAAAGCCTGGCCGGGAAAACGGAGGAGGAATGCTACCGCCTCCTCGGCCTGGACTGGATCCCGCCGGAGCTAAGGGAAAACCGCGGCGAGATCGCGGCGGCCGCCGCGGGAGCGCTTCCGAAGCTGATCGACCTCCCGGACATCCGGGGCGACCTCCATTCCCACACCACCGCCACCGACGGCAAGAACTCCATCGACGAGATGTGCGCGGGGGCGAAGAAGCTCGGCTACGAGTACCTCGCCGTCACCGACCATACCCAGGCCGTCCGGGTGGCGGGGGGGCTGAGCGAGAAGCAGATGTCGGACCATCTCCGGAAGATCGAGAAGGCCCGGTCGGCGGCGGAGGGGATCGCCCTCCTGCGCGGCGCGGAGGTGGACATCCTCGCCGACGGATCGCTCGATCTCCCGGACGCGATCCTCCAGGAATGCGACGTCGTCGTCGCCTCCGTCCACTCCCGCTTCAACCTGCCCGAGAAGGAGATGACGGGACGGATCGTCGCCGCGATCAAGAACAAATGCGTGAACATCCTCGGCCATCCCACGGGAAGGCTCCTGCTCGAACGGGAGCCCTACGCGCTGAACATGGAGGAGGTGATCCGGGCGGCCCAAGGCGAAGGGGTCGTCCTCGAGATCAACGCCCATCCCTCCCGTCTCGACCTGAACGACATCCACGCCCGGATGGCCAAGGAGGCGGGTGTGAAGATGGTTATCAGCACCGACTCCCACTCCGTCTCCCAGTTCTCCCTGATGCGCTACGGCGTCTTCACCGCCCGCCGCGCCTGGCTGGAGAAGAAGGACGCGATCAACACCTATCCCCTGAAGGATCTCCTGCGCTTCCTCCGGCGTTAAGATCCCCTCCGTGGATTTAAGATCTCAAATTTGAAATCTGAGATTTGAGATTTCCTCCCCCTGCCCGATTCCCCTTGCCCCCTCTCCCCCTCTGTGGGATACTGGGTCCGTTTTTCGGCTCCGGCCGAATACGTCCTTGCGACATCCCCGCGACGGGGTGTTCTCCCGTCCGTTGATGGCATCAAACCAGCGGCCGCTGATGGCCGCTTTCCCCACAACCGGCGCCCGCGGCGGCGGCCTATATCGGCGTCCGCCCGCGCGGATGTTCACCCATGACGGACGAAAACCAGATCAGCCGGTTGCTTGAGGTTTGCCGGGGGAAGACCTCCCTCCTCATCCTCACCCACAACCATCCCGACTCCGATTCCCTGGCCAGCGCCTGGGCCCTGAAGCATCTGCTCGAGGCCAGAGCCCAGGTCTCCTGCCTCATCGTCTTCGGCGGGATCCTCGCCCGGGAGGAGAACCGCTACATGAACTCCCTCCTCAAAATCCGGGCGGTCCCGGCCCGGCCCTCCCATTTCCGGAAATATCCGGACGCGGCGCTGGTCGACTGCCAGCCGGGGGCGGGGAACAACCTCTTCCCGGCTAACGGAACCCCTCTGATCGTCATCGACCATCACGCCAAGCTTCCCGCCACCCGGGCGCAGTTCCTGGACATCGAGCCCGAGGCCGGCTCCACCGCCACCATCTTGACCGAGTATCTCCGGTCCGCGGCGGTGGAGACCCCCCCACCGCTGGCCACCGCCCTCTACTACGGAATCGTCTCGGAGACCCAGCACTTGGGAAGGGAGGTGACCCGGCGCGACATCGAGGCGGCCACCTTCCTCTTCCCCCTGGTCAAGCATCAGCTGATCTCCCGAATCGAACACCCGCGCCACGGACGGGAGTTCTTCCAGCAGCTCCATCACGCCCTGGAACAGGCCTTCAGCTACAAATCCTTCGTGGGCGCCCGCCTCCACCAGATCAACCATCCCGGTTTCGTCGCCCAGTTCGCCGACCTCCTCCTCTCGCTCCGGCGCTCGACCTGGTGCCTGGTCTCCGGCCGTTACCGCGACACCATCTTTCTCTCGCTCCGCACCACCCGGTCCAACACCCGCGCCGGGCGCATCCTGCGCAAGGCGGTGGAGGGGAAAGGGAGCGCGGGCGGACACGACATGATCGCCGGGGCCCAGATTCCGCTCAAGGGGATGGCGCCCGACCAGCGGGACACGATCGAGGAGACGGTCTTCAAAAATCTGATGAAGGAGATCGGCCTGCCCGAGACGATCAACCCCACGCCGCTGGTGGACCCGCCGGCGATCTACGGAACGAAGTAAACAGTGATCACTTCTCCGTCTCTCTCGCGTCCGGTTTCCAGTATCCGATCCGATACTCTTTCCCGTCGGTGGTGACGATGACATGGTCGTCGTCCGCGCATTCGGTGGCGGGTCTCCCCGTATCCAGGCGGTCCGTCCGCCAAACCCGGCAACCCGCGGCCTCGTACCGTTTGATCACCGTATCGTCCGGAAGACCGTAGCGGTTCCCCGCGCTGATGATCCCCTCCCGGGGCCCGACCGCGGCGATGAAAGGCGCGGTGGACGAGGTTTCGGACCCGTGGTGGGGGATCTTGAGTATGGTGGAGCGGAGAGTCCCATCCCCGCCATAGCGGTCGAGGAGGACTTTCTCGGCGAAGAGCGGATGGTCGACGTCGTTGGCTCCGGAGGCGGAAGGCCGATATTTCCCCTCGATGTCCCCGGTGAAGAGGAATGACACCGACCCGTAGGTCAGTTTGAGGACGATCGAGCTGTTGTTGATCCCGTCCTCGCCGACGGCGGGATTGGCGTACAGGATGACAACGTCGAGCTCCTCCCCCCAGTCGAGCGGGCAGGGAACGCCGGGCGCGAGGGATTTCAGGGCGGGGACCGTGGAGTAACCGATCGCCGGCGAATAGAAAACACAGCCCGGCTCGATCACCGCGTTCCAGCAGAAGGCGCCGTAGGATTCCCCGTCGTGGCGGAAGCCCGGATCGACCACCGCTTCCACATCGGCGTCGTGCAAAATCCCGGTCAGCCCCCGGTAGTGATCGTTGTGGGCGTGGCTCAAGAACATCCACTCCACGGGCGCGCGGTATCTGAAGCCGAGCGAGGCGAGCTGGGAGTATATCCTCTTCGAGGACGGCCCGCCGTCGATGAAGACATTGTACCCCTCGCACCTGCCGTTCCCCCCGATCCCGTCGTCGGGGGTCCTGATCCAGATGCAGTCGCCGTGTCCGACATCGAGAAAGACCACCCGGAGGGGCGTGACGGCGGCGGTTGATTCCGCTACCGGTATCGATGCCGGTACCGGCGTCGGTATCGGGCTCGGCGGCGCCGCCGCGAACAGCGGACCGACCCCGGCCAGGGCGAAAACCAGCGCGGACGCCAGCGCGGAGATGGTTCGCTGTCGGGGCCTATGTTTCATGCCATATTCTTCTTGTTCATTTACTGTTTTCCGTATTCCCTCCGCCCGCAAACGGGGCATTCCCAGGTCTTTTCCATCTCCTCCGGCCCCTCATTCTTCCCGAAGAGGGGGTTCCCCTCTTCCTCCCACTCCTCACCTTCCCTCTCCTTTTCCCGTCCCCAGGAGAGAGCCCGGGTGATGTCCACCATCGTCCGGCGGCAGTCGGGGCAAAGCATGGGAGAATCGCCGTTCATGGGAGCCGTTGCGCACTTTATACCCCATCCTCTGCGGCAGCGCAACGCGGGAGAGGAAAAAAGGTTACGCCAGGATACGCGAGGTTACGTAAGGTTGCGCCTGGACCGCGCTGAATGTCCGTAAGGACATTCATCTTGCGGGGTTCCTCTTGTTTCCCCCCCGCCCCTGGCCTATAATTCCTTCGTCGCCAACGCGCCACCATCCTACCTGGGAGGAGAGCTATGGACATCCTGATTGCCAACGCCAAGCTGCGGAGAAAGCCCGGGACCTGGGACATCGCCGTGGGCGGCGGCAAGATCGAGAAGATCGCCCGCAAAATCTCCGGCGCCGCCAAGAAGAAGATCGACGCCGAAGGCAAGCTGGTCACCGAGTCCTTCGTCAACGCCCACCTTCACCTCTGCAAGGTCTACACCCTGATGATGATGAGCGAGGAGGCCTTGAAGGACTACCACGGCGAGGGGATGGGCAAGGCGATGACCGCCATCGAAGCCGCCTCCAAGATCAAGGAGAAGTACGACGAGAAGTGGATCCTCCCCAACGTCCGCAAAGCGCTGCAGCTCGCCGCCCGCAACGGCGTTCTCCACATCCGGGCCTTCGCCGACGTGGACAGCAAGGCGAAGCTCGAGGGGATCAAGGCCCTGCTCAAGGCCCGGGAGGAGTTCCGGGGCATCGTCGACGTCCAGGTGGTCGCTTTCCCCCAGGACGGCGTGGTGCGGGAGCCGGGGGCGGACCGGCTGGTCCGCGAGGCCCTCGACCTGGGCGCGGACGTCGTCGGCGGCATTCCCTGGATCGAATACACCGAGAAGGACGAGCAGGAGCACATCGACGCCATGTTCCGCCTCGCCGTCCGCTACGGTAAAAACATCTCGATGCTGGTGGACGACGCGGGCGACCCGGGCTTGCGGACACTGGAGATGCTGGCCCTCTCGACGATCAAGAACCGCTGGGAGGGGCGGGTGCTTGCCCACCACGCCCGGGCGATGAGCCAGTACCCCGATCCCTACTTCATGAAGCTCGTCGCCATCCTGAAGCGGGCGAAGGTCGGCGTGGTCAGCGATCCCCACACCGGGCCGCTCCACGCCCGGGTCAAGGACTTGCTCCGGGAGGGGGCGCTGGTCTGCCTCGGCCAGGACGACATTTCCGACGCCTACTACCCCTACGGTCGGAACAACATGCTGGAAGTGGCCTTCCTGAACTCGCACCTCCTCTGGATGACCACCGAGGCGGAGATGGACGTCCTCTACGACATGATCTCGACGAACGCCGCCCGCGGGATGGGGATCGAATCCTTCGGCCTGGAGGCGGGCAAGCCCGCCCACCTGGTCGTCCTCCGCGATGAGAACACGCTGGAAGCCCTGCGGAACCACGGCGAGCCCCGCTTCGTGATCAGCCATGGTAAACTGCTGACGAAATGATGGATCTGGAAGCTGTAGGCCGGAACTGTGTTCCGGCGGGTGAAGCCAGTCAATGGGTTAGGGTCAGGAAGTGGGTCTGGTCGATGGGTCAAGTCGATGGTGCGGCCGGCCGTGCCGCCACACCTAACCCTGACCTATTTACCAGACCCACTTCCTAACCCTCACCCTTCATCCAATCAGTTTATGGGTCAGGGTAAAGAAGTGGGTTTGGTCGATGGGTAAGGTCTGATGATCTGGCCCGTCTGGTGGTTTACCGGGGGAGCACCTAACCCTAACCCATGCACCAGACCCACTTCCTAACCCTAACCCCATTCCTATCGTTTGCGATGAAACTCGCTTCTCTCCTTCTGCTTCTGCCCTTCTGCATCTTCCTCTCCTGCGGGGAGAAGCCCCCCGCCCCGCTGGTCGGACCGGAGGAGCTGGCCGTCCGGGAGACTCTCCGCCGGGCCGAAGCATCCCTCGCCGCCGGCCGCCTCGGCGAGGCGGAGGCCGCCTTCCAGGAGGCCTTCGCGTCCTCTCCCGGATCCGACCGGGCCGCCGCAGGACTCTCCCGAACCTATCTCCTCCTCCAGAAAACTCCCCAGGCGATCGAATGGGGCCGGACCGCGGCCAAAATCAACCCCACCTCGGCCGAGGCCTGGAAGAACCTGGCCCGGGCCCTGGACGAAGCCGACCGCGTCGACGAGGCGATCGACGCCATGCGCCGGGCCGCCCGGCTCGAGCCGATCAACCCCGAAGTCTACAACGAGCTCGGCGTCCTCTGGGGGAAGATCGACAACTTGGACGAGGCGGCCGGGGCCTTCAGCCGCGCCATCGCCATCAACCCCAGGAATCCCGAAGCCTACAACAACCTGGGCATGGTCCTCCTCCAGAAGAAAGAGCTGAAGAAGGCCCGGGAGGCGATGGAAGAGGCCCTGAAAATCCGCCCCGACTACGCCAAGGGACGACTGAACCTCGGCCTGGTCCTGGACCAGGAAGGCGACGAGGACGGGGCGCTCAGAGAGTACCGGGAAGCGATCCGCCTGCAGCCGACGCTCATCCCCGCCCACTTTCTCTCCGGCAACATCCATCTGAAACGGGGCGAACTCGAAGAGGCCCGCTGGTCGTTCGAAACCATCGTGAGCATGAAAGCCTCCTTCCCTCCCGCCTACATGCGCCTGGGCGAGATCGCCCTGAGGGAAGAGAAATACGAGGAAGCGATCGGATTCCTGCGCACCGCCGTCTCCCTCGCCCCCCAGGAGGCGGCTTCCTACGATCTCCTCGGGCGGGCCCAGATGGAGACCGGAGACCTCGACGCCGCCTATAAATCGTTCGTCTGGGCGATCGATCTGAACGCCGGCAACGAGCTTTTCTACCTCCATCTGGCCGAACTCCAGATGAAGCAGAGCCGCTTCCAGCAGGCCAAAAGCGCACTGGAGAAGGCCCTGGCCCTGAAGCCGGATTACGCCCGGACCCACCTCCTGCTCGGGCGGATCTATGAAACGACGGGGGAGAGCGAACAGGCCGAGGAAGAGTTCCGTAAAGCCGCGGCGCTCGACCCCGATGGAGCGGACGGGCGGGAGGCCGAGGGAGCGGCCAAGAAGATGGCCGGGACGCCGGAGGCATCCCCCCGGCCGAAAGCCCCCGCCGCCGAACTGTTTTTCGAGTCGGTCCTGAAGAAGATCGAGTCCCACCCCACGCCGCCGAAAAGATAGTCGATGGGTAAGGGTAAGGTGATCGGTCTGGAAGATGGGTAAGGTCAATGGTCTGGCCCGGCTGGCGGTCAGCCAGGCCGCACCTAACCCTAACCCATCTGCCAGACCCACTTCCTAACCCTGACCTATTAACCTTTCCCTCGAGAGGGCGTTCTGATACAAAAATCGCATGTACTCAGGTTCAAGGGTTCAACGGTTCAGAGGTTGGAAAAACATGAAGATAACCGTGAACCTGATAACCCGATTAACCTTTACCCGGAGGTGAGCGCATGAACAGCGAGGAGTTTTTGAAATTCATGTCCAAGGTCAAGATCCACGACCTGACCCAGCCCCTCTCCATTCACACCCCGCCCTGGCCGAGCTACATGCCGCTCCAGCTCCAGTATTTCAAGCGGATCGCCGGCTGTTACGGCGGCGGAATGGGCGCCAACGGCCAGATCATCCAGACCTCCAACCACGTGGGCACCCACATGGACGGGGAAATCCACTTCTACGGCCACGGGCGGGCGATCGGCCAGGTCCCCATCCAGGAATGGGTCGGGCAGGGAGTGGTGGTGGACATCTCCGAGGAGGTCTCCGACTACAGCGTCTATTCCCCCGAGATGCTGATGAAGCACGCCGACATCCGGGAGGGGGACATCCTGATCATCAACACCGGCTACCACCGCTACGACTGGACCCACGCCGAGGCCGACGAGGTCCGCTACATGATCATGCACCCCGGCCCCAGCCCCGAATTCGACAAGTGGTGCGTGAAGATGAAGATCAAGTGGATCGGCGTGGACTGCGGGTCCGCCGACCACCCGATGAACACCATCATCCGCACCTGGCAGCCCAAGCACTTCGCTTTAGCCGAAGCGAAGCTCCGGAAGACCTTCGGCAAATCCTGGGACGAGATGTATCCGCCGGACTACTACTACCAGGTGATGCACCTGAAGCTCTTCCCCAAGCGGATCGTGCACGCCGAGTGCCTGGGCGGCGACATCGACAAGTGCTCCAACCAGCGTCTCTGGATCGGGGCCTTCCCCTGGCGGGCGCTGGAGATGGAGTCCTGCATCTGCCGGATCGTGGCCCTGGAAGAGCCCCGGGCAAAATAACCGAGAGGGGGATGTAGGCCGGTTCTGTGAACCGGCGGCCAGGCTGTTGTAGGCCTGGACGCCCGATCGCAGATCGGGCCTACATCCCCCATCCCCCATGTCCCCCCGTCTCCGCGATCTTCTGACCATACTGGCCATCGTCCTCCTCGCCGCCGCCGTCTACTCCCCCACCTTCTATAACCGCTTCGTCTACGACGACGCGGTCACGGTGGAGGAGAATCTCTTCATCCGGGACTGGAGGAACGCCCCCCGCATCTTCACCGCCGACTATTACGTCCGCGCCGAGGAGTATTCCTTCCGCCCCCTGGTCACGCTCACCTACTTCTGGGACTACGCCTTCTGGTCGATCAATCCCTGGGGCTACCACCTGACCGATCTCCTCCTCCATGCCGCCGCCGCCGTCACCGCCTGGTTGATCGCTCTCCGCCTCTTCCGGCGGCGGCTGCCCGCAACCGCCGCCGCCCTGCTCTTCGCCGTCCACCCCGCCCTGACCGAGGCGGTGGCCGGCATCTCTTTCCGCGAAGACCCCCTCTGCGCCCTCTTCTGCTTCCTGTCTCTCCTCTTTTACCTCCGCGCGGGAGACGAGCAGTTGTGCCAGCGGAGCGAGCCGACAAGTTCTTGGCTCGCCAAAGCGAGCCAAGGACGATCCGGCCAGTCCTTGGCTCGCGACAGCGAGCAAAGGACGGTACCGCAAGCGAAGCGACACTGCATTTTTCTGGCCGCGTCCCTCCTCTTTTTCGTCGCGGCGCTCCTGGCGAAGGAGATGGCGGCCGCTTTCCCCCTCGCCCTGCTCGCCTTCGAGTTCATCCGCGGAAGACGGCGGCGTTTCCCCGTCCTCCGCCTCCTTCCCTTTTTCATCGCGGCCGCCCTTTACGCCTTTCTCCGTTTCCAAATTCTCTACCAGCAGGGGACGCTCCCCACCGCCCCCGACTTCGGCGATCCCTTCGCGCGAATCGTCCTGGCCGCCAAAAGCCTGGGCTTCTACATCCGCCTGGCCTTCTTCCCCCTCAACCTGAGCGTGGAATACCCCGACCCCTTCGCCGGCCTGATCTGGTCCGGCCGCCTCCTCCTCCCGGCCCTCCTCGCCCTGGCCTTTTTCCTTCAGGCGCTGACCGGCGAGAGAAGCGGGAAGGAAGCGAAGTTCGGCGCCGCCTTCTTCCTCCTCTCCCTCCTTCCGGTGATCAACCTCGTCCCCTCTTCCCGACTGGGAGCGGAGCGTTTCTTCTACCTGCCGGCTTTCGGTTTCTGCCTCTGGTCCGCCGGCGTCCTTTTCCCCCGAGAAGGCGACCGCAAGCAGGGAACGATCATTTTTCTGATCGCCGTTCTGGCCATCTTCTCCCTTCAGACACTGAAGAGAAACCGGGAGTGGGAGAACAATCTGATCCTCTTCGGGCGGGCGGCGGCGGTCTCCCCGGACAGCTCCAAGGCGCGCCACGGCCTGGGGAACGAGTACTTCCGCCTCCGCCGGCTCCCGGAAGCGGAGAGGGAGCTCTTGGCGGCGATCGCTATCTTCCCCCGCGAGCCGCTCTATCACAACAGCCTCGGCGTGGTCTACGGGGAGATGGGGGAGTATGAGAAATCACTGGCCAGCTTTCAGTCCTCCGCCCGCCTGAACCCCGGCGACCCCCTGGTCCTGATGAACCTGTCCACGCTCTACCTGCGCCTGGGGGAGGCGGGAAAGGCGATCGAGACTATCGAGAAGTTCATCGCCGAGAGGCCGTTCGACGCCAAGGGCTATCTCAACCTGGGGGAGATCTACATCAACCAGAAGGACTATCCGCGGGCGATCGAGGCGTACGAGCAGGCCTTGAAACGCGACCCCTATTCACCGCTCGCGCTCGGCTCTCTCGGTTACTGCTACTATCAGACCCAGGACTACCTCTCCGCCCGACGCGCCTGGGAATCGGCTCTCCGCCTCGAGCCGGGGAATATCGATATCCGCCGCAACCTCGAAACCCTCCGCCGCCAAGGCTTCTGATTCTCCTCCTGCCTGTCATGGCGAGGACGTTGAGCAAGGCGAAACGGACGAAGCAATCTCGCCGCGTTCAAGCCGGACAGTCACAATCGGCTGCCGGGATTGCTTCGCCCCTGCGGGGCTCGCAATGACTTTCCGGCGAAATTCGCGGCATAATCCCTGAGGAGATCGTTGAGGTTGGAGACCAGGAGCGCCGTTTCCGGTTGAACCGAAACGGAAGAGAACCATAAAAAGCAAAGGGCAGAGCGCATAGGGCAAAGAGCATAGAGAACGCATAGCGCGGGGCGGTTATTGGTCGAGAAAAGCCCCTTTCCAGGCCACCCCGAGGCGGCGGAGATCGTCGTTGCCGAGGACGTCCCGGGGGACGATCTCTCTCCGTGAGACGATTCGGACCACGACCTCCTCTCCGGCACCGGCCGGCAGCGGGAAGGGAAGAAGCCGGTCGCCCGGCCGGCGGAGCTTGAACTCGCCCGCCTTCGCGCCGTTGATGAAAACCTCACCTTCCTGCGCCAGCTTACCCGAAGGGAGATGGAGAACCAGTTTGAGCTTCTTCCCTCCCGTGTTTCGGAGCAGGAAAATCGCCTCCTTCCGCGACCAGCGGAAAGGCCTCCCCTCTTCCCGCTCGTGCCAGCCGGTCCCGAGCTGGACGCCGAAGCGGTCGTTGATTCCCGCCCAGATCCAATTTTCCGGAGACCGGGGGGAGAACCATCCCCGGAGCGAGCAGGTTCGGCATTCCTCGGGAGGAAATTCGGAGAGAAGCATTCGGCGAAAATCCTGATAAGGCTTCCCATTCCAGATCTCCTCGAAGGACTGCTCCGCAAGACGTCCCATCGTCCGGTCCGACCCGGGGCAGGGCTTGATCGCCGACTCCGTGGTGATCCGGACCGAACTCCAGGGGAAACCGCAGTCTTTTCTTATTCCTCCCTCCGCACGGAGGGAGGAATAAGAAAAGAAATCGCTGAAACAATATTCCTTCACCAAGCGGGATTTCAGGAAATGCCTCCATCCTCCCGCGGACGCAAACGCCGGCGGCCGCTTCTCCTCCCCGGTGGAAGGTGCGTCTCCTCCCACGATCTCGGAGATTCCGAGCGAACGCGCGCGGGCGATCAGGGCCTCGTGGCGACGGCCTCTGATCTCCAGGCGCAGGCGGGGAAGAGACGCTCCCGCCCGCAGTCTCTCGATAGTCGTGACCGCCTTTACCAGGACCTGCTCATCCCCACCGGAGTCGGCGACCACGATGACCAGCCGGTGGAGGCCGCCTCCAACAGCGGCGCGGAGACGGTCTTCCGTCAGGCGGGCCAGCGGGAGGGCAATCGTCGTCGTCAATCCCAGTCCGCGGCACCAGCGCAGGAACTCCGCGCCGTGGTAGAAGAAGAAGGAGTCTCCCTCCGCCAGCGGCTGGACTTCCCAGAAGCGGGAGAGGAGCGGGGCCAGCCCCTCCTTCAGTCCGCCCGCTTTCGCCCAGGAGCGCGGGGGGAGATCGAGATGGCAGGTCAGGGGAAAGGGAACGCCGGAAACGCAGGACTCGAGGAAAGAGAGGACGGAACTGCTCGTCATGGCATGACCAAGTAATGCAGCCGATGTAGGCCGGTTCTGTGAACCGGCGGACCGGCAACCCGTCGCGCCCGATCACAGATCGGGCCTACAGAACCCCGGCAGCATCACCGGCGACGTCGTTTCGCCTGTAGGCCGGTTCTGTGAACCGGCGGCTGGCCCGGCGGCGCGACCATTAAGGAGCAGGCCGACGCTCGTTCAGCCGTCTCCGCAGCCAGAACCTTACCGCCGTCAGGAGAAGATACGGGAAGACCGCGGCCGAGACCAGCGCCTGCAGGGCAAAGGGGAGCCGGCGCCGGAAGCCCGCGCGCAGAGCCGCCGCCCGCGGCCCGATCGTCTTCCGGACCGCGGCGTCCATTTTCCCCGAAGTGGGCATCCCCCGCTCCAGGGCCTGGGTGATGCTGACGTAGGCGGTGCAGTTGAGCCAGCAGTGGCAGCCTCCCGACCGGATGAGATGGCGGACCCGCGCCGCCTTTTCGCCCCGCCAGATCTCGTCGAACGGCGTCTCTCGGATGTTCCCCGCCGTCTGGTTCTTGAGCTTGGGACAGAAGTAAAGATCGCCCTGGGGACTGAACATCGCGTAACGGTCTCCGGCCGGACAGTGCGGGAAGAGACGGCGGGGGCGCGCCTGATAGTCGAGGAGCCCTTCCCAGTAGCGGAGCTTGGCGACCAGATGGAGGGGGACGGGTCCCAGGCGGGGACGTTCGGTGCGCAGGATCTCCCCCTCGATCTCGGTCGCCGCTTCCCGCACCCGCGCCAGGTCATCCCCTGACCACTGGAACTCCGCCGTCCCCTCCCAGGGAATGGGGAACTGGGCGGTGAAACCCGCTCCCGCTTCCCGGGCGAAACGGGAGGCCGGGAGCAGGTCGCGGAAATTGGAAGGCGTGATGGTGAAGTTCGTCTCCAGGTTGACGCCGGGAAAACGGGAGCGAAGCATGGCCAGCGTGGACGCGAGCTTCTGGAAGGCCCCCGGCGTCCCCCGGATCCGGTCGTGGGTCTCCCCCTTCCCGTCCAGCGAGGTCCCGATCATCAGGCCGGCGGACGGAGCCTCCCGGAAAAACCGGTCCAGGCTCTTCGCGATCAGCGTCCCGTTCAAACAGTTGCTCAGGATGACCAGGCGGGCGCCGGGATAGGACCGGGCGAAGAGGGCGGCAATTTCCGGAAGGTCCGGCCGGAGAAACGGCTCCCCGCCGCTGAAAAGGACGAGTTCGACGCCGCCAAGGCAAGAGGAAGACGAGAGAAGTTTCTTAAAATCATCGAGGACCAGTTCCTTCTCCTTGAGCTGGGGCCGGCGGCGGTAGCGCGGCCAGATGTCGCACATCACGCACTTCTGGTTGCAGTGATACGTGAGCTCGAAATGGAGCTCGCGCGGTCCCCGGGCGGAATCCTCCCTCGCCGGGGGAATGGATTTGCCTTTCTCCGCCCAGCGCGAGCTTTCGTTCAGGAGATGTTCCAGCGCCTTATCCATAGATCCGTTCCAAAACCTCGCGGTAGAGTTTATCCGTCTCCTCCGCTTTCATCTTCCAGGAGAAGCGCTCCCGGACCAGCTCCCGTCCGGCCCTCCCCAGTCTCTCCCGAAGGGGGGCGTCGGAGAGGAGACGGACCGCCGCCTCCGCGAAATCCCGGGCGGAATCGGCGATCAGGAGGTGGACCCCGGAGACCGCCCCGATCCCGCTCGCGGCCACCTCTGTCGCCGCCACCGCCTTCCCCATCGCGAGGGCCTCCAGCACCTTCCCCTTCATCCCGGAGCCGAGGCGGATCGGGGCGACGAAAATCCGGGCCGAGGCGAGATAGGGGCGGACGTCGGGGACGGAACCAACGAACTCCACGCCCGGGGATGCGCGGGCCGCGGCGATCCGGTCGGGCGAGCCGCTCCCGACCAGGACGATCCTCGCCTCCGGGAGCTTCTCCCGGATCCGAGGGAGGACCTCCGCCGCAAACCAGTTGATCGCGTCTACGTTGGGATAATGGGCGAGCGCCCCGACGAAGACCATGGTGGACCCGGAGAGCTCTTCCTTCGCCCCCGCTTTGCTCTCGGCGAACCTGTTTTCGTAGCCGCGGACCTTTGATTCACCATATTTTGGTTCATGATAATCATCCCGACGGATACGTCGGGGCAGGTCCGCGGAATCCGTGGAGAAATACTCCACATCCGTCCCCTGCGTCACCGTCTTCACGTTGAGGTCGGGGAGATAGGACCGCAGGATCTCCTCGTCCCGTTTGCTTACCGCCACGGTCAGGTTGAAGCGGGGCGCCTGGGTAAGCTCGAACTTGAGCATACGAAGCCATTCGTACCATTCGGCGATCTTCTTCAGGCCGCGGGCGGCGGGGTTGTAGCTCTCACCCGGCTGGAGGGGCCCGGCGTCGAGCTCGACGAAAACGGAGGGCGTGTCCTCGATCACGTTGCGGTAGTAGGCCATCAGCGTGGTCTCCACGTCCACGAGATCCACCGGCTCGTCCCGGAGAATGGTCCGGATCCGGTCCAGCATCTCCTGGCTCGCCCAGCCCTGGCAGTAATGCGGGAAGACGGCGCGCTCGACGTGCGAAAGCGGGAGCGCGCGGAGAGGGATCGCCTCCGCCTTTACGCCCCACGCCTCCAGCTCCTTCAGACCGGCGAGATCGGAGGGATCACGGGAGAAACAGAGGAGACGGATATCGTAGCTCCCCGCCAGATTCCTGAGCATCTGATAGACGCGGATCTTCCCCCCGTCGTCGGCGGGGACCGGGACGACGGGATAGATCATGAGGACGGAGGGCTTTTCCTCTTCCGCCCGGAAACGCCCTCCCCTCTTCACCCAGTTCCCGTAGGTCGCCTGCGAGGATTGAAACACATCCTCGTCCCGCCGGACGGCGCGGGCGATCTCTTCCCGGCGGGCGCGCCGGATCCGGGGAAGAGCGAGGAGAGCGCTGAGAAACCCCCGCTGAAACTCCGGGTTGCCGGTGAGCGCCGTCGCGAGGACGCGGCCGGGCAAGCGCTTCAGATGCTCCCGCCGGAGGTAATCGGAATGGATGTTTTTCCAGATGAAGATGAGCTCGTTCCTCTGCTCCACCATCCGCTTGTAGCCCCGGGTGAAGAAGCGCCCGATCGTCCCGTGGTGGAGGTGGTAGACGACGCTCGCGGGCTCGTAGAGGACCTTCCATCCCCGCTTCCAGGCCCGGTAGGAGATGTCGATGTCCTCCCAGCAGAAGGGGTAATAGAGTCCGTCGAAACCTCCGAGATCGTCCCACTTCTTCCGGTCGAAGGCCATCGCCCCCCCGACGGCGTAGAGCGTGGGAGCGGCGCGGTCAAGCCGTTTCGGATTCAGCGTCTCCCTCTCGTTCCAGATCCGGATGTAGCCGTTCTCCATGTGGCCGACGTTGACGCCCAGATTGAGCTTCTCCCCTCCCCAGTCCATCATCCGGGGCTGGACGGCGAAGACGCGAGGGTCGCGGAAATGGGCGACGAGGGCGGGCAGAAAATCCGCTTCGGCGATGATGTCGCTGTTCAACAGGACGACCAGGCGGTGGAGGGCGCGGCTCACGCCGAGGTTGCAGGCCTGGGCAAAGCCCCGGTTCTTCTCGAGCGCGATCAGGCGGACTCCGGAGAAACGCCCCTTGATCCAGGCGGGCGAGCCGTCGGAGGAGGCGTCGTCGACGACCACGATCTCCCCTCCCCCCGGGTAGGCCGCCAGGGCCTTCTCCAACGAAGGGAGGCACTTGGACAGGAGCTCCTTGCCGTTGTAGTTCGGTATGACCACGCTGACCGGGGGCGAGGACGCCCGGTCGCACCTGTCCGCCGTAGCGGACAACGCGAAGGCGGAGACCGGGCCTACAATCGGCGCATCGGCGGTCTGTAGGCCGGTTCTGTGAACCGGCGCATTATCATCGGCCGGTTGTAGGCCGGTTCTGTGAACCGGCGCGCCCGACGTATTCGAAAGAAAAAGCCGCGGCAGGAGAAAGAGCGGCAGACTCAAGACAAACAGGACGAGCCGTCCGACCAGATCCGGGGCGACATCCCACCAGCCGATCGGGCGGGGGGATGGCTCACCCTCGGTCGGAAGGAAAAGCCTTTTCCGCGCGCCGCTGGCGGCGACGGCGGCGCGAGCGGCCAGGTTCTCCGGCGACCCGATAAAGAGGGCGGCGTCAAACCGACTCCTCCGGATTTGTCTCAACCATGACCATTGCGCGATGATCCCCCCTCCGACGGCCAGAAGTCCGGCGGTTTCCAGGCCACTCTCCCGACAATACCCTTCTCCTATTCCCGCCCCCAGATAGAACACCCGGAAACCCGGGAAAGCGGCCAGAGCTCGGCGGACCAAGCCAGGGGCAGGAAGGGGAAAATCCAGAATTGCCAGGACCGAGCCGTTACATCGGTCGGCACCGGCGGACCGGGTGGTCTTCATGCCGTCAGACCATCTCCCTGAGCTTCCGCCGGATTTTTCCCGCCCAATCGGCCGCGCGCGGCCAGACGCGGCGGGCGGCGGCGGAAAGGTTCCGCTGATAGTGAGACATCTCGCTCTCCAGCTGAGCGTTCAAGAAACCCACATACCGGCAGCGGTGGCAAACGGTCTCCTCCTCCCCTTTTTCCTTCCTCCCGGAAGCGATAAACCGGCGAGCGGCGCGATAGGCGGGACCGTTCCAGACCGCCCGGAAAGATTCCGTGAACACGCTCCCGAAATCCTCTTGGGGATCCTGGATGATGCAGCAGGGCGAGACGGTTCCCCCGGGATTGAAAACCGCGGCGGTCCACAGCCAATGGCAGACGGCGTCGCGCGGGGGGTTAACCGTGAGCTTCGTCCCCGCGGCAGTTTTCTCCGGACGGTATTTCCGGGAGAACTCGGGAAGGGTGGAAACCCAGTCCGCAACATCCAGTTCCACCGGGAAGTTCGGTTCCGTGAAACTGATCTCGTCCACGCCCAACCGGGCGGCCATCCGGCGGGCTTCCTCGATATGGTCCTGGTTGTGGCGAAAGACCAGGTATTGCCAGAGCAGGTGCGGCGACTTCCCTCCCGAGCGGCGGCGGGCTTCCACCAGCCGCTCCAGGTTGGCCAGGCAGATCCGGAAATCCCCCCCCACCCGGTATTTCCCGTAGGTCGCCTGATCGACGCCGTCCAGGGAGAGAACGCAGTAGTCGAGTCCGGAATCGACCAGCGCCTGTTCCGCGCCGGGAGGCAGGTGGGTCAGGTTGGTGCTGAGACGGGTGTAGATCCCGTAGCCCTTAGCCTCCCGGATCATGTCGAAGATCCGGGGATGCAGGAGAGGCTCGCCCCAGTCGAAGAAGTCCAGGTGGAGGAGGGCGGGTCCGATCTGGCGGAGCAGTCCAAGATAATTCTCCATGGACAACCGGGCCTTGGGATAGCGGAGGTTGCCCGCCCCGACTGGACAGAAAGGGCAGCGGAGGGTACAGTAATTGACGGGATCGATGATGGCGTAAACGGGCGAGGATCGGAGCCCCTCCCGTTTCGCCGCCAGCTCGCGGCGGGAGAGCAAATAATTCCGGCGCTTGCGGCGCTCCCAGGCTTTCCCGTTCTTCGTCATTCCACTCGCCATCCGGCGTGTCAGCCCTTTTCTTCGGGACGGGAGTATAGCACAAATTTGACCGAACACAATCCGGGTCAAGGGGTTGGCAGCTTCCGCCCCGACGTGATATTCTTGAGAGAGGGAACTATGTCTACCATGAATAAAGGGTTGGGCGTCATCCTCTTGGGCCTCGCCTTTTCCTTCCCTCTTTCCGGACGGCTCGTTTTCGGCCAAGCCAAGGGAATCCCCAAGACCGGGCAGGCCGCGGTCTATCATCTCCCGGACACAAACGACCCGGGGGATGACGGCGCGGTTCAGGCGGGCTACCCCCTCTCCGGCTTTCGTTTCCAGGATAACGGCAACACGGTCACCGACCTGGCCACCGGCCTGATGTGGCAGAAGGCCTGCAGCGCCACCCAGACCTTCAACTACCTCTCCGGGAAGCTCTCCTGGCCTAACGCCTTCTCCTATGTCAAGGGCATGAACAGCGGGAATTTCGCCGGCTACCGGGATTGGCGCGTCCCCAACATCAAGGAGCTCATCTCCATCGCCGACATGTCGGCAATGGGCCCGTCCGCTCACATGATTTTCAGCTATCTCCAGGCCGACGGATACTGGTCGGGCACATCATACGCGTTAGACTCCCGGGATTGGGTCTTCTACTTCCACTTCTCGTCCGGGGATATCCGCGTCTGCGTTTATACCGATGTCGGCAGCGTGGCTTACATCAAGGCCGTCCGATCCGCCTCCACCGCGCCCGGTGAGCAAGGCTTCCCCAAAACCGGTCAGACGGTCGTAGAGCACCCGGCCAGCGGTTATGACCTCGGAGACGACGGGGCCATCCAGGCCGGCTACCCCACGACCGGCGCCTCTTTCCTGGACCAGGGGAACGGCACGGTCGCCCAGGTCGCCGCCGGCCTGGTCTGGCAGCAGGGGGACAGCCTGACCCAAGCGTTCGGGCAGCAAACGGGCGCCCTGGCCTGGGAAGACGCTTTCGATTACATCCGGTCCATGAACGCCGCCCGCTTCGCCGGCTACGACGATTGGCGGCTGCCGAATTACTTCGAGAGCATCTGCTTCCTGGACCTCGGGTATTACTATCCCTGCGTGCATGACCTTTTCCGAAGCTCGACTCAGAATGACTGGTATTGGTCGTCGACCACCCTCTTCGGAATCTCCATGGACCAGGCCTGGTGCATCAACCCCGCCAGCGGGGGGTCGAACTACTACACGAAATCCCTACCGCGTTTTGTGCGGGCGGTCCGGGGCGGGCCCCTCCCTATCCGAACCCCTTCTCCCGCCGTTCCTACTCCCACGCCCGGCCCGGCCTCGGTGCGGGGCGTCCCCAAAACCGGGCAGACCGACGTCTACCACGGCGCCGGTCCCGACGATTTCGGAGACGATGGGGCGACCCGGATCGGCTGTCCCCTCGTCGACCCTCGCTTCGCGGCGGGGACGCAGACGGTCGTCGATAACGCAACCCAGCTTATGTGGCAGAGGGCGGAGAGCTCCAGCCAGAGCTTCGGCGGGTTTTCCGGCAAGATGACCTGGGCGCAATCCTTTCAGTACGTGGCCGCCATGAACAGTCAGGACTTCGGCGGTCACAACGACTGGAGGCTGCCCAACATCAAGGAGATCTGGTCGATCCTGGATCTGGGCCGCTATCTCCCCTCCTGTCCCGCTGAGTATTTTTCCGGGACCCAGAACGACTTCTACTGGGGAAGCACCACCTATGCCGACCTGATCAACGGCCAATACGTTTACCAAGTCAACTTCACCGAAGGGAATATGGGCTTCGTTTATATCAACGACTCCCCGTTGGGATATGTCCGGGCGGTCCGCACTGCCGAAGGAGATCAGGGAACTTGGGGCTTTCCCCGGTCCGGGCAAAAACGGATCATCCATTATCCGACCGGCTATGATCGGGGCGACGACGGGGCCATCCAGGCCGGGGCGCCCGCCTCCGGCCCGCGATTCATCGACAACGGCGACGGCACCGTGACCGACCGGGCTTCCCAGCTGGTGTGGCAGAAAGGCGACAGCTCCAACCAGGCCTTCGGCGGCCTCCAGGACAGCCTGAGCTGGGACAACGCCTTCGCCTATGTCCGGGAAATGAACACGGCCGGATATACCGGGCGCCGCAACTGGCGTCTGCCCAACTATTTTGAGCTTCTGAGCGTCCTGGACTACAGCCAGTTCTCCTCCACTCTGGATCCTCTGATGAAAGCGTCCACCCGGGCCGGCCTGCATTGGAGCGCCACCAGCCGGGATCTCCACCCTACCACCCACGGCTGGGCGGTCAACTGCTGGAACGGATACGGGACCTTTTTCCCCAAAACCGACGTCTACTTCGTCAAGGCGGTCCTGGGCGGCTCCGGACAGGCGATCGGCCCCACCCCCGACTACCCCACTCCCACCCCTCTGCCCAGCCAGTCTCCGACCGGCCCGACCCCTCCGCCTTTCACGCCGACCCCGCTCCTGCCTCCCGCCACACCGCTACCATCGATTTACTTCGGCCTGCCGAAGACCGGGCAGACGGATGCCTACCATGGAGGGGACGATGGGGCGACACAGGTCGGTTATCCCGTCTCCGGCGGACGTTTCCTCGCCAATCCGGACGGAACGGTGAGCGATCTCGCCACCGGGCTGATGTGGCAGGAGCGGGACAGCTACACCCAGTCATTCGGGGGGATCTCCGGGCCGGTTACCTGGGACGAGGCTTTCCAATATGCGGCCGCGATGAACGCGGCGAGAGTCGGCGGCCACGCCGATTGGAGGGTGCCCAACGCCCTGGAGCTGCTGAGCATCCGCAACCTGGGCCGGAACTCTCCGACCGCCTACAGCATATTTCCGGCCACGGCCGTCGATTACTACTGGACCGGGACCGGCTTTGCCCTCGGAGAAGTGAAAAGCGTATTTTGCGTGGGATTTTCCGTAGGCCAGATGCTCCACGATTTTGATCCCGACAAACCTATCACTCAGGCCTACATCAAGGCGGTCCGCACCCTCTACGACGGCCTGACTCCCCGGGGCTTCCCGAAAACGGGGCAGACCGCCTCGCTGCACCCGGCGGGCGGCTATGACCTCGGCGACGACGCGGCGACCCGAGCCGGTTACCCGGCCTACGGGGACCGTTTCCTTGACCCCGGCAATGGGACCGTGACCGACAACGCCACCGGCCTCATCTGGCAGCTCATGGACAGCAACACCCGGAGTTTCGGCGGCGAGCAGGGCGCCATGACCTGGGATGAAGCGTTCGATTACGTCGGCGGCATGAACGACGTATATTTTGCCGGGGGAAACGACTGGCGGCTGCCCAATCAGATGGAGCTTTTCAGCCTCATCGATTACGGCGAATGGAACCCGGCGGTGAGCGAACCGTTCAAGCCCTACACCCAGACCGGTCTCTACTGGTCGGGGACCACCGACGACGCCAATACCGCACGGGCTTTCGCCGTCTTTTTCCTCAGCGGTTACGGAGACATCTTCGACAAGGAGGAAAACCTCTTCTCCGTGCGGGCGGTGCGGGGCATGCCCTTGTCCGGGCCGCGGCCCACCCCAACTCCTCAGTCCGTCCTGGCGGAGAGCGGCGATTACGACGGCGACGGCGCCGCGGATATCGGCGTCTTCCGCCCGGCCAACGGCCTCTGGGTGATCCGGGATCTCACCCGCTTCTACTTCGGGACCCGGGGCGACCTGCCGGTGAGCGGGGATTACGACGGGGACGGGGTCTGCGAAGCGGCGATCTTCCGAAACACTAAGGGCTTCTGGGCGGTCCGCGAGACGACCTCTTTCTATCTCGGGGGAAGCGGCGATCTCCCCATCCCCGGGGACTATAGCGGAGATGGCACCACCCGGGGCGCGATCTTCCGGGGGAAGGACGGGCTGTGGTCGATCCGCGCCGCGACCCGATTCTTTCTCGGCTGCGCGATCGATCTGCCCGTCCCCGGCGACTACAACGGCGATGGAACAGAGGACGCCGCCCTCTTCCGTTCCCTGAACGGGCAGTGGGCGGTGCGCGGGATCACCCGCTTCTACAGCGGAGGTCCGGGCGACCAGGCGGTCCGGCTCGATGCCGACGGCGATGGGGACGACGACGCCGGGATCTTCCGCGCCGCATTCGGCCTCTGGGCGATCCGCGGCTTCCCCCGCTACTACCTCGGGACATCGGGGGACCTTCCCGTCCCCGCGGACTACGATGGCAAGGAGATAGACGAGCGCGCCGTCTTCCGGCCGGCGGCGGGTTTCTGGTCCGTCTCCGGCGTCACCCGGGCCTACTGCGGTACCTCGGCCGACCTCCCCCTCTCCCGCTGATAGGTGGAAGCGATTGCCTTTGGTCTGTGCTTTCGGGATGTAGCTTCGCCACTCCCGTCTGCTCAGTTGATCCGGTGACGACGCCGTTCCTCCGGCGGGGTATCTCCATCACCCACTTATTTCGGACCCTTCTTCAATCGCCCGAGCGTCGCCCGGTAGATCTTGAATGCCTGGGAATTCCTGATCTTCTCCAGTTCGGCGTCGGCGGAGGAGAGCGCCGCCGTGAGCTGCCGAATCTCTCCCGACTGGCGTTCGATGTGTGCGACAAGTTTCCCAGCCTCCGCGTCCTTCTCCCTCCGCAGGCCGTCAGCCGCCAGGGCGTGCTTCTCCACCAGCATGGCCAAGTCTCGGATCTCTTTTTCTCTCCGCTGGTTTTGCCGTTCGAGGTCCGCGCGCTGTTCTTCCAGCCTCCCGATCTTCTCCCTCTGCCCGGCGGCTACGGCCTCCGCCATCCGGCCCAGGAAAGCCCAAGCCTCGCTCTCCGCGCGATCCGATGTCTCAATGGAGGAGAAACTTCGGCGCAGCCCGTCCGCGTCCAGGGCGCTCGTCCTGGAGAGCACGATGAAACGGCGATAGGCGGGAGAACGATTATCGAGGGCGGAGAACTCCCGGTCGTACATCTCGTTCACGCGGAAGATCAGTTCCCAGGGATCGGGGAGAGAGGCGAGGTAGGAGTTCAGGCACATCATCGCCGCCCAGCGGGGGAGATAGGCGTTGGGGATGACCGCGGAGGGAAAGCCGCGTTTCTTCGCCCATCCCAGCACCTCCTCTTCGCGGGGCAGGCCGGAGGATAGATGATCGGCCAGGAAGGCATTCTCTTGGCCGGTGACACGGAGGCAGAAATCGTTGACCAGCTTCTCCGCCGCAACGACCTCTTCGCCTGCGCAGGGGGCGGAAAGGACGATCAGTCCGGCCGAGACCCGCGCCAGTTCATCGAGAAAGGCCGGGCGTCGGGCGGGGGGAATGTGCTCCAGGACATCCAGCGAGACCACGGCGTCGAAGGCCGCGGAGGGGAAAGGGAGGGCGAGGACGTCGCCCAGGACCAGCGAGGTCCCGGCGAAATATTCCCGGTCGAGGTTGACGATGGCATCGTCCGGGAGAAAGGAGCGCAAGAAGCCCTCCCGGCTCCCGGCGTCCAGGATGCGCAGAGGGCGGCGGGGACGGAGGGCGTCTATAATTCCGCCCGCCAGGCGATATCTCTGGAGCTGGTCGAATGTCATCCGGCCGGTCACGGCATTATTATACTATGCGATATTCGACTCTTCGGGTATATTTCAAGCGAGATACCTTAGACATCATCAACGCCTTACCAGGAGCAGTTCCCATGAAATCATCCCGCACCGTCCTCGCTGTCGCCGTATCGCTGTTTTGCCTCGCTCTCACGCCCGCCCTTTTCGCCGCCACGGTCTTCAATGAAGGTTTCGACGACTTCCAGACCGGCGTCCGGCCGGCCGGGTGGATCTTTACCAACTGCAACTCGGACACCGATGTCTATACCAGCGCCGGCAACTACGGCGCCCTATTGCCGTCGGTGAAACTCGAGGCTACCGGCGATCAGATCGTCACCGAGACCTTCACCGCCAATGGTACAAATGCTCTCACCTTCTGGCTGAGAGGGGTCGCCACCGACGGCACCAGTTCTCT
>CAZKCI010000041.1:0-16822 GCA_964551475.1 uncultured bacterium | reverse complement strand
GAGAACGCCGAGCTGGCTGGAGGCGATGAAGGAGGCCTGGGTGATCTCCTTGGAGCGGGTGAAAGCCCGGATAGTGGCGGCGTGGGTGACGAGCAGCGGGACGACGCCGATCGCCAGGAGGGCGACGGCGACCATGACTTCAAGGAGGGTGAAGCCAGCGCATGGTGAATGGTGAATGGTGAATAGTGAATGGTGAAAAGACAACCGCAGGAGGCGGAAGGAACGGTGGGCTATAGAATTGCGGGGGCGGGCGCCCATGGTACTAGGCTGTTTCTGGGGGGAGATCATTTCACCATTCACCATTCACTATTCACCATTCACCATCTTCACGACATCTTCTGGAAGCCCATCTCCGCCCGGGAGCGGCCGGTGTAGGGCTTCACCCAGACCGAGGCCTTGTCGCCCCGGGCGGATTCGAGATAGACCAGGGCCTCATCGGCCGAGCCGCGGGGGAAAAAGCGGATCACCGGCTCGAAGAAGGTGCCGGGCGACCCCTCCACCTGCACCCGCTTCAGGTAGAGGTCATCGGGGAGCTTGCGCCCCCGACCCAGGCGGCCGTCCATCGGCTCCTCCTTCTCGTCCCCCTCCCGCGTCACCCAGTATTCGTTCTTGGCCCGGTTGAAGTGGAAGTAGTAGATCCGTCCTTCCAGCACCGCGCGGGCGCGGACGAAATCGAGCGTCCCGGCAAGCTCGCCGGCGAAGCCCCTGAGCTTGCGCCCCATGATGAGGCCGGAGAACCGGGGATAGGAGACGAGCATCGCCACGCCGATCAGGGCGACGACCACGGAGAGCTCGATCAGCGTGAAACCCGTGTGGCGTCGCGAAGATTTCATTTTCCGGGCTATCGGAAGCAGTGATCAGTCACCGTCAACCGACAGCCGTCAACTTGTTATAACTTTTGTCTTTGCGAGTAGCCTGGCCCCTGATCGATCTGGTAGCCCCGGGCGGCCTCGCCTTCCTCCCAGTTGGCGACGTCGGCGCCTTCGCCGGTGCCGCCCGCCACGCCGTCTTTCCCGTAGGAGACAATGTCGCAGTCGGGGTTGTGGGTCCCCGGGGAGACGTAGACGTAGGGATGCCCCCAGGGGTCGTTGGGGATGTTGGTTTTCTTAAGATACGGGCCGTTCCAGGCCCCGCCATCCCCACTGGAGATCGGCGCGATCAGGGCCTGGAGACCCTGCTCGCTGGTGGGATAGGAGTGGACATCGGCGTAATACATCTCGAGGGCGTCCTCGAAGGCCCGGATCTGGATCTGGGCGGCCGCCTTCTGCCCCTTGCCGATCTGCTTGATAAACTGGGGCAGGATCACCACGGCCAGGAAACCGATGATGGCGATGACCACCATCAGTTCGACGAGAGTGAAGCCGCGCGAGCCATGCGCATTCTTTCTTAACCTCATATCAGCCTCCTTCCCAATCAATGGGGTAAGTGATCAGTTGCAAAATATTTCAAATTTGAGATCTCAGATTTCAGATCCCGTCTTCGCGACTGTCAGATTTCAGATCCCGTCTTCGCAACACTGAGATCTTAAATTTCAGACTCGTGGCCGGCGATCGATAGCCTGTCACTGCGCTTCCCCGGCCCGCGGACCTGAAGGTCCGCGGCTACGATTGATATGCTCACATAACCGCTATCAGTTCCCATTCACTATTCCCCATTCACCATTCACTAGTAAATAATCTGCGACATCTGGAAGATCGGGAGCAGGATCGAGATCACCACGAAGCCGACCACGAAGGCCATGAGCAGGATCATGATCGGCTCCAGGATCGAGGTGAGCGCGCTGACCGTGGTCTCCACCTCGTCCTCATAGGAGGAGGCGACCTTGTAGAGCATGCTCTCCAGCGATCCGCTGGTCTCCCCCACCGCGATCATGTGGACCACGATCGGAGGAAATATTTTCGCCTTGGCGAAAGGCTCGGCCAGGGGCTTGCCCGCCTTCACCGACTCCCGGGCCTGCTCGATCGCCGCCGCCAGCGGCAGGTTGGCCACGATGTTCTTCACGATGTCCAAGGACTTGAGGAGCGGCGTGCCGCTGGCGAGAAGCGTGGCCAGCGTCCGGGAGAAGCGGACCACCGCCACCTTGCGGACCAGCAGCCCGATCAGGGGAAGCTTGAGCTTCAGGGCGTCGTAGAGATAGGCCCCCCGGGCGGAACGACGCCAGAGGTTGAACAGGATGATGAGACCGGCCAGGGCCAGGGCTATCCCCCACCAGAAATCCCGGAAGATGGAGCTGACCCGGAGAAGGATCTGGGTGGGGAGCGGCAGGGTCTGCGCGGTCTCCGAGAAGATGTTGATGATGGTGGGGACGACCTTGAGCAGGAGAAAGACCACCACGCCGGTGCCGATCACCGCCAGCACGATCGGATAGACCATGACGGAGCGGATCTTGTTCCGCATCTTGACGTTCTTCTCGGTGAGGTCGGCCAGCCGTTCCAGGACCACGTCCAGGGCCCCCGCGGTCTCCCCCGCCTGGATCATGTTCGAGAAGAGGGGCGTGAAAACCCGGGGGAAAGCGGACATGGCCGTGGCCAGGGAGGAGCCGGCGTTGACCTGGTCCCGGACCTTGATCACCACCCGCTTCAAGGGGTTTTTCTCCAGCTGATCGATCAGGGCGGTCAGGGCCTTGATCAGGGGGAGGCCGGCGGCGAGAAGCGTGGCGAGCTGGCGGGTGAAGATGGCGACGTCGGCCGGCTTGACCCGCCGGAGGATCCGGGAGACGGGAACGTCGGAGCGCAGGTCCACCTTCTCCGTGCTCTCCCTGACATCGGTGGGGAAGATCCCCTGCTTGCGGAGCTTGGACCGGGCGTCGGCGGGCGTGTCGGCGTCGATGATGCCGCGGACATCCTCGCCTTTGGCGTTCAGGGCTTTGTATTCGAAGACGGCCATAGTCGTACTCTCGGACTATCTCTTAGTCAATATGGGTTTCCCCGACCAAAGGTTGGGGTTCCACAAAGATAGTGATCAGTAATCAGTGATCAGTAAACAATGGCGCAAAATTCATTCCGTGGGAGCGGCGTCTCGCCGCGATCCAAGTCAACAGGGATCGGGCCGAGGACGGCCCTCCCACAAAAACAGCAACAGCACAAGAAGTAATCAGTGATCAGCTAACCTGAAATAATCCGCGAAATCCGCGGCTTTCTTGTCGTTTCCTACGCTTCGATGATGTCCGTCTGGGTCACCCGGAGGACCTCGTCGATGGTGGTCTCCCCGTTGATGACCTTGAGGGCGCCGTCCATCCGCAGGGTGAGCATCCCCTTCTCCAGGGCATGCTTCTTGATCGTGCCGGTGGCGGTGTGCTCCAGGACCATCCGGCGGATCTCGTCGTCGATGAGCAGGATCTCGAAGATGGCGGAGCGGCCCAGGTAGGCGGTCTTGAAGCACTTCGCGCAGCCCTTTCCCTTGTAGAGGACTCCCCCCTTGACGTCGGCCAGCGTGAGGCCGATCTCCTTCAGGCTCTCCTCCTGCGGGCGGTAGGCCTCCCGGCAGTGCGGGCAGATCTGGCGAACCAGGCGCTGGGCCATGATCGCCACCACCGAAGAGGAGACGAGGTAGGGCTCCACGCCCATGTCCAGCAGACGCGTGACCGCGCCGGCGGCGTCGTTGGTGTGGAGAGTGGAGAAGACCAGGTGGCCGGTGAGCGAGGCCTGGATGGCGATCTCGGCCGTCACCAGGTCGCGCATCTCCCCGATCAGGACCACGTCGGGGTCCTGGCGGAGGATGGAACGGAGGCCGTTGGCGAAGGTGAGTTCGATCTTGGGGTTGACCTGGATCTGGCCGATCCCGGGGAGCTGATACTCGACCGGGTCCTCGATGGTGATGATGTTCGTCTCCGTCGAGTTCATCTCGCTCAAGGCGGCGTAGAGGGTGGTGGTCTTCCCGGAGCCGGTGGGACCGGTGACCAGGATGATCCCGTGGGAGAGATCGAGGAGCTTGCGGAAGAGCTTGAGCCGGTCCTCGGCCAGCCCGAGGTCGTGGAGACTGTAGAGGCGGGAGGAGCGGTCGAGCAGGCGGAGCACGATCCGCTCACCGAAGGAAACCGGGATGACCGAGACGCGGATGTCGATCTCCCGGTCGGTGATCTTGATCTTGATCCGGCCGTCCTGGGGAAGACGCTTCTCGGCGATGTTCAGGTTGGCCATGATCTTGATTCGGGAGGTGATCGCCGCCTGGTGCTGTTTGGGCGGTGTGATCGCATCGTAGAGAACGCCGTCGATCCGGTAGCGGACCCGGAGCTCCTTCTCGAAGGGCTCGATGTGGATGTCGGAGGCGCGGGCCTTGACCGCTTCAAAGATGATCAGGTTGACCAGGCGAATCACCGGGGCCTTGGAGGCGATGTCGAGCAGGTCCTCGGCTTCCTGGGAGACGTTGATCACCTCATGGGCGGCGGTCTCCTCCCCCTCCTCCAGGTCTTCCAGCATCTTCTCGGCCGCGCCGTTGGCGTGGCCGTAGCAACGGTTGGCGATCCGGACGATCTCGTCGGCGGCGGCGATCACCGCCCGAACATCCCGATCGAGGAGGAGGCGGAGGTCATCCAGGGGCTGGGTGTCGAGGGGGTCGGAGATGGCCACCGTGACCACGCCGTCCTCTTCCTTGAGGGGGATCACCTGGTGGGCGAGGAGGAAGTTCAGGGGCACTCGCGCCACCAGGTCCTTGTCCACCTTCTCCTCGGAGAGGACGGAGAGGTAGGGCATGTTGAGCTGGCGGCTGAAGGCGGTGAGGAGCTGCTCCTGGCTGATCGCCTCCATATTGACCAGGATGTCGCCCAGCCTCTTCCCCTTGTCGGGGCCCTGCTGGCGGGCGAGGGCGTCCTCCAGGGCCTCGGAGGTGACCGCCCCCTGGCTGAGGAGGATCTCACCGATTTTGCTGTCGGCGACGCTGCTCACTGATGGAACCTTTCCGTGGTCTTGCGCTTGTCCCCCTCCTGGTCCTTCTTCTTGAAGGAGACCTTCGGAAGCATGTCAAGGAGAGACGACGATGAAGAGTCGTCACTTTTAACATCAGGAGAAACAGAAGCAGGCTGGGCAGGAGAGGCAGGAGAAACAGAAACAGGCTGGGCAGGAGAGGCAGGTTGGGCAGGAAGGGCAGGAGAAACAGAAGCAGGCGAGGCAGGTTCGGCAGGAACGGCAGGAGAAATAGAAGCAGGTTCGGCAGGAACGGCAGGAGAAACAGAAGCGGGCTCGGTGTCGGGGCCAATCTCGCCGGCGGAAGCAGCGGAGCGGGGAGCGGAGTCGGTCGTAACCTGTCCGTAGCGCGCCTTGAGGTCCCGGTTCTGGGCCTGCTCTTCCTCGCGGTAGGTGGTCTCCACCGCCGCCTTCCGGGCCTCCTCTTCGGTCATGCGCTTGTCGATCTCGGTCATCTCGTGGCGCTTCAAGTTGGTCAGGTCGGCGATCTGCTGTGTGGTGCGGACCACCCGGGGGGTGATGAAGACGAGCAGGTTGGTCTTGAGCGTCTTCTCGGAACGGGAGCGGAAGAGGTTGCCGAGGAGGGGAATGTCGCCCAGGATGGGGATCTTGTCCTCCGACTCGTCGCGATCGTCACGGATCAGGCCGCCGATGACGATGGTGTGGTTGTCGCCCACAATCACCGAGGTCTTGGTGTGGCGGACGTAGGTCTCGGGGGTCACGATCAGCCCGGCCTTGATCTCGCCCGCGATCGTCGAGACCTCCTGGTCGATCTCCAGGCGCACCATCCCCTCCTTGCTGATGTGCGGCGTCAGCTTCAGGATGATGCCGACGTCCTTGTAATCGATGTTCTGGGCCGGGGCCGAGTCGCCCGTGCCGGCCTCGTACTTGGTGGTGTAGGGGATGTTGCGGACCACCTTGATCTCCGCCTCCTCGTTGTCGGTGGTCAGGATCTGGGGGGTGGAGAGGATGTTCACGTCCTGGTTGGTCTGCAGGGCGTGCACCAGGACGGCGAAGTCGGGGATGGAGGTGCCGGCGCCGGCCATCTTCTGGACGAAGCCCAGGGAGACGCCGTTGGAGCCGCTGCTCGGGTTGGTGCTGGCGGTGGAGTAGTTCATCAATCCCGTGCCGAAGAGCATCTCCCCGTAGCCTTCGGCGTTGGAGCGCCCCGCCTTCATGTCGTCCAGGTTGGGGAAGCCATCCAGCGAGCGCCACTCCACGCCCAGTTCGAAGGTCTTGTCGTAGGAGACCTCGGCGATCAGGACCTCGACCAGGACCTGGTTGCGGAGGACGTCCAGGCGCTGGATGATCTTCTCCAGGCCGGCATAGTCCTCCGGCGTGGCGTCGATGATCAGGGAGTTGGTGGCCTTGTCCTCGCTGATCAGGGGCACCGCCTCCTCGCCCTTGGGCTTGCGCTTGGAGACGATATTGTTCATCACCTTCCCCATGTCCTCGGCGTCGGAGTTCTTGAGGAAGTAGACGTGGATGTGGGTGCGCTCGGTCTCCACGTCCAGCCTTTTCACCAGGTCGAGGACCTTGCGGGTGTCCTCGTCGTTGGCCAGGATGATCAGCGAGTTCGTCCGCTCGTCCGGGATGATCTTGATCATCTTCTCGCTGGACTGGACCTGGGGGCGGCCGCGGCGGGCGGGGACGGGCGGGCCGCCGGGGAGGACGCCGGCCTGCTCGATCACCTGGGAGAGCTCGGTGGAGAGCGTCTCCGAGGAGGCGTAGCGCAGCGGAACCACGGTGATCCGGGTCTCGTAGCCGGGGACGTCCAGCTCCTTGATGATCTTGACCAGGCGGTGGATG
Source organism: uncultured bacterium (assembly GCA_964551475.1). Classification (GTDB taxonomy): domain Bacteria; phylum Auribacterota; class Erginobacteria; order Erginobacterales; family CAZKCI01; genus CAZKCI01. The sequence continues at coordinate 10,112 of CAZKCI010000041.1, read as the reverse complement.
TTGGAGGAGTAGTCGGTGACGATCAGCGTGTTGGTGGTGAGATAAGGGATGACCGCGGCCTCCCGGGAGAAGAGGCGGGCAAGCGCGTTGTTGATCTTCTCCACGCTGACGTACTGGAGAGGGATGAGCTGGGTGACCAGGGTGTCCTCGGGGACGATCTGGGAGAGGTCGCTCCCCACCCTGAGGTCGATGTTCCGGGTGGCCTGCTGGCCCTTGGCCGCCACCTTGAGCACTTTGCCCGCCGGGATGGCGGCGTAGCCCTTCACTTCCAGGATCGACTCGAAGACCTTGTAGGCCTCGTCGATCGGGACCTTCGTCGGGGAGACGATGGTCACGTTGCCCCGGACGGACTCGTCGATGATGAAGTTCTTGCCGGTGAGGTCGCTGATGTACTTGATCAGGATCCGGATGTCCAGGTTCTCAAAATCCATATTGACCATCCCCGCCTCGTCTATCGACAGGGGCTCGCCGGCGGGGGCGGGCGGGGCGGCGGCGGGCGGAGGGGGGGGAGCGCCCTCCTGCGCCCCCGCGGGGAAGAGCGGCAGAACGGACAGGGCGAATAGCCCCGCCCCGATGGCCAGAAAACGCGCGTGTCTCATCGACGGATCCTTTTTCAATGGTGAAATAGTTGCACGTTGAAATCGTTGAAAACGTTGAAATCGTTGAAACCGTTTTCCCTCCATCCCGTCTCAAATCTCAGATTTCAAATTTCAGATCTCAGGCCTCGAATCTCAAATCTGAGATCTCAAATCGACAAAGGGATCGGGCCCCCGATTTCTATGTGAAACTTTCAGTTATCGGGGCAGGCGAGACGGCCCTCCCACGGAATCGCGAGAGACGCTCATTCACAGTTCGAGCAGCTCCTCCTGGACCTCATAGACCAGGTCGATCGTCTCGTCGGCCCGCTTCACCTTGACGGTGATCTCTTCCCGGTCATTGACCTCCTTGAGAAGCTCCAGCGCACGGACTTTACCGATGATCGGCTCGTCATCCACGGAGAGAATGATGTCCCCCTGCTTCACGCCGAGGCGGGCGGCGATGTGATCCTTGGGTAGAATCACGATCTCGTAGCCCTGGCTCGGTCCCCGGGCCGGGGCCCCGGGAGGATAGTAGGGGCGGCAGCCGACGGTCTTCAGCGCCCCCATCACGTTGTCGTTGATGTAACGATAAAGGCCGGACCGGCTGATCTGCCAGCGATAGTCGCCGATCTTGCGAACGAGACGGGCCATCGGAACGGTCACTTCCGGAACCGGGATCGAATTCTCGAACGAGGCGAGCTCGAAAAGATTCCCGTTGTTGTCCAAGACCACCCGCGAACGGTAGATCTCCACCACCTTCACGCCGGCCACCACGTCGCCGATGCCGTAGAGCCGCTGGCCGGTGCGGTTGACCTGGTCCTCGATGATCGCCCGGTTGCGCGAGGGATCGGTCCCCATGATCGTCCCGATCAGCTTCAGCTTGGGATTGGGGATCGGAGGGGGCGGGGGAGTGGGGATCCGCTCCGGCTCCGGCGCGTCGAACTTCTCCTTCCAGAGGTCACGGTTGACGATCACGGCGTATTCGTCCTGGGCGGGAACGGGTGTGACGGCCTGCGCCGGCCGGGAGCGGGGCGCGGCCACCGTGTCTTCGACGATCTCGCGGCCGCGGAAGAGATCCCAGGCCAGATAGAGGCCGAAGGCGACGAGAATCGACGCCAGAGTCAGGTTGATCGAAGTAAGATAGCGTTTGGAAATCATGAAAACAGGTTCAGCGGTTCACGGTTCAGCGGTTCACGGTTCAGCGGTTCAGGGTTCACGGTTGTTTTCATTTCCCCCAACCGTTGAACCCTTGAACCGTGAACCGTTGAACCTTTTAGTCGTTGAACCCTTGAACCTGAGTCGATGCTCAATCCTTAGGCTTGGCTTCACGCAGAGTCCTGATGGCCCGCAGAGCCTCCGGCACGTTTGCGTTGGCGGGGACCACAACCGCCTCCCCTTCCTTCCCCCGTCCGGCCTGGAGAAGAGCCCAGAGAGCATCGCGGGCGGACTGGACGGCCGGGCGCGCGGGGGCGTCGGGAGCGAAAGCGTCAAGAAGATAGCGGGCCTGGCCCTCCAGGTCGGCGCCAAAGATGTCCCGGAAGACGTCGCCCCAGCGAGGATAGCCTCCGCGATCGGCCGCGGACAGAATTTCCTCCGCCCGCCCGAGAAACGAGGCCAGCGTAGCGGCCGGGTCCGGAAGAGGCGACGAATCCGCCTGGAAGGTGGACGCCATCTGGTCGATCAGGCGGTCCTCTTTCGGAGCAAGGGCATAATAAATGACCACGACAGCCGCGGCCGCCGCCGCGAGCGCGGCCAGACCGGTCCGCCAGTCCATGGCCGGAGGAGCGAAGATCAAGCGGCGGGGCGAATAACTCGCGATCTTCTCCTCCTCCGCCACTATCCGCACCGTCTCGCGGGCAAGGGAGCGGGGGAAGCGGACCGCCTGCACGCGGTCGAGCGCCGTCCAGGCCTGATCCAGCTCTTCCTTCTCCCTTCGACAGGAAGGGCAGGAAGCGAGATGGGAGGCGACAGAGGTCGGTATGGCGCCGCCGAGAACGGAATCGACAAGATAGTCTCTAACCTGGTTGCAGTCCATAGGAAGTTATACGAGTGAAACGGGAAATACGTTCAAATCGTTGAAGTCGTTCAAGACGTTGAAACCGTGGCATGTGACACGTTGTTTTCCTTCAGCCTTCAGCCTTCAGCCTTTTCTTTATCTCCTTGAGCGCGTAATGCAAACGCGAGCGGACCGTCCCCGCGGGGACACCATTGATCTCGGCGATCTCCTCGCAGGAAAGACCCATGACCTTCGCCATCACCACCGTTTCCCTCTGCTCGGGAGAAAGGAAACCGAGAGCGGCATTCAGCATCGCTTCCGTCTCCCGCGCCGCGGCGAGTTCCCGGGGACTCGGTCCGGAAGAGGGGAGTTCCGCCAGAGGCGTTCCCGCCGGCCGTTCCCCCGCTTCGGGCGCCGGCGGTTCCGGGACCAGAACGGGGCGGCGCCGGGCTTTGCGCCATTCATCCCGGCACAGGTTCAGAGCGATGGCATAGAGCCAGGTCCGGAACTTGTGCGGGGGCAGAAAGCTTTCCTTCCGACGCCAGACCCGAAGAAAGGTCTCCTGAAAAACGTCCTGCGCCCGCTGGTAATCCCTCATCTGCGAGCAGAGCCAGGTCATCAGCCGGTCCTGGTAGCGGACGGTCAGGACCTGGAAAGCCTTCAGGCTGCCCCGCCGGCAGAGAAGCATCAGTTTTTCATCCGATAACGGCATGTATAGATACGCGGGAGGGGGGGCAGGCGTTGAACAATTCGATACATTATTTCCACGCGCACGTTATTATATGCAGAGGGGGGTGTCAACCAAACACGGGACAGAAGGAAAACAGGCCGAAGACCGAAGGCGGAGGGCTGAAGGAAAAACGGCCGGCGGCATGGTTGACTCTCTCTTGAACCCTTGATCAATTGACCCCTTGAACTCTCCCCTTCTTCCCTTCCCCGTCGTCCTCGCTTCCGACTCGCCGCGGCGCCGGTCGCTGATCGAGAAGGCGGGCATCGCCTTCTCCCTCTGCTCCTGCCCCACGCGCGAGAAATCATGGCCGGGGAAACCGTCGCTGACCGTCCGCCGCAATGCCGAAGCCAAAGCGCGCGCCGCCGAAAAGCGCCATCCCGAGGCGCTGATCATCGCCGCCGACACCATCGTTTACCTCCGCCATGTCTACGGCAAACCCGCCGACTTGAAGCAAGCGGAAAGGATGCTTCTCTCCCTGAGCGGCCGGACCCACACCGTCTACAGCGCCGTGACCGTCTCCCGCCCCTCCCGAAGAACCAGGGTCACCAGGGTGGCGACCACAAAAGTCCGGATGAAGAATTTCGACCGGCGAATCGTGCGCGGGTATTTCCGGAAGGTCGATCCCCTGGACAAGGCGGGGGCTTATGCCATCCAGGAGTCGGGGGAGATGATCGTGGAGGGGATCGCGGGATCCCTGAGCAACGTGATCGGCTTGCCGCTGGAGGCGCTGGAGGAGGCGCTGAACGCTGTTCCCGGAGGAAAACCGCTGGCCGAGAAGATCAGGCGGTTGCGGATCAAAAAGAAGCGGCTGAAGACTGAAGGCTGAAGGAAAAGACGGCGCAGAGTGCCACCTTCAGCCCTCAGTCCTCAGCCTTCAGCCTGATTTTCTCCCCCAGCTCCGCCGCTCGGGCGGCGTGGAAAGAGGCCCTCCGGGAGTCTCCTATTTCCACGTAGAGACGCGCCAGGCGCTCGTGGACGCTCCCCAGCGCCGGGTTGATCGCGAGCGCCGCGAGCAGGGCCTCCTCCGCTTCCGCCGTCTTCCCGATCCGCGCCAGGGCCAGGCCCAGGTTGTAGCGCGTGGACGGGTCGTAGGGATTGCACTCCGCGGCTTTCCGGAAGACTTTCGCTCCCTCCTCGTAGTTCCCCTGGGCGCAGAGGATCACGGCGATGTTGTTCAGGGCGTCGGCCGAGCGCGGGTTGATGGAAAGCGCCTTCCGAAAGAGGCCGAGCGCCCTCGGATAATTCCCTTCCCGGTAATAGGTGTGGCCGAGGTTGTTATAGCCCTCGGGATATTCGGGGTCGATCTCGACGGCGCGCGCGAAGAGGGAGCGGGCCTGGGCGGTCCGATTCAGATCGTAATAGACGATGCCGAGGTTGTTCAAAAGGCGGGCGCTCGACGGATTATATCGCACCGTGCGCTCGTAGAAGGTCAGCTGATCGCGGAAGTAGAGGTTCTGGCGGGCGGTCAGCGTTCCCCAGAAGACAGCCAGAGCCGCGCCGAGGGCGAAGACGTTCCCGACGGAGAACCGCCCAGCGGCCAGGGAAGAAAGGCCGCGGGCGAGCACAATAAAGAAGCCTATGGACGAGACGTGGAGCCAGTGTTCGGCCATCGAGGCCTTGATCGGGTAGATCCCGGCGACGGGGAGAAGGGCGATGAAGAACCAGCCGACGGCGAAAAGGGCAATCGGGCGGCGGCGATGGAAACGGAGCGCAAGGAGGAGAACCGCCGCGGCCAGAGCCATCCCGGCGAGGACGCGGGTGTCGAACCAGGAGAAAAGGGTCAGGCCGTATTCCTGGTGAAGATGAACGGGGAAGGCCAGCAGGCGTCCATAGGCCAGGGTTCCGGCGAAGAAACCGGGGAGACGCTGAAACATCGTGTTCGGGACGCGGGCGGGATCGACCAGAAGCATCCGGAGGAAAACATAGACGAGGGCGATGACGGCGAAGGGCAGAAAAAGGGCCGGGCGAAGCCGCTTCCGATAGACCAGGTGATACCAGAGGATCAGCGCGGGCAAAACGATGCAGTTTTCCCGGGAGAGGGCGGCGAGAAGATAGCAAAGCGTCATCGGGACAATGAGACCGGCCCGCGGGCCGTTTTCCTGACGGAGGTAAAGAAGAAAGGCCAGGATCATGAAGAGGGCGACCAGTGAATCCGGACGTCCGGAGATGTAGGCCACCGTCTCGGTCTGGATGGGATGGACGGCGAAGAAGAGGGCGGCGAGGAGGGCGGCCGGCGGCGAGGAGGAGAGGCGGCGGGCGAGGAAGAATACGGAAACCGCCGTCAGCAGGTGGAACAGGATGTTGGAGAGATGGTATCCGCGCCGGTCGAGACCGTAGGCGGTATGGTCGAGGAGGTAGGTGAAGATGGTCAGGGGACGGTAATAGTTGTACCTCATCCCCGAACCGGCGGCGACGTCGCCGGTGAAGATCTCCGGGAGATGGCTCCAGTCGCGCAGGAAGACGTTGTTGGTGATGAAGTAGACGTCGTCCCAGAGAAACTCGCCGGGGAGGGCGGAGAGGTAGACGAGGATGGTGGAAACGGCGATGAGAGCGAGGCAGAGCAAGATGGGCAGGCGGTGGGCGCTCATCGGGGACAGTATATAGGCTGAAGATAGAAGGTAGAAGCACTAGTCCGTCCAGAATAATGTGGACCTGTCATTGCGAGGACCCGGAGCGGAGCGAAGGGGACGAAGCAATCTCAATTCCGTGAGCGCCGACAGATTGCTTCGCTGCGCTCGCAATGACATCCATAGCTGATGTCTGGACTACAACGGTCGGATTAGTACACGTAACACGTTACACGTTCCCGGCGTGGTATATTTTATCTGATGAAAATGGCAATCCTCAATACGGCGGGGTTGCTGATCCTGCTCTTTTCGACACTTCCGGCCTCCTCCCAAGATATGCTGGCCGTCACCTCCTCCGACTACAACGGCGACGGAACGGCGGAGATCGCGACTTTCCGCCCCTCCGGCGGCCTCTGGAGGATCCAGGATCTCACCGCCTTCACTTTCGGCGCAGAACACGATCTCCCGGTATCGGGAGACTACGACGGAAACGGAACGTCGGAGGCCGCGGTCTTCCGGACCGCCGACGCGCTGTGGGCGGTCCGCGGCGCCACCCGTTTCATTTTCGGACGGACGGCGGACAGCCCGGCGGCGGCCGATTACGACGGGAACGGCCGGGACGAAGCGGGGGTCTTCCGGCCCGCTGACGGATCCTGGTCGGTCCGGGGCCTCACCCGTTTCTATTTCGGTTCCCGCGGCGACCGCCCCGTCCCCGGCGACTGGCGCGGCCACGGGCGGGCGGAGGCGGCGATCTTCCGCTCCTCCTCCGGGCTGTGGGCCGTCCGCGGACTCACCCGTCTCTCTTTCGGCTCGACCGGCGACGTCCCCCTCCCCTTCCGCTGGAATGAGACCAGCGCCGTTTCCCCGACCGTCTTCCGCCCCGGCTCGGGACTCTGGGCGGGTCGGGGCGTCACCCGCTTCTACTTCGGCGAACCGGCCGACTGGGCGATCGCCGGCGGCCCCCCCGGAGGACCCCACACTCCGACCGTTTTCCGCCCGACCTCGGCGCTCTGGTCTGGCCGCGACGGCGGCCGCGTGAGCTTCGGAGGGAGAGGGGACTTTCCCGCCGCGGGCAACACCGGACGAGTCCATTCCGTCCGGATCGAAGAGGTCGGCCAGTTCGCCTACAACATCATGAACGTCAACACGACCGAACAGCGGGAAGAGCTGGTGGGGTCGCATTTCGACATGTATGTCCTGGAACCGGTGGTGACGGAGCAGGGAGAGGAGAGCTTCGATATCGCCGGCCTGGTCCGGGAGATCAGAAATTACATCATCGCCAACTATCACAAAAATCCGATCATCCTCGCCTACTCGGACGTCGGACAGGCGGAGAACTGGCGCTGGTATTGGCAGGACGGATGGGGAGCGGGAAACCCCGACTGGATCATCTGCGCCGACCCGGACGGCTGGAGCGGATGCTACCCGGTCGCCTACTGGCGCCCGGAGTGGCAGGAGATCGTGATCTCCGGGAGTAGCGGGAAGAGCCAGGTCGGTGTCTCGCTGGAAAACGGCTTCGACGGAATCTATATGGACTGGATCGACGGATATTCCGACGAGCAGGTGGCGGCCCGGGCGGAGGAAGAGGGCGTGGAACCGGCGGAGGCGATGCTCGATTTCATCGAAAATATCCGCGCCTACGGCAGGGAGGGTTCCCCGCTCGCCGACGCCGGCTACCTGGTCGTCGCCCAGAACGCCCCTTCCCTCTACGGCAAAAACCCTTCCCGCTATCTCTCGCTGGTCGACGCCATCTCCCAGGAAGGGATCTGGTATGAGGGGGACGGCGGTTTCGACGACTGGGAAGATTCGAGTGGCTACAACGTCCCCACGGACGACATCTATCCCGGCTGGACCGAGGAGCTCCTCGCCGATCTCTCGGCGATGAAAGGGCTCCTCCCCATCTTCTGCATCGAATACGCCCAGGACGTCGGCGGGAACAGCCGGGCGAGCGAGGTCTATGGCACGCTCGCCCCCGGCGAGGGGTTCGTCGCCTACTGCACGCGGCGATCACTCTCCCGCCTTTCCACCACGCCCTATCCCGCGGGATACGAGCCGCAGGACTACTGAAACAGGAAAGGCAGGATCGGCAGGAAGGGCAGGATTGGCAGGAAAAAGAAAAGCGGCCCGATCTAGGCCAGCCCGGATCGCGGCGAGGACGCCGCTCCCACAGAAACGCAAAGCGAACTGGTGGAAGTCAGTTTTGTGGGAGGGGCGTCTCGCCTGCCCCGATGACAAATATTTGCATATAAAAATCGGGGCAGGCAGGAATGTCGCTCCCACGAAATCGGAGAGCATGGATATTTGCTTTAAGTTATACTCACCCTGCTCCATGAGAAGAAACAATTTCATGGGACGGCGAAAATTTCTCGCCTCTCTCGCCGCTCTCTTCGGAGAAGTCATGGTTCAGAAACTGCCCTGGGACAAACTCGCTTTCGGCATGTCCTCTCCCCGCGATCGGCGCCTGCCTCCGGGGCAGCGCTGGGTGGAGGAGCTGATCGAATACAGCGCCGGAGGCAGGCCCCCCATCGACGAGAAAGAGTGGCGGTTCGACGTCGACGGACTGGTGGAGAGGCCGCTCTCTTTTTCCTGGGACGAGTTTCAGGCTCTTCCCCACAGCGACCTCGTCGTCGATTTCCACTGCGTCACCGCCTGGTCGGTCAAGGACAGTCCCTGGCGGGGCGTGCTTCTCAACGACCTCCTGGAGAAGGCCGGCGTCCGGGCGGAGGCGCGCTTCGTCTTCGCCGGGTGCTACGGGGGATATACCACCAACTTTCCCCTCGAAACCGCCCGACGGCCGGACGTTTTTCTCGCCGACGGCTACCGGGGCAAACCGCTCCCCCGGATGTTCGGGGGGCCGATGCGGCTGGTGGTGCCGCCTCTCTATGCCTACAAGTCCGCCAAGTGGGTGAATCGGATCACGCTCCTCAAGAAGGACCGGCCGGGCTTCTGGGAGGAGAACGGCTACAGCAACCTCGCCGATCCCTGGAAGGAACAGCGCCATACCGGGGACGATCGGAAATAGAGGGGCTGAACATCTCCCCGGGAGAGGACGTATTACCTATCGTAGAGAGGATTATGGATTCCTCTGGGAGGGGCATTCCTGCCCCGATTCGCAATCGCGGCGGGACGCCGCTCCCACAAGAAACAGTAACTGATCAGTAACTGAAAACGATGTGATCAGTCATCAGTAACTGATTACTTCTTCTGGTGTTACTGTTTTTCTGTGGGAGGGGCGTCCTCGCTCCGATCCAGGTCATCTCGGATCGCGGCCCCGACAAACAGCGATCGGGGCAAGCGGGACGCCGCCACCTACAAACAACAACCGGATCAAAAAGTGATCAGCGACCAGTAAAATGACCAGAAGAAACATCCACATCCTGATCGTCGCCGCCGGCGTCCTCGTCGTCGTCGGAGCGGCCTTCTTCCTCCTCCGGAGGCCGGCCGACCTGGCTCCCGGCCCCGTCACGATACTCTCGGCACGGGGGGAGGCGTCGCTCTATCATCCCGCTACCGCCATCTGGACAAAGGCGGCGCCGAAGACGGCCGTCACGGCGGGCGACATCGCCTCCACCGGGACGGGCGGAACGCTCGACCTGGGCGAAGAGAAGCTCTACGCCCTGCGGCTGGGCGGCGAAACCGCACTCTCCGTCCGTCCCGCCGCCGGGGAAGGCCCGGCGACGGAGAGGGTATTTTATCTCCAGGAGGGGCGGGCCGCCGCGGTCACCTACGCCGATTTCACCGGCATGAGCCTGGTCATCGAAACCTCCCGGACGCGGGTGACGGCCCGCGGGACCGCCTTCTCGGTGTCGGCGGGACCCGGCGACACGACCGCCGTCGAGGTGGAAAGCGGGGAAGTCTCGATCGCTCTGGCCGGCGGCGGAGAGATCCCCTCCCCGGTCGTCGTCACCGCCGGTCTCGCCTGGAACTGGTCCGGCGCGGGGACGCCCCTTTCTCCTCTTCCGCTTTCGCCCGCCCCCGCCCAAGCCCTCCGGGAGGAGATCGCCGACATTGGACGGGGGATCTGGGAGCTGCGCCAGGCGTCGCCGGACGAGGGAAAGGAAAAACCGGTCTCCCTGATCCTCTCCGACTCGCCCCGGCGCGTGGACGAGCTCCTGATGCCCTGCGGGCTTTACGTCAGCGAGTCGGCGCCTCTCGACATCTACAACCTGCTCCTGAAAGCGAGCGAGACGGCGCGGGACGGAGACTACGAGGGGTCAGTCAAGATGCTGGAACAGGCCCTG
>CAZKCI010000040.1:0-16679 GCA_964551475.1 uncultured bacterium | reverse complement strand
CAGTCCCTCCCGCTCATCAGGTAGGTCCCGGGACGGCGCTTGTAGTTGCCGTTCTTCCAGGCATAGAGGTCCCAGTGGGTGAGTTCGCGATCGATAAAGGGGGCGGCGTCGAGATCATGGTCGAGACGGAAGGGGCCGGTGGTCTTGACCGCAGCGCCGTCGCGGTACCAGATGCCCGACTCCAGTGAATGGTGAATGGTGAATGGTGAATGGTAACTGGCGGGACCGGCCTGGCTCAAAGCGCGGCAGAGGCTCGAGAGCAGGAAATCGTAGTCGCCGCCGGTGATGACGAAGTCGACCGGGGACTCGCGGAAAGACTCCTCCGGAAGGGCCGTGACATGGTCGCCGACTAAAACAGTGGCCGGTTGCCAGCTGGCGGTCGACAGTTGCTTGATCTCCTTGAGGAAGGTCCAATGCTCCTTGATCACGGGGGTTTTGGTCTCGAAGACGATGAGATCGGGGGTTTCGCGGAGGAGGAAGCGGCGGTACTCCTCGGCGTTCATCCCTTCGGCGAGGGAGTCGTTCCAGAGGACGTGATGGCCGTCCCGGCGGAGCATGGTGGCGGCGAGCGCCGGGACCACCGGATAGACGAAGGTCGGCTCGGAGAAATACTGGAACTGACGATTCTGCCCGAGGGTAGGGTGACCCTTGGCCGTATCAAAGGGAGGATAGGAAATAATTATCTTCATGACTCAGCATAGAGCATAGGGCATAGAGCAGAGAGCCAGGGCTCGCCATCTTGGAGCCCTTTGCCCTATGCCCTATGCTCTATGCTTCGTTCTTCCGGCAGACTGCTGGAAAAGAGCCCTCTCATAAACTGGATTCCGTAGACGAGATGCGTGGAAATTATACCACCAAAAACCGCTGCCGCGGTTTTTGGATTGAAACCGCGGAGAGAGGTGAGAAGGGCAAGAAGAAGATAGAGAGAAACGGGCAGCAGGTAGAAAAACAATCCGCCGGGAATCAGGAGCAGGGGGATCCAGCCCAGGAGAAGAAACGCGGTCAGGAGAGAGGGGACAAAGTAAATCGCCCGCCGGCTGGTCTCGGGGAAGCGCTTGGCGAAATAACCGCGGTGGAGGCCGTAGTTGCCAATTTGCCGGAGATGGGGGGCGAAGAGCGGCCGGCGATGGTGGCGGACCAGGGCGTCCGGGTCGTAGACGATTTTTTTGCCCAGCTTTTTGGTCAGCTTGAGGCAGAGGAAGGTGTCTTCGCCCGGCCAGTACGGGGTCTGGAACCCGCCCGCAGCGATGAAATCAGAGCGGCGGACCAGGAGATTGGCGGTCGGATAGTCGTCGACCTCCTTGAAGGTCTTGGGGATGAAACGGTAGGTCTCCCGGCCGCTCACCATGAAACAGGAGAGAACCCTCCCCCCCGCCTGCTGCATCGGCGGGTCGTTCTCCGGCGTGATCGCCGGACCGCCGACGCCGGCCACCGCGGGATCGGAGAAGTGCCGGACGGCGTTCATGAGCCAGTCCGGTTCGGGATAGGCGTCGTCGTCCAGGAAGGCGATGATCTCACCGTGGGCGCGTTCCGCCCCGATATCGCGTTTCCGGGGCGGGCCGACCTCGCCGGTGGGGAAAACTTCCACCCGGGGAAGTTCGAGGAGCGCCGGCCGGTCGGGAAGAACGATCGTTTCATAGTCCGGATAGTCGAGGCGGGCGATATGCTCCAGTCCCTCCCGGAGATAGGGAGTGACCGCGGGACAGGCGATAACGATCGAGACACGGGGCGCCCGCGACCAGGGCGCGATCGGTCGGTCGTAGTACTTGAGCACCCGACGGCGATAGAAGATCGCCAGGGTGTCGTTGAGGATCGTCCAGATCGAGCGGGGGCCGATCCGGCCGAACTTCCCCCGGTAGTTGACCACCACCGGCGCCTCGGCGATTGAAAATCCCAGGCTGTGGACGTTGACCAGGATCTCCAGGTCGAAGGCATACTGCTTGACCAGGATGCGGGGAAAGGTCGCTTCGAGAACCTTTCTCCGGAAAAGCTTGATCCCGGTCTGAGTGTCCCGCAGAGGGAGGCCGAAGAGAGTTTTGACCAGAAGAAAATAGGCGGCCGAGACGAAACGGCGCGAGAGGGGGTAGCGCAGCGTGGAATCGGGATGGCGCTTGGATCCGATGACCACGTCGGCCCCGGCCGTCTTCTGCACCTGGAGGAGGCTCAGGAACTGCCGGGGGTGGATATCGAGATCGGAGTCGAGAAAGAAGATCCACGCCCCCCGGCTCAGGCCGAAGGCCTTTTTCAAGGCCCAGCCTTTGCCGCGGTTCTCGTCCAGGAGGACCGGCCGGATCCGGCTATTATCCCGGGCGGCCCGCTCGATCTCGGAACGGGTATTGTCGTCGCTCCCGTCGTCGACCGCCAGGATCTCGTAATCCGGGCAGATCCGCCCGATCACCTCCGCGGTCTCGCGAAGATTCTGGCAGATATGCTCGCCTTCGTTGTAGGCGGGCATGAGGACGGAAACGGGGCCGGGCAGGTCGGACCGTTCAGACCCGTCGGACTGGTCGGACCGATCGGACTGGTCGGACCGGTCGGAATGGTCGGACCGGTCCGACTCCAGCCGCCGAATCCCGTAGAGCAGGTAGCCGATCCCCGAAGCGACAGTGAAGGCCGCTACGACATGCATGACCAGGTCGGGCCGGGGGAGGCGAAGCAGGGCCCAGATCACCAGCGCCATCTGGAGAACGGCGGTGGTCTTGCCGAGCGCGTTGGGCGCGGCTTCGAGCGCGCCCTGGCGCCATTTGATCACCAGCGCGCCGAGGAGGATCAGGAAGTCGCGACCCAGGACCAGAACCGCGAACCAGGGAGGGAAACGGCAGAGTCCCCCGATGCCCAGCGCCAGGAGGACAATCGCCGTGTTCAGGAAGACCTTGTCGGCGAGCGGATCGAGTATCGCCCCCAGACGGGTCCGCTGGCGGAGGCGGCGGGCGAGGTAGCCGTCCAGTCCGTCGCTCCAGGCGGCCAGGGCGAAGATCGCCAGGGCCAGATAGTAGTCGCGGCGGCCGCCGCCGGCGTCAAAGCGGAGGATGAAATAGGCGAAGATGGCGGCGAAGAGGAAGCGCAGGAGAGTGATGACGGTCGGAGTGTTCAGGGCGGGGAATGATTGTGGATTGTGGATTGCGAATCTCCGATCTCATGCCTCGAATTTCAAATTCCGGCGCCGCTTCTCAGCGTCGCCAGCGCCCGGTCGAGGCGGGAGAGGGCCTCTTCCCGTCCCAGGATCTCCATGATCTCGAATACACCCGGGCTGTCCGTCTTCCCGGTGAGAGCCACCCGGAGCGGACCCATGACCTGGCCGCCTTTCAGGCCGAGCTCGGCCATCAAGGACCGGATGGGCGCTTCCATCGCCCCGGCCGCAAAAGGCTCGGTCCGGGATAGGATCTCTCTCTCCCGGGAGAGGATTTCGCCCGCCAACGGTCCCTTCCAGAACTTCGCCACCGCCTCCGGGCGATACTCCCGCGGCGGACGGAAGAAGTAATCGCCCTGGTCGACCAGATCCGCGACCGTCTTCATCCTCTGGCCGAGGAGGCGGAAGACCTTCCCCAGCAAATCATCCGTCGCCTCGCCGATCCCCGCTTGGCCCAGATGCGGACGGGCGAGCGCGGCGAACTCGATGGTCGAGAGTTGGGGGAGGTAGTTCCCATTCACCCAGGAGAGCTTCTGGTAGTCGAAGACCGCGGCGGATTTGTTCACCCGTTCCAGTGTGAAGGCCCGGATCAGCTCGTCGGAAGAGAAGATCTCCCGGTCGTCGCCGGGCGCCCAGCCGAGCAGGGCGAGGTAGTTCAAAAGAGCCGGGGCGAGATAGCCGGCGTCCCGGAAGGCGGAGAGGGAGGTCGCCCCGTGCCGTTTGCTCAAGGGCGCCTTGTCCGCCCCCAGGATGAGAGGGAGATGGGCGAAGGCGGGGAGCGGCCAGCCCAGGGCCCGGTAGAGGAGGATCTGCTTGGGGGTGTTGGGGATGTGGTCTTCGCCCCGGATGACATGGCTGATCCCCATCTCATGGTCGTCGACGACGCAGGCGAAGTTGTAGGTCGGCGTTCCGTCCGACTTGATCAGGACGATGTCCTTGATCTCCTCGGAGGAGATGGCGATCTCGCCGCGGATCAGGTCCGGGAATATGGTCGTCCCCTCCCCCACCCGGTAGATCACCGCCTCGCCCGTCCCCTCCGGCGAGGGAGCGGGGTAGGCCGCCCCCGAGGCGAGCAGTGTCCGGGCGTGGGCGCGGTAGATCTCGAAACGCTCGGACTGGCGGAAAGGCCCCTCGTCCCAGTCCAGGCCGAGCCAGCGCAGCTCGCTCAGGATGATCTCGATCAGCTCGGGCTGGTTGCGCTTGAGGTCGCTGTCCTCGATCCGGAGGATGAAAACCCCCTTCTGCTGGCGGGCGAAAAGCCAGTTGAAGAGGGCGGTCCGCGCCCCCCCGACATGCAAGTAGCCCGTCGGACTCGGCGCGAAACGGACACGCGGGCGTTTGCTAGCTGGAGCGGTCATAGGGAACAGACAAGGTAAACAAGGGAAACAGGGGGAACCGGGGCCGGAAACCCCTGGTTACCCTGGTTTCCCTTGTTCCTCTTTTTCCACGAACTCGTAGCCCTTCTTCAAGGCCGCCAGGTTGATGGTCATCAGATCGCGATGGCGCGAGGGGAGAAGGATTTTCAGGGCGGCGGCCAGCGCGGCGGGGGTGAGAAAGCGGGAGCTTCTCAGATAGGCGCCCAGGGTGACGACATTGGCGACCTTGACCGACCCCAGCTCCTCCGCCAGATGATTGGCCGGAACGTACACCGCCCGGATGTCGTTCCGTTCGATCTTCTCCCCGGCGATCGAACTGTTGACGTAGACCGTCCCGCCGCTCCTGACCAGTCCGGAGAATTTGGCCAGGGAAGGGCTGTTCATGACGATGGCGGCGTCGGGAACGGTGATGATCGGCGAGGCGATCTCCTCGTCGGAGACGATCACGTGGCAGTGGGCGGTCCCGCCCCGCACCTCGGCGCCGTAGGAGGGGATGAAGGTAACGTGCCGGCCCAGGCAAAGCCCCGCCTGGACCAGGAGCTTGCCGGCCAGCATGATCCCCTGGCCGCCGAAGCCGGCGATGATAACTTTCTCGTCCATAACATTTCCCTTCCGATGGATCGGGTCCGGGAGAATCCTCCCGCAATCAATCAAAACGGATCATCTCTATGCCCATTGTGGGAGCGGCGTCTCGCCGCCATCCAGGCCAGCTCGGCATCGGGGCGAGGACGCCCCTCCCACAAAAAACAGTAACTGAAGAAGAAGTTATCAGTAGCTGATCACTGATCACTGTTCACTTCAGATCTTGGCCAGATCCTTGATGATCCCGATGGGGAACTGCGGGATGACCACCTCCGAAATCCGACGGAGGCTGTCCACCGGCGAGAGGCCCCAGTAGGTCGGGCAGGGGGAGAGGATCTCCACCAGGGAGAAGCCCTTCCAGGCCATCTGGGTCTGAAAGCCGCGCTTGATGTATTTCTTGGCCTTGAGGATATTGCCCGGCGTATCGAGCGCCGCCCGGGCGATAAAGGTGGTCCCGTTCAGGGGAGCGAGCATCTCGCAGACCTTGAGCGGGGGGCCGGCCTGCTCGTAGAGCCGTCCCAGCGGGCTGGTCGAGGTCCGCTGCTCGATGAGTGTGGTGGGGGCCATCTGGCCTCCGGTCATCCCGTAGACCCCGTTGTTGACGAAGATCACGGTGATCCGCTCGCCCCGGTTGGCGGCGTGGATCGTCTCGGCGGTCCCGATCGCCGCCAGGTCCCCGTCCCCCTGGTAGGTGAAGACGATGAGATCGGGGCGCAGGCGCTTCATGCCGCTGGCCAGCGCGGGGGGGCGGCCGTGGGCGGCCTCGGTCACGTCGAAGTTGAAATAATCGTAGGCGACCACGGCGCAGCCGACCGGCGCCACACCCACCGTCCGCTCCCGGATGGCGAGCTCGTCGATCACCTCGGCGATCAGGCGGTGGACGATGCCGTGCCCGCAGCCGGCGCAGTAGTGGGTGGGGACATCCTTCAGGGACCCCGGACGTTCGTAAACGGCCTTCATTTCGAATCCTCGAGCGCCTGGAGCGCCGCTTCCTCGATCTCGGAAAAGGTCAGGATCTCGCCCCCCGCCCGCCCGTAGAACTTGACGGGGCGGCGCCCCTCCACCGCGAGCCTCACGTCATCCAGCATCTGGCCGCAGGACATCTCCACCGTGAGAAATATTGAAGCCTTCCCGGCCAGCTCCCGGAGCCTTCGCTCCGGGAAGGGCCAGAGCGTGATCGGGCGGAAGAGGCCGATCTTCCTCCCCTGGGCGCGGAGTTTCTTGACCACCGCCCGGCAGAGGCGCGCGGAGATCCCGTAGGCGACGAGGATCGTCCGGGCTTCCTCGATCTGAAACTCCTCGAACCGGACTTCGGTCTCCGCGATGGCGCGGTATTTATCCTGGAGATGGCGGTTGTGACGGTCGAGCCCCCCCGTTTCCAGGTGCAGGGAGCGGATGGAGCGAGGCGGCCGGCCCCGCGCCCCGTCCAGGATCCAATCTTTGGGGGGCAGACGCCTTTTCTCATAGGTGGTGAAGCGGACCGGCTCCATCATCTGTCCCAGGATGCCGTCCCCCAGCACCAGCGCGGGGGTCCGGTAAAAATCGGCCAGATCGAAGGCGAGAAAGGTGAGGTCGGCCAGCTCCTGGACCGAGCCCCCCGCCAGCACCGGCGTCCGGTAGTCCCCGTGCCCTCCCCCGCGGGTGGCCTGGAAGTAGTCGCTCTGCCCCGGTCCGATGTTCCCGAGACCCGGCCCTCCCCGCATCATGTTGACGATGACCGCGGGCAGTTCGGCCCCGGCGAGGTAGGAGATCCCTTCCTGCTTCAGGCTGATCCCCGGCCCCGAGGAGGAGGTCATCGCCCGCGCCCCCATCGCGGAGGCCCCGAAGACCATGTTGATCGCCGCCAGCTCGCTTTCGGTCTGGAGGAAGACCCGCCTCTCCTCGGGCATGCGGCGGGACATGTACTCGATGAGCTCGTTCTGGGGGGTGATCGGGTAGCCGAAGTAAGCCCGGCAGCCGGCCCGGATGGCGGCCTCTCCGATCGCCTCGTTCCCGCACATCAGGACGGGCGGTTCTTCGCATCCGCAGGTTTTCTGTCCGTCAGGCATGTGGTTTCAATTGCGGAAGTGATGCACCATCTAATCATGCCACAAAGGCACGAAGGCACCAAGGAATCTAAAAATTGCAACTGTCGTTCGTGTCCCTTCGCGTCTGGGTGCCTTCGGGGCATATCATTTGCGCAGATTTATCGCCACATCCGGGCACATGATCACGCAGAGGCGGCAGAGGCGGCATTTTTCCGGCCCCCGCGGTTCGATCGGATGGATCCCCTTGCGGTTGATGGACTCCGAAGGAACCAGGATCTTCTCCGGGCAAACGCTCACGCAGAGGCCGCAGCCCTTGCAGCGCTCGAAGGAAACCGTCACCCGGCTCATGAGCTTTTCCTTGTGTAGTGGGTCCGGCCGCCCCAGTGGAGTTTGGAGCGGAGGATGTGGAAATAGGAGGAGCGGGGCGGAGTGAGCAGGATGAGCGAGCGGACGCCCCGTCCCACCTCCACTTCGTCCCCCGCCACCAGGGGAACCCCCACCTGGCCGTCGATGGTGAGCGTGGTGTCGGCGGGGCCTTTGATGAGCCGGATCATCGCCCGCCGCTCGTCGCTCACGATGATCGGGCGGTTGGTCAGGGTATGGGGGCAGATCGGCGTGATCAGCAGGGCGGCGGTCTCGGGGGACACGATCGGCCCCTGGGCGGAGAGGGAGTAGGCGGTCGACCCGGTGGGAGTGGCGATGATGAGTCCGTCGGCGATATAGCCGGTGAGATACTCCCGGTCCAGGAACATCTCCAGGTGGATCACCCGGGCCAGCCCCCCCTTCCCGATCACCACGTCGTTCAGGGCGGCGTAGGCGCCCAGGACCTTCCCGCCCCGGCGCAGGCAGCAGTCCAGTGTCGTGCGCCGCTCCGTGGCCAGCCCGTCGTCGACCAGCAGCTTGAGCGCTTTCGCCGCTTCCGCCAGTGTCAGCTCGGTGAGAAAACCGAGCCCGCCCAGGTTGATCCCCAGGAGGGGCAGGTTCTTTTCCTGGAGGCATCGGAAAGTCCGGATCAATGTGCCGTCGCCGCCCAAGACCACGATCGCCTTGAGGGCGGCGGGGGGGGAAGCCACATCAAAGCTGTCGGCGCGCCGGAGAGAGCGGGCCAGTTCCCTCTCGAAGAATACCTTTGCCCCCAGGCGGGAGAGATAGCGGGCGATCCGTTGGGACTGAGCGACCGCTTCGGATTTGCTGACATTGGCGACGATGCCGATATTTTTCATGACGGCGGAAAAGTATAGCGCAGGACTCGGAAATAATCCAGACCGGACCTGATGGACGACCTGATGGACGATATAGACGAAATGGACGCTATGGACACCGATTGGTTGATGGGTAAGGGTCAGGAAGTGGGTCTGGTGAATGGGTTAGGGTTAGGTATGGCCCGGCAGATTGCCGGTCGGGCTTCACTATTAACCTTACCCATCTACTAAACCCACTTCCTCACCCTGACCCATCGACTCTTTTCTGCAGGGGCTTGAGTAGAAGAAGGAAGAACTCCCGGTTGCCGGCGGGGCCTTGCAACACCGACTCCGCTTCCCCTTCGACACGGAGACCCAGAGACTCGGCCGCGCGGCGGACGCCATCCACCGCTTTCGCCCGGGCTGCGGCGGAACGAACCACCCCTCCCCTTCCCACCTCTTCCCGCCCGGCTTCAAACTGGGGCTTGACCAGAACCACCATCTTCCCGCCCGGCGCGAGAACCCCCTGGAGGGCGGGCAGGACCTTGGTGAGCGAGATGAAAGAGACGTCCGCGGTCACCAGGTCGATCCGTTCCGGCAGATCCCCGGGGCGAAGATAGCGGGCGTTCCTCTCCTCGATCACCGCGACCCGCGGGTCGCACCGGAGCTTCCAGGCGAGCTGTCCCCTGCCCACGTCCAAGCTGTAGACCCGTTTCGCCCCTTCCTGGAGAAGGCAGTCGGTGAAACCACCGGTCGAAGCGCCCACGTCCAGCGCGACGGCGCCGGCGACGACGAGCCGGAATGATTCCAGAGCCCCCTTGAGCTTCTCGCCCCCGCGGCTCGCGTAACGCGGACCGGTTTCGACGGCGACGGCGGCCGTCTCGGGATAGCTTTTCCCCGGTTTGGTCGCGACCTCTCCCCCCACCCGGACCTCGCCGGCGCGGATCGCCCGCTGGGCCTGCTCCCGGCTGGGGAAGAGGCCCCGGGAGACCAGCAGGGCGTCGAGGCGGAGTTGGTTTTTTCGGGAGGAGATGGACACTATGGACGGGATGGACGATATGGACGTTATGGACCCGGCCGGCGGTTCGCCCAGGCGGACCTTACCCTGGCCCATTTACCGAGCCATTAACCTAGCCCTCACCCATCGACCGGTTCGGTGAAAGGCGCGAGAGGATTGTTCCGGCTACCTTCTCCGGCGTCAGGCCGCAGAGTTCTCTCAGCTGCGCGATCGACCCGTGTTCGATAAAATGGTCGGGAAGACCGATCCTGACCACCCGGTCGGGGATGCCGGCCTCTTCCAGGCATTCCATGATCGCGCTCCCCATCCCCCCCATCAGGGCGTGCTCTTCCAGCGTGACGATGGCTTTGCCCGTCCGCGCCGAGGCGAGCAGACGATCCCGGTCCAGAGGCTTGACAAAGCGGGCATCGACGACGCCGAACTCCCGGGACCGTTCCGAGAGAAGAGAGGCGGCGGCGAGAGCGACGCCGACCATCGGGCCGATCGCCCAGATCTCCCCCTCCTTTCCTTCGCGGAGCGTTTCGGATCGGCCGATCTCGACCGGCCGGAAGCGGGGATGGAAACTGGTTACTCCGGAGCTTCCCCGGGGATAGCGGATGACCGTCGGTCCGCCCCGGCCGAGCGCGGCGGCAAGAAGGCTCGGGATTTCCGCTCCGTCCCGGGGCTGCATGATGACGAGGTTGGGGATGTGGCGGAGGAAGGAGAGGTCGAAAACCCCGTGGTGAGTGGGCCCGTCCTCCCCCACCAGCCCCGCCCGATCGACGGCGATGACCACCGGAAGATTCTGGAGACAGATGTCGTGGACGATCTGGTCGTAGCCCCGCTGGAGGAAGGTGGAGTAGACCGCCACCACCGGCTTCATCCCCTGGCTGGCCAGGCCCGCGGCGAAGGTCAGGGCGTGCCCTTCGGCGATCCCCACGTCGAAAAAGCGCTCCGGGAAGCGGTGGGCGAAAGGCATCAGCCCCACGCCGGCGGTCATGGCGGCCGAGATGGCGGCGATCTTCCGGTCCTTTTCCGCGAGCTGGGCGAGGGTCAGGCCGAATATCTCGGAACAGCTCAGCGTCCGTTTCCGCGCCTTCAGCTTCCCGGTCCCGATGTGGAAGGGTTCGGTGCCGTGGAAGATCTCCGGGTCCTTCTCCGCCGGAGGATACCCCTTCCCTTTCTGCGTGAGAACGTGGAGAAGGATCGGCTCCCGGATGGCCTTGATGTTCTGCAGGATGGCGACCAGCGCGGGAAGGTCATGGCCCTTGACCGGGCCGAAATAGCGATACCCCAGTTCTTCGAAGATCAGGCTGGGCGCGATCAACCCCTTGACCGAGCCCTCCAGCTTTTTCGCCACCTCCACCACCTTGGAGCCGATGGAGGGGATCTTCTTCACCAGGAGTTCGATGTCGTGCATCAGGCGGTTGTAGGCGGGAGTGGAGATGATCCGGGAGAGGTATTCCGGGATCGCCCCCACGCTGGGAGAGATGGCCATGTCGTTGTCGTTCAGGATGACCAGCAGATCGCGGGCCTTCAGGCAGCCCTGGTTCAAGGCCTCCCAGGCCAGGCCGCCGGTGAGCGCGCCGTCGCCGAGAACCACGATCACCTTCCCCTTCCCTCCGGTCAGATCGCGGGCGATCGCCATCCCCAGACCGGCGGAGAGGGAGGTGCTGGCGTGGCCGGCGCCGAAGGCGTCGTAGGGGCTTTCGCTCATCTTCACGAAACCGCTGAGCCCCTTGAACTGGCGCAGGGTGGAGAAACTCTTCCGGCGGCCGGTCAGGATCTTGTGGGCGTAGGACTGGTGGCCGACGTCCCAGACCACCTTGTCCTCGGGGGGGTCGAAGACGTGGTAGAGGGCGATGGTCAGGTCCACCACGCCCAGGCTGGGGGCGAGATGACCGCCGCGCCGGGAGACCACCCGGATGATCTCCCGCCGGACCTCTTCGGCCAGAGCGGGGAGGTCCTCGACGGGAAACTTCTTCACGTCCCGGGGAGAGTCGATTCTTTTCAGGAAATGAGTCATGTAGTCGCCAGCAGATCGTTTGATCTGACGGTGGGAGCGACATTCAATCGGTTCCGGACTCAGACGATGTATCCCCTGATCCGCTCTTGCCGGATCCCGGAAACGGCTGCGCGCTGACTCCTCCCTCCGCGTCCCGGATCAGGATCTCGATCTTCTTCTCCGCCTTGTCCAGGGTGGAGAGGCAGAAGCGGGCGAGCTTGATCCCCTCTTCGTACTTCTTCAGCGTCTCTTCCAGGGGCAACCCCTCCCCTTCCATCTCGCGGACGATCTTCTCGAGGCGCTCCAGCGCTTGATCGAATTTGAGTTCGGACATGATTTTCTCTCCCGATAAAGAAGTTGATAGGTATGGGTCAGGAAGTGGGTTTGGTCAATGGGTCAGGGTTAAGTGTGGCTTGGCTGGCCGCCGGCCGGGCGGCACCTGACCCCAACCCATCTACCAGTCCCACTTCTTAACCTTCACCCATCCACTGTTTTTCGGATTTCCTCCACTACCGCCCTGAATTTCCCCCGGGCTAAACGCGTCTCCACCTTCATCCCGGCCGTGAGCGGGGCAACGTCAGTCAATATTTTACCATCGGGAAGCGTGCGGGTATAACTGTAACCGCGGCCGAGGACCTGGAGGGGGCTCACCGCCTCCAGGTGGGCGACCAGGGCCTCGGTCTTCTGGCGGCGGAGGACGAGCATTCCCCGGAGCGCCCGGGGGAGCTCCGAGACCAGGTCGTCGACCCGCTGCGACCGCCCGCGGAGAAGACGGGCGGGATCGCGCAAGAGGTAGCTCGAGAGGACTCCGTCCAGGCGCGAACGACGGCGGTCGATCTGAAACCGGGCCCGGTCCCCCAGTCGATCGGAGACGGCCCGGATCCGGTCCCGGAGGTCGGATTTCCGGCCGATCACCAGCTCGGCCGCGGCCGAGGGGGTGGGGGCGCGGAGGTCGGCGACCAGGTCGGCCACCGTCCAGTCGATCTCGTGGCCCACCGCCGAGATCACCGGAATGCGCGAGCGGGATATCGCCCGGGCAACCGCTTCCTCGTTGAAGGCCCAGAGGTCCTCGATCGACCCTCCGCCCCGGGCGACGATGATCACGTCGACGAGGCTCTGCCGGTTGAAATCGTCCACGGCCCGGGCGATCTCGGCGGCCGCCCCCTCCCCCTGCACCCGGACCGGGTTGATCAGGAGGTGGAGGTTTCCGAAGCGCCGATCGATCACCTGAAGGATGTCCCGGATCGCCGCCCCGGTCGGGGAGGTGACGATGCCGATCCGGGTCGGGAGGGCGGGCAGCGGTTTTTTCCGATCCTCCCGGAAGAGCCCTTCCGCCTGCAGCTTTTTCTTGAGCTGCTCCAGGGCGAGCTGGAGAGCCCCCAGCCCTTTCGGCTCCAGGCGCGAGACCACCAGCTGATACTGCCCGCGCTTGCGGTAGACGTTGATCGCGCCGGAGGCGACAACCTTGATCCCGTCCTCGATTCGGAATTTCAGGCCGGCCGCGCCGGATCGGAAAAAGACCGCCGCCAGCTGGCTCTCCTCGTCCTTGAGCGTGAAATACCAGTGTCCGGAAGCGGCCGGCTTGGCGTTGGAGACCTCGCCTTCCACCGTGACCGAGACGAAACGGGCCTCGATCAGGGATTTGATCCGGGAGGTGAGCTCGCTGACCGTGAAGACCCGGGGCGACTCCTCGCCGAGACCGGGAAGGAAGAGTTCGCCCTCCGCCGCCCCCTTCTCCCCGGCCGGCTTCATGCGACCTCCCTTTTCGACGGCGCCGGTTCGCGCAGACGCCGGATGGAGACGGCTTTCCCGGTCTCGGGATCGACCTCGACGACGGCGCACTGGATCTCCACCGCCGAGGATTCGATCTCGAAGACGGCGGGGAGTCCGCTGAGAAAGCTTTTCAGGACCGGTTCCGTCTTGCGTCCCAGGATGGAGTCGATCGAACCGGTCATCCCGACGTCGGTGAGGAAGGCCGTCCCCCGGGGCAGGATGCGCTCGTCGGCGGTGGGAACGTGGGTGTGCGTCCCCACCACGGCGGAAACCCGCCCGTCGGCATAGCGGGCCAGGGCGGCTTTTTCGGAGGTGGCCTCGGCGTGGATGTCGACCAGGATCACGCGGGCGGAGCGTTCGAGCAGGCGCAGCTCTTCGTCCAGGCGGCGGAACGGGCAGTCCAGCGGCTTCAGGAAAACCCGCCCCAGCAGGTTGATCACGCCGATCCGGATGCCGTTCGGGCCGGGGAAGACCCCCGATCCCCTGCCCGGGGCGCCGGGGGGGTAGTTGGCCGGACGGAGAAGACGCTCCTCCCGGTCGATGACCTCGAGGATCTTGCGGTTCCGCCAGACATGGTCGCCCGCGGTCAGGACGTTCGCCCCCGCCTGCAAGAGATCCTCGGCCGCCTCGGCGGTGATCCCCGATCCTCCGGCGGCGTTCTCGGCGTTGACTACGCAGAAGTCGATCGCCTCCCTCTTCCGGATGACCGGGAAAAGCCGAGAAAAGGCCTCCCGGCCGGGACGGCCGACAACGTCGCCGACGAAGAGTATTCTGACTAGAGAGCTCATGGCCGAAGATAGCGCGACCAGAAGAGACCGCCTATCGCGAATTGCTCATCGCGAATTTGAACGCTCCCGGTCTCCACGCTAGCGCGTTTTTAATCCGCGATCATCTCAATTCGCGATTCGCGATCAGCGATTCGCAATCTATTTGGCGTAGTCCACCGCGCGCGTCTCTCTCACCACCGTCACCCGCACCTGGCCGGGATAGTCGAGCTCGTCCTGGATCTTCTTGCTGATGTTGCGGGCGACCATGGCCATGGCGGCGTCGTCCACCTTCTCCGGCTCCACGATCACCCGGACCTCGCGCCCGGCCTGGATGGCGTAGGCCTTCTTCACCCCGGGGAAGGACATGGAGAGCCGCTCCAGGTTTTCCAAGCGCTTGATGTAGGCCTCCATCGACTCCGAGCGGGCGCCCGGCCGGGCGGCCGAGACCGCGTCCCCGGCCTGGCTGAGGACGTCGTAGACGGTCTTGACCTCGGCCTCGGCGTGGTGGGCGGCGATGGCGTTCACCACCACGTCGGGCAGACCGAACTTTTTTGCCAGGGCGGCGCCGATCTGGGCGTGCGACCCCTCGACCTCATGGTCGACCGCCTTGCCCAGATCGTGGAGGAGGCCGATCTTCTTGGCCAGTCCGATGTCCAGGCCGAGCTCGGCCGCCATGATCCCCATCACGTAGGCCACTTCCTTGGAATGGTTGAGGACGTTCTGTCCGTAGCTGGTCCGGTATTTGAGGCGTCCGAGGAGCCTGATCACCTCCGGCTTCAGACCGTGAATGCCGAGGTCGAAGGCCGCCTGCTCGCCGGTCTCCCGGAGGGTGACCTCCATCTCCTCGGTCACCTTTTTCACCACCTCTTCGATCCGCGGGGGATGGATTCTCCCGTCCTGGACCAGCCGCTCCAGGCTGATCCGGGCGATCTCGCGCCGAACCGGGTCGAAGGCGGAGAGGACCACCACCTCCGGTGTGTCATCGACGATCACATCCACACCCGAGACCGCCTGGAAGGCGCGGATGTTCCGCCCTTCCCGCCCGATGATCCGCCCCTTCATCTCGTCGTTGGGCAGGGAGACCGTGGAGACCGCCATCTCCGAGACCTGGTCGCCCGCGTAGCGCTGGATGGCCAGCGCGATGATCTTGCGCGCCTCCTTCTCCGCGTTGTCCCGGGCGTCGCTCTCGATCTGGCGGGCCATGATGGCCGCCGAACGCTCGGCCTCCTCCTTCATCCCGGCCATGAGCAGGTTCTTGGCCTCCTCCTGGGTCAGCCCCGAGATCCTCTGCAGCTTGATCCGCTGTTTGTCGAAGAAAGCGCGGACCTGGTCCTCCTTCTGCTGGATGGCCCGCTCGCGATCGGAGAGCTTTTTCTCCCGGTCCTTGAGCTCGTTGTCCTTGCGGTCGAGGAAGGAAACCTTGCGGTCGAGGTTCTCCTCCTTCTGCACGGAGCGCTGCTCCATCTTTTTGAGCTCCTGCCTCCGCTCGTGGCTCTCATTCTCGAACTGGGTGCGGGAACGGTAGAGCTCCTCCTTGGCCTGAAGCAGGGCCTCCTTCTTCTTCCCCTCCGCCGTCTGGGCGGCGTCGGCGAGTATCTTCTGGACCTGGCGTTCGGCCGAATCGAGCCGTTTCAACGACCACAGACGGTAGGCGAGCAGTCCCGCGATCAGGCCGCCCGCGAACCCCGCGAGTATATATAGCAAAGTCATCGTGTCTTCCCTCCGTTGTCTCCGTCCCGGCCGAACCTCGAGCATCGGATCGCCCGTTTCTCCGTCAGCACCAACCCCACCGGCGCGTCATGCGGCGCCGACGGGATCTCCTCCACCACCTGCTGTTCGAAGGCGAGAGCGACCCGGGCCGTCGCGGCCGGGGCCTCTTTTAGAAAAATATCGTAGTAGGCCTTCCCTCGGCCCACCCGGTTTCCCCGGGCGTCGAAGGCCAGACCGGGGAGGACGATCAGATCGATCTCCCGGACGGATACGGTCCGGGCCGCCTGGAGAATCGGCTCCGGGATCCCCTCCTCTCCGGTGGTGAAAACATCCTCAGGGCCGCTGATCAACACCGGCACCAGCCGCCGGCCGCGGGCGCGGGTGACCGGCAGGGCCACCCGCCGACCGCCGGAAAGCGCGGCGCGGATCATGGCCCGGGTGGACACCTCGCTCCCGTGGGAGAGGTAGAACATCACCGTCCGCGCCCTCCGATATTCCGGCAGGGCGAAGAGGCGGCGCGCGATCGAACGGCTGCGGGACTCGATCGCCCGGCGGCTCAGGGAATTGCGGGCTTTAAGCGCCCGCGCCCGGATTTTTGTCTTCATCTCTTTTCATCCGCTCCGCCATCAGCTTCCGGATAGTCGCTTCATAGCCGCGGTCGGTCGGCCGGTAATATCTTTTTCTTCCCTTCCGGTACTCCTGCGGCACGGAGCCTCCGGGGGCGGCGTGGGGATAGCGGTAGCCCTCCCCGCGCCCGAGCCTTTTCGCCCCGGCGTAGCCCGCGTCCTTCAGGTGCGCGGGGACCTCCTCCACGTTCTCCTTCTCGACATCCTCCATCGCTTCCGTGAGCCCCTGATAGGAGGCGTTGGACTTGGGCGCGCAAGCGAGATAGGTGACGGTCTGGGCCAGGGCGAGACGGGCTTCCGGCATCCCCACAAATTCCACCGCCCGCGAAGCGTCCACCGCCACCGCGAGCGCCCGGGGATCGGCGTTGCCGACATCTTCCGAAGCGAGGATGACGAGACGGCGGGCGATGAAGCGGGGGTCCTCCCCCGCCGCCAGCATCGCCGCCAGCCAGTAGAGGGCGGCGTCGGGGTCGCTCCCCCGCAGGCTCTTGATGAAGGCGGAGAT
>CAZKCI010000039.1:0-22012 GCA_964551475.1 uncultured bacterium | reverse complement strand
AGTGTGACGGAGACGATTTTGTCTTTGTCAAACATCTTGGCTTCCTGAATCTTGCAGTCTCCAGATTTGCGGAGTTCCTCTGCAAAACTGTTGCTGACGATGATCGCGAAGAAGACCGAGAGCACTGTAATTCGTTTCATTCTTTCCTCCTTTGTAGCGAACGAAAAGCTCAGCTGCCGAAACCGCAACGCGGTTTTCGGTCAGCTGGAGCGACTGGTTATGATTGCTAAGCCTTTACGTATCAGATTGATTATAAGAACAAGTATTAGACAGAGACCTAAAAAATATATTCCCCAACAAAACCAAAAGAGAATACCGCCTATAAATGGAATTTTGTTCAAAGGAGTTGTTAGCAACATGATCCAATCAGACACGAGTAAAAGAAGGTCGAGTGCTTGACTTATGATGGGAGCTTGACGCAAAGAATGGCTATCTTCTGGCCCATACAGTGAATAAGGGAGGACATAAAATAAAAGGAGGTAAGGGCCAATAAGGACAGCAACAACGCAAGTCACCCAAGTAACTACTTTCTTGCCTTTTGATTTCATCAAGATAATTTTAGGATTATAAGCATAACGGCGAGCTGAGCTGAGCGGGGAAGGTCGGCGGCTTGCCGCTGGAGCTGACCCGCGAAGCTCCAGCGGCAAGTTGAGCCGCGCTTCGCGGCGCAACTTGACGCTGGCGAAGCAGCTCGCCGTTGAGCCGACGCGAAGCGTCGGCTCAACTTGTTCTTCTACCCATTTCTCCGTTTGCCGGGGCCACATAGCGCCAGATGCTTTAATGTTCCGCCAATGGGAGGCATAGTCAAGAATTACTTGCATTTTTTCCTGTCAATAGACCAGGAATCTTGACGGGACGGAAACCTATGGTTACCATAACAACTGATATCCATTAGGTGTGCCATAGGGAAGCCAGACGGAAAGAGGCGGGACGGTGTCAACTAGTCGACTTACTCGGCCAAGCGCAGAACCGTTCCCTTATTCCATTCAGACACCGGGAACTTTTTAACAACCGCAGCGTCCAAATGAGCGAGGGGCTGAAAACGGTGGACGACGGCTTTCCGGATGACGCGGCGCTGGTCCGGGCCTTCCAGGCGGGGGAGACGGCCGCTTTCGACCGCCTGGTCTTGCGGCATCAGGACCGCACCGTCAACCTCTGCTACCGGCTCCTCGGGAACTACGCGGAGGCCGACGACTGCGCGCAGGAGGTCTTCGTCAAGGCCTACCGGTCGCTCAACGGCTTCCGTTCCGGTTCCGCTTTCTCGACCTGGCTCTACCGGATCGCGGTCAACGCAAGCTTGAGCTGGCGGCGTTCGCTGGCCTTCCGCTTCCGCCAGCGGTCGGTGTCCTTGAGCCAGCCGGACGACCCGGAGAGCGAGGAAAGACCGCGGGAGATCGGCGACGAAACACTCTCCCCGCGGCGGCAGGCGGAACGAGGGGAAAGGGAGAAGATCATCCAGCAGGCGATCGACTCGCTCCCGAAGTCGCTGAGGATGGTTCTCGTTCTCAGAGAGATCGAAGGGCTGCCTTATGAAGAGGTGGCGGCGGCGACCGGTTATAATCTGGGGACGGTGAAATCGAAGCTTTTTCGGGCGCGGGAACGGATGAGAGAAAAGCTCAAGGAGCAGCTATAGGGGATATCAACTTGCTCGAGGTGGGAGGGGCTTCCAGCCCCGATCCAGGACGACCCGGATCGCGGCGAGACGCCGCTCCCACGGGGATAACAGTGATCAGTAACCAGTGAGCAGTGAGCAGCAAGAAACAATGAACAACTGCCGGGACATTGAAAAACTCCTCGCCGCTTTTCGCGATGGAAAGCTCGCGACACAGGACCGGGCGCGGGTGGAGGCGCATCTCCAGGCCTGCCCGGACTGCGCGCGGGAGATGGCTTCTCTCGCCGACGGCGAGAAGGTCGTGGCCGGCCTCGCCCGCGTCCGGGCGACGGGGGATTTCCTGGAACGAGTCCACGCCCGCTTGGAGCGCCCCCGCCCGGCGGCGCGGTGGAAACGGATCTTCTCCGGACCGTCCTGGATCAAGATCCCCCTCGAAGTCGCGGCGGCGGCCGCGGCGGTTTTGCTCATCTACGCCGTCGCCCGCGAGGAGCCGGCCCTCTATCGTCCGCCCGCCGCTCCATCGGCGAAAATGGTATTCCGACAGGAAGAGAAGGCGAAGGCGGCCGATGCGTTCGCACTGAAGAGCGTGGGAGAAACGCGCGAGGCGGCGACGGCGATGAGATACGCGGCCGCGCCGCCGGTCCGCCTGAGATTGTCTGTCCCGGATCAAGCGCCGGTCGTCCGCGCGGCCGTGCCATCACTCGGATTGGAGGAGAAGACGGAAGCGCCGGCCGCCTCAGGGCTGGTAGTCGCGAAAAGGATGGCCGAACCGGGGACGAAACCGGACGTTTCCGGTCAGATCGCCGGAATCGCGCGCCGGATGGGCGGAGAGCGGATCGCCCCGGCAGTCGGCGGAGGGTCGGAATCTCCCGCGTCCGTGGATGTGGAAATCCCTCTGTCCCGCTACAACGATTTCCTGCAGGAGCTCGGCCGCATCGGCGAACTCGACAAAGCCTCTCCCCCGCCTCCCCCCTCCGATCAGGAAACCCTCCGTCTCCGGATCGAGATTCTCTAGCGTCTTCCCGATTGTGCGATTGTTCTGTGGGAGCGGCGTCTCGCCGCGATCCGAGCCGATAGGGATCGGGGCCCCGATTTTTATGTGCATGTAATCGTGATCGGGGCAGGCGAGGACGCCCCTCCCACAAGGGCAACTGCCTACGTTATCTATAGACGTCCCGCCAGTGACCGACCTTGGTGATCCAGACGCTGCGTTCGGCGTCCCGGAAGGATACCAGGGGCTCGTGAACCCGGAACGAAACCGAAATGGAGGTAGTACACCGCCTGGCCGAGGACGCTGACGAACCATGCTACTTCATCCGGGACGGGAGTGTGATCGTCCGCCCGGCGACCATGAAACTGCCTTTCCCGAGATGATGGATCGTCCGGGGGCGCTTCTGGGAGCGGTCGATCCAAGCCTTGACCACCTCGAGAATGAAGAGGTTGTATCTCCCCGCCATCCGCGCGTCGATGACCTTGCACTCGAGGCTGGCGTAGCACTCCTGGATCAGCGGCGCCCGGATATGGGAGGCGGGCACGGGCGTCAGGCGGAAGGCTTGAAACTTGTCCACGTCCCGTCCCGAACTGTTCCCGCACTTCACCGCCTTCGCGGCGATCTCCACGGTCGGTATGTTGATCGCGCATTCCTTCGTGGCTTGGAGAATCTTGAAGGTGTGGTTCCGTTCGCTGACCACGCAACCGACCAGAGGCGGTTCGAAATCGATCATCGTGTGCCAGGACATGGCCATGACGTTCGCCCGCCCCCGCCAGGCGGCGGTGAGCAGAACCACCGGACCCGACTCGAGCAGGCGGTAGACGCGGGACAGGGCGAGGCTCGTCTTCATCACTTATCGTAGATCCGGCTCCGATGGCCGATCCGGAGGATCAGAGCCTGCTTCCCCATGACGGCGAAGATCACCCGGTAATCCCCCCAGCGGAGCTCCCGCAAGCCCGCGAACTTTCCCCGGAGCAGCGGATACTCGTCCGCGGAGGCGGAGAGCTTTTTCTCGATCGAATCGAGAACCCGACGAGCTTCGGCCCGCCCGAGCCGGGAGAGATCCT
Source organism: uncultured bacterium (assembly GCA_964551475.1). Classification (GTDB taxonomy): domain Bacteria; phylum Auribacterota; class Erginobacteria; order Erginobacterales; family CAZKCI01; genus CAZKCI01. The sequence continues at coordinate 18,342 of CAZKCI010000039.1, read as the reverse complement.
TCTCCACGCTCCTCTTGTAGGCGATCTCAAAGGCCAAGGGATTTCCTCAGCTCGCGGCTGGAGACGGCGGGATCTTTCTGATCGCGCAGGCGGTCCAGGGCGACCTGGACATCGGCGAAGTCCTCGATGTACGACTCCAAGGCTTTCTGGACATGGAACGACCGGGGGCGTTCGGTTTCGCCCGCGATCTGGTCGAGTTCCCGGGCCAGGTCGTCCGGCAGGCGGATGGATATGGCTGTGCTCATGCGGCTTCCTCCTGTATCGTTGTGTAATACAATGTACACAACGCAGACGATGCTGTCAATCCCCGACTGCAGCTGGATAGGGAACGCAGCTGGATAGGAAGCGAAGCCGGGCCATCCCGGGCCAACGTAGAAATGATACATCATCGGAGACGCCCTGCGAGGCCGGTCCGTTACGGCGCAAAATATATTTTGGAACTTTTAGGGCGCTAATCCGTCATATTGGGTAGGCGCGCGGGATTTGACGGCGCCCAAACCGCCGGGCGAAGATGCGGCCCGGGAGAAAAAGGAGTGGAAGAAATGAAAAGATGGCTGTGGGCGTTGGTGGCGGGGGCCCTCCCCCTGGTAGCCGGGACGGGCGGAGCGGCGGCGGAGACGGAAACCGTCGAGGGGAAACTCTCGCCCTACTTCTTCGTCCAGGGCGACCCCGGCGTGGACGCCTTTCCTCTCTTGAAAACCGAGGCCAAGGTCGGCATCGCCGGGGTCATCTCCGAGGTCGAGCTCACCCAGGTCTACAAGAACGACGGGGAGAAGACGATCGAGGCGGTCTATGTCTTCCCCCTCGGAGTGAAGTCGGCCATCCACGCCATGCGGATGACCATCGGGGAGCGGGTGATCGAAGCGACGATCGAGGAGAAGGGGCGGGCGGCGAAGATCTACGACACCGCCAAGCAGGAGGGGAAGGTCGCCTCGCTCCTCGAGCAGGAGCGCCCCAACGTCTTCCAGATGAAGGTGGCCAACATCATGCCCGGCGACCGGGTGGAGGTGCTGGTCAAATACACCGAGCTCCTGGTCCCGGAAAAGGGGATCTACGAGTTCGTCTTCCCCACCGTGGTCGGCCCCCGCTTCACCGGCGAGAGCAAGGCCGAGGATCTCAAAGGCCAGGACAACTGGTCGGTCTCGCCCTACCTTCACGAGGGGAAGGAACCCCCGTACGAGTTCAAACTCGCGGCGGAGATCAACGCCGGGATGCCCCTTTCCGCCGTCTCGGTGACCTCTCACAAGGTCGCCCTGCAATGGCCGTCGCCGAACGATGTGTCCATCGCCCTCGACCCCGAAGAGAAGAACGGCGGCAACCGCGACTTCATCCTCCGCTACAGCCTCCAGGGCGAGGCCATCCATTCCGGCCTCCTCCTCTATCCGGGAGAGACGGAAAACCATTTCCTCCTGATGGTCGAGCCTCCGAAACAGGTCAAAGCCGAGATGGTCCCCCCGCGGGAGTATCTTTTCATCGTCGACGTCTCCGGCTCGATGCACGGCTTCCCCCTCTCCGTTTCCCAAAAGCTGATCGGGGAGATTCTGGACGGCCTCAAGACGGGCGACTATTTCAACGTGATGTTCTTCTCCGGGGGAGCGGACGTTCTGGCGGACAAGCCCCTGCCCGCAAACGAGGAGAACAAGCGCAAGGCGATCGCCATGCTCCAGTCCCAGCAAGGGAGCGGGGGGACTCAGATGCTCGCGGCGCTGAACCGCGCGCTCGCCCTTTCTAAGCAGGAGGGCCTCTCCCGGACGGTGGTCATCGCCACCGACGGCTACGTGACGGTGGAGAAAGAGGTCTTCGACCTGATCCGGGAAAAGCTCGGCGCGGCCAACTTCTTCGCCTTCGGGATCGGGACCTCGGTCAACCGCTACCTGATCGAGGGGATCGCCCGGGCCGGGCGGGGAGAGCCGTTCGTGGCCACGAACGAAGCGGAGGCGCAGGCGGTCGCGGAGGATTTCCGGCGCTACATCGAGACGCCTCTCCTCACCGACATCCGCGTCCGCTGCGACGGCTTCGACGCCTACGACGTCGAGCCCCCTTCGCTTCCCGACCTCTTCGCCGCCCGTCCCCTCGTCCTCTTCGGGAAGTATCGCTCGCCGAAGGGAGCGATCGTGGTCACGGGCAAAACCCCCTCCGGCGGCTATGAAAAGAGGATCGAGATCTCCCCCGCCGCCGAGGACCGGTCCAACACCGCCCTCCCCTACCTCTGGGCGAGGGAGAGGATCGCCCGTCTCTCCGATTACGGGCGCACCGGCGAAGACGTCTCGGCCGCGGTGACCGAGCTCGGGCTGGCCTACCACCTGATGACCGAGTACACCTCCTTCGTGGCGGTGGACACCATCGTTCGCCCGACCGGCGAGACGGTGACGGTGAAACAGCCGCTGCCTTTGCCCCAGGGAGTCAGCGATTACGCGGTGGGCCAACCCCAGCTGGCTGCCGGCGTCGCCGCCGCGCCCATGGGTTCGGGCGTCGCGCACTACAAACTGGTCGCCCGAGAAGAGAAAGCGCAGATCGAAACCAAAACCGAACCCCAGGTCTACCTGGAGGGGGGCAGCCTGCCCAAGGGCATCACGCTCGAAGAGACGGAAAAGCTGATCGCGGCGATCAAGAGCGATCTGGAAAAGAGTTTCCAGGAGTGGGAGCTCGCCGGCGTCACGGTGACCCTGAAAGTGGAAAAGGGGATTGTGACAGAAGTGAAGGTTAAGGAGTTCCAGGGGAAGAAATGCCAGGAGGAGATCCTGGCGGTGCTGTTCAAGAAGCTCGCCTTCCCCGCCGTTGTCACGGGGAACCTGGAGCTGACGCTGCGGTATAACTAACGGAACGAAGGACGATCGCCCCGCGCTTGGCGCGGAGTGGCTAAGACGCAGGAACCAACTACAAAACCGAAGACGTTTTGCCCAGCTCCCGGGGATGGGGGGTCTTGATGATGAGAAAGGTGGCGTTCGCCGCCGAGCGGTTCTGGATGTTCATCGACATCCCCGGAGCGACCGGGACCAGGTCCCCCTTTTTCGCCGGAACGTCCTTCCCGGCCAGATTGATCACCACCTCGCCATCCAGGATGAGGAGATGGACATTGGAATCGGCGTTATGCTGGTGGACCATCTGCCCCGGCTTGAGAGCCGCCTGCATCATGAGCAGATAGGGCTGGTCCACCAGCTTCAGTCTTCCCGGACCCGGGTCGGTGTACGGGGCCATCTGAAGCACGTTCCTGATCATGTCTCCTCCCGGAGTTGGAGTGGGGGCGGCGGCAAGCGCCGCGGCCATGAGCATCGTTGCGCCGAAAATCATGTCATCCTCCTGGAGCGATTATACCCTTCTTTTCCTGGAGTCAGAAACCCGATCGTGACATAATTGACTGACTGGGAACGGGAGGGAAAAACCATGCGCACCAGTTTCCTCTATGATCCGGCGACCGAACGCGTCCAGGAGAATCTCACCCTGGCCGAGATCGAAGCAGCGCTGAAGGACCCCAAGAAACTCCTCTGGATCGACATGGAGGACCCGGCCGCGGAGGATTACAGCCTCCTCGACGATCCCTTCCGCTTCCACCCCCTCCTGATCGCCGACTGCATCACCCCCCAGAATTCTCCCAAGGTCGACGACATGGAGGACTACATATTCCTCGTCCTCCACTCCGTCTACTACTACGTGACCAAGCGCGAGGAGCAAGCGCTCGACATCCGGGAGATCGACATCTTCGCCGGCCCCAACTACATCCTCACCATCCACCAGGGGCACATCAAGACGGTGACCGTGAACCGGGAGATCTGCCGGAAGTCAAGCAAGCTCCTGAACCACGGTGCCTCCACGCTCCTCTACCGCCTCCTCGACACCATGGTCAACAACTACATAGAAATCATCAACACCCTGACCGACCGGATGGACACGCTGGAGGACGAGATCCTCGCCGGCCGGCGGCCGGTGATGCTCCCGCGGATCCTCTCCATGAAGAAAAACGTGATGACCATGCGCAAGGTCCTCCTCCCCCAGACCGAGCTCTTCTACCAGATCTGCCAGGGGAAAATCTCCTTCATCAGCGGCGACGCCATCATGTATTTCAAGGATATCTACGACCACTTCACCCGCGTCTCCGAGCTGGTCGGCAACCTGCGCGAGATGGGCGAGTCCCTGCTCGAGGCCCACCATTCCAGCCAGACCTCCCGCCTGAACTCGGTGATGAAGGTCCTGACCTTGATCATGACCATCATGATGCCGATGACCCTGATCGCCGGGATCGGGGGGATGAACGTGCAGTTTCCCCTCTCGCTGCGCGAGACCATCGAGGGCTTCTGGATCCTGATGGGCGTCATGATGGCGGGAGGAATTTTGCTCCTCCTCTGGTTCCGCAAGATCAAGCTCTTATGAACTTCCTCGGGGCGGTGGGAAAGCATCAGCGGGAGAAGTGGGGCTACTACCGGAGACTCTCCGCCCTCCTCTCCACCGTGGTCTTCCTCTGCTTTCGTCCCGGGACCTTTCGCCGCACGGTGCGCAACGTGCTGGCCCGCCAGATCCTCTTCACCGGGTTCGAGGCCACCCGCTTCGTCTCCCTGGTCGCCTTCCTGATCGGGATCGCCGTGGTGGTCCAGGCCCAGCTCTGGCTCACCAAGGTGGGGCAGTCGGCCCTGCTCGGCCCGGTCCTGGTGATGGTGATCGTCCGGGAGCTGGGTCCCCTGCTCGTCAACTTCATCGTGATCGGGCGGAGCGGGACGGCGGTGGCCACGGAGCTCGGCTCGATGAACGTGGCCGGGGAGGTGCGGGTCCTCGACGCCCAGGGTCTCGATCCCCTGATCTACCTCGTCATCCCGCGGACGCTCGGCGTGGCGATCTCCGTCTTCTGCCTGACCGTGGTCTTCATCGTCGTCTCCTTCCTGAGCGGCTACCTGAGCGGGCTGGTCCTGGGCGGCGCGGGGCAGCCCGGCCTTTTCCTGAAATCCGTCTTCAAGGCGATCACGCCCGCCGACGTGGTAAGCTTGGTCGCCAAAACGCTCATCCCCGGGCTTTTGACCGGCGTCATCTGCTGTTCCGAGGGGCTCTCGGTCAACCTGGCGATCACCGAGGTCCCCCAGGCCGCCACCCGGGCGGTGGTCAAATCGGTGACCGCGCTGTTCTTTACTTCGGTGCTGATATCGGTCTTTACTTATGCGTAAGCCGACTCCGTAGGTGCGGACATTTATGTTCGTACGTCGGGTCAGCGTCGCCACAGAACCGGCGGCGCGACAGCTCGTCCCGCGGACATGAATGTCCGCGGCTACGAACAGAACGGAACTGATTTCGATAGCAACCCATGGAAACCATCCTCGAATTCCGGGACGTCAGCCTGGAGACCCGTCACCCTTACGACATCGGTCTCAGCGCAGCGTCCTTCTCCCTCGCACCCGGCGAACTGCTCATAGTCGAAGTGGAGAAAGGGCACGGGCGCACTCCCCTTCCCGATGCCGCCCAGGGTTTGGCCGTTCCGGACCGGGGGGCGGTCCTCTTCCGGGGGCGGGATTGGGCGGCGATGACGGCGGCAGAGTCCGCGGCCAACCGGGGAAAGACCGGCCGGGTCTTCGAAACCGGAGGCTGGTTGAGCAACCTGAACATCGACGAAAACATCACCCTCTCCCAGCGCCATCACACCCTTCGCCCGGTCGAGGAAATCTACGCGGAGGCGGAAACCGCGGCCCGGGCCTTCGGGCTTAATGAAGTGCCAAAAATCCGCCCGGCGGCGGCGAAAAGGCCGGAACGGAGGGCGGCGGAGTGGGTGCGGGCTTTCATCGGGGAACCGGTCTTGATAATTCTGGAACACCCGATGAATGAAGCTTATACTTCTTCTCTGCCGAAACTATCCGGAGCGGCGGAAAAGGCGCGCGCGGGGGGAGCGGCGGTTCTCTGGCTGACCTACGATTCCCTGCCGCCGGCGGCGGGGATAAAATCGGCGCGCCTCGCGAGGCTCTCGGGAGACAAACTGATTCTGCGCTGACCGAGACACCCACAAGGTGTTTCAGATAACGCGGGACTGGTTGTGGGAGGGGCATTCCTGCCCCGATCCGAGCCGGCCGGGATCGCGACAGGAATGTCGCTCCCACAGACCGGCTTGGCTCGGAGCGCGGCCTCGATAGATCGGGGCAGGCACGAATGTTGTTCCTACAATACGACCGGACGACACTGACATGGCTCAGGCTTTCAAATTCCGTTACGTCAACGAGATCGTCGGCGCCTTCGTCGTCCTGATCGTCTTCCTCCTCCTGGCCGGCGTCTTCTTCGCCGGCCACGCCCAGCGCTGGTTCGAACCGGTGCACAAGCTCACCGTCACCTTCCCTCCGGAGGGCTCCTTCGGCCTGACCGGCGGTGCGGAGGTGGTCATCCTGGGCACGGTGGTCGGGTCTCTGAATCGGATCTCCGTGAGCGAGGACGGGACGATGACGGGGGAAGTGGCGATCAAGGGGGATTTTTTCCGCTTCGTCCGCGCCGACTCCCGGGTGACGGTGAAAAAGAAGTTCGTGGTGGCGGGCGACTCCTACATCGAGATCAGCAAGGGAATGGGGGCTCATCTTGCGGAGAAAGCCATCCTCCCCGCGGTCAAGGACACCGAGATCACCGAGCTCGTTGAGGACGCGGTAGCGGAGATCCGGGAGAAAACCCTCCCCGCCATCGACCAGGCCAAGGAACTCCTCGCCAAGGTCACCTCGATCATCAGCGGCCTGGAGGAGGGCAAGGGGCCGGCCGGAAAGCTCCTGCGCGACGACGAGATGGCCGAGGACGTGAAGGAGATCGTGGCCAAGGCGAACGAGTCATTGGCCTCGGTCCGGGACACGCTGGCCCAGCTCCCCCCGATGGCCAAGACCCTGGGCGGCGAGGTCAAGGACATGCCCGGCCTGGTCGTCCAGACCCGGGACATGCTCCGGGAGACCCAGCGGCTGATCGAGGCGATCCAGCGCCACTGGCTCATCCGCGGCTATGTCGACCAGGCCCCGGCCAGCGAGACCATCCCGCCGGAGACGATCGGAATCTCCAAGTAAGCTCAGATTTTCAAATCTCAGATCTTGACCCGGATGACAATCTGAGATCTCAAATTTCAAATCTCAAATAGCCGCAATGAAACAGAGAAAAAACATATCCATCGGGGGGGCTCTAGCGGCTCTGCTCCTCCTCTCCTCCTGTTCCTCCCCCGCCCCGGCCCGCAAGTCCGACGTCGAGCTCTCCCGGGTGGCGATCAGCGCCCGGCGGACTTTCGATCTGGGGCAGGCGGAAGGCGCCTCCCGCCTCTACCGCAAAGCCCTCGAAATGGCCCGCGCCGCCGACAACTCTCCGGAGATCGCGGCCAACGCCTACAACCTCGCTCTTTGCCTGGTCGCCCTGGGAAAATACGATGAGGCCGTTTCCTATCTCGACGAAGCCGAGGCGGAGTCCGCCCGCCGGTCCGCCGACACGGCCCACATCCGCCTCCTGAAGGCGAAAGCCTTCTATCTGGAAGGCGACCCGCAGAAAGCGGCGTCACTCGCCCAGGCCGCCCTCAAACACGAAGGCAGTCTCACACCCGCCGCCCGAGCCCAGTTCGATCTCCTCCTCGCCCGCATCGCCCTGGACGGCAAGGACCTCGCGGGGGCGAAAGCGGGACTCGAACGGGCGCAGGATGCGCTGGAGGACGAACCGGACACCCCCCTGCAAGCGGAAACGGCGGGCCTCTCCGGAGCGATCCTGGCCGCGGAGGGATCCTTCGACAAAGCCGCCAAGGACTTCGACCGCCAGGCCGATTTCTGCCGGAAGGGGGAGAAATACCGGGAGATGGCCGAAGCCCTGAGCCGGGCGGGCGAGACCTACCTCAAGGGGAGCGACAACCGCGCCGCCGCCGACCGTTTCTTCCGGGCGGCTCGATCTTTTTACTCCCAAGGCGACACCGTCCGGGCTCTGAAGACGATCGAATCGGCTCTGGCCGTCCTGGACAAGGAAGCGGACCCCGACGCCTTTCGAAATATCGCCGCTCTCTTCGAGGAGATCAAGAAATCGGCCCCGCCGGCGGCTGAATAAGCGGTAGGGGTTATCGTCGAATATATCGGCTGCTTGACGGGATCATTTCACATGCAGGCATGCAGAGTATGCAGGCATTTATAGTTACTGATCACTTCTTCTGCTTTTCTGTGGGACCCCGACCTTCGGTCGGGGGATCCAGGCCGGCCCGGATCGCGGCCCCGATCCATCGGGGCTCCCACGATAGACAAAATACAACAGGGAGACCAAGATCATGAAAAGATTGATTATCCCCCTGGCCCTGCTCGCCGGCTTCCTGCTCGCGGGCGCGGCCGGCGCGGGCGAGGACATGATGAGCATTCAGGTGAAGTCCGGCTCCCTCCGGGAGACCCCTTCCTACCTGGGCAAGATCGTCGCCCCGGTCGGCTACGGCGACCGGGTGGCGGTCGTCTCCGAGCAGGGCGAGTGGCGCCAGGTGCGGACCCCCTCCGGAGCGACGGGCTGGATCCACTCCTCCGCGCTGACCGAAAAGAAGGTCGTCCTCTCCTCGGCCGGTCAGACCGGAACCTCCGCCTCCGGCGACGAGCTGGCTCTCGCCGGCAAGGGCTTCAACGCCCAGGTGGAAGGGGAGTTCAAAAAGAACAACCAGGATGTCGACTTCTCCTGGGTGGACAAGATGGAGAAGATCAAGATCGCGGGGAAGGAGATCGTCGCCTTCCTGCAGGAGGGGCAGGTCGCCCCGGGAGGTGGAAAGTGAAACGCCTCCTCGCGATCATGGGACTCTGCGCCCTCGTCGGATGGCTCATGGGCTGCCAGGCGCTGACGGAAACCGTGGGCGAAGGCTTCGCGAGCGTCGGCGAAGCGACCGGGAAGGTCTCCCCGGAAGATGCCGCGTCGATCCGCAAGACCTCCCAGGCTCTGGCCAAGACCTTCGAGGACATCACGCCCGAGCAGGAGTACTACATCGGCCGTTCGGTGGCGGCGACCATCCTCCACGCCTACAAGGTCTATGACAAGGACGCGGTCAACCACTACCTGAACGTCCTCGGCCAGGGTCTGTCTTTGGCCTCGGAGAAGCCGGAAACCTTCGGCGGCTACCACTTCATCACCATGGACTCCGACGAGATCAACGCCTTCGCCGCACCCGGCGGTCCGATCATGATCTCGCGGGGGCTGATCGAATGCTGCAAAAACGAGGACGAGCTGGCGGCGGTCCTCGCCCACGAGATTTCCCACGTCCAGTTCAACCACGGCCTGAAGGCGATCAAGCAGGGGCGGCTCACCTCGGCGCTGACCATCCTGGCCACCGAGTCGGCCAAGTCCTTCGGGGGCAAGGAGCTCGCCGACCTGACCGAGGCTTTCGAAGGGTCGATCACCGACATCACCTCCACGATGATGACCAGCGGCTACTCCCGCGGCCTCGAATACGACGCCGACCGGGGGGCGGTGAAGATCCTGAAGAACGTCGGCTATAATCCGAAGGGGCTGGTCAACATGCTCACCGAGATGGGCAAGCGCCTGAAGCCCGGCGGACACGACTTCGCCCAGACCCACCCCTCCCCGCAGGATCGGATCAAGGAGATCGCGGACGAGGTCAAGGGCTATCCCGAGATCACCGAGCCCGCTCCGCGCCAGAGTCGTTTCAGCAAAGCCGCCGCGAAGATCTGATTTAAGCGAGCCTCTCCGACGGATCCGTCGGATCAGACCGATCCGTCCGATAGGTCATTCGCGATAGTTCGAGGACAAATTCAGCTGTTTCCGCCCAGCCATGACCGCCGCCCAGAGAAAGATCCTCTCCGGAGCGGCGGTCGGCCTGGGCGCCGCTCTCGTCGCTCTCCTCCTCTGGTTCCTGGGCGCCCTTGACCGCTGGGAAAACGCCACCTGGTCCTGGCGGGTCAAGGCCTTCGCCCGCCCCTCGGCCGCGACCAGTCGGATCAAGATCATCCTCCTCGACCAGCAGTCCCTCGATTGGGGGAAGAACGAGTCCGGCCTCTCCTGGCCCTGGCCGCGGGAGGTCTACGGACCCATACTCGAATTCTGCCGGAGGGCGGAGGCGAAAGCGGTCGCCTTCGACGTCCTCTACACCGAGCCCTCCTCCTCCGGCGTCGCCGACGACACCCGCTTCGGCGAGTCGATCCGCCGCTCCGTCCCCTTCGCCGGAGCCCTCGCCGTGACCCGGAAAGAAGCGGGGGTCAGCACGTGGCCGGAAACAGGTCCTCTTCCACCCCTGGCGAGATCTTCTGCGCCAGCTGTTTCGGAGGACATTTTCGGCCTTCCTCGCGCGGTCAAATACTTGTGGGCCTCCTTCCCCATCCCCGAGGTCTACTCCAACGCGGCGATACTCGGCAACGTGATGGACTCGCCCGACCCGGACTCGATCTTCCGTCGGGCCGCTCCTCTCGTCTTCTTCGTCGGCAAGCCCGTGCCTTCACTGGGATTGGCCGCCTACCTCGCGCCTTTCGCCGAGGGGGAAGAGGAACCGTCCCCCGAGTTCAGCCTGTATCCGGGGGGTCTGCGGGTGGGAGACAAGCGGATCCCTCTTGATGATCGCGGCCGGGCCATTCTCCGCTACCGCGGCACGATCGACGCCTACTCCCCCCTCACCGCCTCTTCCGTCATCCTCTCCGAGCTCAAGATCCAGGGGGGTGAGAAGCCCCTGATCGACCCCGCCTCCTTCAAGGATTGCTACGTCTTCTTCGGCTTCAGCGCCCCGGGCCTCCTCGACCTCCGGGCCACTCCCTTGAACCCCGTCGCCCCCGGCGTGATGATCCACGCCACCCTCCTCGACAACCTCCTCGCCGGAGATTTCCTCCGCGACGCTCCCGGAGTTTCCGTCATTCCGATCATCGTCCTTCTCTCCGTCCTCGCCGGCGTGGCCGGGGCGGTGGCGAAGAAATCCTGGCAGAACATCCTCTGTTTTTTCGTCTTTCTCCCCCTGGCCGGCGCTCTCGGCTTCCTCGCCTACCCTCTGGGATTCTGGTGGCCGATGATGGCGGGCGCGCTTGCCATCGGTCTCGCCCTGGTCGGCGCGGTGGTCCTGAACTACGCGACCGAGGGGAGGCAGAAGCGTTTCATCAAGTCGGCCTTCCAGCAGTACCTGAGCGGCGACGTGATCGACAAGATGCTCCTCCACCCGGAGCTCCTCCAGCTCGGCGGGGAAAAGCGGGAGCTCTCCCTCTTCTTCTCCGACCTGGAGAAATTCTCCTCCTTCTCCGAACGTCTCGATCCCCCCACGCTCACCGCCCTCTTGAACGACTACCTCTCCGACATGACCGACATCATCATGGAAGAGGGGGGAACGCTCGACAAATACGTCGGCGACGCCATCGTCGCCTTCTGGAACGCTCCCGTCGAGCAGGCCGACCACGCCGGGCGCGCCTGCCGGGCGGCGCTCCGCTGCCAGAGGAAGCTCGCCGAACGGCGAGAGGAGTTCGAGAAGAGAACGACCGCCGTGGTGAAGAATCGGATCGGTCTCAACACCGGGCCGGTGACGGTGGGGAACCTGGGCTCCCACTCGAGGTTTGCCTACACCGTCCTCGGCGACGCCGCCAACCTCGCCTCGCGACTCGAGGGGGCGAACAAAGCCTTCGGGACCTACCTCATGGTCTCAGAGGCGACCTGGGAGAAGGCGAAAGCCGAGCTGATCGGACGGGAGATCGCCTCCATCCGCGTGGTGGGGAGAAAGACGCCGGTCAGGGTCTTCGAGCCCCTGGGACTGCAGGGTGAAAATGCCCCTCCCTGGCTCGCCGATTACGAAAAGGCGCTGAAATTATTCCAGGAGCGAAAGTGGAAAGAGGCGGGAGAGATCTTCGGCCGTATCGCCGGCGACAAGCTTTCCGCGACCTACGCGGAGAAATGTCGTGAGCTGATCGCAAATTCCGCTAAAGATTGGGACGGGGTGTGGAATCTCACCGAAAAATAAAAGGAGCGATGGAGTAATGGAGTATTGGAGTAATGTAAAAGCGCGCGAGACAGCGAGCCGTCATTACTCCAACACTCCACCACTCCATTACTCCTTTACTGCTCTAACCGCATCCTCCCGAACCGGAAACTATCGCTCGTGAAGATCACCTTTCTCGGCGTGCGCGGAACCAGCCCGGTGACGGAAGCCGGTTTCCGTTTCTTCGGCGGAGAGACCACCTGCCTCCAGATCGAGGGGGCGGGGGGAGAGCGGATCTTCATCGACGCCGGGACCGGCCTCCGCGGCGCCGGCGTGAAAAAATGCGAGACCGGCTGCCTCCTCCTCCTCACCCACTACCACCTCGACCACGTGATGGGCTTGCCCCAGCTCGCCGCCTTTTACGACCCGGCCGACCGGATCACGATCGCCTCGCCCAGGCGCGCGGGGAGGTCGGTGGAACAGGTGATCACCCGCATCCTCGCCAACCCCTTCTGGCCGATCCCGCTTCACAGGTTCCCGGCCGAGATCGCCTTCCGCGATCTCGAAGGTTCTCGCTCCGAGACCCCCGTTCGTCATGGCGGCCTCCGGGTGCGCTGGGTTCCCCTTCACCATCCCGGCGGATCGACGGCATACCGGATCGACGAAAAAAGCTCGGGGGAGGCCTTCGTCTTCGCCACCGACGTGGAGTGGCCGGAAGCGACCCCACCGGAGAAAGACGCGCTGATCGATCTCATCGCCGGCCCGACGCCGGCCCCAGTCTTCATCATGGACGGCCAGTTCTCGCGGAAAACCTACCCTTCCTTCCGGGGCTGGGGCCACAGCTCCTGGGAGGACGCCGTCGAAGTCGCCACTCTCGGAAAAGCCGGAAGGCTTTTCGTCACCCACCACGCCCCCGCCTCCGACGACGGCTCCCTGAAAAAGATCGAGGCCGCCCTCAAGAAAGCGCGGCCCTCCTCGCTCCTCGCCCGCCAGGGGATGCGGATCGCCCCCTGACCTCCCGCCGCCAAGAAATAATCAGCACCTGATTTCTCTGATCGCCGCCGCTGGACACCCAGTTCAGAGCTTCACGATATATCCGTTCCATCCCGATGGGGTTACTCAGCTTTCTCCCGACAAGTCTCGCCTGATCTTATCCAGCATCTCGCCGGGGCGGAGAATCTCGATTTTCAAATTCCGCGGCGGGTGGAAATCCTTGACGTTGAAGGTCACCAGATAGCTCGCCCGAGCCTGGAGAGCGGCGGCCAGAATCGGGACGTCCTTGGGGTGGGCATGTCGGGAGGCCGCGGCCATCCAGTTCGCCGAGGGAGATCGCTGAACCTCCACGGAACGCGCGATGACCGCGTTGAGGGCCGGCAAAGCGGCGGGGATCTTCTTCTCTAAATTTCTCCGGCACTCATCGACCACTTGGGCGGAAACAAACCCGCGGACGATCCCCAACTCGGAAAGCGCCAGGAGCGCATGGGCGGCGCCGGTCGTCGAGGCGCTCCCGGCGATGACCGTGTCCGAATCGAAGAATACTCGGCGCGGGAGGACCCCACTCATCGCTCCCCGTAACCTCCATATTTCTCCCTCTCCTCGGCCACTCCTTTGATCAAGTCCTCAAGGGAAAGATGGTACTTGGCCCGGAGTGATTCGATTTCCCCCGCTAGCTTCGGCAGAAGCGCCGGACGTGGGCTCAGAAATATCCCGTCCCCGACATCGATCAGGGTGATCGGATCGCCGTCTTCCAGGCGGTATTTTCGTCGCAGGGAGATCGGAAGTATGAGAGCGCCCCTTTTTCTGATCTGAAGAGTCATCGCCATTGGGTTTTCCTCCGATATTCTGATTATCTGATTTTCAGAATTAGTCTATACCGCCGGTTTGGTTCTGTCAAGCAGTGCGGTTTTTTGCTGCCTTCCCCGGCGCCAGAGCATATATTTGCACTCGGCAGAAGGACACGCCATGAACCAATACCTTCCCCTGATCTCGGAGATCGCCTTCTTCGCCGCGATCCTCTTCCTGGCCCTCCTCGCCACCATACCCGTCCGCCGCCGGCTGCGCCGGGAATGCGCCGAGAAACCGCTCCCCCGCCTCGGGGGGACCCTTCTCCGCCGCCTCTCCTTTCCCGTGGCCACGGCGGCGATCACGCTGATCGTTTTCTGGATCGGCCGCACTCTTCCTGCCGCCGCGAAGATCCTGCCCCCCGCCTCCCACATCGCCTCCTGGCTCGTCTTCTTCCTCGCCCTGATCGTCCTCGACCTCGTCGAGATCGCCGCCCTCGAGCTCTACGTCCTCCGCCAGCGGACCTTCCCCATTCCCCTTCTCCTGCGCAACATCGTCCGTTTCATCCTCCTCCTCGGCGTGGTCTTTCTCATCCTCCGGACGGGTCTCCAGGTCGACATCTCGCCGCTCCTCGCCTCCACCGCGCTCCTCACCGCCGTGATCGGCTTCGCCCTCCAGGGGGTGCTCGGCAACCTCCTCTCCGGGATGTCGCTCCACCTGACCAAATCGCTCCTCCCCGGGGACTGGGTGGCGATCGGAACGGCCGAGGGCCAGGTGATCCAGACCAACTGGCGGGAGACGAGGCTGCGCACCACCGGCGGCCATATCGTCGTCGTCCCCAACAGCGTTGTGGCCTCCGCGGAGATGAAGAACTACACCTCGCCCACCACCCTGCGCCGCCACAACGTCTTTGTCGGGGCCAGCTACTCCGACGCGCCCGCGGAAGTGATCGAAGCCCTGATCGAGTCCGCCCTCGAGGTCCCCGAAGTGGTCCGCGACCCGCCCCCCCATGCCTATCTCACCGAGTTCAAGGACTTCGGGATCAACTACGTTCTGCGTTTCTGGACCAATTGCTATTACGACCGGACGCCGATCGAAGGAAACGTCTCGCGGATGATCTGGTACAAGTTCAAGCGGCGCGGGATCGAGATCCCCTTCCCGATGAGCGACAAGCTCCTGAACGACTTCATGGAGGTGGTCTACACCCAGCGCCGCCTCCAGTCTGACGACGCTACGGTCCGCGCGATCGCGGAGGAGTTTTCCCGGAGCGAACTGGTCAAGACCCTCCTGGCCGACGACCAGGGCGCTCCCCTCCTTTCGCCGGAGGAGATCGGCCAGATCGCCCGCCTCCTCAAACGCGTCCCCTTCACGGGGGGGGAGACACTTTTCCGCCAGGGGGAGGAGGGAGACAACTGCTACATCGTTCTCTCCGGGAAACTGGAAGGGCGCCTGGAGTTCGAAGGCGGACTGCCGACTCACACCTTCGAGATCGGTCCCGGGGCGCTGGTCGGCGAGATGTCCCTGATGACCGGACTGCCCCGCACGGCCACGGTGAGGGCGCTCGCCGAATGCGAGCTACTCCGAATGGACCAGGCGGCCTTCACCCGCCTCCTCTCGCTCCGGGAGGAGATCCCCGAGCGCCTCTCCCGGGTGGTGGCGGAAAGGGCGGCGCGCAACGCCGCGCAGATGGAGAACCTCAAGGCCGTGGCCGCCAACCGGGTGGCGCAGACCATCCGGAGGGAGAATATTTTCAAGCGGTTCTTGAAGCTTCTGGGCCGCGGATAATATCCGCGGCCAAGAAAATCCCCGAATCCGGGATTCGGGGGGGGCGGGGGGGATGGGCCGGGCCCCGCCAGGCCACTTGACCAATGATCAATGTTATATGGCGAATGGAGCTTTGGGCTCTTTCCTGATCAGCGTGTACGGCGTCACGATCCTCTCCGGATCGTAGGAACGCTTGGCCTGCCGCAACCCCGCGATCCCCATGTCCTGCTCCCGGTTGATCAGCTCGGAGCGCCCGCGCAGGCGCCGGGCGGTCTCGCGGTTGATCGCCTGGGCGGCCCCCTTGATCTCCGAGTCCGACTTCTCGAAGTGGACCACGGCAGTATTCCGGTTCATCCGGTCGTAAATGGCGAAGGCGAATAGCTTCTCCTCCCCGAGCAGGACCACCCCTTCCTGTTTCAACTCCCGGAAATGGCGGAGGGAGCGGGCGATCGCCTCCCGCTCGCAGGCGAACTTCCCCAGATGAGCCTTCTCCGCGTACCAGCGCACGGCCAGCTCCCGGCAGAGGGGGATATGCTCTTCGGAGAGGTCGGCGAAGGCGTGGCCGGGCCAGGCGCGGGTGAACTGGGAGATCAGGTTCTTCTTCTTGCGCAGCTTGGGGCCGCTGAGATCGTCGAGCTTCTCCGTCCGGTAGACGTAATCGGCCAGGGATTCATGCAACTGGAGGTCGAAGCGGGAGGAGAGATCGGCGCGGTGGGCTTCGACGAACTCGGAGACGATGAGAAAGAAGTTCCCGGACTTGCCCTGGGCACGGAGGGCATCGGAGAGATCGAAGAGCGTCGGCGGATCGACCGGCTTCCCCCAGGGCTGGAAAAGGTAATCCTCCTTCTGGTCGTAGAGGACGAGATAGCCCCGCCAGACACACCAGCGGAGGTCGTAGCAGGGGGCCCAGCAGAAGAGGGTGGGGAAGTTGTAGTCGCTCAGAACCGGATCGGCGGCGGTGAAAAAGGCCTCGATCTCCTTCCGATCTTCAAGACGCACGTCGCGCAATTTTTCTAGAGAGAACTTTTCCATGGAAGTCTACTTCTGTTTCCTGTCCCTTCCCGGCTTTGTCTGCAGAAGCATCGCCCGGTGTCCGGGCATAACCCGGAAGCCCGCCTGACGGTAAAACCCTTCGCTCCCCGGACGGGCGATCAGACCGACCCAGCGGCAACCCCGTCCCCGGACGAACTTCAGGATCTCCTGGAGGATCTTTCCTCCGATCCCGCGGCCGCGGCGGGAGGGGAGGACGATCACATCCTGGACGTAGGCGTCGCAGGCGCCGTCCGAGATCGCCCGCCCCATCCCGACGAGCTTCCCGCCCTCGAAGGCGCCCAGAGCGCAGAGGGAACCGGCGAGAAGACGCCCGATCCAGCGGGTGTTGTCTTCCTCACCGGTTTCGCACCAGCCGGCTTCCCGATACAGGCGCAGGATTTCTTCCCGCGATGCCCGCTGCAGCGTCCTGATCTCGATCCGCGTCATCTTTCCTTCAGTCTTCAGTCCTCAGCCTTCAGCCCGGTTCGTTTGCTGATCACTGTTCACTGATCACTGATCACTTTTTCGTCGGCGCCGGTATCTTCTCCGCCGCCATTCCTTCCCTCAGCTCCACCGTGGCCAGGACCTTGGGGACATACATCTGGGTCTCGGTGGGGAGGTGATAGACGGCCTCGGAGAACGTCTTCGCCCCGTGCTTCTTCAGCGTCCGCCCCACGGTCCCCTCGCCGGCGTTGTAGGCGGCGATGGCGAGCGGCCAGGACTGGAATTTGTTATAGAGCAGGCCTAGGTACCGGGCGGCGGCGGGGGCGAGCTTGGCCGGGGAGAGGCGGGCGTCCTGGGGGCGGATGGCCAGGCCGAAACGCTGGGCGGTGGCGGGCATGAACTGGAAAAGTCCGCGGGCGCCGACCGGGCTCTTGGCTTCGGGGTTGAAGGAGGATTCGACTTCGGCCAGCCAGACCAGCTCCGGAGGGACGCCCTCCAAACGGAAGGCCTCTTTGAGTCCCGGGACCAGTGCTTTCGCCCGCGCGGGGGCGGGACGGCCGGAGAGCTTTTTCTTCCACACCTCTACGCTGCTTACCGTCTCGGTCCGCTGCTTCGCCACCGCCGCCGGAACGGGGACGGGTCGGGGCGAGGGGGGCGGTCGGCGGACGGAGGGAGGCGGCGTGGGCGCCCGGGTGCGCGGGGGAACGGATGACGGTCCGGCCGCGGGGAGCTCGTGCGTGACCTCGCCGGCCAGGTCGAAGTAGTCGAGCTCCTGGCGGAGCCAGTCGGCATAGTCCTTTCCCCCCTCCATCGACTCCAGGGCGGCGAGGGCCTCCTGCGCCTGCGGCTTCAGCCAGGCGAAATCCTCCAGCGAACCGGTCTCCCTGACCTTCTGGAGCGTCTGCCAGAACTTGTTCAGGTCGGCGGCGCTGGGGAGGGTATAGCCGTCGAGGACCGAACCGGGGACGTATTCGCCGATCCCCTCCAGCCCCCACTCCTGCGCGGCGTCGCGGAGTGTGGACGGGCCGTCTTCTCCAGGCGAAAGGGCCGGGGAGAGGAGGGCGCCGAAGGCGAAGACGGCGAGAGAAAAGACGATGGTTCTAAGCATGATGGGGAGACAGGTGAATGATCAGCCGCAAATATCGCCTTTTTGGCCAAGAATGTCAAGTGGCCAGCGCCAAGCTGTGCAGCGCCAGGCCGGCATGGACGAGATGGACGAAATGGACGGCATGGACAAAATGGACGCGGGCAAGAGCTCCGAGCGCGGCGGCGCGGCCGATCTTACCCAGCCTCCGATGTCCATATTGTCCATTGGGTCCATAGCGTCCATGTCGTCCATCCGGCCATTGTTCTTTGGCTTTGACAGCGCCTTCCCTTTCCTCAACAATGACCGCATGAAATGGCGCGACCACAAGAGGCTCGCCTACCAGATGGCGGAGACTTTCGGCCTCAAGGACTACCAGAACGAGCTCGTCAACGGCTCGGTG
>CAZKCI010000038.1:0-21517 GCA_964551475.1 uncultured bacterium | reverse complement strand
GGGGACAGACGGGACGGAAGTGGAGGGTCCGATCGTCCGCGGGATCGAGGTCGACCTGAACGACATGCCCGACCTGGTCCCCACGCTGGCGGCGGCCGCCCTCTTCGTCCCCGGCCCGACCCGGATCGTGAACGTCGCCAACCTCCGCTTCAAGGAGTCCGACCGCATCCGGGCGATGGCTACGGAAATCCGGCGGGTCGGCGGGATGGCGGAGGAGCTTGCCGACGGGATCGTCGTCAAGGGGGGAAAACTCCGCGGGGCCCGGATCGAGACCTATCGAGACCACCGAATCGCGATGGCCTTCTCTCTGGTCGGACTCAAGGTGCCGGGTATCGTGATCCAGGACCCCGGTTGCGTCTCCAAGACCTTCCCGACCTTCTTCGACCTCTTTTTGAAATTGCCGCAAAGACATTAAAACACAAATTGCAGGCCGGTTCCGTGAACCGGCGGCCAGGACGCCCGATCACAGATCGGGCCTACACACCACAGACAATGCCTTCGGAACGATTGTAGGCCGGTTCTGTGAACCGGCGCCAAGGCCCGCCACGCCCGATCACAGATCGGGCCTACACACCATAGACCACGCCTTCGGCACGCTTGTAGGCCGGTTCTGCGAACCGGCGCCAAGGCCCGCCACGCCCGATCACAGATCTGGCCTACACACCGCAGACCACGCCTCCGGCACGATTGTAGGCCGGTTCTGTGAACCGGCGCCAAGGCCCGCCACGCCCGATCACAGATCGGGCCTACACACCACAGACAATGCCTTCGGCACGATTGTAGGCCGGTTCTGTGAACCGGCGCCAAGGCCCGCCACGCCCGATCCCAGATCGGGCCTACAATCGCGCCAACACCGACTCGAACGTCGCATTGGGAGATGCGAAGCTAAACTTCTGGTATAATGCGCGCTTATTGAATCCCGCTTGTCGGGGAGGAGAATGCAACAATGAAGAAGATGTTTCCCGCCGCCGTTGTGGCGATGGCACTCGCCGCACTCACGACGCCCCTTTTCGCCCAGACACTCAGCCTCGAGTATTCAACATTCCTCGGCGGTAGTTTGCACGACCGGGGGAAAGCGCTGGCCTTCGATTCCGTCGGCGGCATTTATCTCGTGGGCGACACTAGCTCCGCAGATTTTCCCGTGCTCGGCGCTTACCAGAGCACGATGAACGGGCAATACGACGTTTATGCGGCCAAATTAACGTCCACTGGTTCAGCGATGATCTTCTCCACCTATCTCGGCGGGTACGGAGTCGACAACGGCAATGACATCGCCGTCGACGCCAACCGCGACATCTACGTGGCGGGCAACACCGCTTCAGGGAACTTCCCCACGCTGAACGCCTATCAGGCGGCCTTCAACCCGGGCACCAGCGCTGCCTACACCGACGCCTATCTCTTCAAACTCTCCTCCACTGGCTCCACCCTGATCTACTCGACATTCCTGGGTGGAGACAACCACGATGGCACATCCGATACCACCAGCCACGGAGCGGGACTCGCGATTGACACGGCCGGCCGGGCCTACGTCGCCGGCTACACCCGTTCTCAAAACTTCCCCGTCCAGGACGCCATCCAGTTCAACAACGCCTCCGACGGCCCTGCCTACGACTGCTTCGTCACTGTCTTCAACTCCGACGGCTCTTCACTCTATTACTCCACCTATCTGGGCGGAACCAAAGACGAGAACTGCCACGACATAGCCATCGACGGCCAGAAACGCGTCTACATCACCGGGACCACCACCTCCACCAATTTCCCCCTGGTCAACGCCTACCAGGGATCGAACGCCGGCTCGACCGACATCTTCGTCGCCCGCATCAATTCCATCGGCAGTGCATTCGACTATTCGACCTATCTCGGGACCAGCAGCCTGGAATACGCCATGTCCATCGTCGCCGACGGATCTTACTGCGCCTACATCTGCGGCAATACCTACGCCACCGCCTTCCCTACTGTGAACCCCTTCCAGGCGAGTAACGCCGGCTCCAACGACGCCCTGGCGATCAAGTTCTCCTCGGCTGGTTCGGCACTCCTCTTTTCCACATACGTCGGAGGATCCGGCGCCGACATCGCTTACAGTCTCGCGCTTGATTCGGCCGGACGTATCCTCCTCACGGGGAATTCCTTGTCCATCGATTTCCCGACATTGAACTCCTACCAGGCGACCTTCTCGTCATTGACCACCGGCGACTTCGACGCCTACCTCGTCGCCCTCTCCCCTTCAGGATCGTCGCTCGCCTACTCCACGTATCTGGGCGGCGAGGATGCGGACAAGGGGAACTTCGTCACAGTCGACGTAGAGGGAAGAGCCTTCGTGGCGGGGACGACGCAGTCCTATGAATTCCCCACTGCGAACCCCTTCCAACCCTCGAACAACAGCTCGGCCGGTCAGGACGAGGCTTTCTTCTCCCGCTTCCAGTTCACCACTCCCGTCCCCACTCCTTCCCCCATTCCCGGGACGCCGACGCCCCTACCGACACTCACGCCGGCGCAGACACCCGAACCGACACTGACGCCGATCGTCCCCGTTCCCACGAATACGCCTTTCGTTCCTGAGCCGACCAAAACACCTTTCAGCCCTGAGCCGACGCATACGCCTCTGCTTGAAGGGACGCCGACGCCGGGTCCGGTGACACGCAACAACTACCACACCGACTTCGACGGCGACGGCACATCCGACATCGTCCTCTACCGGCCGTCCACCGGGATGTGGTCGGTGAGGAACGTCACGCGGATCTACCTCGGCAACTCGCTCGATCAGCCCGTCCCCGCCGACTACGACGGCGACGGCATCACCGACTTCTCCATCTTCCGGGGGAGCGAAAACCTCTGGGCGGTCCGGGACATCACACGCATCTACTTCGGCGTGCTCAACGACTTCATCCGCCCCGGCGACTACAACGGCGACGGCGCGGCCGACTTCGGCCTCTACCGTCGCTCGCAGGGCTTGTGGGCGGTGAAGGACCTCACACGGATTTACTTCGGAGGTTCGACGGACTATCCCGTCCCGGGTTTCTATGACGACGACGACGTCTTCGACCTCGCCATCTACAAGAGCGACGGCCTGTGGGCGGTCCGGAACCTCACCCGCATCTACCTGGGGGCTTCGACCGACAACCCGGTGCCGGGCGACTACAACGGCGACGGGGTCTTCGAGGCGGCGATCTTCCGCCCCTCCAACGGCCTCTGGCGGATCCGCGACTTCACCTCGGCCTATTTCGGCGGCAGCCCCAGCGTACCCTTCCCCGGCGACTACGACGGCGACGGCGCCGACGACATCGGGATCTTCCGCTACGCGGACGGGATGTGGTCGGTCCGCAATATCACCCGCGTCTACTTCGGCGGGTCCTCGGACGTGCCGGTCACGAGATAAGGCTGAGGGCTGAAGAAAAACCGCTGGGGCGGGAGACCCGCCCCAGCGGTTTTTCGGTTTACTGTTTGCGTTTTTTCATCCCCTCGGCTTCGCCGCAATCTCCAGCACTTTGAGATTGAGGAAGTTCCTGGAGGCGGCGGACCTGATCACCAGCACCGTGTCCGCTCCCCAGCGCGTCCCCCCCGCCGCCACCACTTCCTCCCCTTCGGGGATGAGACCGGCGTCGGCGGTCATCATCACGATCTCGCAGCAGACCTTCGCCCCCTGGCCGAAGACGCGCAGGGCGTGGGCGATCAGCGAGGAGGGGAGAGTCCCGGAGAACTGCTTTTCGATCGCGCTCTCCACGCCGTGGAAGGGCATCGTCGCCCGGCAGACCTTCCCTCCTTTGGCCTCGATGGCGCGGCCTTGTGAGGGCTCGAACTCGACGACGCCGGTCCCCTGGAAACCGGCGGAGTGGGCGACCACGACCAGGCTCGCCTTCCCCGCGGGGAGGCCCTCGGCGAAGAGGAGTCCGGTCTCGCCCCGTGTGGAGGCGACCACCACGTGTTTCGCCCCCTCCTCGACCAGTCGCTTGACGATCTTGAGACAGTCGGCGCTGTTCTCCGGTCCGGCCTGCTCGAAATAGACGGTCTCTCTTTTGATCATGGCTGGTTCCTTGTTCAAAAACGCCCGATCGCAGATCGGGCCTACACACCACAGATCGCGCCTCCGGCATGATTGTAGGCCGGTTCTGTGAACCGGCGCATTTACATCGCCCGATCGCAGATCGGGCCTACAATAGCGCCAACACCGACTCGAACGTTGCATCGGGAGATGCGACGCTACAAACAAAAGAATCTCGGGATGACGAACGTCAGCCCGAGATATTTTTAATGTCGAAGTTGATGTCCACCGCCACCGCCCGGTACTCGTCGGAGCGGGTCTTGACGTTCAGGAGACGCCCCTGGAACCAGATCCGGTCCCCGGAGCGGAACTCGCCGCGGAGCGAGCCGTCGTAGGTGAAGAGGCGGACGTCCTCGTGGGGGCGGCCGCCGATCTTCACATCGGTCAGGCCGACCAGGATCGGAAGATAGGAGTTGAAGAAGTCGTCGCCGACCACGGCCGTCCCCTCGATCCCTTCCCGGACCGGCTCCACCTGCGCGTCGGCCAGGGGGGCGTCCTCCCGTTTCTGGAAGACGAAGAAGGGGCAGAGAAGGTAATCCTTCCAGTAGATGCGGATCGGCCAGTCGCGGCCGAACTCGTGGACCATCTTCCCCGGCTGCGCGGCGAGCTCGTAGAGCTTCTGCCGCACCCGCTCGTTCTCCTCCAGCGTCCCCCGGAAGATGACGTCGAAATCCATGTCCGCCTCCTCGATCACGCCGTAGGAGAGGGAACCGGTCACGCCCATCTTCTCCGGGGGGAAATCCATCAGCTCGGCCGTCTGCTCGACCCAGGTCTTGACCAGCGAATACTTCTTGCTGCACCAGAGCAGCCCGAAGTGGGGCTCGAAGAACCCCCGGAAATCCTTCAAGGGGAACTCGAAGACGTACTTCGCCACCAGGGGCGGCTTCACCTTCGGATCGATCGAGGGGTCGATGACGAAGTGCTGCTTGTACTGGACGTCGTTCTGGATCGCCTTGTGCTCGCCGTCCACCCAGACCTTGTGGATGGCGGCGTATTGGCGCCCCCAGATCTTGTCGTCGCCGGTCGGAGAGGGATAGTGGATGATCTTCCCGATGAAGGATCCCGGCGTGGGATGGTGGTAGCCGTGGGTGTAGACGAAGCAACCGTCCCGGCGGAGGAAGTAGAGCGAGTCGTCCACGCGGCCCGAGAGTTTCTCGATCGGGCTCAAAAGCTCGGACATCACAGAATCGAATTGGTCGGTCATTGCGGTGTGGCCAGAGTTTGCTCTTTGCGTTCTGAAATTTGAGATCTGAGATTTGAGATCTATTTCCCGCTCGTCTCTCCCACCTTGCGGATGTTGTCCCAGAGCGTGATCAGGGCCGCCTCGAAACGCGACCCGTTCTGGGACACCTCGACCAGGCGGGCGTTCAGATTGAGGATGTCCCCCCGGAAGTACTCCCCCCGGAGAGCCCCGTCGTAGATGATCAGGGGGAGCGAGTCATACGATCTCCCCTCCCCCTTGACCCCCTCCAGCGTGAGAAAGGGCGGCATATAGATGGTGTGGGTGTCGTCACCAACCGTTCCCTCCAGAGGCACGTTCTCCTCCTTGACCTCCACGCGGAAATCGCGCAGGGGCGCCGACTCCCAGCGGTCGTACATGAAAAAGGGGCAGATCAGGACTTTCTTCTCGTAGAAGCGCATCGGCCACCAGCGGCCGAACTCCACCACCATCCGCTCCGGCTGGAGGGAGAACTGGCGGATGGAGCGGTAGACCCGGGCGTTATCCTGGAGGGAGCCGCGGATGACCAGGTCAAGATCGTCGTCCCCCGCCTCGTAACGGCCGTAGGCGAGCGAACCGGTCAGGCCGAGGCTCTCCCAGGGGACGCCCAGGGCCTCCGCGGCCGCGAGCGCGCCCGCTTTCACCCACTCGTGGCGGGCGGAGCAGCGGTCGAGCGAATGGTGGGGATCGAAGAAGCCGATGAAATCGTCGAGGGCGAAGGGCATCTCGTACTCGACGAAAACCGGGCGCGGCGTGGCCGGGTCGAGACGGGGATCGATCTCGCCGTGGCGGCGGATCTGGTCGGGGTGGCTGACGTATTTCAGCTCTCCGCCCACCTTGCGCTTGGTGGTGCACTCGTAGTCGCGGCCGAAGAAGTCCACCGAACCGCCCGGGCAGGGGTAGTAGATGATCTTGCCGTAGAGCCCCCCGGGAGGGTGGCAGTAGCCTTCGCTGAAAACGAAACAGCCGTCCCGGCGGAGGAAGAAATGGGAATCGGGGACCCTCCCGCCGAGCTCGGACATCGGGCGGAGAAATTCCTCCAGCATCTCCTCGAAGCGGTCTTTCATCGCGGCGGCGGGCTTCACTTTCCGGGGCGGAGGGCGATCTGATCGCGGAGCGTGACCAGGAACGCCTCGTACTCCCGGCGCGGCGTGGACACCCGGACCAGGGATCCCTCGAACTCCAGCTCGTCCCCCCGGTAATACTCGCCCCTCAGCGACCCGTCGTAGATGATCAGGTCGGTGTCGGCCCGCTTCCGGCCGTCCACGGAAAGGCGGGAGAGGGTGAGGATGGAGGGCATGTAGATCGAGTGGGTGTCGTCCGCCACCGTCCCCCGGGCGCGCACCTTCTCCTCAAGAACCTCCATCCGGCAGTCCTTCAGGGGGATGTCCTCGTCGCGCCCGTAATTAAAGAAGGAGCAGATCATGATCGAGTCCCAGTAGAAGCGGATCGGCCAGAGACGCCCGTACTCGATCACCCTCTTCGCCGGGTCCCGGGTCAGCTCCTTGATCCGGCGGAGGGTGGCGGCGTTCTCGTCGAGGGTGCCGGAGAAGACCAGGTCGATGTCGTCGCCCGGCTCCTCGTATTTCCCGTAGCAGGTCGAGCCGGTGCAGCCCAGGCGGGAGACGGGGACGTCGAAGGCCCGGCTCAGCGATTCGATCGCCCGATCGAGGGAGGCGTAGGTCCGGCGGGCCGCCGAGAGTGAATGGCGGTGCTCGAAAACGCCGATGAAATCGCCCCGGGGGAATTCCACGTGGTATTTCTCGTAAACCGGACGGGGTCCGCGGGAGAGGGAAGGGGTGAACTCAAACTGGACCTGGAGCTGCTCGTCGTGGGGGATGAGCTCGATCTTCCCGTCCTTCATCCTTTTATAGGAGGAGCGGAAGCGGCGGCCGAAGATGTCCACCTCGCCCGCCCGGTCGGGGAAGAGCATCACCTTCCCCATCAGGCCGCCGGCGGGGTGAAGGTAGCCCTCGGTGAAGACGAAAGCGCCGTCGCGCCGGACGAAGTAGAGGGCGTCGACCACTCCCCGCGTGAGGCTGGAGAGCGGGGAAAGGAAGCGCTCCATCATCTGGTCGTAAAGATCGGTCATATCTGTTTGCGGGCGGGCCGCGGGGCTTCTCCCCCGACGGCAATTCCCGCCTTCGTGTTCGGAGGGCGAGCAATACTAGGCATGGCCTCCGGAGGTGTCAACCATAAAATGACGAATGTGCAACCATAAAATGACGAAAAACCGCGAGTCCGGATTCCGCGGCGGCGGTTGACAGGGGGGGCGAATCGCGCTAGTATCAAGAAGTCGAGACTGACCATGGCCACCATCCTGATCGTGGACGATTCCGCCGACGACCGGAGGATGCTCGAACTCCTCCTCCGCTCCTACACCCCCGCCCACGTTCTCTCCGCCGGGAACGCCCCGGACGGGATCGCCCTCGCCCCCCAGGCCGACGTCATCATGCTGGACGTGATGATGCCGGGGATGGACGGGATCGAGGCCTTCGAAATTTTGAGGAAATCCCCCGAGACTAAAAACACCCCGATCATCTTCATGACCGCCTACCCGCAGTCGATCCTCGACCGCTTCTCCGGCCAGGCCCTGGGCTCGATCGACTACCTGGTCAAGCCGGTCCAGAAGGATCCCCTCCTCAACCGGATCAGCATCCACCTCGGCGTGCACGACGCCCGCCAGCGCCTCCAGGCCCAGAAGCTCTCCGAGCGCGACCAGCTCTCCCTCCTCCTCGCCGCCCTCCAGCAGAGCGCGGACGGAATCACCGTGACCGACCGGGGGGGCAAATGGATCATGATCAACCCGGCCGAGGCGAAGATGTTCGGCTACGGCCAGCAGGAATTCCTGGAGAAGGACATCAAGGAGATTTACGAAACGGCGAGCGCGAACCGGATCAGGGCCGAGATCATCCCGATCCTGGAAAAGCAGGACCACTGGGAGGGGGAGCTGGTCGGGCGGAAACAAAGCGGCGAGGCCTTCCCCATCCTCCTGTCCCTGGCCACGGTCAAGGACAACTCGGGGAAGTTCCTGGGGATCATGGGCTTCACCAAGGACATCACCCCCCTGAAAAAAGCCTATCAGGACCTTTCCCAGGCCCAGGAAGCCCTGGTCCGTTCCGAGCGGATGAAAGCCCTGGGAGAGATGGTGGGGGGGATCGCCCACGAGTTCAACAACCTCCTCGCCGGCATCCTGGGCAACACCCAGATCCTCCTCCAGACGGCCAAGGATCCGGGACTGGCCAAGCGCCTGCGGACGATCGAACGGGCGGCCCTGACCGGGGCCGAGGAGGTGAAACGGCTGCAGACCTTCACCCTGGCCAGCGCGGGAAGCGAGCGCAAGCTGTTCGTGCTCAAGGAGATCCTCCAGGAGGCCCTCCTGATGACCCGCCCGCGCTGGCGCGACCTCACCCACAAGAAAGGGATCACCATCGAGGTGGAGACCGATCTCGGCGAGTGCCCGCCCCTGGAGGGGGATGAAGAGAACCTCCGGATCGCCGTCATCAATATCATCTTCAACGCCATCGACGCCCTTCCCCAGGGGGGCAAAATCCGCGCCCGCTGCTGGGCGGACAAGAGCTTCGCCTATCTTCAGATCGCCGACACCGGCGTGGGCATGAAGCCGGAAGTCCTGGAGCGGGCCTTCGAGCCGTATTTCACGACCCAGCGTCCGCTGAAGTCCGGCCTCGGTCTCTCCGTGGCCTACGGCACGGTCAAAAAGCACCAGGGAAACATCGAACTGAAGAGCGAAGCGGGACGGGGAACCACCGCCACCATCAAGCTGCCCCTGGGCGCGGCGAAGGCCGGGGCGGCGGCGGGGCCCTTGGAGGGGAAGCCGGCAACGCCTTCCGTCCGGATCATGATCGTGGAGGACGACCCCACCGTAGCCTCCCTCCTGACCGACATCCTGTCCCGCGGCGGGTGGACGGTGAAGACGAGCGATCAGCCGGTGGCCGCCCTGAAGGAGGCGGAAAATGGCGATTTCAACCTCGTCATCGTCGACCTGGGCATGCCGGCGATGAACGGCCTGGAGTTTTCGCGGCGGGTCAAGGCTTCCGCTGCCCGGACCAAGGTCGCCCTGATCACCGGCTGGGACGTGCCGCCCGGGCAGGGCGAACTCGATCGGGCCGGCGTCGACGTCCTCTGGCGCAAGCCCTTCAACGTGGACGAGATCTTCACCCGGGTCTCCGACCTGCTCTCCCGCTGATCCCCGGCGAATATTCCCGCTTTCCCTTGACGAATCGCCCCCTGTGGACTATACCTAAACCATACGCAGCTTAAACGTTTCCACAACTGTAAATGGGCAAGGGTTAGGGAGTGGGTCTGGTCAATGGGTAAGGTTGATAGCGCGCGCCGGCGTGTTCCACCATCAACCTGACACATCGACTAAACCATTATCCTTACCCTAACCCGTTTCCCGGATTTTTTTATGGGCGGCAATATTCTGTTTGATGCCATCGGCGACTCCGGTTTAGTCGGGAAGTCGATCTATCTCTCCCTGTTCCTGGCCTCGATCTGGGCCTGGACGATCATGGTCCACAAGCTCCTGCTCTTCCGGAGGGTGCGGGGACTCGCCGACGCCTTTCTCGCCCAGTTTCAGCGCGCCCGCGACTCCAACCTGTTCTCCCTGAACTCCTCCCGGATCACGCCCGAGTTCAACCCTTTCTTCTCCGTCTACCAGCGCGGCTGCCAGGAGTTGATCCGTCGCGGCGCGAGCCGGGACGAAAGCGGCAAGCTCTCCCTGGAAGACCGGGACAAGATCCGGACGGCGATGGACGAAACCGGCCGGGCGCAGACCGCGGAGATGGACAAGTACCTGGTCTTCCTCGCCACCTCCGCCGCCGCCGGGCCGCTCTTCGGCATCCTGGGGACGCTCTGGGGGGTGCTGCTCGCCTTCCGCCAGATGGGGCTCGTGGGGGCGGCCACCCTGGACGCGGTGGCGCCGGGGATCTCCGAGGCCCTGCTCACCACCGTGGTGGGGCTGGGCATCGCCATCCCGGCCTTGCTCGCCTACAACTACTTCACCCACAGCATCGCCAAGACCTGCGAGCGTCTCGACGCTTTCGTGGGCGATTTTCTCAACGCCGCCGACGAGCAGAAGGCTAAGGAGCCGGAGCCGGCCGCCGCGGAGGCACCCGCGGAGAAGCCCGCCCCGCGCCCCCGTCTGCGTCCCCGGGTTCTTCCTTCCTCACCCCGTTCCGTCATTCCTCCGCCGCCTCCTCCGCCGTCGGATGAAGGCAGCGCCCCGGCTCCCTAATCGTCGAGCCAGGAATCGACCACCGATAGGGATTTATGATCAGCAAACCCAAAGATCGCCGGGTCTTCAACGAGATCAACGTCATCAACCTGGTGGACGTGATGCTCTGCGTCCTGGTGGCCTTCATCCTGGCCGCTCCGATCATGGAGCAGGGGATCGACGTCCGCCTGCCCGTCACCAAGCGCTCGAAGATGCAGGCCCCGGAAGACAGCCTGACCGTCTCCATCTCGCCCCCCAGCAAATATTACCTGAACGACATGCGGGTGACGCTGGACGAGCTGAAGGCCCGCCTCCAGTCGGTGGCGGCGACGAACCCCCAGACCACGGTGATCCTGCGGGCGGACGAAGGGCTCAACTACGGCGTGGTGATCCAGGTCCTGGACGGGATCCGCAACAGCGGCCTCAACCGGATCGGGGTTGCCACCCGGCCTAAAGCCGGATAACAGCCCCGGCTTTCGAAAGATATAACCGCTTCATAAAAATAAATTAGAAATCCGAAACACGAAATCCGAAACAAATTCGAATGACCATACATGTTGCCAGCCCCCGTTCTCTCCGCGCAACCGCCGCCCTCCCCCCGGCCGTGAGCCTCCGGCGGATCTTCTGGTTCGTCCTCGCCGGGCACCTGGTCTTCCTGCTGGCCGTCTGGCTTTTCGGCGGCGGCGGGGGCGGCAACGGGCGTCAGGTCTCGACGCTGCCCGGTTCGGAACCGGCGGACCTGAACACCCTGGTCCCGGAGAAAAAAGCCGAGACCGCGGACCGGACCCAGTCGGCGACCTCGGCGGCGCGGGCGACGGCCGTCAGCCGTCCCTCGCCCGCCGCCGTCAAGGCCCCGCCGGCCGCGGCCAAAAAAATCGTCAGGAAAGCCGCCGCGGGGGCGGCGGCCAAGGAAACCCCTCCCCCCAAAGCGGCCGCCCGTGCCAAGCCGCAGCCCGCTTCCGCCCGTTCCGGCGAACGCTGACCCGCTCCGCCCCATTAAGGACATGACCCGCGATCTGAGTTTTCAGCGGATATTTTTCCTGGTTCTGGCCGCTCATCTCGCCCTGGTCTTCGTCATCTATTTCGCCGGCGGCGGCCTGAAGCCTTTCCGCACCTTCGATCCGATCACGCCGGTGGAGCTGATCGGGGGTCCCGCCGAAGGGCCGGCCGCCGTCGCCGGCGCGCCGAAGATCATGGAAGCCCCGGCGCCGCTCGAAGACAAGGACGTCATCGTCGAAAAGAAAACCCCTTCCCAACCGAAGAAAATCACGAAAAGAATCAAAATCGAAAAGACCTTACCGGAGTCGGACTTAAGGAAACGCCTGGAGAGCCGCCTCTCCCAGGAGAAGACGCCCGCCCTCACCGCCCGCCCGGGCTCGGCGGGGGGGATGGTCGGAGGGATGCCCGGGGGGACGGGACGCTTCTCTTCCTCCTGGTATTCCTCCTACGTGTCCACCCGCCTCTACACGCTCTGGAAACAGCCGTCCTCCGCGATGGCGAAGAAGACCGGGGTCACCTCCCTGGTCTCCTTCCGCGTCTACCGCGACGGCCACATCGAAGGGGTCAGGCTCACCCAATCGTCGGGCTTCGACCTGATGGACCAGTCGGCGGTCCAGGCGGTGAAGATGGCCGATCCCCTTCCGCCCCTTCCCAACACCTACAGCGGAAAATACGAGAACTTCGATATTCTCTTTGAATTGACCAAATAACCAACCAAGGTTCAATGGTTCACGGTTCAAGGGTTCAACGGTTAAAAGGAACAAAGACAACCGTGAACCTCTGAACCGTTGAACCGTGAACCGCTGAACCTCCGAACCGTTGAACCGTTGAACCTCTGTCCAAGGAGATCCATGAATCCGAGGATTTTCTCTCTCGCTCTCGCTTGCGTTTTGACCTGTTCTTCCTCCGTCTCCGCCCAGACCCGAATCAGAATTTCCAAGGAGGTCGCCCCCCGGATCAACGTCGCGGTCTGCCTCTTCGAGAACCGCGGTGCCGGCGGGGAAAACCTGGCCCGGGAGATGACCAATGTGCTCGCCGACGACCTCCTCATCTCCGGTTTCTTCACGCCGCTGCCCAACAACGCCTTCCTCCAGGAGGCGATCGACAACGACCGGCGGAACGGGACGACCAACCTGAAGGAGTGGGCCTCCCTGGGGGCGGAGGTGGTGGTCAAGGGCGGCTACACCGTCTCCGGCGACCAGGTCACGGTGGACTGCGGCGCGGTTTCGATCGGCCAGGCCAAGCAGGTCTACTCCCGGAAATACGCCAAGGCGAAGGGACAGTGGCCCGATGTCGTTCACACCATGGCCGACGAGATCGTGGAAGCCCTGACCGGGGAGAAGGGGCTGGCCCGGACCGAGATCGCCTTCGTCTCCTCCGACCGCGGCGAGAAAAAGATCTGCGTCATGGACGCCAGCGGCCACAACTGGCGCCAGATCAACTCGGGCAAGGGGATGGCCCTCTACCCCGACTGGTCTCCGGACGGGACCAGCCTCGCCTACACCAGCTACGCCTCCGGCTACCCCTGGGCCGTCCTCGACAACCTGGCAACCGGCGAGCGGACCGTCCTCTCCTCCCAGCCCGGCCTGAACGCCTTCCCCGCCATCTCTCCCGACGGGAAATGGGTGGCCCTCACCCTGTCCAAGGACGGGAACAACGAGATCTACAAGATCACCATCGGCGGCAAAAAGCCCGCCCGCCTGACCTACGGCTCGGCCAACGACTGCTCTCCCTCCTGGTCGCCGAACGGCTCGCAGATCGCCTTCACCTCCGACCGGAGGGGCTCGCCCCAGATCTACATCATGGACGCCGACGGGAATAACGTCCGGAGGCTGACCACCCGCGGCAACTACAACGCCTCCCCGGCCTGGTCGCCCCGGGGCAACCTGATCGCCTACACCTCCCAGATCGGCGGGAACTTCGAGATCTGCGCGGTCGACACCTCCACCGGCCAGATCTACCAGCTCACCCGCTCCCCCGGGAGCGACGAGGAGCCCGCCTGGGCGCCGGACGGTCGGCACCTGGTCTACTCCTCCCGCTCGGGCGTGACGGCCAACCTCTACACGCTCGACATCCTGAACGCCGCCGAGCCGGTCCGGATCACCAGCGGCAAGGACTGTTTCAGCCCGTCCTGGGGACCGCATAAATAATCTCAGATTTGAGATCTCAGATTTCAGATCTGAAATCAAAAACTCCAAATCCCAAACAACAAATCCCGAGCAAAAACATAAATTACAAAATCACAAAAACCGCCGTCGTCCGCGCGGCGCTTGTATATTGTGTTTGGGTTTTGGGGTTTGTTTGTAACTTGTTGATTGTGAGTTGTGATTGTGTTGCCGGCATCTGAAATCTCAAATCCGAGATCCCGGACCTGAGACCGGAAATCTCCAGATCCATCGCGCATCGCCGCGAGGCCGCGTTCTGAGATCTGAAATCTCAAATCCGAGATCCCGGACCTGAGACCGGAAATCTCCAGATCCATCGCGCATCGCCGCGAGGCCGCGTTCTGAGATCTGAAATCTCAAATCTGAGATCCGGATTTTGCTTGCATCCGGAAACCGCACTGCCTACTATGTGCCGGTCTTTTGACCGAACTTTAACCCTAAGGAGGGGTCAGGAATGAGAAGGGAGTTGAAATTGATGGTGGTCCCGCTGCTGCTCGCGGGACTGGCGGCCGGGGCGGGCTGCAAATCGACCAAGCCGAAAGCGACTGCCGACGAGATGGCTCTCGCGGGCGAAGGCGGAGATCTCGCGCTGGTCCAGACCGGCGGAACCTTCGGCGAAGCCCTGCCCGAGGACGCCCTCGTCCTCAAGGACGTCTACTTCGACTACGACAAGGCCGACATCAAGGCCGAGGACAAGGCCACGCTGGAAGGGATCAACTCCTGGATGATGAACCACCCCCAGGCCCTCCTGCAGACCGAAGGCCACTGCGACGAGCGCGGGACCAAGGAATACAACCTGGCCCTGGGCGAGAGACGGGCCCTGGCCATCCGCACCTTCCTGGTCGGTCTCGGCGTCTCCCCGGACCGGATCCAGACCATCTCCTACGGCGAAGAGAAGCCCCTCTGCCCCGAGCAGACCGAGGAGTGCTGGAAGAAGAACCGCCGCGGCCATTTCATGGTGGACTACGGAACCGGCGGGAAGAGCGCCTCCTTCCCGGTCTCCGCCCCCGCCCCCTCGGCGGAGAAGATCGAGCAGACCCCGGTGGTGGAGAAGATCGTCCAGGCCCCCCGCGAGGAGATGCCCTCCCCCGAGGAGGAGGCCACCGGCCACGACCGGGCCATCGGCCGCTACCACTACTAAAATTTTCCCGGAGGGAAAATTTTAGTGGAACTGCCTAAGCCCGCCATCTCCCGCCCCGACACGTCGGGGCGGGAGATGGCGTTTTAGACCCATGAGCGATTCTCCTCAAAAATCCCTGCCTGCCGGCAGGCAGGCGCGAAATCCCTGGCTCCGTTTTTTGGTCGAGACCCGCCCAGCCGGGGCGGCGGTGATTCTTGCGGCCATCGCTCTTCTCGCCGGCTGCGAGACCACCTCGATGCAGACCCGCCAGCAGCGCGACCAGCAGTGGCGGGACGACGTCACCGACCAGATCGCCGAGCTGAACCGCTCGGTCGAGCTGGTCCGTTCCCAGCAGTCCGCCCTGGACCGGAGGCTCAACTCCCTGGAGACTTCCTTCCGTTCCGTCGCCGAGAGCCAGCGCGCGCTCTCCTCCCTGCGCAGCGAGATGGCGACGCTGAAAGCGGCCATGGACAGCAAGATCTCCCTGGTCGTGGACGAGGTGGCGCGGGAGAACGAGCGTCTCCTTTCCAAAATGAAGACCTCCCAGAAAGCGAGCTACGCCCAAGGCTACGAGCACGCAGTCGGGCCCGGCGAGACCCTCTCCGACATCGCCCGCCAGTACAAGACCACCGTGAAGGCCATCCTGGAGGCCAATCAGCTCTCCGACGCCAACTCCCTCCGGGTGGGACAGAAGCTCTTCATTCCCCAATAAGCAATCCCCCTGACGGGGGATTGCTTATTGGGGAGGACACGCGCAGGCGACGGCTATCCCCGAGAGCACCGTGCAGGCCGTTTCTCCGTCTCCAGCCGGACAAGCGTACAGCGGCATTCTCGACCCGCTTATGGACACGAAGCCTCCACCGACCGGTTTCCAGGCGCGTTTCCGCCAGCACTTCCGCGCCCGGATCATCTCCGGCTTCCTCTTCCTTCTCCCGATCGGGATCACCGTCCTGATCGTGCGTTTCCTCTACACCTTCACCGCCGGTCTGATCGTTCCCCTCCTTAACCGCTACCTCGGCAAGCTCACCGAACCCCTGATCGTCGTCATCTCGATCGCCTCCGCCGCGGCGACTATTTATTTCCTCGGCGTGATCACCACCCACGTTCTGGGGAAACGGCTGATCCGTTTTGGCGAGGCGATCATCCTGAGGCTCCCCCTCCTGAAAAGCATCTACGGGGCTTCCAAACAGGTGGTGGCCACCTTCAGCGCCTCCAACCGCGACACCTTCAAGTCGGTGGTGATGGTGGAGTTTCCCCGGCGGGGTCTCTGGTCGATCGGCTTCACCACCGGGATGATCGAAGATGGAATGGGGAACCGGTCGGTCAAAGTCTTCCTCCCCACCACGCCCAACCCCACCACCGGCTTCTTCC
Source organism: uncultured bacterium (assembly GCA_964551475.1). Classification (GTDB taxonomy): domain Bacteria; phylum Auribacterota; class Erginobacteria; order Erginobacterales; family CAZKCI01; genus CAZKCI01. The sequence goes on along the minus strand of CAZKCI010000038.1, from coordinate 5,368 downwards.
TTATCGTCCCCATCGCCGACGTGGTCCAAACCGACATCGCGATCGAAGACGCCCTCAAGATCGTCATCTCGGGAGGAATCCTCACACCGCCCGAGGCGATCCCGCTCCTGGCCCCGCCGGCAAAAAATAAATCCGCCAACAGTCATTTTTGTGGGAGCGACATTCCTGTCGCGATCCAGGTTGGCGAGGATCGGGGCAGGAATGCCCCTCCCACAGAAAAACAGTAACACCAGAAGCAGTAATCAGTGATCAGTTACTGTTTCATGGGGGAGCGACATTCCCTCCCACATTCGCTGCTGCCTTGCGACTAGTGGCTTGATAGTCCCGGTATCGTCATCTCGATCCTCTTCCCCTCCGGTATCTTTCCTTCGGCGATGACCTCCCCCGACTTCATTCTGAGACGATAGCGCGTCGAACCCGCCTCCTTGACGACGAACACCGCCTGCGGAAGCGGAAACGGAGAGGGGTTGTCGCAGACGATCTCCAGAAGATCGCCGGCCCGGGATGTCTCGATCCTCACCGTCTCCCGCGCCCGCCACCAGGAACAGAGCTCGTCGAGGCGGCAGAGCCAGGCGCCGCTCTCTTGCAGCGCGCGGAGAAACTCTTCCAGCTTTTTGAGGTTCTCCTCTTCCGCGACCTGGGGGAGATGGGTGAGAAAGACAAAGGCCCCTCCCCGGCGATGGAAGCGGGAAAACACCTCCCGCGCCTTCTCGGGGCGGACGGTGGGATCGGCCTGGCAGGTCACCTGCAGGAGAGGAAACCCCCGGGGATGATAGGGGTAGACGACCCCTCCTCGGAAAGACGGGGTGAGGATGGTCCAAAGCGTGGCCGCCGGGAGATCGAGGTCGGAGCCGTAGAGAAAGCCGAGCCGGTCCAGCGCGACAAACGTCGCCTCGTTCCCCGAGAAACAGGGACTGCGATGGCCGAGGGGGGGGAACCCAAGCCCCCGTAAGATCTCTCTTCCGGCGCCTATCCTCTCCTCCTGCTTCTTCTCGCTCAGGAGCGCCATCTCCATCCCGCTCTCCTCCCCGGCGGATTCGCTCCGTTCGCAGCAGTGGGAGTATCCGTGCTGGGCGATCTCGTGGCCGTCGGCGGCGAGACGCTCCAGGGCCAGAAACGCCGGGGAGTCCTTCCGAAAAGAGGGAGCGGCGAATTGGGCGGGGACGACGAAAAAAGTGCCCCGGACGCCGAGGCGGCGGAGCGCTTCCCCCAGGCGATCGATGGCCCCGGGATCGGTGAAGGAGCAGGCGTCGTCGTTGGTGAAGACCGCCGCCGAGGGGCGGCCGGACGGGTACAGCCCCAGGGCGACGGCGGCGTTCTCCCGGAAGGCGACCGGGGGGTCGAAAAGGTAGTCCCGGAAGATCGGGTAGAGATTGAAGGAGATCCAGGCGGCGAGAGCGAGGAGGAGAAGGAAGGCGGCTTTAAAAAGACTGACTGTTTTCCTTTGCATGGGTCCTCTTCGTCCTGCGCGTCCGATCCGTCCTACACATCAAGCAGGTCCCACTCATCATACAGGTCTTCGGGAAGTTCCTGAAGATAGCGCGAGGGCCTCAGGACCACGTCCGGCCCGCCCCGCTGGCGGACGGAGACCGGATGGCAGAGATAGAGCTCGTCCCGGCAACGGGTGGTCGCCACGTAGAAAAGCCGCCGCTCCTCCTCCATCGCCTCGGCGTCGGCGAAGCTGGAGGCGGGGGGGAACTTCCCCTCGGCCAGCCAGACCAGGAAGACCACCCGCCATTCCAACCCCTTGGCCTGGTGGACGGTGGTGAGAACGACGGACTCGTCGTCGCGGCCGGTGCGAATCTCCTCCCCCGTCACCCCTCCGGTCATGGCCAGATCGCTCAAGAATTCCTCCAGCTCCCGGTAGCGCTGGGCGTAGTTGACGAGCTGGCGGATGTCCTCAATCCTCCGTTCGTGATTCGGATAGGTGGCCTTCAGGTAGTCCTGGTAGTCGCTCTCCATCACCCGCCCGATCAAATCGGCCGGTCCCCGGGAGGCGGAGTCCCTGAGATTGAGCGCGGCCGCGACGAAGGAACGCCAGCCGACCCGCGCCGAGGCGAGGAGATCGTCCTCCCGCGCCGGATCGCCCAGGGCGGAGAAGGAATCGGCGGAGGCGGCGAGCGCCTCCCAGATCGTCTGGGCGCTCTTCGGCCCCACCCGGGGGATGATCTGGAGACAGCGCTTCCAGGCGATCTCGTCGCGGGGGTTCTCGACAAATTTCAGGTAGGAGAGAACGTCCTTGATGTGCGCCTGCTCGAAGAAGCGCAGCCCCGAGCGGATGGTGAAGGGGATGTCCCGGCGGTTGAGCTCGAGCTGGATCTCCATCGAGTGATAGTGGGAGCGGTAGAGAACGGCCATCTCGCCCAGGTTCACCCCCTCGTCCCTCAGCTCCAGTATCCGCTGGGCGACGAAATCGGCCTGGGCGTAGACGTCGAAGGGGTGGACCAGCACCGGAAGGGCCCCGCCCTTCCGCACCGCCTGGAGCTTCTTCCGAAAGGCCGCCTCCGCCCCTTCCAGCACCCGGTTGGTCAGGGCGAGGACCTCCGGCGTGGAGCGGTAGTTCGTCTCCACCGTGTAGATCCGGCAGGCGGGATAGCGCCGGGGGAAGTCCCGGATGTTCTGGAAGGCCGCCCCCCGGAAGGAATAGATCGACTGCGAGTCGTCGCCCACCACCATCACGTTGCCGTGGACGGCGGCGAGCTTGTCCACGATCGCGGCCTGGACCAGGTTGGTGTCCTGGTACTCGTCGACCAGGATGTAGCGGAAGCGGCGGCCGTAGCGCTCGGCGATCTCCGGGTGCTTGAGAAGCTCGTTAAACTTGACCAGAAGATCGTCGAAATCGACGTAGTCGAGCGCGCGCTTGCGCCGCTCGTAGCGGCGGAAGACCTTCTCGATCTGGTCGAGCAGGGGGAGGAAATGGCCGGCCTTGAGCTCGAGGGCGGCCGGCGTCGGGAGCCCCGCGTTGCGGCCGTAGGAGAGGACCTCCTGGAGAACGTGGCCCTTGGGGAAACGGTGGGCCTTGACGTCGATCCCCTCCTCCCGGACCGCGCTGTCCATGAGCACCCGGGAGTCCTCCCGGTCGAGGATGGTGTAGGTCTCCTTCAGCCCCAGGAGAGGGGCGTGGGCGCGCAGGATGAGGTTGCCGACGTGGTGGAAGGTGCCTCCCCAGATCCGGCCCACTTCGGCCGAGACCAGGGCGGCGGCCCGCCGGAGCATCTCCTCGGCCGCCTTCTTGGTGAAGGTGAGGAGCAGGATCGACTCGGGCGGCACCCCCTTCTCCAGAAGGTAGGCCACCCGGTAGGTGACGACGCGGGTCTTCCCCGATCCCGCCCCCGCGATCACCAGGGCGGGGCCGTCCGGGGCGCGGACCGCCTCGAGCTGCTGGGGGTTCAGGTTCCCTTCGTAGTCGATCGCGCAGACGGGAACGCGCGGCTGGAGCGGATAGGCCTTTTTCATCGCCAATTCACATTTCCTTCAGGGGAGTCCGTCGCTGGGGACTCGCCCGCGGATCCAGCCGGTCCCGCAGCGAATCCCCCAGGAGGTTGAAGGCGATCACCGCCGCCGAGAGAAAGATCCCCGGAAAGATCGCCATCCAGGGAGCGGAGGAGAGAAACTCCCGGCTGGATGATATCATGAACCCCCAGGTCGGCGCGGGCGGACGGACGCCCAGATCGAGAAAGCTCAGCGCCGCCTCCCCCAGGATCGCCGCGCCGATCTTCAGCGATCCCGCCACCAGGATGAGCGGGAGGCAGTTGGGCAGGATGTGGCGGAGGAGTATCCGGGCGGGAGAGGCCCCTCCCGCCCGGGCCGCGGCCACGAACTCCCGGCCCTTCAGCGTCATGACCTCTCCCCGAACCAGGCGGGCGACGGCCGCCCAGCCCACCAGACCCAGGGCGAGGAAGACCGAGACGAATCCCGGCGTGAGGACCAGAGCGATCGCGATCGCCAGGAGGAGGCTCGGGAAAGCGAGCGTCACGTCGACCACGGTCTGGAGGACGGCGTCGATCCGGCCGCCGAAATAGCCGCCGAGGAGCCCGACCGCCGTCCCCAGCGCCAGCGCCAGCGCGGTGGCGAGGATTCCGATGGCGAGAGAGAAGCGCGCGCCGTAGAGAACGCGGCTCATGATGTCGCGTCCCTTCTCGTCGGTGCCGAAGAGATGCGGGCGGGAGGGCGGCTGTTTCACGCTCTCCAGGTCGACGGCGACGGGGTCGCAGGGCGCGATCAGCGGCGCCAGGAGCGCAAGCAGGACGAGAAGCAGGACCGCGCCGGAGCAGACCGCGGCGGTCGTGTCGCCGCGGAAGAAATGGATTAGCGAGAAGGCCATAGGAAACAGTAACCAGGAATCAGTGATCAGTGATCAGTGGCGTGGTCACGGGCAACGTTTTCATTTTTACCTTTTGCCTTATTCGTATCTCACCCTGGGATCGACGACCGCATACAGGAGATCGGCCACGATGTTGGCGGCGACGAAGACCAGCGCGCCCAGCAGGACGCAGCCCAGGATCACGGGGTAGTCGCGCTGGAGGATCGCCGTCATCGCCAATCGCCCTACCCCGTCCCAGCCGAAGATGGTCTCGGTCAGGACCGATCCGTTGAGATAGGAGGCGAAGTCCAGGCCGGCCAGCGTGATCAGCGGGATGAGGGCGTTGCGGAAGATGTGCTTGCCGAAGACCAGCCGCTCCGGAAGCCCCTTGGCCCTCGCGGCCAGGACATAATTCTCGCCCGCCGTTTCCAGAAGGCTCAAGCGGGTGATCCGGGCCAGATAGGCGGCGGAGCGGGAGGCGAGCGTGCAGGCGGGGAGGACGAGGAAGGCGATCCCGCCCCCTCCCATCCCCGAGGCGGGCAGCCAGCCGAGGTAGGCGGAGAAGATCAGGATCAGGATCAGGCCGATCCAGAAGACCGGGAGGGAAATCCCCGCCGCGGAGAGAAAAGAGAGGATGCGGTCGCGGCGGGTCCCCGGATGCCGGGCCGAGACCGCCCCGGCGGAGACGCCGAGAAGGCAGGCCAGGACGACCGCCGCCAGCGCGAGCCTGACCGTGTTCGGAAATTTTTCGGCCAGGACCCGGCTCACCGGTTGGCGGGTGAAATAGGAGGATCCCAGATCGGGCCGCCGAAAGGTCGGAAGGAAACCGGCGCCCTCTCCGGACGGGCGGGAGAAGGATATGGGCAGGGCATTCTTCAGGAAGAGCAGGTATTGGGCGGCGAGCGGGCGGTCGAGGCCGAGCCTTTTCCGCCCGGCGGCGATCGCCTCCGGATCGGCCCGTTCCCCGACCAGAATGGCCACCGGATCGCCGGGGATCGCCTTCATCAGGAGAAAGACCACCAGGCTGATCCCGATCAGCGTGGGCACGGCGACGAGAAGCCGTTT
>CAZKCI010000037.1:0-3946 GCA_964551475.1 uncultured bacterium | reverse complement strand
ACGGCGGAGAGAAGACCGTCGCCGGTGGTATGGCGGTCGAGGAAGATGATGTGGCCGGAATCCTCTCCGCCGAGGACCGCCCGGCGTTTCTTCATCGCGGCCAGGACATAGCGATCGCCCACCTTGGTCTCCTCCCGCCGGACGCCGAGTTCCCGCAGCGCGGCGGAAAGACCCAGATTGCTCATCACCGTAGTGACGACCAGGTTGTTCTGGAGCTTGCGCTCGGCCTGGAGGGCGCGGGCGAAGATGGCGATCAGCTGGTCGCCGGTGAGGATCGCCCCCGTCTCGTCGACGGTCCGCAGCCGGTCGGCATCGCCGTCGAAGGCGAGGCCGATCTCGGCTTTCCGCCGGCGCACCTCCCGGACCAAAGCTTCCGGGTGCTCCGATCCGCAGTTCCGGTTGATGTTGGTCCCGTCCGGGGAGACGCCGAGGGAAAAGACCCGGGCCCCCAGCCGCCGGAAGAGATCCGGCGCGACCGGGACGGCCGCGCCATGGGCGCAATCCAGAACCAGCGTGAGTCCGCGGAAAGGCTCACCTCGGGGAGCGGAACGGGCGAGGAAATCCGCGTAGCGGGAGACGGCGTCGGAGAGGGGAACGATTCTCCCGATCTCCTCCGGCGGCGACTTCTCCGTCGCTTGGCCGGAGAGGATCAGTTTCTCCAGAGCCGCCTCGGCGGAGTCGGGGAGCTTGAAACCGTCGCCCCCGAAGACCTTGATCCCATTGTCCCGATAGGGGTTGTGGGAGGCGGAGATGACGGCCCCGGCGGCGGCGTGGAGATCCCGGACCAGGAAGGCGACGCCCGGGGTGGGGATGACGCCGGCGAGGAGAACGTCCGCCCCCCGGGAGGCGAGTCCGGCGGCGAGAGCCGATTCCAGCCTCGGGCCGGAGCGGCGGGTGTCGCGGCCGACGACCACGCGGGGGCGGGGCGGGCGGCCCCGGCGGAAATGGACGGCCAGCGCCCGGCCGACCTTCCGTGCCATCTCCGCGGTCATCGGGTATTGACCCGCGACCCCGCGGATGCCGTCAGTGCCAAAGAGAGCAGTCATAGCAGTGATCAGTGATCAGTAATCAGTAAAAGAAGACTGCCGGCTGGAGACTGGTCAGTTACTGATGACTGATCACTGATTACTATTCTTTTCCAGTATGGGGACCTTATCCAGCGCTCCCCGTGTTATCCCGTCCACAATCCCCTGGAGCCAGCGCGTTCCCTCATCCACCGCTTCCGGAGAAAGCCCCCGGATGGCTCCGAGATAATCTCTCCCCTTCTCCTTCTTCATCCGCGCCAGGAACGCGTCGCGGAGCGAGCGATCCCCCTGGCTGTCACGGGCGGCGGACAGTGACTGGGCCACGGCCGGCCACTTTTCGGAGAGCTCTTTTTTCTGGGCGAGCAAAAGATAAGAAGCCCCGGTCCCGTCCAGGGGGGAAGCCGCCAGCTTCTCCACAAACTCGCCCAGGCGCTTGATCCGTTCGGCGAAGGCCTCCTCCAAACGCGCGCGCGCTCCTTTATAAAGGAGGGTTTCCGCCTCCCCCGTAAAGAAACCACTACGGACCTCGCGATACCACTGGCGCAGCGCGAAGAGGTTGGCGAGATAGATGACATTGTTCAGAAACTTGCGGCGGACCTCGCGATAGACGCCGGGCGTGAAGGGGAGTTCGCCCGCGCGGGGCGCGGCGCCGAAGAGCATCTTCCCTCCCTCCGGGCAGTCGCCCCGGAAGACCGCCCCGGCGGAGATCACGACCCCGTAGCCGATCCGGGCGGGACCGACCAGCCCCCCCTGCCCGCCCAGGAAGATGGGAGGTTCCCGGAGCATCACGCCCCGGGGGACATCGCCCAGGAGCGAGGGCGTGGCCTTGTCCTGCTGGGGGGTGTAGTTGAAATGGATATAGGAGGAACCCACCTCGCTGTGATTCTTCGCGCTGGTGCCCCCCGAGAGAAGGCAGTCGCAGAAGTTGACCAGGCTTCCCAGGGTGGCGAAGGGGAAGAGGACGGTCTGCTTGGTCCCGACGGCGTGGGCGAGGCGGACGCCTTCCTCGAAAAGAGAGCCCTCCCTGACCTCGGCGCAGGTTCCCGCGGAGACGCCCGCGAGAAGCGTGGCCTTCCGGAAGGAGCCTCCCTTCAGCGCCGCCCCCTCCCCGATCTGGCAGTCCTCGACACTGACCGGCCCTTCCCGGCCGAGGACGACGCGGGGAGATATGAGGGTTTCCCGGCCGAAGATCCGGCAGCCGGCATGGATGACCACGCCCTCGCCGGAGATCCGTTCGACGTCCACCTCCGTTCCGATTTCGACGGAGGAAGGAACGGGGATGACGACCCCCTTCTGGAGAAGGAGATCGACGGGGGAAAGAGAGGATTCATTTTTCCGGAGCGGCGGCATGGTCTCTCGGCCCGCGGCACGGGCTTCCTGGGAAAGACTATACCATCACGACGGATTTGTGAATCCCATAACCGGCGCGCCCGGGATGGCGGCGACCGCTACTTCCGCTTTGATCAGACTGATGATGAAATTGTGGAAACTCAGTAATAAGAGTCAGTCTTGTCATCGGTCCAGCGCGCAATCCTTCCAGTTCCACCATTTCAGCTTCTCCGGATCGTGCGCTGTCCGGGAGGCGAAGTAGACGGCGCAGCGAAACACATACAGCATGCAGTGATCGACCGGCTTCCCGGTTTTTTCGCACAGATCCGTGTAAAGAGCCTCGGGGTCTTGATCTTTCAGATCAGCCACCCGCCGGATGCCCAGCCGTCTCAGGTCACGGGCCACGGCCGTCCCCACGCCGGGAATGGTCAGCAATTCATCTGCGGAAGGGCGGGCGGTCCGTTTCATGACGTCTTCTTTCCGGTTGAACGGGGCGCGACCTGAGGGAAGATCATGACCACCGTGACCCCGACTGGTCGGGGCTAATGTGGTCGCCCGCCAAAGCCTTTTGCTCGGCCGAGTAATTAGATCGCGATGGCGCGGGCTAACCGTGAGCACGCGCGGCTGAGCGGCGCCCGATAGGCCTCGAATCCCGAAGGGATTCCGTCATATAGGAACGGCACCACCAAGCCCCGCCAACCCCTAATGGGTTGTGTCCGTCCCAGCTTGTTCGGCCGCGCGTTCGCCAACTTCATCTAGGCCATGGCAAAGGCTTGTACCTCTTGCTCCAGCCGATCGCCAAGGCGGTCTTGTTCCTGTTCTAGGTCAAAGTGCGCCTGGAGGTTCAGCCAGAACTGCGGCGAGACGCCGAAATACCGCCCGAGGCGCAAGGCGGTATCCGCCGTAACACTGCGGGTACCATGGACGATCTCGTTGATCCGCCGGGGTGAGACACTGATGTTGTGCGCCAGACGGTACTGCGAGATACCCATGGGGGTCAGAAATTCCTCCATGAGAATCTCGCCAGGATGAACAGGGGGCATCTTTTTGGTTCTCATGTCATTTCTCCTAGTGATAATCTACAATCTCCACGTCAAAGGCATGGCCTTCTCGCCATCGAAAACAAATGCGCCATTGATCATTGATCCGTATGCTGTGCTGTCCCATTCGGTTGCCGGCGAGGGCTTCCAGCCGGTTCCCGGGAGGCACCCGCAGTGAAATCAAATCGGGGGCGGCATCAATCATCCATAGTTTCCGCAAGGCCGTCCGCTGGATGCCATGGGATAGCTTCCGCACATGCTCCCGCCGGAATATCTTCTCAGTCTCCGGACTTTTAAATGACTTGATCATGCGCTAAACATAACGCGCCACAGTATTATCGTCAAGCGTTATTATTGGGTTGCCTCCAGCGAACGCCCGGCATCAGAATTTGCCCCGGCGTCGCGGCAATCTCCTGGATGCCGTTGTTCGGCGATATTCCGTAATCGGATCTACCGTGTCAAGAAACGGAAACCGATTGAAGTCCGAGTCTTTCGTATAGATCGTTTTGATTCCGTTTTCCCTCATTAGAATCGCTGTGTGTGCATCAAAGA
>CAZKCI010000036.1:0-1782 GCA_964551475.1 uncultured bacterium | reverse complement strand
AGAAATACCTTGTCCGGATTTGTCATTGCGAGCGAGAGCGAAGCAATCTCAATTGCTTGCGCCCCAAGAGATTGCTTCGTCGCTTCGCTCCTCGCAATGACAGTATTATTGTAAAGCAGTGTTAGTGACACCACACTAGCTGTGCGGGAGAACGCAGGCTAAAGCCTGCGGCTACCATCAAGCAAGAACGCGTGTATCTCATACCATGCCATTCAATCGGCTGTCGGATAGGTCGCTCATGATCAGCGATAGGGAAAGACAGCGAGACGAAATATTTATGGCGCGGGCGTTAGCCCTCGCCCGCCAAGGCGGCAAGGCTGTCCGTCCCAACCCCCGGGTCGGAGCGGTGCTGGTGAAAAACGGCCGGATGATCGCCTCCGGCTACCACGCCCGCTTCGGGGGGCCGCATGCCGAGGTTGTCGCTCTCAATAAGGCAGGGACGCTGGCCAAGGGGTCCACACTGTACGTCACACTGGAACCGTGTTCGACTTACGGCAAAACCCCGCCCTGCACCGACCGCATCCTCTCCCGCGGCCTCCGCCGCGTGGTCATCGGCTGCCGGGATGAGAACCCCGCCCATCGAGGCCGGGGGGCGAAAATCCTGCGCTCTGCCGGCATCGATGTCCGCGAGGGGGTGCTGGAGGGGGAGTGCTCGGAGTTGAACCGCGATTTCTTCGTATGGACGGCCCAGAAGCGCCCCTACGCTGTTCTGAAGCTCGCCCTCACGCTGGACGGGAAGATAGCCGACTCCGCGGGGCGTTCCCGCTGGATCAGCTCCGAAGAGAGCCGCCGGCTGGTCCATCGCCTGCGCTCCTTCTCCGACGCCGTTCTGGTCGGCGTGAACACGGTGATCCGGGACGACCCCCGCCTGACCGTAAGGATGGGGAGCAGCCATCCCGGACTGCGCCGGGTCATACTCGACAGCTCCGGGCGCATCCCGCTTTCCTCCCGGATACTGCACGGTCATGACGCCACCCGGACCATCGTCGTTTCGACCGTCCGGTTATCCCCGGCGAAAAGGCGGCGGATCGAATCCCGCGGGGCGGCCTGTCTGATTGTTCCAGAGCGACGAGGAAGGGTGGATATCCGCAAGTTGTTTCGCCGATTGGCCGAAATGGGGATCATGAGGATCCTGATCGAGGGGGGAGGGGAGGTTGCCGCTTCCATCCTCGAGGCGGGACTGGTCGACGAGGTCCATTTCTTTTATTCTCCCCGCATTTTGGGAGGGAGGACGGCCGTCCCATCCGTGGGAGGAAAAGGATTCGGCAGTCTGTCCTCGGCGGTGAAAATCGAAGACATAGCCATCCGCCGGATTGGAGGCGACATCTGCGTCCGCGGAAGAGTAGCCCGCATTCGATAAAGTGCGCTAGGATCAGATGTGGGAGGGGCATTCCTGCCTGCCCCGATTACGAGTATTATGCAGATAAAGATCGGGGCCACGATCCATTAGCTTGGTCGGATCGCGGCGAGACGCCGCTCCCACAAACTGAAACAAGGGAGAGAACAGAAGAGATTCATTTGGAAGCAAGCGTGTAAATTCGTGGAAAGAATAGGCTTTAGCCGGAGACCAACCATGTTCACCGGGATCATCAAGGAAATCGGGAAAGTCGAGAAGCTCGCCGGAGGGAAGCTCTCCCTCCGGGCGCCCGGGATCGCCCCCGGCCTCAAGCCGGGCGACAGCGTGTCTGTGAGCGGTGTCTGCCTCACGCTGGTCACAGCGGAGGGCCCGCGCCTTTGCCTGGATGTCCTCGACCAGACGCTCAAGGTGACGAACCTGGGAGG
>CAZKCI010000035.1:0-8158 GCA_964551475.1 uncultured bacterium | reverse complement strand
AAACACCGCCGGGTCCGCCCGGCCGTCCCCGTTGTAGTCCGCCGGGACCGGCAGGTCGGTGGACACCCCGTAGTAGAACCTCGTCTGGCTCTTGATCGCGTAGAGGCAACCCGAGCCGGTCGGCCGCCAGATCGCGGTGTCGGTCCGGAAGTCCCCGTCGTAGTCGGCCGGGACCGGGATGTCCCCGTAGGCCCCGAAGAGGAAGTTGGTGTAGGGCGTGCCGCTGTAGATACCCCGCACCCACCAACGGGCGCTCGCCCCCACCGCCGCCCCAGGACGGAAGACGCCGTAGTCGGCCGTGCCGTCACCGTTGTAGTCGCCGGTGATCGGGATGTCATTGGCGATCCCGTAGGCGACGGTGCTGATGTTGTACACGTAGAAGGTGCTGTTCGACGGCCGCCAGAGTCCCAGGTCGTCCGCCCCGTCGCCGTTGAAGTCGGCGGCGTCAAAGACATGGCGCACCGGTGTCGGCCCGACAAAGGGCGTCGGCGAGTTCGGGGCGGCGGTCGGCGTCGGAGGAGCAGACGTCGGCGTCGGCCCCACCGGTGTCGCGGTCGCGGCCGGAACAGGCGTCGGCGTCCGCGGAATCGGAGTCGCGGTCGGCGCCGGGCTCGGCGTCGCGGTCGCAACCGTTATCGGCGTCGCGGTCGCTGCCGTTATCGGTGTCGGCGTCGCCGGAGCGACGGTCGCGGTCGCGGCCGGGATCGGCGTCGGAGTCGCCGGAGCCGGGGTGGGCGTGATTCCGCAGGAGACCTGGACGTCGTCAAAAGCCAGGTTCCCTTCGCCCGCAAACTGGGTGTAGGTGAAACGGAGCTGCGTGGTCAAGGTGTTCAGGGAGTAGGGTCCTTCCACCGTTCCCGTAGTAGGCAACGGGGAGAGTTCGACCACATTCGACCACGATCCAGCGTACTGCTCGACCAGCAAGGAGCTGGTTGCCTGCGTCCCGGTCCCTCTCAGCCAGAACTGGAGATTGGCGCCGTTGGCGAAGGTCGTGGTGATGATCTGGTCGCCGCTGGCGTCCATGCCCACCGAAGGCAGAGCCAGACCGTAGTAGCCGGACGCGGTGTAGCTGTCGGAGTCGGCGTTGCAGTTAGTGAACGTCCACCCGGAAGGACGGGTCCCGTTCTGGAAATTGTCGAAATGCTCGTCCAGCCTCGTGCAGACGGCCGCGGTCGGCGAGGGCGCCGGAGGCGGCGTCGCGGTCGCGGCCGGGATCGGAGTCGGCGTCGCCGGAACCGGAGTCGGCGTCGCGGGGGCGGACGTCGGCGTCGCCGGGGCCGCCGACGGAGTCGGAGGAACCACCGTCGGAGACGGAGGAACCGGAGTCGGGGTGGCGGGCACCGGTGTCGGGGTCGCCGGAGCGGCGGTCGGGGTCGGGCCGGTCGGCGGAGTCGGTGTCTTGTAGCCCAGCGGCGTCGGCGTCGGCGTGACGCCGAGGATGCGGACATCGTCGAATGCGATGTCGCCGCTGGACTTGGTGTAGGTGAACCTCAGCTGGTCGGCGCTGTTGATGTCGAAGGGACCGGCGACGCGAGCTGTAGCACTATTCGCGATTTGCGTGATATTGGTCCAGGAACCCCCGTAATGCTGTTCGACCAGAAGCAGGTCGGACGTGGTGGGAGAATTCAACCCCTTGACCCAGAAAGAGAGTTTGCGGGAGTTGGCAAACGTGTCGGTGACGACCTGGTCGCCGGTGGCGTTGAGCATGATCGAGGGGACGCCCACCCCGTACTGGGTCGAGCCGGTGAAGGTATCGGTGTCGGCGTTGCAGTTGGTGAACGTCCATCCGGACGGGCGCGTGCCGGACTCGAAACCGGTGAAGGTCTCGTTCGCGATCGGCGCCCCGTAGACGAGGTAGGAGACCTCGCAGCCCACACGCTGGGCGGTGTAGGCGCAGCGCATGTAGCCGGCTTCGCCCCAGTCGGTGCCCCAGGAGTTGCGCAGAAGCCAGTGTGGTGTGGTGGTGCTATCCACCCAGCCAACCAGAGCGACGGCGTGGTTGGTGGGGGTGTAGTAGCATTCCGGGCCGAGCCCGCCCGGATCCCCCGGACAGGTGTTCAGGGAGTCCTCGAAGATACCGCCGCTGTAGCCATCGAAGGCCCCCTCGGCCTGGATCGACACGTCCACGACGCCGAAGTACATGATTGCGGCCTTGATCGCCGCGGTGTCCAGGCAGGGGACGCGGTACCAGTCTTTGAAGATCGTGGTCTGGTCATCCCAGTGGGTGCAGGAACCGGGATCGGTTTCGACGTAGGGGAAATCGACATCGTTCCCCACCCCTTCCGTGCAGAGGGCGGTCAGTTCGGCATAATCCCAGTCCGCCCCGTCGCAGCCGAAGAAGTGGGCGCTGTAGGCCGGCAGCCTTCCCAGGCACCAGATGATATAGGATTCGGAGAAGTCGGCGCGGTGGTCGGTGGTGTCTCCCGTGGACTTATAATATTTGCCCAGGGCATAGTTGTAGACCCCTTCCCCCGAGGCGTTCGCCCCGAAGGAGTAGCAGGAGCCGCACCCACCCTGGTTGCGGATGGCGCCGATGTAGGAACGTCCCTGGTAATTCCGCCAGTCGAAGGTGGTGGGGAGGGTCTTGCGGCCGAGATAACGGGAGAGGGGGCCGATGTCATCCTTGGCGGTTTTGATCCGCGGAACGGCGGACGCATGACGGCTATGGAGGGCGGCGCGTTCGGCGGGGGAAAGGCGGGTGACCCAGTTCTCCGCGACCGTGAAATGGTATCCGTTATACTCGATCTTGTAACGGATCTCTTCCAAGGTGTCGTCGGGCGAGAAGGCCAGGATGTCCTTGGCGGGGATGCGGGCGGGAACGGTTAGCGAAACGGCGAACAGCAGGGAAACAACGACTACGACGGAGTACCATGCACGGCGGGACATACCACCCTCCCGGGTTGAAAGTGGACACGTGCCTCTGCCTCTTCCCCCTCTATAAACCGAGCGCCCCGGGGAGGGGCGCTGATTTATAATCATCGCAATATATAATCCTCCCCTCTCGGTATTATGTCAAGGTAAAATTCGCTGTCATGAAGCCGCCGCCGTACGCCGCCGCACTTCCAGCTCCGATAGTCTCCGCTCTTGCCCGGGAAACCGGCCTGGCTTACGATTCCCTCCCTGCGCCGGATTTGATCGCGCGCCTGCGCGCCCTCCACCGCGGTTATCGCTCCCCGGGCGTCCGGAGGGACGCCGCCGATCCCGCCTACCTCTGGTATTTCCTCCCCCGCGCGGCGGCCAGAATCTCCCATCTCTGGCAGAACATCCTTCCGGACAGCCGCCCCCGCTCGCTCCTCGACCTCGGCTGCGGGCCGGGGTCGGCGGCACTCGCCGTCCTCGCCTCGCCGGCCGGAGAGGCCCTGGAAAAAATCGCCCTGGTGGACGCCGACCGTTCGGTCCTCTCCCTCGCCTCCCGTCTCTGCCGTTCCGTGGGCGGGTTGAACCATCCGAATCTCCGGATCGTCACGCGCGCGATCGATCTTTCCCGTCCGTATGACCTCCCTCGACAGGAAACCTATGACCTGATCGTCGCCTCGAGCTTGATGGCCGAAATGATCGATCCCCGGAAGCCGACGGAGAGAGGCGATGCCGTCCTTGCCCTCTGGCGGCGACTGGGCGGGATGATCGGGCCGGGAGGCGCCCTCATCCTGAGCGAACCGGCGACGCGGGAGATCTCCCGCGCCTTTCTCTCCCGGCGCGATCTTCTTTTGAGCAAAGGCTTCCCCCTCCCTCTCCTCGCCCCCTGTCCGCGACCCGGTCCCTGCCCCGCTCTCCCGAACGAACAGGACTGGTGCCACGACACCGTCCGCGCGACCATGCCGCCGCTCACAGAACAGCTCGGACGGGAGGCCGGTCTCGATCCCACCCGAACGGACTTCTCCTACCTCGTCTTCGGAAAGGGCGCCCTCCCCCCGGAGGGTTCCTGGCGCGTGGTCTCCTCGCCCATCAAGACCCGGGGCAGGCTGGATCTCTGGGTCTGCAATGGCCATGAGCGCGTGAAAATCCACCGCCTCGACCGCGACCGTTCGGCAGCTAACGCCGCTTTTGATGACCTCTCTCGCGGCGATCTGGTCAGGTTCTCCGGTCTCCAGCTCTCCGGCACCGTTTTCCGCCTCCCGGCAGGAGGGACGGTGTCAAATTGTTAAGTTCAATTTGACAATTTGACACCGTCCCTCCCTCCGCTCCGTTTCATTTCCACAACGGCTGTTGCGAGAGAGCAACCGCTTGCCAGCAGTGATTTTCTCGACCTCGGGGGGAGAGCCAGATCGGAACTCCCTGTGCGGCAATACATTACCGCTTCCACCTCCCGCCGCTCCATCGTTGGCACGGGAATTGCTTTTTATATCTCCCGAACCACAAAGGAGGACGGTCATGAGAAAAATGTTTCTGGTGAGCGCGATCCTGACCTTGGCGGCGACGACGTCAGCCAGGGAGGGATGGGCGATAACCCGCCCGGTCAACAATCCGAACCAGGTACCGGGCATCCAGGCCTGCTTGAACGCTTCCCGTCCGGGTGATGTCGTCCTGGTGGGATGGAACCAGAACCCCTACGTCGGAAACTTCGTCGTTCCCGCCGGCGTATCCCTCAAGGCCTCCCCCGGCTTCCAAGGCCGGCCCATGCTCCGGCCGGCCGACGCCTCGAAACCGGTGGTGGATCTGCACACTGACGCCGCCGTCGGGCGGGCCAGCCAGCTTTTGCAGTTCGACATCCAGGGAGGGGCTAACTCTGGGGTCTTTGTCAGCGGAAACGGCGCGGCGGTGGTCTGGAACAATGAAATCGCCAATAACCAAGCGGCCAAGGGAGCGGGTGTCTGCTCCAGCTGCTCCGGCCGGATGGATATCACCTTCAACTACATCCACGACAACGTGGCCGCGAACTACGGAGGCGGGCTCTTCCTGACCGGAGGCGGCACGGTGGTCAGCGCGGAAAACGAGATCAAGTGCAACCGGGCAAGCCGGGGCGGAGGCATTGAAGTCCGCGGCGCGCTGACCTGCTCCTTCAGCGAGCATGTATTCATGGAGAACGACGCGGGGGAGGGCGGGGGTATCGCCTTGGTCGACAACCCTCGGACGGCCCGGATCTCCAACATGGATTTCTTCGACAACGATGCCACGGTCGGGAACGGCGGCACGATCTACGCCCTGAGAAGCGCCGTCGTGGTCGAGAACTGCCTCATCGACGGAGGAAACTGCCCCCGCGACGGCGGCGGCCTCTACGGCCTGGGCTCGACCGTGACCTTGAGCGGCTGCGACCTCCATTTCAACACCGCCCTTGACGGCGCCGGGGTGGCGCTCAGCGGGCGCCTGAACGCGAACAGCGCGATCGAAGGCAACGAGTTCCTCGAGAACCGCGCCACCTACCGGGGCGGGGCGGTCTGGCTGGCGAACCTGGCGCGGATGAACGTCCGCAACAACTTCTTCGACCGCAACCTCGCCCCCCAGGGATGCGGCGTCTTCGTCGTCTCCGGCGCGACGGCCTCGATCTATAACAACACCTTCGCCCACGCATTAAACGCGGCGATCGCGACCGAAGCCGTCCGCGTGCAGGGGCTGAACAACCCGACCAGCGTCGCCAACAATATCATTGCTCATCATCGGATCGGGATCGTCGGGGACGGCGGCAACCTCGCCTGGGCCGGGTGGAACGACTTCTGGCAGGTCAACGCGCAGAACCAGATCCGGGGAGTCCGCAACGCCGGAGGAAACAACGCCAACATCAACCCGATGTTCGTCGTCTTCAACGCCAACGGCGCCGGCAACTTCGACCTTCACCTGCAGCCCGGTTCCCCCTCCGCGGGGACGGCCGACGCCCGCTATTCCCCGCCCGACGACATCGACGGCGACGCGCGCGATTCCCTCCCCGACCGGGGCGCGGACGAAATCGTCCCGTAAAGCACCGGGGACGGCAGGAGGAGGGACAGGAGGAGGGACGGTGTCAAATTGTTAAGTTCAATTTGACAATTTGACACCGTCCCTCCTCCCCCTCGTATAATCGGCATGTGACTTTCATCCGGCGAACGACGGGGGTGGAGGACAAGATAAAGCTCCTGGGCGACGCCGCCCGGGACGACGCCTGCGCCTCCCCCTGGTCGGAGGCGGCGAGAATCGCTCCCCTCCGACGCTCCTCCCGCCTCCGCTCCGCCGTCTATACCAGCATCCGCCCCGGCGGCGGTTCGATCCGCCTTTTCAAGATCCTCCTCGACAACCGCTGCCGGATGGACTGCCGCTACTGCGCGATGCGCTCCTCCGCCGACACCCCGGAGTGCCGCTGGGAGCCCGAGGAGCTGGCGCGGACCTTTATCGACCTCCATCGTCGGAGGATCGTCGAGGGGCTCTTCCTCTCCTCCGCCATCCCGGATCATCCCGAGCGGGTGCAGGAAAAGATGATCGCCGCGGTGTCGATCATCCGGGAGCGCTACCACTTCCGCGGCTATATCCATCTGAAGATCCTGCCCGGTGTGAGCGAGGGGGCGGTGGCGGAGGCCTGCCGGATCGCCGACCGGGTCTCCGTGAACCTGGAAGCCCCCAACCAAAGCCGGCTCAGCCTGATCGCCCCTCACAAGAACCTGAAGGAGGGGATGATCCAGCGGCTGGCCTGGGCGAAACGCTGCGCCGGGATCCCGGCCGGGATCACCACCCAGTTCGTGGTCGGGGCGGCCGGTGAGAGCGACCGGGAGATCATGACCGCCTCCGATTGGCTCTACCGCAACCTCTCTCTGCGGCGCGCCTACTACAGCGCTCTCAGGCCCGTGTGGGGAACGCCGCTGGCGAAAGCGGCCGCCCCCTCACCCGTCCGAGAACATCGCCTTTACCAGTCGGACTGGCTCCTGCGCTTCTACGGATTTTCCTTCTCGGAACTCCCCTTCGAAAACGCGACCGGCAACCTCCGCCTGGACATCGATCCCAAGCTCGCCTGGGCGCAATCCCACCCTGATCTCTTCCCGTTGGAGATCAACCGGGCCGCCCGGGAGGAGCTTTTGCGGGTGCCCGGACTCGGCCCGGTCTCGGCCGAGAAGATCGTCGAACTGCGGAGACAGGGGAAGATAAACTCGCTCGAGGCGCTCAAGCAGCTGCGCGTCCCGACCGGCCGGGCGAGGAATTTCCTCACACTGAACGGGAGGTTCTACCCGGGCAAAGCGAAGGAGGAGCCGCCGGAGCAGCTCCTCCTTAACTTATAAGCAGATGGGTTAAGGTCAGGAAATGGGTTTGGTCAATGGGTTAGGTTAATGGTGTTGGCCGGCCAGCCGGCGTGCCGCACCATTAACCTCGTCTTTTAACCAACCCAAGGTCTTAGACGCGACGGGTAAGCGTCGCGTCTAACGCCCGGCTTAATCGGATGGTGAACTGCGCAACGGGTCACCGGTACGGTTCAGGCCGTTGTTCGGCGCTTGTCGTTCTGGGGTCGAAGTCGGTTCCGCCACTTCTCGGGATTCTGGGAACAATGGAAGACCGAGTAGATGATGCAACGATTGTGATCCTGCTCGAATTCGAAAAAGATGGCGAAAGGGAATCGGCGAATAAGAGCCCTGCGATAGGACTCGTGAACGCTGGGATAGAGGAGAGGGGTCCGCTGAACCGAAAGAAGAACTGCCTCGACACAGCGCAGAAACTCCAGGCCGAGTCCTTGAGATTGATCTTCAGTACCAAAGGTAGGCGTCGGCAACGTCCGCCTTGGCCTCTGGGAGAAAGATGGGTGGCTCAGTCATTTCTGCCGGAGGATTGACTGCTTGACTTGCTCCCAACTCTCGCCGGAACCGGGGTTCTGGCGGTAGTTCCGTTTCCGGCGGGCCAGTTCATCTTTCTGCCACTGCGGGACGGGCAGATTCGCGTTGCTTCGCGCGATGCTGTCCCACAGATCCTCCACGAGTTGCACACGCTCGGACACGGATAGCGTTTCTAGCTCCCGTAGCGTGGGTGTCATGCCACGATAGTACCTCCCTGCTGGTTCACGGGCAATCCATTTTCGTCTGGCACCGAACGCGACGGCATCAGGATTTGCCGCGGCGTCGCGGCAATATCCTGGATGCCGTTGTTCGGCGATATTCCGTAATCGGATCTACCGTGTCAAGAAACGGAAACCGATTGAAGTCCGAGTCTTTCGTATAGATCGTTTTGATTCCGTTTTCCCTCATTAGAATCGCTGTGTGTGCATCAAAGA